>NZ_JBFTMO010000019.1:0-82881 GCF_056396985.1 Rhizobium sp. 05N430 | reverse complement strand
GACACAGCTCTCCGGAAGATCGACGGATGGATTGAAGACTATAATGAAATCCATCCACACTCAGCGCTCAAAATGGCCTCCCCAAGGGAGTTCATCAAAGCATTGTCTCAATAGCTGAGCTGTCCGGCGAAATGGGGGGCACTCCAACACGCAAGATGTAGTCGATTCTACCATATCATGATTTTTGCGAAGCAATTCTGCCGGCAGAACCAAATTTGAACCCCCACGGGTCGGTCACCGCGGATGAAAGCCGAGCTCTGGCCCAAAGGCAATTTTCTCCTAGATAGGCAGAAATTGGCACGCGTTTGCGCGCCGAAGTCATTCAGAGCTTTTAAAACACGTGGTGAAGTTCAACGAAGAGGGGAATGCAATGATTTCGAAGACCTTGGCAGCGATGATTGCGGGCACTTTCGTTGCTGTCGCAGCCATCGCACCAGCCCATGCCGATGCGGTTAAGATCGGCAGCAAGAATTTTACCGAGCAGTTCGTCGTCGCTGAAATCTATGCCCAGGCTTTGGAGAAGGCGGGCGTTGAAGTGGATCGTCATCTGAATCTTGGCGCGACGCTTGTTGCGCACACCGCTTTGACCAACGGCGAAATCGATCTCTATCCGGAATATACCGGCACCGCTCTCGCGGCAGTGGTTAAGGGCGACCTGTCGGGCTCCGCCGACAAGATCTATTCCGACGTCAAGGGTTATTACGAGAAGAACCTGAAGCTGACGCTTCTCGAGCCGACAAAGATCAATAACGGCTACGCGATTATTACGCTGCCGGAGACGGCCGAGAAGTACAAGCTCAAGACCTTGAGCGACCTCGGCCCTGTTTCCAAGGACCTGACCTTCGGCGCAGAGGGCGGGTTCAGCGAACGCAAGGACGGTCTGCCGGGCTTGAAGCAGACCTACGGTATCGAATTCAAGGAGTTCAAGATATTCGCAAAGCTCGGAATTCGTTACAGCGCCTTGACCAGCAAGGACCTCGATGTCTCCTACGGTTTCGCGACGGATTGGCAGATCTCAGATAACAAGCTCGTCATCCTTGACGACGACAAGAACCTCTTCCCGCCTTACTATCTCGTGCCTGTCGTCCGTCAGGACGCTCTCGCTAAGAACCCCAAGATTGCCGAGGTACTGAACAAGATCAGCCCGCTGCTCAACAATGACACGATGCGTGGTCTCAACGCCAAGGTCGACCGCGACAAGGAAGAACCGGCAGACGTCGCCGCGGAATTCTTGAAGTCGCAGGGCATCTGATTACGGTGAAGGTTTTCATTCCCCCGGAAGCAAAATGCGGCCAAGTTCTCTGCTTGGCCGTATCGGCGTGACAGCAGGCAGGATCGTTTCCATTTGAACTGGGCACCTAAGCACATTCCCGAGATAGCGCTTGCCGTCTGGCAGCACCTTCTCCTGTCCAGCACGTCGGTGCTGATCGGCATGGTGATTGCGCTTGTGCTCGGAATTGCTTGCGCGAGGCGTCCAAGGCTCTACGCCTTTGCACTGACCGTGACGAATATCATCTTCGTTATTCCAAGCCTTGCGCTGTTTGCACTCTTGATCCCATTCGTCGGGCTTGGCATGGAGCCGGCGCTTATCGGGTTGTCCTCCTACTGTCTGCTGATCCTCCTGCGAAACGTCGTTACAGGCATTCGCGGCGTTCCGGCCGACGTGCTCGAGGCTGCAGACGGCATGGGCTACGGCCGCTGGCAGAGGCTTTTTCGGGTCGAGCTGCCGCTTGCGATGCCGCTGATCATATCAGGGACGCGCATCGCGCTTGTCACGGTGATAGGCATTGCCACGGTTGCGGCGTTCATCGACGGTGGCGGGCTTGGAACCATCATCCTGATCGGCATCGACCAGGAGTATCCCGAGAAAATATTTGTTGGTGGCATTCTGACGGCGCTTCTCGCGATCATCTTCGATTTCCTTCTGACGCGCGCTGAAAAGCGGCTCGTTGGCTGGCAGTGAGGTTGGCGATGCTGAGCACGGCCTTCTTCTGGATTGTCGACCATCAGACGGAGTTTTTCCGCGCCCTTGGGCAGCACCTCCTGATGTCGGGCATTTCACTTGCCATCGCGCTGGTGATTGCGTTGCCGCTTGCGGTACTGATCGTGACCTATGGCCGACTGGCGTTCGCCGTGATCAATGTCATCAACGGCTTGAGGACGGTCCCGAGCCTGGCGATCCTGGCGATCATGCTGCCGCTTCTGGGCATTGGGCTCATGCCGTCAATCGTGGCTCTCACTGTGCTCGCGCTGCCACCTATCCTCCTGAACTCCTTTGTTGGCCTGCGCGACGTCGACGCGGACGCGGTCGAAGCTGCAATCGGCATGGGAATGAGCCGCAGCCAGCTATTGCGAAAGATCCGCATTCCGCTTGCTGCGCCCGCGATGTTTGCCGGTGCCCGCACTGCTGCCGTCCAGGTTCTGGCAGGTGCGACGCTTGCTCCTTTCATCGGCGGTGGCGGGCTCGGCGATTTCATCGCTACCGGCATCGGCGTGATGGACATGTCCCGCCTTCTGGTCGGCGCTGTGCCGATCGCTATACTCGCGCTGACGACCGAATTCGTGCTGGGGCGCGTCGAGAAACTGCTTTTTTCAGAGAGAGCTGCCGTATGATCCGCATGGAGAACGTCACCAAGCGCTACGGCGAAAGCACTGCGCCGTCGGTCGATGACCTGACGCTCGACGTGCCCGAGGGCTCGACAGTCGCGTTGATCGGCCCGTCCGGTTGCGGCAAGACGACGACGATGCGGATGATCAACCGCCTGATCGAGCCGACGGAAGGACGGATTTTCGTAAACGGCGAAAACGTCACGGAGGCTGATCCCGTGAAACTGCGCCGGCATATCGGTTACGTCATCCAGAACGTCGGGCTTTTTCCCCACATGACGATCGGCGAGAACGTCGCCGCCGTTCCGAACCTGCTAGGGTGGGAACAAGCCCGAACCGCCAAGCGCGTCGATGAATTACTCGATCTGGTAGGGCTCGATCCGGGCGAAATGCTCAAGCGTTATCCGCGTCAGCTTTCGGGCGGCCAGAGGCAGCGCATCGGCGTTGCCCGCGCTCTTGCGGCCGATCCATCCGTGCTGCTCATGGACGAGCCCTTTGGAGCGATCGATCCGATCGCCCGCACACGCCTCCAGGACGAGTTTCGCCAAATCCTGAAACGCGTTCGGAAGACCGTGGTGCTCGTGACCCACGATCTCGACGAGGCGATCCGCCTGGGCGACCGTATCGCCATCATGAAGTCGGGCAAGATCGTCCAATACGATACGCCGGACGCTATCCTCTCGCGCCCGGCAAACGCTTTCGTATCGAGTTTCGTCGGCATCGACAGGGCGATCAAACGTCTCAGTCTGTTTTCAGTTGAAGACGCGATGACGGCGGGACCGTCACCGATGACGGCCCCCAGTGTTCCAAGTAACGCCAATCTGCGCGAAGCCCTGTCGCTCATGGTTGCAGCAGATTGCGACCAGCTGGCGGTCGTCGACGGTGACGAGGTCATCGGGAGACTGACGCGCGATGCGATCTTTTCGATTTGAAAATGGAGATGTCCATGCTTCTCGGATTTTCGCTTACCCCTTTCGGACATCACTTGTCGGCGTGGCGCGACGGCGCGGACGTCAAAGAGCTTTCATTTGAGGCACTTCTGTCGCAGCTGGTAAAGGTTGAGAACGCCGGCTTCGACTTCGCGCTGATCGCGGACCTCCATGGTGCTAGGCCGCTGGATGCGCTGTCTTCTATCGCGACACCCTTCGAGCCCACGACGCTCGTTGCCGCGTTTGCCACCAAGCTTGAGCGTCTCGGGTTGCTCGCAGCAGCGGCCACATTTCAGCACGAGCCCTACAATCTTGCACGCCGCTTTGCATCGCTCGATCAGATCAGCCAGGGCCGCAGCGGCTGGTTTAACATCCCGTCAGCGGGTGAGCCCGCGCGCGACCGTGAGTATATCGATCTCGTCCGGGCTCTCTGGGACAGTTTCGAGGACGACGCGTTTGTGTACGATAAGCAGAATGCCCGCTTCTTCGATCCCACCAAGATGCATGTTCTCAATCATCAGGGCGAACATTTCTCGGTCCGGGGACCGCTGAACGTCAACAGGTCGCCTCAGGGCCGGCCGGTTATCGCGCACCTTTTGACGACTGCGGACTATGCCCTCGCTGCCGAGTTCGGCGAAGTGGTCCTGCTTCAGGAGACATCGGGAGAAGGCACAGTCGAAGCTGTTCAATTGTTCGAGGCCGCGCTGGAGGCGGCTGGTCGCTCGCGCGGCGATGTGCGGCTGCTGTCGAACGTCGTTCCCTTTGCCGCCGCCACCCGCGAGATGGCGCAGGAACAGTATGACAGCCTGCAGAGCATAGATTCCGGTGGGCCTGCGGGGCTTGTTCCGATCGGCAGCTTCACCGAAATCGCCGACGCGCTTCAGACGTGGCAAATAGCGGCGAAGGTCGATGGTTTCACGATCCTGCCGCCGACATTGTCGGCCGCGGACGCCTTCACTGCCGACGTTGTGCCGGAAATGCGCAGGCGAGGGCTGATCGAGGCAAAAACAGGCAAGACGTTGCGGTCGCATCTTGGACTTCCACGTCCTCCCCATCCTGCCACTGAAGAGAGTGCATCATGAGCAGCGATCGCAAGATGCGTCTTGGCGCCTTTCTGATGGCCGGCGGCCATCATATTTCTGCCTGGCGTCATCCCGACGCCCACGCGCCGGCTGGTGTCGATATTGCCCATTTCATCGAGCTTGCGCGCACAGCGGAACGTGGCAAGTTCGACATGATCTTCGTGGAGGACGCAGCCGCAATCCGCGAGCGCAATCCGGATATGGCGAGCCAGGCGGCCCGCTCCACCGGGTTCGAGCCCTTGAGCCTGCTGGCGGCCCTTGCCGTCAACACCTCGCATGTCGGCCTCGTCGCAACGGCGTCGACCACCTACAATGATCCCTATGGGCTGGCCCGGACCTTCGCCTCGCTCGATCAACTGAGCGGCGGTCGGGCGGGGTGGAACCTCGTGACGTCGGCGAGCGAGCTGGAGGCCGAGAATTTCGCAAGCAGCGGCTTGCGTCCGCATTCGGAGCGGTATGAGCGTGCCGAGGAGTTCGCCAACGCGGCGCTCGCTCTGTGGGATGGCGTCGACCAGGGGGCGTATCTTCCGCGGGGGGAAGGGAGGTTCTTCGACCACGACAGGCTCCATCCGCTCTCCCATCGCGGAAAGCACTTCACCGTCGGGGGGGTGCTCCAGAGCCAAAGGTCGCCGCAGGGCCGCCCCATCATGGTTCAGGCAGGAGCTTCCGACGTCGGCAAGGAACTGGCGGCGCGTACTGCCGATGTGGTGTTCGCCGCGTCGCAGACGCTGGGGGAGGCCAAGGCTTACTACGACGACGTCAAAGCGCGGATGGTCAAATACGGCCGCCAGCCCGACGACATCAAGATCATGCCGGGCATCTCGCCGATCATTGGGTCCACCGAAGGCGAGGCGAAGGCCAAATATCGCGAGCTCCAGGAACTGATCCCGGACGCGGTCGGCGTCGCCTTGCTGGCGAGCTATCTCAGTATCCAGGACCTCTTGGCCTATCCGCTCGACGGGCCTCTACCCGACATGCCACCGACCAATCTGATCCAGAGCCGGCAGCAGTTGATCATCGATCTCGGCCGGCGCGAGAACCTCTCCATTCGCGAATTGGCTCGCCATTTCGCCGGTGCGCGCGGCCACTGGCAGGTCGTTGGGACACCCGAACAGATCGCCGACGCGATGGAAGAGCGTTTCAGGGCAGGGGCTGCTGACGGTTTCAATGTCATGGCACCGCTGTTTCCTTCGGGGCTTGAGGATTTCGTTACCCATGTTGTGCCGGAACTACGCCGCCGGGGCGTCTTCCGCGAAACTTATGAAGGCAGCACCTTGCGCCAAAACCTCGGCGTCGGTGCGCCGTCCAAACGATAAAAGAGATGACAATGGACCCGATCTATATCGACTACCTGAACGCCTTCGACATCGAAGCACTGGCATTGACGGACGCCGAAATCCTCGCTGCCATCGAGACATCGCTCAAAGCCCAGGGCAATGGCCAGACCGTCATCGAGCCACGGGTCCACCTCGAGCCCGACCCGAGTTTCCACGGACATTTCAACGTGTTGCGCGGCTATGTTGCACCGATCGGCCTTGCAGGGGTCAAGGTCGTCGGCGATTACGTCGACAACTATAAACTTGGCTATCCCTCCGAATTCGGCGTGCTCAACCTCTTCGACCCGCGCACGGGCGTGCCGAAAGCGATCCTCGACGCGACTGTCATTACTGATATGCGCACCGGCGCGGTTACCGCGCTCGGCGCGCGCCACCTCGCGAAAAAGAACTCCAAGGTGCTCGGTCATATCGGTGCGCGGGGTACGGCCTACTGGAATGTCCGTCTTCTCGACCATCTCTTCGATTTCGACGAAATTCGCGTTCATTCGCGACGAACTGAAAGCCGCGAAGCCTTCGGTGCTAAGCTGGAAGCCGATCTCGGGAAGAAGATAACCGTCGTAGACAACTGGCGCGACTGCGTGGAGGACGCCGACATCGTCGTCGAGGCATCGCGTCTTTCCGAACCAGAGCCGATGCTGAAGACGGAATGGATCAAGAAGGGTGCTTTCGTCGTCCCGTATGGGACGATGAGCGCGGTCGAACTATCGCTGACGGATATTATGGACAAGCTGGTCGTTGATGACTGGGGCCAATGCAAATCCGGCAAATTCGGCTCGCTGAGGGCTCACGTGGAGACCGGCCGGCTCTCGGAACAGACATTGCATGCCGAGCTTGGCCAGGTCGTCGCCGGGTTAAAGACGGGGCGCGCGAACGACGACGAGACGATCCTACTTTGGCATCGTGGCCTGTCGCTGAGCGATATAGCCCTTGGGCATGCATTGTTGATGAAGGCCCATAAGGAAGGCATCGGCCAGAGGCTCAGATTCGCATGACGATCGAGTTCTCCGGCGCAGATGTCACGATCGAGGATATCGCCGCGATTGCCAGAGATGATCAGGAGGTCGCCGCATCCTCAACCGTTCGCGGCCGTCTGCTGACCGCTCGCCGCATCCTCGAGGAGGCGGCAGCCGCCGGGCAACAAATCTACGGGATGAATACCGGCCTTGGGGCAAACCTCAAGACGGCGGTCACTGGCGATTTCGAGGCTTTCCAGCTGACCCTCATTCGTGGACGGGGGATGGCCGTCGGCGAGCCGCTGAAACGCGACGCGACGCGCGCGGTGTTGGCCACGCGGATCGCCACGCTGGCAGTTGGCGGCTCGGGCATCTCGCTTGAGACCTTCGAGGCGCTGCTTGCGATGCTGAATGCCAGGGTGCATCCTGTCATGCCGTCGCTGGGTTCGATCGGCGCGGGCGATCTCGTCGTCCTTTCTGCCATGGCCCGCTCGCTTGTAGGTGAGGGCGAGGCTGAGTTCCTGGGGACGCTCCACCCTGCGAAGGAGGCTTTGCGGCTGGCCGGCCTTTCGCCTGCCCGCCTGCTGCCGAAGGATGGGATTTCGCTCATCAACGCATCCGCCTTATCCGTCGGAACAGGCGCTCTGTTTCTCTTCGATGCGGAACGCATTTTCGACGCCCAGCGGAAGGCAGCCGGCCTCACATTCGAGGCGCTTGGTGGAAATCCGCTTATCCTGTCTCCGGGAATACAGTCCGCCCGTCCGGCAGCCGGGCAGGCAGAGGAAGCGGCGCGCCTGCTGAGCGCGCTCGAAGGATCGACACTGTTCGAGACAACAACGGCCCTGCAGGACCCTCTCAGCCTTCGCTGTCTCGCACCCATTCATGGTTCGCTGGCGACGGCGCTCTCTGCAGCCAAGGCCACTGTCGAGACCGAGCTTAACGCGGCGGCCGACAACCCGGTGGTGCTGATCGACGAAAAGCGGGTTCTGTCGAGCGGCAATTTTCATACACCATCGCTTGCACTGGTTTTCGAGACACTTGGCCTCGCGGTCGCTCAAGCGGCTTCGGCCTCCGCTGGCCGTTTCATCCAGCTGACCGGTTCGGCCAGAAATGGCTTGCCGCGCTACCTTTCTCCCACCGGCGGACCATCGGCCGGCTTCGTGCCCTTGCAGAAGACGGTCGCGGCGCTGATGGCTGATATCCGGCACAAGGCCAACCCGGTGATGCTCGATTTCCTCACCGTGTCCGAGGGCGTGGAAGACCATGCGACGCAATCGGCGCTTGCCGTTCGAAAATTCGGCACGATGCTCGACCTGTGGCGGCTTGTCATTGCCTGCGAATTACTCGCCGCCGCTCAGGCAGTCGACCTGCGTCCGCACCATCGGTGTGGTCGAGAGACGGCAAAGACGCATTCGTTCGTTCGCGTTTTGTCGCCGTTCGTTGAGGAAGACCGCCCTCTCGGCGAAGATGTCGCCGCTGTCGCTGACCAGCTGTTAAGGGTGTGACCTTTTCGCGCTGAAGCCGAGCGCCGATCGGCACGTCGCTTGGCTGGCGATCGCCGGTTTCACCTGGCTGACTGGGAAAAAGACCTCCCGCCACAGCTGGTCGATCTTCCTATATTCCGTGAATGAGAGGTCGTAAGCCACGGATTCTGACCGTGAATCGACGGTGTGCGCCACGAATGAGAGGTGTTGGTCATGCAACAGATAATTTCCGCTATTTCGCGCTTGGTGCTTCCGACCTCAAACGCTCCCACCGATTTTCTCGGAGGGTTTCGGCTGGAAGCCGATATTTGAGAATGACGAAATAGTCTTCTGCCAAAGAGCGGGTTCGTCCTCGGACTTTCCGCAGATCGTCGTTGGAGGACGACATCTCTCGCAAGGCTGGTCCCGGTCCAGCAGCAACATCGCTTTCGCACAACGTCCCCAGACAGGACGAAGTAGAGCCGCTCCTCGAAAAGTTGGTGCAGGCTAGGGAACTCATCCGCAAAGTTGACGCGCCCGGCCACGGGGCTTTCGTAGGTACGTCGACGACGCCGACGGCCACGCATGCGACATCGACGGCCTCGTGACCTTCGGCGAGTAACGAGGCAGAAGGTCGCATCTTCAAAGATGTAGTCGCCAGACACTCACCGATAGGAATCGCTCCGCGGCGCTCGGAACCTTTCGGGCTCTAAAGCGCTTCCGTCACCATCTTCGGTGGCAGGAGCAACACGCATGATTAACGATCTTTGGTACAAGAACGCCGTTGTCTACTGCTTGTCGGTCGAAACGTTTATGGACTCGAACGGTGACGGCGTCGGCGATTTCCAGGGGCTGCAGCGCCGTCTCGACTATTTGGCGGGCCTTGGCATCACAGCGATATGGCTCATGCCCTTCCAAACGTCACCAGGACGAGATGACGGCTACGACGTGTCCGACTACTATAACGTCGATCCTCGTTACGGCACGCTCGGTGATTTTGTCGAGTTCACGCATGGCGCAAAACAACGGGGCATTCGCGTTCTTATCGATCTCGTGGTCAACCACACGTCCGACGAGCACCCCTGGTTCAAGGAGGCAAGGGCGGATAAGGACTCCCGTTACCGAGACTGGTATGTTTGGTCGAAGACGAAGCCGGAAAACGCCGACGAAGGGATGGTGTTTCCAGGGGTCCAGAAGTCAACGTGGACGCGGGACAAGCAATCCGGCGAGTACTATTTCCACCGCTTCTACGATTTCCAACCCGACCTGAATACCGCGAACCCGCTCGTCCAGGCTGAAATTCTGAAAATCATGGGTTTTTGGATTCAGCTAGGCGTTTCGGGCTTTCGCATGGACGCCGTGCCTTTCGTCATCGCCGAGAAGGGAGCAGACGTCAAGAAACCCAGGGAGCAGTTCGAAATGCTCCGAGCGTTCCGTGAATTTCTTCAGTGGCGGAAGGGCGACAGCATCATTCTCGCCGAGGCCAATGTCGTGCCAAAGGAAAACCTTGAATATTTCGGCAATGACGGCGACCGAATGCAGATGATGTTCAATTTCCATGTCAACCAAGCGCTATTCTATGCAATGGCAAGTGCTGATACTCGACCGCTCGTCAAAGCGATGCGTGACACTGGAGACCTGCCGAAGACCGGGCAGTGGGGCGTCTTCTTGAGGAACCACGACGAACTTGATCTCGGCCGCCTCACGGAAAGTCAGCGGCAAACGGTGTTTTCCGCGTTCGGGCCAGAGAAGGGCATGCAGCTATACGATCGCGGCATTCGGCGCAGGCTTGCGCCCATGCTTGGGGGAGACGTCCGCCGGCTCAAGCTGGCGTACAGCCTAATGTATTCGCTGCCTGGCACACCCGTCCTCCGATATGGCGACGAAATCGGAATGGGCGATGACCTGACGCTTCCCGAGCGGAATTGCGCGCGCACCCCGATGCAGTGGTCCAACGAACCGCAAGGAGGTTTCACCAAAGGCGAGAAGCCGGTCCTACCGGTGATTTCCGATGGGCCATATGGATACGATCACGTCAATGTCGCGTTTCAGCGCCGAGACAGCGAATCCATGCTGAACTGGACCGAGCGGATGATCCGCATGCGGAAAGAGGCACCGGAGATCGGCTGGGGCGAATTCGCAGTCATCGACTGCGGTGATCCCGGTGTCCTGATCCTGCGTTACGAATGGAGGAGGAACGTATTGGCGATTATCCACAGCTTCCACGACAAGCCTGTCGAGATCAGTTTCCGGATCGAAGACAACGAGGACGCGTCGGTGCTGATCGACATTCTCGACGGCCACGATAGCCATATCGACCAAGGCGGAAAGCATCGAATGGTGCTCGAGCCGTACGGCTTCCGTTGGTATCGATCCGGCGGCCTGGACTACCTTTTGAAGCGTAGCGAAGTGTAAAGAGCGTCGACGGACGCGCATAACACGATTACGATCATAGCCGAAGACGAAAGCAATCGCCCGATGACCTTGATCGCCGCTGATCGGCTATTCGGATTTTCGTGTGGACACGCCTTCTTTTGAGAACACCGCCACGTTGTAACTAGAGATTCCGAACTACTGCCAAAAGGAATAGCCATCGAGGTGTTTGCGTTGGCTCTAAGGTTTCGCGTAGCATCACGGGATTCAGGGGGCGATAGCGGTCGCGCCTTCGCCAAAGCCGCCGGCAAACCTCTCCCGCTTTATGAGCCATATTTTTTTGGTCTCGACCAGACCGGAGGTTAGCGGGAATCCGGTTGGCTTTCGGATGGCCGTTCCTATGTTTGATGAAGCCGAGTCCCAAGTGATCGCGACGACCACCGGGTCGGGCGGCGAAGGCAAGGTTTTACAAAAGGAGCGTCCGGTGAACTCGATCGAGCAACTGTGGGAGTGGCGGCAAACCATTGCGGATCTCTACTGTAATATCCGAACGAGCGAAGACCCCGCGATCGCCTGGCAAACGTGGTGCGACACCCGTTCCCAACTGTTCCGGGGGCATCCCCAATCACCCATCGAGGCCCAGGACCGACAAGGTTATCAGGGGCCCGCAATGTTTCCCTATGATCCTTCGCTGCGCCTGACTGTTCGCCTCGAGGAGACACGCGAGGAGCGGATCACCGTTGCGACGGGCGCTGATGGCGAGTTGACCATGCGCGCCTTCGCACGTACCGGCGGGTTACAGGATGTGCTCGGAGGAGAACTGACGCTTTACTGGATCGAGGGCTACGGCGGCGGCGTATTCCTACCTTTCACTGACGCCACCTCAGGCAACGAAACTTACGGAGGCGGGCGCTACCTTCTCGATACGATCAAGGGCGCAGACCTCGGTACGTTGCGCCCGGACGGAAGCGCCATTCTCGACTTCAACTTTGCTTATTTCCCGTCCTGCTCGTACTCCAGCCGTTACGTCTGCCCACTGGCACCGTCGGGCAATCGCCTAAGAGGCGCGGTGCGGGGCGGGGAGCGTTGGGGGTAGGGTCCGGAAACAGGTCATGCGAAAAGGTAGCAGACTGCGACAGACGCTATTGGGGCGACGAGCGCGCGCGCTCTCGGGGGCATCAGACGACGTTGCTAGAACACAACGGGACCACCACACCGTGATCCCCTGGGAGCCGAGCCCCGTATCGCGTTACCTCCCTGAACAACCACGGGGAACCGAGATGAATAAGCTGTAACGCGTCGTAGAATATGAGATGCTCATCCGCCTCTTCTTGGCAGACGTGCTCGATATCGACGCGGTTTTCACCGATGTCGATATGCCGGGTGGACTGAGCGGCATTGACCTCGCGAAGATGCTGGTTAGCACGATCCCCGCGTTGGCGTCGCGGTGACGTCATAAAGGGTGGATGTTTCACGGATCGACCTACCTGCGGATGCACGGTTCCAGCCAAGTCCTTTAATCGATGATGGCATTGAGCGTCATTCAAGCGACCACCGTTGTCCGCGCTGACAGAACGTCTTGATCTCAGTCGATCGACTGCCGCCCGCCCTGAACGGTTGAAGGTCGGAGGATTGCCTCTTACCATGTCAGCGTATGCTTGCTTGCCTTCCGTGTGAACGACCATCAGCGATCCCGGCTCCCAGGTGACTGTGGTGTAGAGATCAGTTCTGCGGCGGTATTCGGTGAGACCAAAGTCAATCATCTGCAAGTCGACCAAGCGGCCAGCAATTGCTGAGGCCCAGAAGCGTGGCTTGGCGACGAGCAAACAGGTTGCGAATGTCATATACGACGCTGCGACTGACGGTATCGACAGGCTCCGTTACGTGGCTACCGAGGACATCAGGCCCCTCGTGGAGAAGCGGCGCGGTAGCTCAGACGAAGAGGATATGGCTTTCACGCCGGAACGGATGACGCCAAGGCTCTAGCCGTCGTTAGTTATCTCGCCAGCGCTCCGCCAGTAGTGGTCGATAATATGCTGAGCGTTGTTGACAATGCGCTGGCCGATCTCGGCATCGCCGCCCTTTAAAGTGTCGGGATCTCCCCCGCTCAAGCTCACGAACATGACCTGCTGGACCGTGAACTTAAAATAGTCGGCGCTTGTTGGCTCGAACGCCAGTCCGGCCTCTCTAAATCTGTCCGCGACCTCCGCGGCAGCTTCATTGATAGCCGCGAAAACCTTGTCGAGCATCGCGCGCTCTGCGGCGTCCTTGATCTCAATGTATTTTCGCTCTTCGGGCGTTGGGACTGGGCAGGATTTGTCGGACATCGGCAACTCCGGACTTGGTTTCGGTTAGTTAGCTTTCCACTATCGATGGGCGATATTGCGACAAAATTGTACGCCGAGACTCGATCCGTTTCACTTTTTGCCCTCCAATGTATGAAGATTCCCAAACGAGCGCGTTGACCATGACGTTACGGCAGAGTTCAGAGTCTTTTCTGAGGTTGGGCAATTTGTGAGACCGTACCATGTCAAAATTAATTGGCGGCATCGACCGATAAGCGTATGTTTGTTCGTCGGCTGGAATGCAATGGCAACGGCCGCTTGGGAGTTGATACGAGCTCTCGCCCCTCTAACAAGGAGGGCGATCTATGTCGGAGCTATTCCGCGCGATTTCGTTCAGTGATGACGTGACACCGGTATTTGAGGCCATGGCTGAGTGGTGTGAAACTCACCGCGTCAGTCCGAACAGCCAGGAGGGATGCTCGTTGGTATCGCGCCTCTTCGACCTTTTGCAGGCCGGATATACAACCAAAAGCGAGTTGCTGGCTGCGTTGGGCGAAGCGCGTCAAACTTAGTGGTTCGCACGATCCCGACGCACGACACTGTATTTCCGCTGATCATGGGACGAAAAAATGAAACAGTCGGCTGTTGATCTCATCCTCCGGGGAGACAGATACATCGTTCGGGTGACCGAGCTGGGCAAGGTCACCGAGCAGGATTTTTCAGGCATTCATTTTGCACTTTCGTGGGCATCAGGCCAAAGCGTTCGCCTTGGCTTGAAGACGCCCAATCCCCCGGCTTTCAATTCCGAAGCGTAGTTGTAGAGTGCCGAAACCGACCAAGATTATCTTTCTAAGGCACTGTTTACTTGCGACAGAATTCTGTGGCAGCACCGCAGGGGCATACAGCCTCATGCGGTCTCAAGCTGCACGTTGACGGCTCTGGGGCCCTTACCCCTCTTGTCAGGCTCCGTATCGAACGAAACCTTCTGACCATCGCGCAGGGATTGGATGCCGGACGCCTGAAGCGCGGAGATGTGGACGAAGATATCCGCTCCGCCGCCATCCGGGGTGAGGAAGCCGAACCCCTTGTCCATGTTGAAAAATTTGACTGTACCTGTTGCCATTTTTGTTCCCCTTGGCATTTTTACGGGCAGCAACATGCAATGGCTTTTGGAAGCCTGCAACCATAAAAACAACGTCAGCAGCAAACGACATCGGATCGTCGTTTGATCCAGCGATCAAGCGGAAGCGATCCTTGTTCACCGCCTATCGGGCTCCAGTCTGCGATAGCGGAGAGTGGAATTCGGATATCCCTCGCGTTGAGCCGAACAGTCAGCACAACGCCGTCGCAATCGATCGGTTCTACGATCAACGCACGACATGGTATCTATGACAATTTGCATCGCGCAGCTCCAAGTTTATGAGCTACATCTTATGCAAGCAACCTTGCTACAGGCAGGGCTGATGACGGGCAGCTGGCCGGGAAGGCTACGGCGACAGCCTTGCTGAAAGGTAGGGCTTAGAGCGCCGTAGCATATGGAGGGTCGGGTCCTATCATTGCGAGCGGTCACACATCTCCTCATCGGGCTGCTGGCTCGCCGTCAAAAACCCGTGAACAAACCTCGACGGGCATGAAACGTGACCTAACTCGTCGGATGTTCAGGAGGAGAATATGCGGGTTTTGATTGTTGAAGATGAGGCGCTCATTGCTATGGAGCTTGAGCGGATTGTTACGGACTCTGGGCATTCTACGGTTGGTCCAGTTTCCACAGTGGAACAGGCGCTCGCTCACGCCCCTCGTGTCGAGGCCGCTTTGGTCGACCTTGGTCTAGCGGATGGGTTGAGTGGAGCCGCCTTGGCCAGAAGGTTGATCGACCGCTATGGACCGAAAGTGATCTTCGTGACCGGAACGCCCCGAGAGGTCGGTCACGGTCTTGACGGCGCAGTCGACGTGATCGGGAAGCCGTTTTCCGACGAGCGAATTCTCCAGAGCTTGGCGAAGGCAGACACGAAGTCAAAGACGGCTTTGAACGTCGCTGCAGACTGGTAGACCGCGTCTTGGGGCTTCTGAAGCCAGATATGCACGGCGATTTGCCTTCTACGCGGTGCGGCTGAATTGGGCCGCACCGACCAACGCGACCACCCTCAGTTCAAGCTTCCACATATTGATGGCGTCCAAAGTGGACTCGTGGATTGCGATGCCGTTCCCTCGATATCCATTTGCATGGTTGCAACAAGCTAGTCAGGCGGCATGATGGATGGCAGATCTTGCGCGGCCAAGGCCTCTATGAGTTTAGCTTCCGTGGAAAGACCGCTGCGGGTCTGCCGGTTGTGTCGGTCCAACGTCAAGAGGTATCTCCGCATCATCATGTTAAGTCCATATTTTTGTCGAGCGGGCTGACTAATCGGGGGACGACGTGAAGTGAAGACCAAGTCGATACTGGTTTGCTCGCGAAGCGGCTTGCTAATTCCTCGGTTGTGAACTCATAAACCGGTGCATTGGCGCTGTCCTGTTTCTCAGGGGGGCCCCATAAACCTGTCCGCTCAGGATCGGCCGCTCGACACTGGCAATTCCACACGGGAATCCGAATAGCCCAGAATTCAAGGAAAAAAATAGCGCCGCTGGGAGGTGGCGCTGAATTGTGCTCGGGAATTGAGCATAGGAGCGGACAAGACAACGAAGAGGGAAGTCATCATGCCCACGACGCATTTAGTGCGTGTTTTGGTATTGCCAAGGTGTCCGCCACGCCTTTCGCTCCAAAGAACTCCGATTTTTATCGGTGAGGAGTCTGGAAATCTGACACAGTCACATCGACATCTGGCATTCAACCCCTATTTCGTCAAAGATATGAGTGGTTGGAGATGAGATGCATATCGACATCGACGGCGCGTGCCAGTGTGGACAGGTCAAGTCGCTAAGGTCCAAGCCCAGGACGTCACGATTTGCCATTGTAACGACTGCCAGCGGCTTACGGGTGCGGCGTACCGCGTGACCGTAACGGCCCTACGTGAGAACTTCCGCCTAACTTCTGGCCATCCAACGCTGTACGTGAAGACCGCCGCTAACGGCCGCAGAAGAATGCAATACTTTTGCTCCAACTGCGGCTCGCCGATCTATACGAGCGGCGAACTCGAGGATGCCAATCAGGTTGGAATCCGGCTTGGGACCATAACGCAGCGGCAAGATCTCGGACCACGCGCACAGTTTTGGTGCTCATCGGAGCTTTCTTGGGCCCAAGATATTCGGTCCTTGCCTCGGTACAGCGGTGATTAAATCCGAGGTTTGCACTTGCGGCGAAGGTACGGTGGGCTAGCATCGTCCCGATGCATGGCCAATGCGATCTGTTTCGGGGTCTAACGTCCAGAAAGGGAAGTGGGCGCGGTATCCGTCCGGCGGCGGCGAGCAGCCTGAACGGTGCCAGCAATGCCTTGGTGTCCAACGGCGCTCATTTCGGAGCCAATCTTGCAACGGGATCAAACTCCTTGGTCATGGAGAAGCTGAAGCGGGTCATCTTCTCGTCGGACAGAACTCCCAACGTCCCTCCGTGGGCACGGGCAATTTCTGAAGCAATAAAGAGGCCCAACCCCAACCCCTGACCCTTCGAACCCTCTGCTCTTTCAAAAGGTTGGAAAAGCTTATTGAGAGATTGCTGCGGAATTGGCTCGCCACGATTTTCGACGCTTAACTCGAATTTGTCATCCGTGGTGATTGCCTTCACCCGCACGGGATGGTCTGGTGCACCGTGCGTTAGGGCGTTTCCAAGGAGATTGGAGAACATCTGTCCTATTCGCGCATGGTCGATCCGAAGCGGAGCTTCGATCTCCAGGCACATCTCGATCGCTCTTTCGGGATGCGCGATTTTGAACTCCTGAACGACGTGCTCGATCGTGTCCTCAATGGTTCGGTCGGGATCGAAGTCAAGATTGATCCCGCCGCCGAGCCTCGCGCGCGCCAGGTCCATGACATTGTCTACCAGTCCCGCCATGCGCACCAGGCTTGCCTTCATCATGCGTAAGAGTTGTGGCGACTTATCGGTCCAGCCATGACGTAGAAGCCGATTGATCCCGGCGTCCACGCCGGCGATCGGGTTGCGAAGATCGTGGCCGAGCACGGCGATGAATTGTTCCCGAACCTCGGATTGCTTTCTTTCGTGGTCAAGATCAATTTTTGCGGCATCTAGCCTGTCACTGGCGTCAAGATGGTAGGCGATCAGTTCTGCGAACAGCTTAAAGGTCCCTATTGTCTCGGGGTTGTTGACCTTCGCTGTCTTGGAGTGGATAGCGCACAGAGTGCCGAAGAAAGTTCCGTCGGGAAGGATGATCGGCACCGAGATGTAGCTTTGGAGGCCGTAGATCCGCGGTGTGTGGTGGTCACTGTAGATCGGGTCTTCAGCCACATCGTCGATGGCGACGACTTCATGATGCTGCCGGATCTCATGACAGAGAGTGGTCTCCACCTTCAACTCACCACCCGCCGGCAGCCCGAAATCGACATTGTCCAAGACCTGACATGCGATCCATCGCTCTTCCGTGACGCGGGCTACGGCAGCAAACCCCATTCCGGTCGAGCGGCAAACGACATCGAGTATCGATGGAACCGCGGAAATTCGCTGGACTTTATCGATGTCTTTTTGGAAGTCTTCGTTCACCTGCCCGCCCCAACACTAATAATACTGCGAATATGGTGTTCCCCAACAGTTTTGAAAGCGCTCGTATGTAGGGTTTCTGCGCGGGTTTCACTGAATTTGAGACGACCTGAGGCTTGTTCGGCAGCAAGGGTCCACTTTCATCCAGTGGCGAGCAAAACCGTCGCATCGTGCGTGGATGTTGAGCGGCCCAGAGCTTCAAGCTCACGGAACGCCGCAGACAGTGACCTCAGGTTCGATAATGCCGTCCTTCGATTATAGTCATCAAACTATGGAACTCCCTTGCGGTCTGGTAGTTCGCACTACGGGGAGGATCCGGTGATCCAAGTATTAGTCGTTGAAGACGAGCCGCTTCTTTTGATGATGGCGCTGGACCTTGTCGAAGATATTGGTTTCGAGGTTTTCGAAGCAACCAACGCGGATGACGCTCTTCGGCTATTGGAAGCGGAGCCTGGTATTCGAATAATTTGGACGGATATCGACATCCCCGGCTCGATGAATGGCCTCGTGTTCGCAACAGCCGTGCGTGAACGATATCCGCCGATCGAGATACTTGTTGTATCCGCGATGGCGAAGCCGCTCCTCCACCAGATGCCGGAGCGCGGAATTTTCTTCACAAAGCCATACAATCGGAAGCAGTTGGCTCAAACCTTGATCGGGCTCGCCGCATAACCGCCGCTCGCTTGCATCAAAGGCAGCGGAAATCGAACGCACTTACAGATACAGTCATACGGGGCTGCGCTGATCGAGCTTGGCTTCAAAAGTCTTCGGAGTCAGCGACTGCCTGGCAGGCTCTGGCTCTGCCGTAAGTCGTCGATCGACTGGCTTTGCGACATCCGTTCGTTAGCATTGCGGTCGCCCTCTGACACGTCGCGTTGGTGGCCGGTCGGGATAATGTCGTCGACAACGTCGCTCGAAACGTCTTCAGCCAGATCGTATCCGCGAACCCTTGGCGAAGTCGCTTTGGAACTCCTGCTGTATCGGCCGATGCCGGTCGCGCTGCCTGCGGTCGCATCAGCCTGGAACACGTCCTCCTTGGACGCTACAGCCTGCTGGTTATATCCGCCGGCCGACCAGCCTTCGGCGCGCCACAGGTCGGCCCGCTCGTCCATGTCGATCGATCCCTCGTCGTCAAGTATGTCGTGCGCCGTGTCGTAGTTGCTGTCGTCGACCGAAGCAGAGACGAGAAAGCCGCCGCGACGAAGGCCCTCGGCAAAGACGTCGCGGTCATTGTCGGGAAAGAACCAGTCGGCCAGCCCGGCCCAGAACCCGGAACCTTCCCTTTCGCTTGCAACGTTTTCGCCGTTAGCCTCGTAGCCCGGCATTAGACGGACGTCGGCAACGCCTGCCGACCTCAGCTTTTCGATGGCAGTCTCGGCGTTGCCCCGGCTGTCAAAGAATGCAGTCAAAGTACTTTTGGCCAGGTCACCCGCGTATACGGGCGCGCTTTCGTTGTAAACGTTGGTCATGAATGCTCCTCCTCTTTTGGTTAGGAGCGAACGAGCACGCGCGTTGAATGTTCCGTCTTCAACCGGAGCCAGACGATAACTCGCCGTAATGGCGCCATAGCCTGTAAAAATGGTCGCCGGCAGCTTTCGTCCTCCGACGTCTCGCGTGCTAATCGTCCTCAACGATATCTCACTCCTCGTCGGCCACCGACTTCTCCGAAGGATCACATCGAGGGTGACTGGACGCAGCCCTTGTGCGCCAACTCCGACGTCGATTGGCGGGGAAGGGGCTTCAACCGCCCATGTGAGTGGCCGAGCAGATCTATAGACTGCTTTCCGATCTGCTTCCATGTCCGGAAAGCATAGTGGCAAAGGATCAGGTGGTGACCGCCCTGCTGGAGCTCGGCATAGTGTTGCGCGCTATCCCCTTCTCGCGACTGCGGCGTCGTCTCAGGATCGTTGTTGCCGACGGTCAGGTGCTTGCCGCCGTTGAACTTCCTTAGGAGTTAGTTGCAAACTGCGGGCCTTCGCCGACACGACGTCTCCAAGATGCCAGGCCTCGTCGGACCCGACCCTCTCATTCCAGTTCCGGATGTGCGCTGCGTCGTGTTCCTCCATGTTGGAGAGAGGCCTTCGATCCAGACGGAGGACACCCGGATCGCCGAAATGTGTGTCGCCGGTGAAAAACATCATCCGCACTATTTGGCACTCTGAGTTCGGACGTCGACAGCAGCCCATGTTGGTTCTGACGCAGCAAGCTCGCTGTAAAACAGACCGCAGTATCTAGGTAGCGCACGAGCCGTTACACCAACAGGTTTGCGCGCACAAAGATGTTTGCAGTTCGAATGTATCTTCATCCGCTGTCGTTGCGTCAAAGTAGGGCCGTCAGAGCGGCCGCCGGTCCTAGCAGTGCAGACGCTACCCACAGCCTCTGTCGTCGTACGGTGCCGGACCAAACCTCGCATAGTAAACCTTGGTTAAGTTTCATTAGCAATGCTGAATATGCGCTTTGCAACGGAGGTTTATATGTCGCAGGTTCATCTGATTGATCATCTCGAAGCAGCCAAAAAACTCGCTGAACTCAGCGATCAACCGTTTGTCGTCTACCTTATCAAAATGGCAAAGGACGCCGCTATCAAAGCGGAGGCCGAGCGGAGGCGGGTAGCCTAAGCCGGGCTTTACTTTGCGGGCCAGTTCCACTGAGGTTCGTATGGTCTGCGTGAGGCGGCGTAGTGTCCTGTGTCATCGCACTCAACATTGTCACCCGACATCCGGTGCCGATGTGAGATCGCCAAAGTGCCATCAAGACAATTGCAAACTCCATTGGGCATTATGCTCGAATGCTGAAGTATCGCATCCGATATTGACAGCCTCGAATCTACAAACGACAACGAAATTGCCAAACAGGGAGATACGCCAATGGCCGACGAAAACAATCCAAGCATTGCTCCAGACACAGCCGCTGTAGCGCCGGAAGCCCCAGCAAAGAAGAAACGTGCACCGCGTGTCAAAAAGGCGGATGCGAAGGCAGCTGCAACGACTGCGGAGCCAGTTAAGAAAAACCGCGGTGGTCGTCCCAAGCGCACCGAGGTTGCCGCATCGCCGGCAGCTGCCAGCGCCACAGCGACCCGCGGTAAGCGCACAGCAGCAAGCCCAACGACAGGCAAACGCGGGCCAAACCGTTCTGCGAAGCCAACAGCGGCCACATCTCCTCTGGCAGACGACTTCGCGGAACTTCTCCAGCTCGAGGAAGAAAATCAGCGCCTCCGCAAATCGCTGGCAGAAAAGCTTCGCGGTGAGAACGCTGATCTTCGCAGCCGTCTTGGACTGAAGTGATCGCCTATCGATGGCGGATGGTTTGCTTCGCATCCGCCATCGGTTAAAGTCCATGTAGAGAATCGTTCGCCCGATCGGACTTTCTGATCCGGTCTCTGCGCCGCGTATATTGGCGCTTCAAGCGAGAGGGAACGTCTATGTCGCCATGGAACATTATCTCCAAATTTAGGTCTAAGGCCCCGGCTCAAGCTGCAAAACCAGCCCAAGAGCCGGCAATTCCCCCTCGCGAAGAGGCCTCGCCGAGCGTTGTCTCCGACGAGGTGAGGATCACACAGGCCGCCCCGGTTGCAGATGCGATGGTACCCGAGCATGAGCGCGTCGTCGTCAGGGTCTCGGCCCACCACGTATCCTCCGAAAACTCTGCGGTGACTGAACAGCTGACGCACACCGAGATAGCGGAAGAGCCCGGAGATGCGCATCAAGTTTCCGAGGATGCGCTAACGATCAGCAATGCTCGACCTACCTACGATCTTCGAACTAAGAAGAAAGCGGCCAAGGCGTCTCGGGTCTCCTTGAAGTCCGCAGGGGCCAAAGCCCCAGCCAAACTGGTTGAGCCGCCGCCACGTGACGAGCGGGGGGAATATGTCACCGCAGCGTTCAGCTTGGATGATGATATCAAACAGCTCAGGGCCACACTTGCCGAAAAACTGGAAACACAGAACGACCAATTGAGAGACATGCTCTCCCGCTTCGATGGCAGATAAGTGTCGCGTCTCGTCTCAATCAATCCTGGCTCAATAGATTGATGCAGAGCTACGCTGACGATCGGCTAGGCAGGAGGCCCTGTTTGATGCGGGATGTCTTGTCGACCTCAAGTGAAAGAGCTGATGACAGACTTTCGGTGTGCCTTTTCCAGGGATAGAGGGCTCCGTCGAGCGGCTTGCTGGTCGTCGTGGTGACTGCGGACGTTGGATTGTTGCTAGGTGCCAATCTCCTCCGGATCAGGGACGGTGTTTGCAAGGATGTCGTGAATGCTCTTTCGCTGCTTTAGCGACAGATTGGGATTGTCATCGACTACTCTTTCGACAGCGGCCTTCAATTTTTGTGCCGTCTTTACGAGACGCAGCTCTGCTGTCACGAGTTTTTCAGGCGCCTGTTGCATCGGGATGCTGCCCTTCGAAGCGAGATCAACAGTGCGGGTCCTTCTCGGCGTTATCGAAGGAGACGCTTCTTTGTCGGTTGCTTGTGAAAGTTCAGGCTTTTCAAGGTTTTCGGTCGGGGACTGTTCGTAGTCCTGCAGCACAGCCGGCACCATCGGCATCGTTGTAAGTTCGACCTCAGGAATTTCGACCATGCGATACGGAGCAGCAGCAGCGGTTTTGAACGGTTCGACCTTGTAGTAGCGGATCTTTTTGGTCTGGATTGGCCGTTGACCTTCGACCAGCAGGATCGCGTTCTTCTCCGGCATTTGTCTGATCTCCTGCGGCATCATCAGGTCGCGCTCGCGAATCTGCTCGACCTTGGTGCGGCGCGGAAGCCCCATCAACTCGACCGTCCTCGATTCTGACTGATAGCGGATCGTCCGCTTCCCAAGTGCACGAGAGGTATAATCGGCGGTTGCCTGGTCGTTGGCGCCGAGGATGAGTTGAAGGCCGCAATTGCCGAGCAGCGAGTGCCGCGCGGTTTCACCGTAGATTTCGTCGATATTCTTCAGGTCCTGAATGATGAAGGCTAGCTTGATATTGTAGCCCGCGACATAGGGCAGTTTGTTGAGAATCTCGTCCATTCGTTTCAACTGCCGGAATTCGTCGAGAAGGAAGTAGACGGGCAGGGCAGCCGGATTATGTTCGCGGGTCAGGAGATCCATGATCTGCTGAACGAAGAGTGTCAGCAGTGGTCGAAGGATGGTCATATCGGTGATGTTGGGTGCGAGATAGATTGTGACCGGTCGCCGCTGCAGAGAGGCGATGTCGATGTCGGTGATACTGGTGGCCGCGACCACGCGCTCGTTGCGGAACGGAGCCAGCGCCTTCTGGATATCGAGGAGCGCCGAGCGCGCAGCGCGTTCGTTGAGTGAGATGTAGGCATTGAAGCTATCAACCGTGAAGCGTGACAGATCCGTTTCATTCTCTTTGATAAGCTTCATCAGGGCCCGGAGATCGACGCCGGCATTGAAGAAAGCATTCACTTCGCCGAAATTGCGCCGATTGTGATAGTGGCGGCTCTCCAGGATGTAACTGATGATACCCGCAATGACCTGCTGGGCCGTGCCCTGCCAGACGGCATTCTCCGATCCGACCGTCTCCGGTATCAAGATCGCTGACATATTCTGGATATCGATCGTACGGCTGCCGCGATCGGACCGGACGAAGTCGAGCGGATTCCAGCGATGCGTTTTCGGCGACCCTGGCGAAAACAGAAATACCTGATGCCCTCGCGATTTCCGGTATCCGGCCGTCAGTTCGAAAATTTCGCCCTTGAGATCCGTGACGATCATCGAGCCTGGAAACATCAGCGCATTCGGGATGACATAGCCGACACCCTTGCCGGAGCGGGTCGGTCCGATGATCAGGTGGTGACGATCGTCCTTTCGCCTCAAGATACTGCTACCGTAGGCGCCGAGGACATGGCCATCCTTGCGGAACCAGCCTGAGCGCCGCAGGGTAGCCATATCCTGAAACGCCGCGTCTCCCAACGGATTGGATGGTCGTCGAAGTCCGAACATCGCGGCTGCGACAGCGGCAGCCAATGCCGGGATCGCGGCCGCGCAGGCGACCAGTTGAAGCGGCCGGTTGCCGATATAAGCGGCAAATTGCTGAAACGGGACGAGCGGGTTGGTCGTCGTCATCATATGGAGGACGCGCCCATCCTTCCAAACGACTTGCAAAATCAGCGAATAGGCAAGCATCCAGACTGCGACTGCGAGCAAAGCGCAGAAGAACAGGTAGACGGCGGCATATTCCCGGCTCATGCTGTCCGCCTTGCGTAGAAGATCTCGGAGACGCCTCTTCGCCCGCCGTCGCGCCGTAACTGAATAACGATCGGGATGACCATGCGGATGTAGGACATCAGATCCTGCTTGGAGTAGCCGGAGGACATGCCGGCCTGCATCATCATCATCGCGAGTTGCTCGTATGCGCCGGTTGGCGTATCGGCATGAACCGTCGACATGCTTCCGGGGTGTCCAGTGTTGATCGCACGCAGAAAGGCGAATGCTTCTGCGCCGCGGATCTCGCCGACGAACAAACGATCCGGCCGCATACGAAGCGATGCCTCAAGCAGGGTCTGGATCGAGACGTGCGCCGTGCCCTGGTCGCCGCGTGACGCCAGCAGATGCACGCTGTTGCGATGGGGCGGGAAAAGCTCACGGGTATCTTCAAGCGTCAAGATGCGCTCATGCGGATCGATGCTTTTGAGGCAGGCGTTGAAAAACGTCGTCTTTCCCGTCGATGTGCCGCCACTGATCAGCATCGACACACGTTCGCGGATCGCCGTTTCAATAAAGTCATGGATCCGCTCGGCTTCGAGCAGAGCGGTCAGCCTCGTCTCGATCTCGCTCGCGCCGCCAACGGTGACGGACACTCTGTCGAGCCCGCCGTTGTCGCGATATTGCGCCAGCGTGAAGTCGTTGACGACCTGCTTGCGGATCGAGATCGAGCCACCGTCCGCGGCAGCCGGAGGCAGGACAATCTGGATGCGCTCGCCTGTGGGAAGTGCGGCACTGAGCAACGGATTGATCCGGCTGATGAACTGGTTGCTGGCCGAAGCGACCCGTTCGCCAATATGCTCGATCTCCTTAGCTGTCAGGGCGGCAATGGCGTGGAATTCCATTGCGTCCGCGCCAAGGCGTTCGACAAACACTTCTCCTGGCCTATTGACCGATATCTCGATGACGCCGGGGTCATTGAGGAACTCGCCGAGCGGCGCCAGGGCGCGGCGCAGGAAATAATACGGATCGTTACCGGCTACGACCTTGATCGAGGCCTCGTTCATGTTTGATCTCCTTCAGTGCTTCCTCGACCGGATCGGGATACATGGCGGAAAAGTCGAGATCCTGCCGGACGTAGACGAAAATGCGCTCGCCCTGGAGCACACTGATGGTCGGTGGAATTTTGAGGTTCTCCGACAGCGCCTGGTTTGCCATGTCGGAGAAGGTCTGGGCGATCGTTTCGCGCGCGAGGTCTGCAGCCGGGTCGGAATCGGATTCTCCGTTGCCACTGCCCGAGCTGTATTGGCCGCTTCCGTAACCCGTCAGGTAAGACGAGCTGGCGCCAACAATCGAGAGCAGGATTGCGGAGCCAAAACGCTCACGCCACTTGTTGTCGACAATGCCGGTGAGGCCGGAGCGTGCGAGGCTATCCGTTCCGATACTGTTCAGCCGAACGGTGACGCCATCGTCACGCAGCAGCCTGGTCCAGATGACGAAGATGCGCTTCTGCCCACGGGTCACCTCCGACTGGTATTCACCAATCAGTCGCGTGCCCGTTGGGATCAGGACGCGCCTACCATCGAAGGAATACACGTCCTGGGACGTGATTGCCCGGATCTGGCCCGGCAGATCGCTATTAATCGCAGTTTCGAGGATACCGGGGATGAGCGTGCCTTCGGGGATCATCGCGTCAATCCGGTCGATCTTGCGTGCCTGGGCTGACCGGTCGCCGACGGCCGACGCTGTCGCGAGGAATTTGCTGTTGCGATCTTCGCCCGCCACCGTTGGGCCGCCGGCAGCATTGCTGCCACCGAATGATGATCCGTCGCTTTCACCCTTCGCGGAATCGACGACGATCTGCTTCGAGCGGAATCGCTCTGGGAATATTTCCGGTTCGGGCTCGGCCGCAGGCGTTGCTGCGGCAACCGCCGGCGGTGGCGGCACGGCAAATTCGGTCGTGTCGGGCGGTGCAGGTTTTTCGGGCGGCGGCTCCGGTATCTGGATGATATTGTCGGCTGGCTTTGGATCGGGTTGAGGCTCCGGGCGCAGAAATGACGGCGGCCTGAAGGTTGTTGTCGAGAATTCCTCGTCGCCCTGCAAGGTATCGTGTGTCGGCTTCTGAGCGCCGAAGAAGACGACGTAGACGAGGACTGCGCCACCAAGCAGCAAGGCGGTGCCGCCAAGAAGGTGTTTCCGACGGGCGCGGCTATCGCGCACCGCGACCTCGTCGCCGGCGAGCATGGCTTCCAGTTCTGGAGAACGCTGCATCAGTTGCCGCTCCTTCTTCGTGTCGTCGCTCGGCTGTCAGGCGAGGGGCCGAAGACATCAGCGTCAGGCTGGCCAAAATCCGGCTTGCGCAGATTGAAGATGCAGGTCCACTGGTCGCCATCGCGCAGCGTATATTGCGTCGCGGTGCCATCGACGACGATGTATTCGCCCTCGCGCCGGAAGTTACGCAGCGTCTCGCTGAAGTCGCTGTTCACCGCGAAGATTGCCGGCACCTTCGGACCGAATTTGAAGAAGGTCTTCTCGCCGTCATCAAACACCATCAGCGGCTTAAGAGCCGTATCGCCGGAGAAAGAGTAGTCGATGTTGACGTTCGCCTTGTCGATGCCGGAAATGTTCGGATAGCCGGCGCGCGCTTCGGCCTCCTTCCGCAGCGAGGCATTCAAATCCTTGTCGGGATAAACGAAACGGATGCCGAAGACCTTTTTGTTGTCCTCCGGCGCATAGTCATTGAGCTCAAGGTAGTAGATGCGTTTGGTGGTCACGACATTCATGTTGGTCGCGACATCCTTCGCTTTCGGCTTTACAAAGAGGATGTTGCCCTTGTCGGTTGGCACGACATCCCAGCTTGAGGTGTCACCAACAGCAATCGTCTCGAATTTTTCGTCCTCGTCGAAGATGATCATCGTCGAGATGCCGTAAGTCGCAAAAACACGCACGACATTGTTCGGCTGGTAGACGACGCTGGTCACGCGGGGATCGAGCCGGCCGGCGGCTGGCGTCTCAACCGCGTTCGATGTGTTCGCTATGCATGCTGCGAGCAGAAAGCCGTTTAGAAAGAACCGCCTCACCGATTGCTCTCCGTTACTGTTTCCTGATCCCGTCGATAGTCGTAGACCTGGAAGCCAAGCGGGTTTTCGAAGCGCCATTCGTTGGTCGCCGGCGTGTCCGTGTAGCGATAGCGAACAACCGCGATCCAATGACGGGTGACCGCGTCCGTGTCGGAAACTTCGGTCGTGGCAAACCGCACGATCCCGGTAGAACTGTTCGGAAATGTCACGGATGCTATCTCGACTGTGACCCGTTTCGTTTTCCCGTAGACCTTGGCAGGGTTTTTGGCGTTGGCGGCGCTGTAGAGATCCTGCAACTCTCGGGCAGCGTTGCCGGTCGACAGAAGTGCTGCAATCTCGAAGTTCTGTTCGATGGCATAGGGATCGTAACCCTCGCGCGACCGGATATAGCGCACGATATTTGCCTGAGTGATGGCCTGCTGTTCAGTGAGGTTGGCCGGTCGCGTCAGACCGCTCTTGACCTCGAGATAGCCGGTGTTCCTGTCGACTTCGACGATGTAAGGCTCAAAGCTCTTCAGCGGCACGAGCATCACCAAAGCCAGCAGGCTCAGCAACGTTATGCCAGCGAATGTCAGCGTCACCAACCAGGCAAGGGTGCGGGACCGCTTCGCCTTCTTGACGATCTCCTGCTCCCAGATGTCCCCGCTTTGATAATAGGTTCGAAGGTCAAATTCTTTGGTATCTGCCATGTTGGTGCTTCATATCCGGTTGATCAGCCTGGGAGGCCCTGGCGGGAAATCTTCGTTTGCATCGCGGTCCGCGCTCCGTCGGTGCCTTCGTCGCCACCACCGCGGTTGCTGAACCTGCTGGCAAGGGAGCGGCCAGCGCGATAGGCACCTCGGCCGGCAGCTGTGCTGCCGCGCGCCGCCGTCAGCGGAACTTGTATTCCGACGAACTGCGAAATGCGGCGTGCGGCGCTGCCGACGCCAACTGCAATCCCGCCGGCGATCCCCTGACCGATCGATTGGATGTAGAGCATGACAAATCCACCGGCGACGCAAAGCAGCAGGAAGCCTGCGACGTCGGCAAGGGTGAGGGTCCGCAATCCGCTTGCTGCATCGATTTTGGTGAGCTCCGGGCTCATCGCTGCGATCAGAAAGGCGGCGATGACATAAATGAACAGTGGAATAAGCGCATAGGTCAGGACCTGATTGAACCAGCCGATGCCATATCCCCGGGTTCGTTCAAAGAGCATGCAGGCGATGAAGACCGGCGCGACACCGATCAGCACCCAGAGCATCACCTTCGCGAGGATGAGGATCGCTAGCGCAATCGCGATGAACACGCCGGCGCCGACTATAGTCAGGATGCCGATCATGCTGGGGAGGATGGAGAAGTAGCCCGATTGCTCGGCGAAAGCCGAGGCCGCCTCGTTGGCCGTCTTCCAGATCTGCGACAGGCCATTGGTGGGATCGGTAATCCCCGTTCCGGAAGCCGCAAGAATGGCCCGACCAACATCCTCGGGTGTGTCGTTGAGCCAGTGGTAGAAGAGGTTATTGAAATTTGCCCAGGAGCCGACAAGCGCCAGGATGATCATCATCCTGACAATCCGGCCGATGGTTTCGCCGACCGATAGACGCGAGGTGCCCATAACAAGTTGCAGGCCATACCAGGCGACATAGACTATCAGCATGATCCGCAAGAGCGGCATTAATTCGTTGCCGACAACGGTATAGGCCTGCTGCGAGAAGCTCGAGCCGGAATCTTCAATCCGCTGAAGGAGATCGCCCAGAAAATCTTGCATCTTGAGACCCTATTTGCCGCCTGGTTCGGGGATGCCTATCGCGGCAAAGGCGGCGGCGGGATTGTTGACCGCCCGCATCGGCCCGCAATCGTATCGGAGATCAGCAGCAAAGGACGTCAGGTTGGCCGGCCGTTTGCAAGGGGCGGTCTTTTCTTTGACCGTGCCGCAGCCGGCCAGCATCGACAGGCTTGCAACGACTGCGGCATTCAGGATCGCGTTTTTCATGATTCAGTTGCCGTAGCTCAGCGCCTTCTTGGTGTTGGAAATATCCGTCAGGCGCCGCTGGTTCTCCGCCTGCAGCGCTGAGACTGCGCCGTTCATCACACCGATCATCTCGTTCAACGTCAGGCCCGACTGGACCTGGAGCTGGCTGTTCTGATCGATCGACCCCTTGATGTCCTGAGCGCTGCCGATCTGCGATCCGGCTTGCTCAAAAGCGCTCCTTCGCGTTTCGATTGCCTGTTGTGATCCGTTGATCAGCGCTGAAACGCTGAGCACGGAGTTGACGAGCTGCTCGTAGGACTTGTCACCAGAAAAGCTGCTGTTTTCCTTACCCGACAAGCTTTTCACCAGTTGCAAGCCATTGATGAATATGGTCGCTGCCTTAGCGATATCGCCCCCCATCGATCCAAAATTGGGAACGCCCTCCTTGAGAATGCTATCAAAGGACGGGATGGAGGAGACGCTGAAGCCGTTGCCGATCGCCAGGTCCTTCAGGGGCGCGGCGGTGCTGCCGCGGTCACCCGTCACCGCCTTCAGCGTATCCTGCACCGTCGTCAGGATGTTCTTGTTGGTATCGAGGATCTTGTCCGTCGTATCCGCGGTCTGCTTGGCGACCGCGTAGTTGGTCTTGTCGATCACCGGAACGTCGGCAAGCGCGGCTGCCGGCAACAAGAACAGGATCAATGTGCTCGAGGCCTTGATTATCATTGCAGTCCTCCTTCATTGCGGCTGAAGCAGCAGCCGCACATCGTTGGTATTGGGGCGCTTCTGGATGCAGCCGTTTTGCTCGTCGCTCCACACCAGGTTCTGTCGGGGGTCGCACAAGCCGGTCGTATCGCGCGGCGAGGTATCACTGGAACCGCCGGCGGCTGTCCGTGATGATCCGGAAAGATTGGCTGCCGACATCGCATTGCGAGAATTGACGAGGTCGGCCATCGCCGTCGTCAACTTGATGACGCTGTTCATCATTTCCAGATTGGCGTTGCGGGCCGTCGAATTCTGGTCCCAACTGTCCTGGATCGTGCCGGTCTGCATCGCGCCGAGTTGCTGGTACCAGCTCGCAACGTTGCCAAGGCTGTCCGACGTCGACGCGCTTGCGCCCATGGCATTGAGCGTCGATGACCGCATGCCGGTATAGGCGGTCTCTCCACCGCCAAAATTGAGGGGAATCCCCGACTTGTCTGAGCCACCGAAAGCCGGCAGCCAGGCCTGTGTGATCGAGGCGACGTAGCCTTGCGTCTCCTTGAACGGCGGAATCCCGCCATACTTGCTGACCGCTCCCGGACCTGCGTTGTAGGCGGCAAGTGCCAGATTGGTATCGCCGCCAAATTTTAGCAGTTGCTCTCTCAGATATCGCGCGCCGCCGCGCAGGTTGTCTTCGATATTGTTCTCGTCAACGCCGAGGCCTGCCGCTGTCGCCGGCATGAGCTGTGTCAGGCCAGTCGCGCCGGCGGCGGACTTGGCGCAGGGATTGAACCGGCTTTCCTGATAGATGAGAGCGAGAAAGAGGCTTTCGTCGACGCCTTGTTCCTGCGCGACCCGCCGGGCGAGCCCGGCGATTTCTGGGTTGGCTTGCGCAGCCCCGACCGGATCGTTTGTCCGGCCCGGCCGATACATCGAGCAGGTCACGGATGTGTGGATGATGTAACGGTCGTGATCCGTGTCTTCGAGATTGCTCGTTGTTTTATCTCGACGATCTCTTGGGTCGAAATTGGTGCCGTCGATCGTTGGTACGTCGGCCATTGCAGGATAGGGACCAACGCCAGGCCCGCATGCGAGAAGCATGAGCACGGCCGTGGCATATGTCGGAGTGCGGCTGCCTCTCACGGTTGCTGCTCCCAGCCGCAGAACTTCGCGAGCCAGCCCATGGGGTCGTCACCGAACTGATCACGAAGCGCTGCGCATTCTTCGACGGTTTCTTTGCGCCCGGAGAGGACCTTGATCAGGTCGGGCATAGACCCGAGGTCGAGCCTGGCGATGACGCTGTCATTGCCATGCTTAATGAGGAAGGAGCGCTTTTCGGGCGGCGTATTGCGGATGAAGCCGAATTCCTTCGCCGTCAGCCCGAAACGGTTGATGTAGCTTTCCTCGTCGGCGCGGGGGTTCGGGAAATGAATATTGGTCGCCGACTGTTCGATCAGGGTATGGGCCGCCGGCGAGTTCACGATATCGGCAGCCGATTGGGTGCCAAATCCGACGATCCCGTTCAGTTTGCGGATCGTTTTCATTTTGTCGACGATGAAGTCGCTGAAGGTCCGATCCCGTAGCAGGCGCCATCCTTCGTCCATGAAGATCATCACAGGCGTGCCGTCGAAGAGCTCGTCAAGACGGTGATAGATATACATCAGAGCCGGGGTGCGAACCTCGTCGTTGTCGAGGATGCTCGTCATGTCGAAGCCGAATACGCGGCGGCCGGAAAAGGACAAGACGTCGTGCCTAGCATTGAACAACCAAGCCTTTTCTCCGTCGATCCAGGGCCGAAGCCGAGAATTGAGATCGTTAGGATCGGCACGTGAACGGCCGGTCAGGAGACCGGCAAAGTTGACGAGCGTTCGCTCCGCCACCGGTTCGGACATGATCCGCACGATCGCGCGCTCAAGGGTGTCTTCTTCCTCCTGATCGAAGGCATCCGCGCGATCCTTGCGCAGCATCGCCTTCAGCAAACGGAGGAGAAACTCCCGGTTTTCACCGGAGTTCTCGAGCTGCAGCGGATTGAAACCGGTAGGAGTTCCGGGTGAGAGGATCTCGTAGGAGCCGTTCATTGCCCGGATGAAAATTTCCGCGCCGCGATCCTTATCGAAGAAGACAGCACGCGGTGAGGGTTTTACTCGGAAGGCCTGGGCCAAGAGAAAGGTGAGGGCGACTGTCTTGCCGGATCCGGTCGGTCCAGTGACAAGGAAGTGGCCGATATCGCGCCGATGAAAATTGAACCAGTAGGGTGTCTGGCTCGTCGTTTCGAGGATGGTGATCGGGCTTCCCCAGTGCGTGTCCTCTCGTTGTCCGGCCGCGAAATTGTGCATCGACGAAAGGCCGGAAAAGTTGGCGCTTGAGAGCATGGCGCGTCGCGCGATATAGGCATGATTGCCAGGCAGTTGCGCCCAGAAGGCCGCTTCCAGGTTCAGATCTTCGCGCAGCCAGTTGATGTTCATGTCAGTAAGACAGGCGCCAAGGTCGGAGACCGACTTGCCGACCCCGTCCAGATCCCGCGACAGGCAGAGGAGCGACAGATGGTGGAAGCCGAAGACGGCTTCCTGGTTGAGAAGGCTGTTCAGCGCGAAATCGATATCGGTTTCGACATCGCTTCCAGCCTCGTCCGAGGCGCTGATCTGTCGCTTCAGACGTGTAATCCGCTCCTGCGCGATTGGCTTGTCTGCGAGCGTGAAGGACTGAGTCAGAATGAATTCGTGGTTCACCTGAAGCAGGCCATCCAACATCCCGGGCCCGGTAAAGGGCGGATATTCCTTAATTGACAGCATCGCGCCAAAGCGGTCGTCTTGCTTAACCGGCCCTTGCGCTTGCATGGTCCGCCTGGAGAAATGCAGCCTCGATGTGCCAACGAAATTCGAAAGCCCCATGCGCGGCAGGCGCATCTTTCGCTGTACCCCGCAGGTGAGGACCGAGTTCAAAAATTCTGCCGGCTCGGAATATGGCGACCCTTCGATCGAGCGGATGCCGAGCGCTCTTGCGCCATATTTGTTCAAGTCACGGACGATATTGCCGACAAGTTCCTCGAGCTCGTTGATTGTTTCGCGGCTTTGATCAGCTTGCCCATCGCGCCCAGACGCGAGACCGATCAGTCGGCGCGCGCGATCACCTGCGGCCAGTGCGCCGCGCATCCCAGAGCGAAGCACCGTAAGATAAAGTTCGTTGGTGAACATGCGCTTGCCGCCAAGCGAGGCCGCATAGCGCCTATCGAGTTCGGCGCAGAAAGGATCGTCGAACTCACCGTCGATGGATGTATCGACCTGCCGTCGGACAACGGTGGACCACAGCGAAAACCGGCTGGAGCCAAGGGCCCTGATCAGCGTGTTCTGCACGGACGAACGCATATTGATCTCGGCCTGATCTTCCGTCTGGAAGAAAAGACCGTCCAGCTTGATGACGCTCATGAGCGCGCCGCCATCAAGCTTGATGACGGTGTCTGCAACATGACGCAGATACGGAATGTGCTTTGACATGGGCCGTTCGCGGTGGCCAATCGGGCCGAAGCCGAGCTCTTCGCGGATAACGCTCAGCATGGTCAGGGCCCATAGGAATTGGCGCCCCAGAACGACTTATTCGGCGTTCGGGGCGTCAGGCGGCTGGAGACCTGCAGCACGTCGAGCACGCGTGCATCCCAGCTACAGAGGGTGAAGAGAGCCGCATAAGCGACAGGCGCCGTAAGCAGTGCCCAAAGTGCGTTGGTCACGAGCCAGGCGATGATCGTCAGGCCAATCACCAGGACGACCGCCATGTAGGGGACGCCCCAGAGCGTGGGTGACCGGGTGAGGCCGATCACCAGCGGGGTCAAGTGAGGCTTGTCATCCTGAGCGGTCGCCATGGATCAGTTCCCGACCGTGGAAATCAATTGATCGACGATCGCGGGCGCCCCGAAGACCAGCCCGATGCCGAGGACGACCGCGCCTGCGGTGAACCAGCTCAGCCGGCCAGCGAATGCGAGAAATCCGAGGCCGATGACGGCAATGATGGCAATGAGCCGACCAAAAGGCCCGGTGATGAAGTCGACGACCGCCTGCACGACCGTCTGGAGGGGCGCAAACGCCTGATTGGTCGCTTGCGCCATGGCAAAATCAGCGGAGGCAAGCTGTACGAGGGCAAATGCGCCAACGATGGCGATACCCTTTACCAGAAACTTCCGGCGGGGCGATGAGACAGGTTTCATGATCTGCTCCTTTGCTTCAGAATTGCATGACGCCGCTGACGAATTTCGGTGCTCGCGCGCCGATGACGTCGATCGTGGAGGTCTCACTGATTTCGATGGGTGATTTGCCGTCCGCCCTTGCCGTGATCGGGGCGGGAAAACCAAACTGATGGTTGATGACAGAGGAGACATATCGGACGGTCTCGGGATAGGCCGGCACGCCGCCGCTGTCGTAGACCGCCTGCTCACCCGCATTGTAGGCGGCAGCAGCAATGATCGGGTTTTTGAACTCATCGAGGAGCTGACGCAGATAGCGCACTCCGCCGTCGATATTTGCGACAGGGTCGCAAATATCGGTAATACCAAAGAGCCGTGCCGTCTGCGGCATAAGCTGCATTGGTCCGCGAGCGCCTTTGGGGCTATTTCGAATGCGGTCAAAGCGACTTTCCGTCCATGTGACGGCCAACGCAAAGTCCGGATCGACGCTGTACCGATTTGCTGCGATGACCACCAACGTTTTGATTTCTTCGATCGACGCCGGGGAGGGACCGCAAGGTCCCTCAACCGACGTGAGGCTTGGATGAACCGATTCGGTTTCCGTCTTCAGCGGAAATGTGCTGCCTCCAGCAGTATCCGTATTATCGGGATTCAAACTCGGAATTGAACCAAAATAGGCTTTTTCGTGAGGGCGCGGGGTAACCCGGCTGACGATGCCCGAACCGTCGATCGCGAAGTCCATAGTATCAAACGAACGCCCGGCATCGTCTCCGGCTGCAGAGGCATCAAACCGTCTAGAATCAAAGGTTTTTAGGCTCTCTGCGTGGATCGTCGAGGCGGCAAGGCATGCTACCGTTGCGGTGAGGCTGAGGAAACACCTGTTGAACATAGGGCTACCCGTGCGTTGCATTCGAGGGCAAACGACAGCAATTCTTCCATATTGTCAATTGCAAAATGAACTAAATAGGTTTAGTTATTTTCAGGTAACCGCTCTCAACTCCAGGAGTGAGATGAAAATGGACCGAACGGATTTGGTTCGAAGGACTGTGGCGCTGGCGGCGCTGCTGACCGCGGTGAAGGGCGCCTTCGCAGTGGGCGCGGTCGATCCGTCCTACATCAAATCTCTTGCAGCGCCCGGCAAAGCGGTGCTGGTCGTTGAATATTATGATGGCGCGAAAACCGTTGTGTCGCGAAAAGGATATGCCTCCTCGACTGGCTTTCGAGCTGTCTCGTCCTTGGACATTGTCGTCGACGGCAAAACAAACCTGCACCTGTATGGCCTTGAGCCCTGTGCCGGCGACATGGTCAATCGGAGAGAAAACTATTCGGGCTCGTGCGCTGAATTTGCGCAGCAAAAGCTCCAGATTCTGTTGACGTCACCGAAGGTGATCCTCTGCCGGGCATTCGTCTCTGAGGAAAATGCGATCAAGCAGGATGTCACGTGCTTCGGATATTACTATTTTCCGGGAGCGCTCGACAGCGTCGACAATCTCGAGGAGGAACTCCTGTCACTCGGTGCCTTGCGGCTTGCGAAGAAGCCGGATGGCACCCTGATGCGTCCGGACTTGGCGGATGCTGAAAGGATCGGCCGCCAGGGGTTTGGGATGTGGGCTGATCCAAGGGTGCCGAGATGAAACGGGATATCGTACGCCTCGCAGTGGCCGGTGGGTTGGGCGCAAGCGCTTGTTTGGCAGCTGCTTCCATTCCGCCGGACATCATTGTTATCCACCCCGGCGTAACCCTGGTCTCCGGCGATACCTGGCTCGAAGATGGAAAGCGATACCGGCTCTTCGGTGTTCAATCCTGTTTGCGCGGCACCTGGTTTACAAACGCGACGGGTCAGCGGCTCGACTGCGGCGATGCCTCGATGGCTTTCCTCGCTGCCTTCATCAAGGATACCAATCCGCGCTGCACCCCTTTGGTAATCACATCCGAGCTTGCCTACGTCGTTTGCTCGGCTGCTATTGGCAATCAAACGGTGGATCTCGGCACCGCCCTTGTGGGCAGCGGCTACGCGTTCGCAGCGCTCGATAATCGCGGGCTTCCCGCAAACCCAGCTTATGCGGTTGCTGAGCAACGGGCGAGGGCGGCCAGGGCAGGGCTTTGGCAATTCGCGGATGTGCAGCATCCGGCACTGATTTTGGGCCCAGCGGAGTCCCAAGGGAAGGCGCAGAAATGAGGATGAGGCGACGCGGGGCCGTTCTGGCCATTTTGCTTGTCGCCAGCGTGACGCACGCGGCAGATCTCCTGCCCGAAGGGCAAGAGACACTGCATCTGACATCGCCCATCCAGCCAATCGTTACATTGACCGGTGACGCATCGGTCATCGACGGCCGGACACTTTGGCTTCCAGGATATGAGCTTCGAGTGCGGCTTGCTGGCATCGACACATGCGAATTGCCGCAATGGGCCTTTGATCCGGACCGTGCCGAGGCAAATGGAGACAAGCTCAAGCCGGTGCCCTGCGGGGCATTCGCCAAGGCTTGGTTGAAGCGGACGATCCAAAACAGGCGGGTGGAGTGTCGTGTTCTGGCAGGGCGTGATGGCCTGGCCGGACAGTGCAGGGCCGGAGGCCGGGATCTTGCGCTCGGGCTCCTCAGGGCTGGCTGGGCGAGGGCCGTGGAAAACGTGGGCTTGTCGATCGGCTACCATCTGGCTGAAAGCCAGGCGAGGAGGGCGCGGTACGGGATGTGGGCGACGTACGTCCTCGACATGGATGAGTGGCGCGAGAAAGCAGTCGACAAGACTGTCAGCAGACGACCGATCGCCGACTACAATCTTTTGCGTGAAAGGCGCCTCGAAATCTCGCCATCCTTTGCGGACGCCAGGCGCTTGCCAAAGCGCACCGACCGCTGACGAACACCTGAGGAAAGTCCATGAAGCACTTTTTCGTTGTTATTGCCGCAATGTTGATTGCGATCTGTCCGCGCCTTGCATTCGCCGATGAGTGGGGATGCGAAGTGCTGCTGTGCGCGGCTTCGTCCACTCCGTCCTGGCACGGGGTACCGGAGTGCCATCCCCCAATGGACCGACTGATCTCGGAGATGAAAAAGCCCGGGTTCTCTTGGCCGACCTGCCCAGAAGGCGGAGCCGACAAGCCTGGGTATGAGGCCTTCGCCGAGTGCCCGGCCGGCTGGTCTCCAGCCGCAGGCGAACATGGTCGCGACGGATTTGCAAAGTCGGAGCTGTCGCGCTGCACCAGGGCCGTAAGTGACTGTCACGACGGTCGACGTCAGTTTGGAAGGGGCGGTGAGGGCGCGCGAACCAGAGACGACGGTATTACAAGAATTTATGACGGAGGTCGGGGATGTGGATACAGGGAATACGTGGCCCGGCCGCGCCGTCAGCAACCCTATTTCTTCGATATTCGAGATCCGCAAACGCAAGTCAGCTCCCGATTCTATTTTGATTTGAGTAAATAGATCGGGGAGAGTTCGCACCTGCAGCATTGACCGCCCGCATTGGCCGTAGTCGTATCTTGTCGATAGCACGGCCCGCTGCATCTCTCGTGAGGCGGGGGGTGTTCAGGAACCGCACGGAGGCTTGGAGGTTCGGCCAATGAAGCGGGCAACTTCGGCTGTGATTTTACTTAAAGAGATGTCGTCGAGCCCTCTGTCCATCTCGATAACATTGACGAGCACGTGCAAAAGTTTCTCCCTCAGGAGATCGGCATCCGGAGCGGTCCATGCGATCAAGGCCTCGCGAGACGAAGCCTCATCAGCAGCCGCTTTGATGAACTCGAGGCTCACCGGATCGCCCGATCGCCCTCGGCTTTCTAAGGCAGAAAGCCGGAGCGCGGAACGGATATGTGCGTTTGCGAGCAGTTCCAGTTCGGCCCGGGCCTCGTGGTCTTTATCCATTTTTGACACGTGTTGTAGTGTTGAAGCCGCAGCTGACTTTGAATCGAAAAGCGCTAGGCACCATCGGATTTGTGAAAAGCACATAGCCAATCGCAGCTCGGGTGATATAACTCTCCGCACGGAATTGGGCGGGAATGCATGACAGCTAGGACTGACGAATTTATCAACGAGGCGGGGCTCGAGCCGACAGAGGACCCGAAAGTAGAACGACCAATCTATCGGCGGCCCGGGTTCGCTGGTATCCCCACGCCTCAGGAGATGGACGAAGCGATCGCTGCATCATTGAGACAATTTCGAATCGACAAGGATCTATCCAGGGCAGAGCTTGCTCTCCTGATTGGCTCGCTGGAGCAGGTCTACGGACGATACGAGCGCGCGATAACGAAACTCCATGCTACGCAAATCCTTCATCTTTGCGAGGTCCTCGGCATCTACCCCGACGATCTGCTTTTCAAGGCCGCTCCTCATATTTGGGGCGCCTCCGAGGAGGAAGCGAACGAGAGGCGTCGGATTACCAAGATGATCCAGTCACTGTCGCCATCGACGCTGCGCACCGTCGCTACTATTTTAGACTCGGTGTTCGCGCTGCAGAAATCCGAAAATGGGACCCCTCTCGATATCGACCTCAAAGAGCCACGATGAGTGTGGTTCAGCATGCTTTTCGGACTTGTCGCGCCGCGTCGTGAGGAAGTGAGTAGGTTGCTGCCGGGACTAAACATGTCTGCGCCTTTTGTCACTGCGCGGCAGGTGATCGTAGAGGGGAGAAGGTAGCGCTTGATATACGTATTCGGTCGGGAGCGCTGGCCTTCCCATCTTTCTAATTAGGCGCTGCAAATTCCGAGGGCTATTGCTCGAGGCAATTGTATAAAAGTTGCCGCTGTTCCAAGTCACGAAGGAACTGACAAAGTGATCGCTTAAGGCGTCTGCAATCTGCCGGAGCGTAACCTCGTTTCCGTTCATCCGTGTTAGAACTTCATCTTCCTTGGCTTGGATCTGCTCACTGGTAAAGTGACGGGATTTGAAGCCAAAATCCTTCTGACATTCGCGTCGTCGATACTCAGAGGGATCGATATGCCGGAATTTCTCGACAAGGAGAAGTATACCATCCGGCTTCAAGTGTTGTCGGACAAAACCAATCTGATCCTTCCTGTTCGGTGAATACATTTGGAAGGTCGTGTCCTCCATGATGATGTCGAAGCCGTTTGAGAAGGGACGGAAATCTTCACGGCTCGCGATCACGCTTGGTGTGAGATGGTGGAAGGGACCGTGGAAAAAGAACGCGTGGGGCGGCTTGCCATAGGCCAAGAAGCTACGCTCATTTTCTACGTTCGGGCTGCATGACAGAGACTTCACGTGGCCATTGGCGATCTCACTAATGGTTCGGGCCATTGTGGCTTCGGCGGTCCCAAGGCTGTACAAACTCAGCGGCTCGCTTCGGTCTATGGCGTAGCGCAGGATCGCCGTTCCCAAACGACATTCCTCCTCAAACCTGTAGGGGATGCTGCTGAGGTAGTGCTGGTCGAACGGCCCCTGACGCTTTTCATGGAGCGTGATAAATTGGGCTGTTAATGAATCCCGGCGAAGAAGGCGGCGGTCAACGTCCGGTCGCTGCGACGGCATTCCCGAGCGTCCCGCCGCAGTGGACGAGAAAAACGCAGCAAGTTCGTTAAGCCTAGGCGCACGGTCGCATTCGGCGATGAAATCCGTAAAGTCCTGCATGTCAAAAATGGCCCTTCGCCTGCGCCGCTGCTCCGCCTTCATGACGCGAGACCGCTACTACCTGAAGGAAGTGCGGAGGCGGCTTACTGGTGGGCATTGTGCATGCGCCGTCAGGCCGTCCGCATTCAAAATTTTGATGTACTTTCATAAATTTGATACGAAATTCCACCCTTGATTAACACGTCTTTGATTAGCAACCATCGGTAAATTACGGTAGCCTTCTATTTTTGAATTTGTGATTAGTGGTAAGGACAATGACAATAGATTTCGACAACGAACATACGAGGTCATCGACGGCCGACGTCGTCGTGCAACGTCACGAACAGTGGCAGGGTTTCAGGGCTGAATTTGTGCGTCGCACCGGCTTGACGCGACAGGAAATCCGGGTCGGGGGTGACATGCATGCAATACTTTTGAATCTCGAAGGCGCGGCCCGATCCGGCGAGAATTTTATCGATGGGACGCGCACGAGCTTTGTTGCCCGGCCGGAGGGCTCTCTCGCCTATGTCCCGCCTGGCCGCACATGGAGCGGATGGGACGACGGTGATGATACTGCGGCCTACTTGTTCCTCGCGGTTGATCGCGCTTTTGCCGGACGGTTTTTTGATGATCCGCGCCGATCGGATGATCTTCGGCCGGAGTTAGGGTTTCACGACCTCGCGATCCAGTTTGCTGCACGCAAGATTGCAGCGGAGCTCCCGCGCATCGACCATGCCAGCGGCCTGATCGTCGAGGGCTATCTTACAACCATCTTCGGGCACCTATCCCGGCGGATCAATCATACCGAACGGCCGATCAAGGGTGGCTTGGCGCCGACTGTCTTGAAGCGCGTTCTTGATCGTCTGGGCGAAGTCGGCGAGAGGGTCACTCTGTCCGGGCTATGCCAAGACCTTGGGATGAGTACGGCGCATTTCAGCCGTGCGTTCAAACAGTCGACGGGTGTCAGTCCCCATGCCTACTTCAATCGCAGAAGGCTGGAGCACGCCAGTATGCTTTTGCGCACCACTCCGCTTACTGTCACGGAGATCGCTTTCATCTGCGGCTTCGCAAGCGCCAGCCATCTGTCGACCACCTTTACGCAGGTCCTGGGAGTATCGCCAAATGTCTATCGTTCTGTCTGGGGTAAGATCGAGAAATAATGTCAAAAACCTGAAAGCTGGAATGGGTGAGCTTGGATAGGCTGTGCGGGAATGCGTGCTTCCTGAATAGCGGACCGGATATGATGTCGTTATCGAGACCTGATCTATGTGGACATTACATGACCAGTGTAGGCGCGTCGGCAACCGGTCGGAATGCCTACTTTGTCATCGTGGCTTGGATGGGCGTGGATATCAGCAACGGTCCTGCCTTCGTCGCTATTCTTCTTGCTGCTGGCAGCGTCGCGGAGTTTCTCACAACAAATCTCGGTGGCATCATCGCCGATCGCTATGAGCGCAAACTCGTTTGCTTGGTGTGCGATGGACTGCGAATGATCCTGATGGCCCTGACCATTCTAGGCCTCTGTCTGCTCAATCCACTGGCTGTTCTGACGGTCTCATGGATTGCCTACTCCGTCATCGACCGAACTTATCTGACGACACTTCAGGCGATGATCCCGGCGCTGGCACCTGCAGATCGCCTCGCGCGCGTCAACTCCATGTCCTACATCAACATGCAGATAGGTAATTTAATTGCGGCCGTCGCTGCCGGCCTGTTGCTGACGATGATCCCGCACGCGCTTTCCCTGCTCCTGCCTTTGTGCTGCTACGTGGTGTCGTTCTGCGCGCTATCGGCCCGAAGATTTAAAATCCAAAAAATGACGCCTGCACCGCACCTGAGGATCTGGGACCGGGGCATTTTTCCGACCGCCTTGCCGCCTGAGCCTTTGCGGCTCATCGCGGTTGTTTACGCGCTGGTCTATGCGATGGGCATGCTCGTCAGCGTGCTTGCGTCGGCGCTTGTGCTGAGCCAGTTCAGGAGGTCTGCTCTCGAGTTCGGCTATCTCGAAGCGTTCTGGGCGGCGGGATCCATTTTGGGCTGTCTCTATGTGTTTATAGGGGGTGTGCGGTTGCAGAGCCAGGCCGGCCTACTTCTGATTTCTGGTTCGGTGCTGGCCGTTTTCCTAGTCATCCAGAACCTCAATATTGCCTTTCTCCAGATGGCGGTGCTCGGCATTGCGTATAACGTCGCCCGTATCGTCATCGATGTGCATATCCAACAGGTGGTTCCGATCGAAGCGCTGGGGCGCTGTAGGGCTCAATTGCATACCGTATGCGTGGCTTTGGGGCTGCTGACATATGCTGCCGTGGCGACAGCCGGCAACAGCTTCCCGCCGGCGACTGTTTTTGGCTTTTTTGGTCTTCTCATGCTTCTGGTCGGCGCCTTACTTATCTTGCGATACAGAGGAGCGGCTGCGTCTCGCAGTTGGTCAGGGACATGAGCGCGGCGTCGTCGATCGATCGTGAGCGGCTTCTCGCTGTTCTGTTCGATCTCTTTCCCTGGTCGCGGGTCTATCGCGATCGCCCAGTCCGAGACTATGCCGCCGCACTCTTTGAAACTCGATCGGATCTCACCTGCTCGACACGCCTTCATGCAAGACACGTTATGTGCCGCTGGATCAGACAGAAAGCTATTAAAGTTGGATTTGATACCACGAGGGCCGACAGGATTGCCGAAGAAATCGACAGTTTCCCGGTTCTGCAGACAGGGCCGCACCTACATCTGCTTATAGAGCCCGACGCATTCTACACGCATATCTTCAGCCTCCTCGGACTCCGAGCGCGCAACGCTACAAGTTATGTGTCTTATGCGTGTTCGACCGTGAAATTTGTCGAAAAGAGCCGCAAGGGACCGGGCTGGCTGCGCCTTGATGGGCAGGCGGTGAACGTCTTCGGCCTCAGCCGCCGCGAGATGATACCCTATAGTGTTTTAGCGCAGAACAGGGACTATGAATTCCGGCTGCAGCCGGCCGATGGTTACACGAGTCATTCACCTGCCATCCAGAAACTTCGCGAGTTCTTGCCGGAAGAGTCTTTTTCATCTGGAGCAGCTGCAATCAAGGCCGCAAACCAGAGACTGTGGCTCGAGTTTTTCGATCCCCGTGTGGATTTCCTCCAACTTGATGACGACGACGTCATTGATCTTGTCGTTTCTCATCTGGTTGATCCGAATTCCTGGCTACACTCGAAGTTCATGGGCGATGCTACGCTGCCGGTGACGATGCTTCGAGCGGTTGATCGGCTTGCGTCGACACCCTGGCGAAACTGGCTGAAGAATAGCACGCATTATTTCTGGGGCTGCGATAATGGCCGGATCTATCCGATGGTGCTCGAGGCCGGCATCCTGAAGCCGGCTGACGGCGTTGGCGAAGGGATTGCATTTACGCCCGAGGGGCTCATGAACGGGCTGGCCGCAAAGCAGATCGTTCCCAATCTGTTTCTGGTCTTCATTGTGATGGCCATCCTTCCAGGTGTCAGGGTGCTGGGTGGCAGCCGCCACACTGTCTACTATCCATTGATGCGTTATGCATTCTGTTCGGGGCTCGTAGATAGCGAGCGGGACGATGACCTTCTGCGATCGCTACTGCACGACAAGAGAGCCGGAGCGTGGGGGCACCGGGTAATCAGCGATGAAGTTGAACCCTTCGCGCTGCTCAATTCGAGGAACGGCGAGGTGCCCTCCCTGCTGTCGCGCTATGGTGCCAAGACGTTTGACCGCTCCTGCGGTTCGCTCGAAAGCTTCATCGATGACCCCTTATGGGTCGAACTGGCAGCAGCACTTGCCAACGGAACGGCCAGCACGATGCGTGGCCCCTGGGCCTTTGCTTAAACGGCAAACACTCACCTCTCGCCGCGCCTTCATGAGGCGTTTCGGATATTAGAAGTCATTGAATCTTATCGTTTTTGTCTTGAAACATGCCCGCCCCGCGTGTATGTTTCCAGGTGAGGCAGTACGTGCTGCCTTGGGGCTTCGAAACCCCTACGAGCGGTTGGTGCCGGCCGGTACGGCATCGCACTCCTTGACCTTTGGTCGGGGAGCCTGTGGCGTATGTCCAGGTTCTCCGGAACTAAAGGTTACAGGGCCGTCTCGTACGGTTTCGAACTCCCCGATCAGCGGGTTAAGTGAGTTTCTTCCAAGCGGGGACGTACCGCTTGAAACTCTCACACGGGGAGTCTTTAATGAACCGTCATTCACCAGTAATCCATCGTTCCGCAAGGTCGGCCCGGCGCCCAGCAGAGGTCGCACAGCCGGATACGCATCCGGTCGACCGCCATGTCGGCCAGCAGATCCGCATCCGGCGGATCCAGTCAAATGTCTCCCAGAACGATCTCGCCAGGGGGATCGGTGTCAGTTTCCAGCAGGTTCAGAAATACGAAAACGGCCGCAACCGGGTCAGCGCTTCGATGCTCTACCAGGTCGCTGCATGCTTGCGCACGCCGGTCTCGACTTTCTTTGTCGGATTGCCCGAACCTGCTGATGGCCAACAACAGTTGGCGGTCGCCGATGTCGACGAGAGGATCGCCTATATCTCGACGGCCGAAGGACGCCAGCTGATTGAAAGCGTCCTTCGTCTGTCACCGCGCCTCCGCAGCAAGGTTGCGACGCTGCTGAGCACCATCGCTGAGGAGAGCGAACCGGAGTAATCGGAGACGTCCGGCTTAGCCGGCGATCGTCAATCGTGCGCAGTTGCCGCTCTTGACCAGCCTTGTACCATATTGGTTGGAACGGTCGGCCAGGTCGTCGAGGATTTCGCCGGCGAGCCAGCCTTCGGCAAGCACGGGATAGGGAAGACGCGCTGCTGTTCTGTCATCTAGCGCATCCGGCCCGCCGACCGCGATTGGGTCGAGATCGATGCCCTCAAGGTTTCCTTCGCCGTCAAAATGGCAGGTTGCAATCACGCTCTTCCAGACGTCGCGCGGGCTCCACTCGTCATCATCATGCGACGTATGGAACAGGAAATTGCCGAGCCCATAGAAGATCGGCGCGTTCTTATAGATCTCGACCCCCTGGAGAACCGGCGCGCCGTGGCTGACGAACATGCGCGCACCGGCATCGACACAGATCCGTGCGAAATCCTGAACCCATCCCGGCGTTCGCAACCAGTCTGGCTCCCAATGATGGTGATGCAGATAGGCAATGACAAACAGGCCCTGTGCCGTCGCCTTGCGGATCGCAGAGAGCTGGCGGATCGCGCTTTTCGGATCGACAGTGACCCGACGGTGCGTACTCCGGCCCTGTCTGAAGACTGTTCCGAAGAAGTCGGTTTCATTTGTGCCGTCGGTTTGGGGAGGATCGTTAGGCTGGGCATAGTTGGCAAGCTCCAGCTGCGTCGTTCCGACCTGGCGCTGCAGGTGCTGAAGCACTGCAAAGGCGCGCTCGTCGACATCGAACCGGCGCTCCACCTTGAGCTCGTTCACGCCAGGGCGCGCCGGACGAGTGCCTTTGGCGTCGGCGGCGTACATGAATGCGGGGCCGGGGCCTGCATCCATGGCGACCAGCCCAATTGCGCGACCCGCAGCATTGCCCTTCCCGGGTGCTTCGGCAGACTGCAAATCCTGGCCGGTGCCTGCGTGAATGAACCCAAGCCGTGTTGCCTCCTCCATAGTCGAAAGAATACCGGGTGGCCCAAGATCGAAGGCGTGATTGTTTGCCAGTGACAGGACCGAGAATCCCATGCTCTTAAGGCAGTCGAGCACCACGGGTTCGGCATAGCCGAAATAGGAGCCTTTCAGCGGCCAGCCACCGTGGCTTCCAAGGACTGTCATCTCGAAATTGGTGAAAGCAAGATCGGCACGCCTGATCAAAGCGATGACGGCGTCAAGGCGGCTGTCGGCCACGCCGCGAAGATCCTGGTGGATGAGAGATTGGCCGGTGGCCACGACGGAAAACGGAGAGGTCATAGTAACTCCTTGAGAAAGTGCCGCTTCGCCTTTCGACGAAGCGGCCGGAAGGATGTCTGGGTTCAGGGGTTGGGCGAGACATCCATTCCGAACCATTGCAGGCTGAGGCGCTTCAACGTGCCGTCGGCCTTGGCATCGGTAATCGCCCGATCGAGACGTGCGGCAAGATCCGTATCCGCCTTGCGAAGGCCGATGCCGACACCCGGGCCCCACGGCCCACCCGACAGTTCAGGTCCGTAGAATGCGGCTTGCCTGCCGCCATCGCTTTCCAGAAACGCCTTCCACGTGAAATAGTCTGCGAGCCCGCCATCGATGCGTCCGGCAGCAAGGTCGAGCTGGAGATTGTCCTGTGAGTCGTAGCTGCGTATCTCAGCACTGGAGCCGACCAGTTCCTTGAGCACGATCTCGGAATTGGACGAGCGCAGCACGCCGAGCGTCTTGCCTTTCAGAGCCACTTTCAACCCATCAAGGACGCGCTGCTTGTCGGCGGTGATCTCCGTTAGATCAAGCTTCTGGGTGATGTCAGTGGCCGGGAGCCCGATCTCGCTCCGCATGACGATCTGATTGAAGCCTCCAGCATAGGGCTGCGAGAAGGCGATCGACTTTTTTCTTTTCTCGGTGATCGCCATGCCGGACATGATCGCGTCGAACTTGCCGACCGTGAGCGCCGGGATGATCCCGTCCCAGTCCTGGGCGACGAAGTGGCAATCGAGTTTCACACGGCGGCACAGATCCTTGCCGACATCGATATCAAAGCCGACCAGCTCGCCATTGGCGCTGATCGAGTTCCAGGGCGGCGATGCACCCTCCGAGCCGATGGCTAGGGTTGCAGCATTGGCGGCGAGCGCGACGGTGACGTTAAGCACCAGGGCGATGCTGGTGAGTGTAAGCTTTCTCATACAGTTCCCTTCCTTTGGTTGGTCGATGGTCTTACCGGTTGCCGGATCAGTGGCGCACGATTGGGTTGAGGCCGCGCTCTATTGCTCGAGCAAGCCAGGTGATGCTGAGGGTTGTGGCAAGGTAGATCGCACCGGCGACGACGAAGACCTCGTAGGGTGCGAAGGTTGCAGAGACGAGTTGCCGTGAGAGGCCAGTAACCTCAAGAATGGTGATGGTGCTCGCAACCGAGGTTGCTTTCAGCATTCCGATCACCTCGTTGGTATAGGCGGGAAATACTGTGCGGATCATCAGTGGGTAGGTCACGAAACAGAGCGTCTGGAGACGCGTAAGGCCGAGTGCCTTGGCGGCCTCGATGGGACCTTTCGGAACTGCCAGGAAGCCACCGCGAAAAATCTCGGTTGTGTGGGCGGCACTGTTCAGCGTGAACGCTATCAGAGCGCACCAGAGGGGTTCACGGAAGACTGGCCAGAGAAAGCTATTGCGGACCAGAGCAAGCTGCCCGAGGCCGTAATAGATCAGGAAGAGCTGCACCATCAGTGGTGTGCCCCGGAATATATAGGTATAGCCGAGCACGATTGACGAACTCAGGGTTCCCTTGGCAGTGCGCACGAGTGCAAGAGGAAGCGAGACGATGAACGCTACAAGGAGCGGCACGATCGTCAGCCCTGCCGTCAGGACCAGACCGGTCGGAAGCAGCATGATTGCCTCGCGAAACGCGTCGAGGTTCATCGCTGCCTGCCCCGGTAGTCGAACTTTCTTTCCAGGATCGTAAAGGATAAAAGCGCGATGCTTGTCAGCGCTAGATAAATGGCTGAGGCAGCAAGAAAATAGGGCAGGGGTGCACGGTTGGATCCGGCGCCGACATAAGCGACGCGCATGATGTCGCTGAGGCCGACAATGGACACAAGCGCGGTATCCTTGATGAGCGAGATGCAAAGATTGCCATAGGCTGGCAATGCGAGAGGAAGCATCTGGGGAACAATGACCAGCATCCAGCGATGCAGGCGCGGCAGGCCGAGAGCGAGGGCCGCTTCCGTCTGCCCTCGCGGAATAGCCATAATTGCGCCTCTGAAAATCTCGGCGGCGTATCCGCCAAAGACGATCGTCAGCGCAGCCGCGCCGGCCGCAAAGGCATTCACCTCCACATAGCGTCCAGCGATAGCGCTAAGACCCGCCGTGCCGCCAAAGAAGACGACCAGAATGATGAGCAGCTCCGGTACGCCGCGGATGACCGAAACATATCCGGCAGCGAGTTGACGAAGCGTCGCGGAACGTGACAGCGAGGTGCCAGCGGCGGTCAGTCCGATAAATGTTCCAAAGCAAACGCTGACGAAAAATACAGATAAAGTCACAAGTATTCCGATACAAAAATCAGAATAGCGCATGTTTATGTCTCCAGATACGGAAGCACGTTTTGATTTTATACGGATAGGAGTGGCAAACTATAAGGATTATTTCTTGTCAAAACCGATTGCTTAAACCGTAGAGCGACATTTTAACAGGAAATAACCTTTGATTGCTGACCTTAAGTTTGAAAATATACTTTACAAAAAGAAGGTCAATTTATAAGCTGCGATTAAAACCGATAAGTAAACCTTATCGAGATGACCTCACGTCATGGGAGCAGCTATGTGGAGATACTGAGTTCCGGTCTGAAGCTGCGTCATCTGCAGGTATTGCGCCAGGTCATGAAGGCTGGATCAGAGCGATCGGCGGGCCGCGATCTGCGCATCAGCCAGCCGGCGGTCAGCCAGAACCTCCGCCAGTTGGAAGCGATTGTTGGTTTTCCACTCTTCATCAGGGAGAACAATCGCCTGGTGGCGACCACGCAGGCCCATGAATTGCTTCGCAGCGTCGACACAGCCTTTGCCGGCCTTGACCGTCTTGGACGGGCCATAGACGGCATCCAGAACAGCGACAGAAAAACCGTGACGATCGCCGCGCCGAGTGCCTTCTGCCTCCGGCTGCTTCCTTCAGTTGCGGTTGCTGTCAGGAGCAATAAGCCTGCCCAGGCATTTAGCATTCGCACCGGCGCCTATCACGAACTCGCCGATCACGTCCATCACGGACGCGCCGACATCGCGCTGACGCGATTGCCGCTCGATGAACGCCTCTTCGATTGCCGTCCACTGGGCACTGCGGCGAACGTTTGCCTGTTTCCCAAAGGTCATCGTTTCCACGAGCGCAACATCCTCACGCCCGATGATCTTGTTGGCGAGCCGCTTGTCGACATCGATCCCCAGTTCGCCTCGCATCAAATGAACGTCAATGCACTGAGGTTCATGGGCGAAACACCCGAGGTCGCGGTTGAATATGACGCCCACGGTCATGACGCAGGCTTCGTTGCCGCTGGCCTCGGCGTCTCGATCACCAATGACCTGGTGGCTCGCGAGTATCAGCGCTTCGAGCTACTTTCTCGCCCCTTCGAGCCAAGCGCCATCTATCACTATGTGATTGCATGGCAAAAGGAACGGCAGCCGGACGGGGCGGTCCAGCGAACTATCGATGCGCTTATACGGGCGGTAGAGGAAAACGGCCGGCTGGATACCTGACTGTCAGGCCGAATCGGCAGGGTCCCTATTGGATGTGCGATAGCGCGCCAGTCAAATTCTTGATCAGCTGTGCGCAGCAAGCGCATGCTTGACGCGGGCAATGCAAACGACCACGGCGCCGATGACGATTGGGACCGATCCAAGCATGATGAGCGGATCGACATGGAGGCCCGCGTGATCGGCTGCCTCGAACGTGATTTTGAGCAAGCCCAGGAGATAGTAAGTGATAGCGATGATCGAAAAGCCTTCCACCGCTCTCTGGATCTTGACCTGGACGGCGGCTCGTTCTGCCATCGCCTGAATTTGCACGGTGTTCTGGAACTCGATTTCGACCTGTATGCGCGTCTGTAGCAGATCAATCAGATGCATCACTGCGCGCGAAAGCTGATCCAGGCGCAGCGCCGTCGCCTCACACGTGCGGACAGCAGGCCTGAAGCGGCGGGTGACGAAAATTCCAAACCTTTGATATCCCGGTAAGTGTGTTTCTCTGAGCTCGGTGATCCGCTCCTCCACGATCCGCGCATAGGCGGCGGTTGCCCCAAAGCGGTTGCGCGTCCTTGCGGATGCGGAAATAATCTCGGCCGAGAAGGCCGATATTTCCTCCAGAAGTTTCCTGTGCTCAGCCTGAGCGGTCGTCTGGTTCCGGTTCGACAGTTCCATCAGCCTGCTGTCGTAGGACCCGAGCGATGGCGCCAGTCTGCGTGCTTCAGGAAGTCCAAGCAGTGCCATGGCCCGGTAAATCTCGATCTCGTAGATGCGGCGGACCATACGGCCAAGACGATAGGCATTCAGGCCGTTGTTGAACAGCAGTATTCGGCTGGTGCCGTCAGCCTGGACCCTGAAATCGGAGACCACGGTTGCATCGCCGCCGGCAACGGCGGAAGCAGCGCTATCTCCAAATCCGAACTGGCTGAGAGTTGGTCCAAGTTCTGCCGGCGCCGGGCCAAGGACAAGAATGCCGACATGCGAGACCAGTTTTGGTGCGCAAGGGCCAAAAAGTGCAGTAATCTCCTCAGAAGAGAATGTCGGACGTGGCCAGCTCTGGAGCTCCAGTTCCAGTCTGGATACCCTGGTCGCACTGACAAATTCGGTGTGGACTTCGATCTGCACTGGTGCCGTACCGCCGTCGTCACTCGACAGAAGGCGGCTCCCGAGCGGGCCGCCCATTTCAACAGGGACAAGCGCGACGTGCTCGACATAGGCGGGCCCCTCGAAATAGATCGAGGGCCGGGCATGTAGTTCCGCATTGAAATCCGACGTCATGGATCCATCTCCCGGCAATCGAAACTTGCTCGGCGACATCGCTTTGAAGCCGCCAGAAACCTCAATCATCAGCGACGGGGCAGGTCAACGCGGCGGCGGTTCTTCTAATCGATTTTAAGTTTGGATTTTGAAATCGTCACTCGTCTATTCACCGAGATTCGGCCTCTACCCCCGGTGGGCCGGCTTACCTACGACGTAGATAGATGAAATTCAGCGCCCTTCAGTAATGCGCTATTTGCGATTGGCCCGTCCCCTCGCTGGCTTCCGAAGCCAACGACGGCGATCATGGTCCAATCGGGAAAAGTCATCAATTGTGGCGATGGCTATTGCGGGGACTGTGGGTTTCATTGCCGGTATTGCGCTTGCGGGCGTATCGCTGATTTGTTGGCTTGGATGACGCGGTGACACATCATTTGCCGTGACGCGGTCCGAAGCAAAGGACCGGCGCATGGGAATGCGGTGAATCTGGCCGCAGCTTCCCGGCATACCGAAGGCTGAGCAGGTGAAGATCGTACTTAATTAGCGACGAACTTCTGCGCGCACCTATGGCAACAGAAGGATAAACTTCCTCCAGGACGGCAATGTGCCAGGCATGGGCATACGTCCACAGCCAGCGCGTTAGCCGATGGCCCGCGCTCGCCGAGGCCAGTCTCGCGGATTCTTTTGACGTCGTGCTATCAATTGAGATCCATCACGGCGATAGCAATTGATCCACAGAGGCTGGCGAGAAAGCACCCGATACCGATCAGTGTGACCTTTCATGTTCATAGTGGCCCGTCGAAGGCAAGTCTCCCACCCGGCGCGTGTGCGGCACAGTGATTGGCCGGGTGGGAAGAATTGGCGGCAACCCCAGAAGCCGCACCAAAATGAAAAGCAGGTCTTGGGTTTTGGTTCAATGCGAAACGCTGCGTAAGCTTATCAGGCAAGGTTAAGCCGTCGCCTTTTAACGATCGCAATGGCGGATGAACACCGATGTCAACAGCGGGAGCCTGCATTAATATCCATATGGGCCGAGTGACCGATGCGGCCGATCGAGCGTATCTCTCCGCTGCGATAAACGGCCTAGAGAACATTGCTTTCCAGCTCATATTGAAGGCTGGCGATGTTGCGGGTGTGAATTGGGAAGGAGATGACCATTTGCCCAAGTAAACAGGCCCCCCGGTTTCGCTGTGACGGGATCCGTACTTGGGTCATGGCATCGGCCAGCATGCAAGCGTCCGTTCGGGATGACCCCTCCAGTGTAGCCTTTAACAAACATTTCCCTTAGATAGAGACGACTGGCCTGGGGCGTAGGGAGCCACCGAGGTTGCAGCGCGCTTTGCCTCCCCGTGCGGAGCGCCCAACTTATCCTCAATCCAAGGTCTGCCGGAGGCAATGCAGTCAGAAGCGGTGGCGTTTTGTTCAACTGGGGGACAAGCAGTGATACGAGCTGTCCGAGCGGACCGGTCCACGGCAAAAAATGGGCGTCGTCGTGTTCGCCATCATCACCGGGCAATGCAGCATATAACCAGGCAGGGACGGATGCCACTTGCGGAAAGCCTGGCCGGGGAGGGGTGATGCAGACTTTCCGCGCCTGTAGGCGAAACATAAATATATACTGTTACTGCTATTTCATAGGGCCCCTTGTCGCAGGCAGGGCTCCTGCACGGGAACGCTTCCCAGGCGCCAGCATGAGCAACAGAGTACGGGATGATAGTCGTTTCGGTGATTTTAGGAGGAATGAGGCCCGCTACCCAGCAAACAGGCAGGCCCGTAACAGTGTCGCGGGATCTCATTCCGTGACGATTCAACATCGATCCAACTCACCACGTCCTTAACCGATTGACGTGGTTGCATGAAGATGCGAATGGCCCTGCAAAAGGTAGCCTGAGTAGCATGACAAGACGGTTGAAATGTCTAATGCTGGCGTTTCGGTATCGCTGATAATGTGGGGCGGGATAGTTTCTGGCGCCCTCTGGCTGATGAGCGACGGCACAGACCGCGTTTACCTCTGTATCCGCTGATCACTGCAATCCCCGCATATTGTTTGCCTGCGGCAGACATCGCAAGGAAACCTCGTCTGCAGCCCTTTCCCCGCCCTTAATGACGGGCGGCCGTGTTTATATGCCGCGTTGCGCGCATTGTACGCGACGATAATACTTACATCGTGACGTTGCTCGTGGCTCATTTCGATCCGCTGGCCGAAGTCGTTGGAGATCGACGCGCGATATCGGCTACTCTCGCTTTCGTGGCAGGAGACCCCCACGAATTCTGGAGGCTCTGTCCTTTTGCGCGGTTGCGGCAGGCTTTGCATGGGCTGACTGCAAAGCAATAAGGCTCTGCAGTGCACTTTCACGGTCTGCCTCACTCACTTTGCCGACGGAAACACCTGTCAGATCAAAACGCTCTGCGCCCTTCTGGGCGCAGGCAAGGTAATATCGCTTCGAGTGAACATAGCCAGACGTGACCCGGCGAAGTTTCGATATGGTTATGCCCGGCTTGAGCAAGCCTCTGATCTGGTCGAAGAGACCAATTGCGAAAGGCCGGACGGGCTCGCCTATTTCGGATGGCAGAATATCGATGGCGCGTACGAGCAGCTCGATGATGGCTTGGGCGCGCCTGACCTCAAGCTCGGTTGCGAGAATGGGATGTGTATCTTCCCTCCGTGGTTTCTCTGCCGTCAACTCCGGGTCGCTCATGATCATCTGCCTTGGGGCTGGCGATTGTGTTCATATGGGTTTGCTGTTGCAGCCATTAAATTGCGAAACGGCCATAAGGCAAGGGGCTAGCTAGCCTGTGACGAAGTCTGGCCGAGCGAGAAGATGGAATATATAATTGACGGCACGGGCTCGCGACGGAGCGTTGACGCTGGCGCGCAGTGTCACCAGACTTCGCGTCCCCGCGCGCGCCGGAGCCCTCAAGTTTCATGCGTTAGGACGGAGCGATGCCCCAGTCGATCTGAGACAATTAAATTGCGACTGATTTGCTATCGCGGCCGGCTCGCTCCCCATCACGAGCCTTTCACGCCTGAATAACTGTCTGCCTCTACGTTGGCTCCGCCACTTGGCTGGGCGAAAAGCGTGCCCCTCCTGAAGGTGCCGGTCACACAGCGCTCACCGATGTACTCGAATTATGGACCGGGAGCACGCTCGGAGAAGGAGACGCGGCTCGATGATCTGTTCGCAGACCCTGGTCAGCTCGCGCCACTTGCCGATGATGCGTAGAGCGCCAGACGATCGACAGGATGTTAAAGCTTATGGGCGCCAACGAAGCCCCAGATGAGGCACACAAGAGTTTGAGCTTGGCGCCAGCTCTGTCGCCCGCTGACCCGTCAGCGTTGAACTCCGAACTGAGCGGTCACGATCGGGTGTGGTCACCGCATTGGCTTTCGGTTCACAAAGCGTTTGGTGTATTTCAAAGCCAATGCCCGGTGTTTTCAATGTTCTGAACCAGGTTTCTGTTCGATGTGAGGCAGCAGATCTCGCATCTAGCGCAAGAGGTCGCCCTCACGGCTGGCGTTCTCCGCCTCCCACCCAAACTTCCACGCATCGTGGCAGGAAAGCCAGTCGGCCAATCCGTCATGGTTTTCTGGGGGAAGCTTGTCTGCTTTTAGGAAGGGGTTCTCGTGGCCGGCAAGTCCCAAAACACACGCTCTCGCCCCGGCCTCCTGCAGATCCATCAGTTCTTCTATCGTCATAAGTTATCCCCCTCAGGCGGAGGCTACCAACAGGAGGAGCTAATGCAAGCATTGTCTTTCTTGAGGGTTTGCAGATGCTAGGGATTTGCATCGGAATAGCTGGTCCGAAGAGCGCAGTGGGGCCCGTTGTTCAAGGGAACCTAGGTTTCGCGCCCCGAAGTAAGAACGGTCGACTGGAGCACTATGACAACAGCCTGGCTTGCGCGGTTATCGGGTACGGTGCGGTGAAACACAGTGCTCGGAAGAATCACCCAGTATGTGCGGCCCTAGTATTGCCATCTTCGTTTCTGGCAATGATCCGGTCAAAATCTACGCCCGCCATCGGGCGGGAAAAATAGAAGCCTTGCAGATCGGTACAACCGGCCGCGATCAGGAAGTCGCGTTGCCCTTGGGTTTCGATACCTTCAGCTGTAGTGGTTTTTCCGAGCGTTCTGCTCAATCCGATGATCGACGAAATGATGGCAGCTCCCTCGGCCTGGCTTCCAAGCAAGTTGACAAATGAGCGATCGATCTTGATCCTGTCGATATTGAATTGGATTAGATGGCTAAGGGACGAGAAGCCGGTCCCGAAATCATCCAAGGCAATGCGAATTCCGTGCGCCCGAAGGATCGCAAGCGTCTCCTGAGCGCCGTGGTCCAGGTTGAAAAGCGCAGCCTCGGTGAGTTCGAGTTCGAGACGCGAGGGGCTGAGGCCAGCCTCCCTGATAATCGAAAGAACGCGGTCGCCAAATCCGCGGCGCCGGACTTGGGAGGGCGAAACGTTGACGGCCAGCGTGATGCCCATAGGCCATGATGCCGCTCTGAGCGCGGCAGTTCTCAACACCCATTCCCCGAGTTGATCGATAAGACCGGCCTCCTCGGCAATCGGAATAAACATGTCGGGCGTGAGCAACCCTAGATGCGGATGCCTCCACCGTACCAAAGCCTCTGCACCCGACAGCGGCATTTCTTCGGAAGCCAGGTGGACCGATTGGAAGAATACTTCCAGTTGGCCCTTATGTTCTTGGGTGATGGAATCGCTGGCGGAGCCCAGAAGAAGACGAAGATCCTGAGTCAGGTTGTCCTTTTCGACATTTCGAGTATCGAGATATTCGTGATACTCGACACACCGACCCCTTCCATGGCTTTTGGCCTCGTAAAGCGCCACGTCAGCGCGGCGAAGGTATTCGCTGCGGGCTAAGGTCCGGTCGTTGACAATAACAGCACCAATCGAGCCGCCAATCCTGACAACGATATCGCCGTTGCGCAGGTTGAATGGCTTGGCGAGCTCGGAGACGACCTCGTCCCATAATTCCGGGAGCGCTCGCCCCGCTGCGCTCCCAGGGGGCAGGAGCAAGGCGAATTCGTCGCCGCCCATCCTGGCAAGCATATCCCGTTCTCCGAACAGAGGGCTCAGCCGGATCACAACGCTGCGGAGAAGCTCGTCTCCAGCCGGGTGTCCGTAGGTGTCGTTAACCTCTTTAAAGCGATCCAGGTCAATAAGTGCCACGACGGCGTCGCCGGCAGAAGCATCCAGGGTGCCGAGACAATGCTGAAAGCGCTCCGCAAAGAGCGCTCTGTTGGGCAATCCCGTCAACACATCATGATAGGATAGATGACGAGCATGGTCCTCGCTGCGGCCGAGTTCCTTCAGACTTTTTCTCAGGCGTCCCATCAGAGCGAAGAACAGACCGCCGATCAACAGTCCTGCGACCGAGAGGAGGGGCACGAGACGGGCAACGACGCGTGAGCCGGGAAGATCCGGCGTCCATATGATAAAACCGATGGGTTCGTTCGTAGCAGTTGCCTCGATCTGGAAGGCGACCTCGTTTGCATCAGCGTCTGCGGTCCGCGCGTACCGGGCGCCGGCAAGGCCTTGCTCACGGCTGAGCGCATCAAGAGTGGCCCCATCGAGAAAGCGGAAAGCAGCGAGATACAAGGGCTGCACTGGTTTTACCTTGACGCCATTGGCTTCGATTGACCCTGTCACTTTCGCGACGCCCGCAATAGACGGCCGCCCCTCCAGTTTCATCAGAGCAACATGGATCCTTTCTGGGTTAGTCTCGCTCTGCCCAGGGCCATTGAGATCGGACTCCTTTATCATCGGCAAAAGGAGCGGGCGGATCCATTTGTACCGGCGGGCGGTTTCGGCGTCGGCCTCCAGCGCAAGATCGCCGGTCGATGTGACCAGATAAGTGCCGTTGTAACCAAACACGGTCTTTGCGACCGTGGCGAAAGCTTCGGCGGTGCTACTGTCGTATCCGCCATCCGCGGCCACCGCATTTCCCGACAGGAGTGACGAGAAGCCTGCAGCCATCAAGCGCATGTCTTTCGAAACCCGGTCCACCTGGTCCTGAAGGCGGCCGTTGACGAGTTTGCGCTGATGGTCCAACGCCGCAGCGTCACTTTCTTTCCCCGCCCAAAGTGCCGCGACGAACACGAGGCCGAGAATGGCAACACCGCTGATCGCTAGCAGCACAAGTGTGGCTCCAGAGGAGCGGGCAGCTTTCTGGGCAAGACGTTGAGGCAGATCATATGCAGACAAAGCGCTTCTCTCCCGGGGCGCCTTCAATTCTGGCGCGCATTCATTACGAAAAGCTTGTCAAGGATCCGCAAATTTAGTGCTTGGAAAGGGTAAGCATCTTAAACCTTTGATGGTTTGATTGGCATCGTCAAACAGCCTGATAGGCGCAACGAACAGTGGGGTCGCAACATGCCAGAAATGAAGATGCTCATTACGCGACGGATGCTGGTTTTGGGTTCGGTGATGGCCATGGCCGCAGGGGCGCCGTTTCCGTTGCTGGCAGCCGAATACGATACCGTCCGCGTGGCGGTCGAAGGCGGCTTTCCACCGTTCAACTACCTAGACTCCGAGAACCAGCTCCAGGGATTTGACGTCGATGTCGCCAAAGCCCTGTGTGAGGCGGCAGCACTTAAATGCGAATTCGTGATCCAGGAGTGGACCGGCATGATCCCCAACCTGCTCGCAAACAAGTATGACGCCATCGTTTCGTCGATGTCCATGAGCGCCGAGAGACGCGAGAAAGTGGCGTTCTCGGCAAAATATTATGACAGTCCCTCGGTGTTCATCGTGCGCAAAGGCTCCGATATCGCAGGTACGTCGCCGGACGACCTGAAAGACAAGAGGCTTGGCGTCACTGCATCAACGGCGCAGGAGGCATACGCAAAGAAATACTATGGCAATGTATCGACGGCCGTGGTTCAGGCCTCGCCCGACCTTTACAAGGAACTGGCTGAAGGAAGTGTTGATATCATCTTTGAAGACAAACTTGCGGTTTATGACTGGCTGACCAACACCAAGGCAGGAAGCTGCTGCGAGTTCAAGGGCGAGGACATCAAGAATGCTGAGTATTTCGGCGACGGTGCGGGGATAGCGGTGCGTCGCGATGATAAGGATTTGCTTGGAAAGCTGAATGGCGCCCTTGAGAAAATCCAGGCGAGCGATGTCTACGACACAATCAATGCGAAGTATTTTCCTTTCAGCATCAGGTAGACGCGATCCGCGATTTGGACTGCCCAACACTGCTACGTTGTCAATGGTGGATCGCGCCGGAGAATAGCCTCAGCCTGGCCGCCCCTGCAGCCCCGGACTTTTATGCGGCAGGTATATGGCCGTAACTAGGGTTGCTCGCGTGTCCCCGGCGCAGCTTCGCGCTGATCAGCATCCTCAAGATCGGTTGCGACGACAAAGGCGTCGGTATGTTGGCGTGACGCCTCCCGCAGTGCTTCAAGGCTCGGGTGATCGTCAGGGAAGGTTTCGTTAGCGTGCTCTACAGGCGCGTCGATTTCTCCGGGCGGGCGTGGAGCCTGAATATCCGTTTTGGTTTCGGACGTTTCGGTGCTTCCGACAAGAGGCTCAATCCTTGGCTGCTCCCTGGCTGGCGCATTGTCAGGTATTCCGGCGATTGTCTTGGTTCTCTCGGTCATCAAAGATCTCCTTTCGATGATAACGACGGGTCTCCAGATGGGTTCCGGACCTGCAGCACGAATGCGACTGTGGCCACGCTGCGTTGAGCGCCGCTTCCAAGACAAACCAGCTGGTGGAAACACCCCGCGCCAAGTCCTCCGCTGATGGATACGCTGATGTCGACCGACGGCGACCGGAAAGCGTGGCGCAAGGCTCGGAGAAATGTGCGCTTTCGGGCTTAGCCTTTGATCAAGGCAAAATATCGCTATGGTTGAGCGGAGGGACAACCTCTTCGATGCTCAGTTCCCTAGTGCTCACTCCCGAGCATCACCTTAGCGCCATCTCCACTGGCGCTATTTTTAGCACAATCCCGGCAGTCGCTCCGCAGATCCTGCAAATCAAACGCGGATACTTGAGCCGGGCAAGGTGCGCAACGGCCACGGCCCGAAAATGCGTCACAGATGTCGTTCCCTGGTCCATGTGCCCGCTTGCGCGTGTGGCGATGATGTCAGGGCAGTTGAATTGCAGAAAATCCTCACCCGGGCTTCCATTAGCGCCTTCGTCCTTAGCGCGCCGATGCGCAGGCTGATGATCGATCTGTCGCCCCGTCGGGACGCGGATCTTGCGCGTCATCCGGCGCCGAACGTCCAATATCGGCAATGACCGGAAGATGGTTTGATCCATACATTGGACCCGTCCGTCGATCACTGACGGCTAACGCAGCGGAAACCGCGACATGGTCGATCGTTGAACCGAGGTAGAAATAAGGGTAAAGTTTTAGGCTAAAGCGACTTGTTATCCAGGGACGACCGTCACCCGCGCCGCCAAGGCCCGCCTTCTTCAGGACATCCCTGTAGAAACCGGAGGCGCGTGGTGTGTTCCAGTCGCCTGCGACGACGACGTCGGAAGCAGGAAGGTCTGATCTAACGCTGCTTGCCAATGTTTCCAGATGGAGGTTCCGCTCACGCCATTGCTGAAGAGATCGCGGTGTGTCCGGATGGATCGCGTAAAGGACGAGAGAGCGGTTCCAGCCGCCGAGCTCGAGGCGCACGGGGTGCTTGTGGAACTGCTCGTCAATCGCGGGGTCCGATACCATGCTCTCACGAAGGATCGGAAACCTCGAGAACACCTTGACCCGATCATAGGTCATTAGGTCCCGGGTCGTTTCATATGGAAAAAGGCCAAGATTGCGGATTGGGTCCTGCCATGTATCCGGCGTCTCCTGAAGCACCAGAAGGTCCGGTTGTTCCTTTCTTATCAACTCGAGAAATTGATCCGGGCCGTTTGTGTTTTCGATGAAGAGGTTGGCCGTCAAAACACGAAAACTGCATCGAGCGGCCGTTTGGGCGGCCGGGACAGCAGCATAGGGGTAGATCGATATCAGGAGAGCTGAAAGAGCTAACGCAACCGCGACCTTTGCTTTCGTTAAAGACGCGGCAACGAGAAGCACCAGTCCTGCCACCACGACATATTGCCACGCAAATGTCAGCAGATCGAGGAGCCAGAACTGCTCGGAAAACACCACGACGGCAATCACCATGCCTGCATATAATATGGCGGACGCGAGTACCGTCACTGTCAGTGCCTTGCGCATTTAAGTCCCATGGGTTTGAGAACGTGCCCATCAGCTATCCGAAAGGCGGCAGGAAGTAACTGACTGTCTCACATGTGGTGTAAAGGAAAAAGCTGGGAGCAGGCGTCTTCGCGACGGCGCCATGGACGATGCCGTTGGGCGCAGGCACTGTCGCGAAACCTCGTCAGGTCCTCTCGGCTCGAAGACGGATCGCCTGCGCGGCGCAGTCTTCAAGCCAAGCCGCTGCGACCATCATGACGGCGAGCCGATCATCAGCGGTTTCTTGTCGAGCCCCTTCTTCATCAGCACCCCGGTATCCGGCCCGAATTGGGCGTAGATCGGCATGATGCTGGCGCCGAGCGCTGAACCGCGCGCACCGAGATTGCCGGCTGTAATCTTCGGAGCAATGAGCCCGGGGGGAAGCATTTGGGTGAAACAGGCCCGCACACGGTTGACCGTGTCAAGAAGGAGAGGTGAGGGGAGTAACCCGTCAATCACAATGGCTTCGACATCGACGACGGCAATACTGCCGATGATGGCCTGGGCAAGCGCGTCGGCACAGTCGTCCTGCCATTCTTCGACGAACCTTCGAGCGTGTGCCGGCATCGGCTCCAGATCACGGACGCGGCTGATGTCGATGCCATTGGTCTTCAGGTGATGGATCAGCGTGTAGATTGAAGCGCGGTGGAGGAGCACCTCAAACCTGCCAGCGGGCTTTGGAACGGAACTCAGGTTTGAATGGGTTACCGGAAATGGCCCAAAAGCAGCAGTGTTGCCGTTCGGCCCGGTCTGCAGCGTACCGTCAAGAACGAGCCCGGCTCCGACGAAGGTGCTAAGCGAGATATGCAGGAAGTCGGTGAACTGCTTTCCGAGCCCGAAGACGAGTTCGGCGACCGCCGCCGCCGACGCATCGTTCTCGATCATCACGGGGAGGACGTAGGTCTCGACGAAATGCGCCTTCAGGTCAAACTGGCGCCAGGCCAGCTGAACGTCGCCTGGAAAGCCAAGTTCCTCATCCCAGCCACCGATGAAATATGGCGCCGAGACGCCTATACCCGTGAGGCGGAGGCTTGGTTGCGGACCCAGCTGCTTCTTGAACCTGTTGACTGCACTGGCTGCCAGCCGCTTGACCGTGTCCGGATCCGGATGGTCGTAGTCATGTGTCTCATAGGCTACGCTTTCGCCGGCAAAATCGATCAGGATGGCATCCATCGACCGCCTGCCGATATGGAAGCCGATTGAATAGGCGCCATCGCTTGCCAGAGCGTACATGGCAGATGGCTGGCCTTTGCCGCCGTAGCGCCGCCCGTTTTCCACGAGATAGCCACCAAGAACCAGCGCATCGACGATGCCGGCGACAGCAGGGGGTGTCAGATGGGCAAAGCGGGCAATTTCTGCCTTGGAAGCCTGGCCGAAGCGGCGCACCGCGTCCAGAACAACACGCTCGTTGTAGTGCCGTAACTGTACCGAGTTGCTGCCTTTGCCCGCCATGTTCCCTACCAGTATCGATGCTTCAAAAAATGCAGTCTGCTTTATCTAAGAAGCCCTATCCGCCACCTCTGATTTGCACAAGGCCCTGACCGCTAGCCCGCACGGGAGACCTCCGACAGATTGCCCCTTGACGTGTTCGAGTTACAATTATAGTAAATTGCTTTAATTATTCCCAGTGGGAGTTGGGACTTCTTTTGACGGCTGAGAGGAGACGCCACGAGATGCATAATCGCTATCCTATCCATGCTCTGAACGGACTGGCCGGCGGCAATGCTTGACGTGGCAAACATGATTGCTTCCCAAGCCGCTGGGACGGTTGTCGCATCGCTCGAAAACGTTACCAAGGTTTTCGGGGGAACGGCAGCCGTCTCCAACGTTTCGATCGAGCTGCGCGCCGGCGAAGTGCTGGCGCTTCTGGGCGAGAACGGTGCAGGCAAAAGCACTTGCGTCAAACTTCTGGCTGGCGTCCATCATCCTGACCATGGCCGCGTTCTGGTGCGGGGAGAGCCCCAGGCATTTTCTTCGCCGCTGGAGGCGCAGAAGGCCGGCATCGCGGTGATGCACCAGCATCCCGGATTGTTTCCTGATCTCAGCATCGCCGAAAACCTGTTCATCGGGCAGACCGGACTTCGCTTGAGGCTCGATCGCCGGAAGATTGAGGCAGACGCCCGCCGGTTGCTGGCAATCGTTGGTCTCAACGTCGATGTGACGGCTCCGCTGTCCGGCCTCAGGACATCGGAACAGCAACTGGTCGAAATTGCCAGAGCGCTATCTCTCGACGCGTCGGTGCTGATCATGGACGAGCCGACGGCAGCGCTGTCGCAAAGGGAAGTCGAGCGGCTGTTTTCCGTGGTCGACAGCTTGCGAGCGCGCGGCGTCGCCATGATGTTTGTTGGCCATCGCATGGACGAGATCTACCGGATCGCCGACAGGATCGCCGTTTTGCGCGACGGCAAGCATGTTGGTACAGAACCGGCATCGGACTTGTCGCGCGAGCGGGCCGTACAGATGATGGTCGGCCGGTCGCTCGATGGTCTTTACCCTCACCACGCAAAGGCGCCGGGCGCAGTCGTCCTCAGCATCAAGGATCTTGCCAGGGATGGCGCATTTCGTGCCGCGACGTTCGATGTCCGGGCAGGCGAAATCCTGGGGCTAGGCGGCCTTGTCGGCAGCGGCCGGACCGAAATCGCCCGTGTTCTCTTTGGTATCGACCAGCCGAGCGCAGGATCAATCGAAATCGACGGACATCCGAGGCAGTTTTCCTCGCCGAAGGATGCGATGGAACACGGGATTGCCTATGTCTCCGAGGACCGGATCGGTCAAAGCCTGGTCATGGATTTCCCGATCCTGACCAATGCGACGCTGACGGTTCTGGACGAAACCACCTCGACACGCCTGATATCCCGGCGAAAGGAGATCGGGATCGCCGAGCCATTTCTTTCGCGCCTGCGACTCAGATTCAGCTCCTACGATCAGCCGGTCAGCGCCCTGTCTGGCGGTAACCAGCAGAAGGTGGTGCTATCCAAATGGCTGGCGACCAAGCCGCGCCTGCTCATTCTTGACGAGCCGACACAGGGTATCGACGTCCAGACGAAGGCAGACGTCCACGCCATGATGGCAGATCTTGCCAGCCAGGGCATGGCGATCATCCTGATATCCTCGGAACTTCCCGAACTCCTTGGAATGTCTGACAGGATCGTGGTCCTCAGGGAAGGTACCATCACGGCCGAGTTTTCCAGGCAGGACGCGAGCCAGGAAAAAATTATCGCAGCCGCGACCGACGCTGTCGTCAGCAAGGTCGATGGCGGCATCGTAGCGCGTCCGTCTCAAGGCAGCACCTCACAGCCGGACCATCGCGAGCCTTCGTCCGCCAAGAGCAGGCTTGCGCGCCGGGAGCTTGGCCTACTGGCGGCCATTGCAGCCGTTGTCATACCGGTGTCGATCCTGAACGTGCGAATGCTGAGCGGAGCCAATCTGTCGGCACTTGCCATGGATGCCGGACTGCTGATGATCGTGGCACTGGCGCAGATGCTTGTGATCGTGACCCGCAGCATTGACCTTTCGGTCGCGGCGATCATCGGTCTGGCTGCCTATGGCGCGGCCTCGACGCTTCATGCCCATCCAGAGATCGGTGTTTTTGGCGGCGTCTTGCTGGCATGCGCGATCGGCCTGGCGGCAGGGCTGTTGAACGGGCTGATCGTCACCTACGGACGGGTTCCTGCAATCGTCGTCACCCTTGGGACGATGTCCATCTTCAGGGGTATTAACAGTCTTTGGGCAGCCGGCATGCAGGTCAGTGCAGACCAGGTGCCGCAGTCATGGCTCGACATGACGGCAACCGAAATCCTCGGCATTCCGGCTGTTCTCATCATCGCCGTCCTGACCCTTGGCGCAGTCGGCTATTTCCTGAGATCGACCTCGATCGGGCGTGAGTTCTACGCGATCGGCTCCAATCCGGATGGTGCGAAACTGATCGGCATTCCGGCGCGATCGCGTGTGCTGCTTGCCTTTTGCATGTCAGGTCTGCTTGCTGGTTTCGATGGCGCGCTCTGGGCATCGCGCTATGCGACTGTCGATGCGCGCGTCGCATATGGATTTGAGCTGACGGTCATTGCCGCCGTTGTCGTTGGCGGGGTTGCCGTTCGCGGCGGCTCGGGCACGGTCCTGGGCGTTGCAGCAGGAGCCTTGATGCTCCTGGTCATCAACAATGGATTGACGCTGGTGCGCGTCGATCCGCTTTGGCTTCAGGGGGTATACGGTCTTGTTATCCTGATTGCGATCGGCATCGACGCCTATGTGGCACGCCGGGCAACCGGGAAACATCAAGGGGTTGGGCAATGAGCGAGAGCCGCACGCAGGGACCTGACTTTATCAGGCGCTTTGCAAACTGGGATAATTTCCTCGCAGGACTGACGGTGATCGTCGTTGTCTATGCCGTAGCAGGCGTCGACAATTTCGCGTCCGCATTCAATATTTCGCAAGCGATTGCCGGCATTTCCGAACGCGCCCTCATCGTCTTGCCAATGGTACTTTTGATCATTGCGCGCGAAATCGATCTGTCCGTCGGAAGCATCCTGGCGCTGACAAGCGTTCTGTTCGGCCTTCTGGTCCAATCAGGCATGCCTCTCGTTTTTGCAATTCCGTTGACACTGATTGCCGGCGGGCTGTGCGGGGCTTTCAACGGCATTCTGGTGACGGCGCTCGGGCTGCCATCGCTGGTGGTGACCCTTGGCACGATGGCTCTCTTTCGAGGCATCGGCTATATTCTCCTAGGGTCAGGATCGATCAACGAATTTCCGGATAGCTTCCTTGATTTCGGAATAGACACGCTTGGCAACTCGCCGATCCCGGAAACGATCGTCCCATTCCTGATCCTTGCCCCGATCTTTGCCGTGATCCTGCAAAAAATGCCGCTTGGACGACGCATCTATGCGGTCGGCGGCAGCCCGGATGCTGCCCGTTACTCCGGCATTCGCCTCGCCCGGTTGGTCTTCGGTCTTTTTGTGACATCAGGCGTCGTCTGTGCCGCAGCCGGCATGGTCTACACGGCACGCCTGGCCAATGCGCGGGCAAACAACGCGCTCGGCATCGAGCTCGATGTGATCACCATCGCACTACTCGGAGGCATCAGTGTCTTTGGCGGGCGGGGCAAACTGACGGGCGTGCTGTGGGCGCTCTTATTGGTTGCCACCATCAGAAACGTGCTCGGCCTTCTGCAGATCGGCGGGGATGCACAGGGGACTGTCATCGGCCTGCTTCTGATCCTGTCGCTCGTCGCCAGCAACGCGGCCGAACGCGTCTTTGCCAGAGCCAGACTTCGCAAGTTCGACATCAAACCAGGCAAGTAGTTTCCGGGACTGGCCTGTCCACATCATACCGGATCCATTGGAGGAGGAAACAGCATGACATCCCAACTTATTCAATCGCTTCTTGTTGCGTCGTGCCTGGTTGCGCCGTTTGCCGCAGCGCAGGCCGCCGAATGCGCCAAGGAGCCAGTGACCGTCGGGTTCCTGCCGAAGCTCGATACAGATCCCTATTTCCAGGTCGCCCAGACCGGTGCCGAAGAGGCGGCCAAGGAGATCGGTGGCAAGGCGGTCAAGCAGGCGCCGTCGCAAGCGACCGCTGAGGCCCAGATCGACTTCATCAATAATCTGGTTTCCCAGAAGGTTGGTGTGATCGCAATCTCTGCCAATGACGCGAATGCGGTCGCACCCGCATTGCGTCGCGCCGAAAAGCAGGGCGTCAAGGTCGTCTCATACGATTCAGACGTTTCGCAGGCAGCAAGAACACTCTTCCTGAACCAGGCCGCCGGCGACAGCCTGGCGGAGATGATGCTGGAATCGATGGGTCAGATGATCAACTACGACGGAGAGTTTGCAATCCTGTCATCGACGCCGACAGCAACCAACCAGAACGCCTGGATCGACTTCATGAAGAAGCGCATGGCGGGCGACAAGAAATACGAGAAGATGAAGCTGGTCCAGGTCGCCTACGGCCAGGAAAGCGAGCAGGTCAACCAGCAGCAGGCGCTGGCGCTCGCACAGGCATTTCCCAACCTGAAGGGTATCATCATCCCAGCCGGGATAGGTCTGCCTGCAGCCGCACGCGCCATGGATCAGGCGGGCCTACTTGGCAAGGTCAAGCTGACGGGATTGGCACCGGCGACGCTCATCAAGAAATACATCCAGAACGGATCGGTCCAGGACATCTGGTGGAACGTCAAGGATCTCGGCTACCTGACCTATTACGCAGCGCAGGCGGTGGCGTCTTGCAAGGTAACGGGCAAGGAGGGCGAGAGCTTCGAGGCAGGACGCCTGGGCTCCTACAAGGTCGGTGCGAAGGGCGAGGTGCTTCTTGGGCCAGCCGAGATCGTCACCCCGAAGAACGTCGATGAATTCAAGTTCTGAAGCCTGACGGGTGGAGCGCGCTACCAGCGCTCCACCTCCAACAAAAAATCGGAGAACGAAATGAAGCCGGTCCTTCTCGCTGGCGAGACTTTCCACGTGACCTCATTTGCGTCGAAAGGCTATGAGGTCAGCGCGTCAGCTCGCTTTTCCAATGGAGGACTTCGCTGGATCGAAGCCCTGACACGACATGGGTTTGACGTGACCCAGATCGGTGGAGAGCGGTGCGAAAGCGAGTTCCCCACGACAAAAGAGCAGCTTTCGGAATACGCAGCCGTCGTACTTTCGGACGTCGGGGCGCTCTCGTTGCTCTATACGCCGGAGACCAGGAAAGGCCGCCGCTCGGTCAATCGCCTCGAGCTGCTGCGCCAGTGGGTTCTGGAGGGCGGGTCGTTGATGATGGCGGGAGGCTATTGCAGTTTTCAGGGGATCGACGGACTAGCTCTGTTTCATGATACGGCCGTGGACGATGCGCTTCCCGTCAAGATCTATGCCGGACCGGATGGCCTCGAGGCGCCTGAGGGTTTGGATCCCCGCATCACGGAGCCAGACCACCCAATCCTGCGTGGCATCACAACGCCGATACCCTACCTTTTGGGCATGAACAGGGTGGCGGAACGCCCCCAAGATGGTTCAACGACCCTTGTTCATTGTGACCGGCGCGGAGAAGGGCTGCCTCTTCTGGCTGTCCGGGACTTTGGCAAAGGCCGATCGCTGGCGTGGATGAGCGATATCGGTCCTCATTGGCTATCGACAGAGTTTATGGAATGGGACGGGTATGACGTGCTGATGGCGAACATGGTCAGATGGCTTGTCCGCCAGATCTGACGGGGCGCTTTCATAAACGCCAGGGCAGTGGTGTGATCTAGTATCGCCACTGTCTGGCCGTTTCCAATGCGGTCGAGCACCATCGCGGGTGTTGCCATCCTGCTACTGCAAGAGGCGATCACTTCTGGCCTCTTCCGGCTTCAGCGAATCTTGGATCCGAACATGATTGAACATCGGCGCGCTGCAGCCGCCAAAGCATTGGCGAGGGCTGCCAGCATCGGCATAGCAGTTGACAGCGATCCGAAATTTGCCGAACTCGTTGAGGAGTGGATCGCCGGTCACATCACGATGCGGGAGGCGCGGGCTCAGTACATTGCCCATATTCGCGAGCGCGAGGGCGCTCGTGGGGACTGGCGCGCGCTTTCGATCCAGTCCTCGAATGCACAGACCAAATCGAGGCTGCGGCCGGCCGGCTAAATGCCGCAAGTGAGAGCCACTTTTCCTGGATAGGCTGTGTCAGGTGCTCCAAGACCTAGAGGTCGCTGACGTCCCGGACAAAGCCGTCGGCGTCGAGGTCGGCAGCCGCAAGCTCGGCACCCACGATGTAACTGTGCCCATGGAGCCTGGCACACTGGTGATCAGCGGCAGGTGGCACAGCTGATGCGACGCCGAGAAATGGAACTCCTTGGTGATCCGGTGCACCAGCGCACCTCTTCCACGGAGTAACGCCTGACCGCTTCGGACCAGAAGTTCGGGTCCTTCTTGTTCAATAGGGTCGATGTGCCCGGCGAGATGACGCGCCGCTCGACACAGGTGCCAGTGTCGCGCTTCACGGGATTTGACATCAGCGTGCACAGAGAATCAATTAGTTAGAGGGTCTTCGCGACACAAAACCTGACACAAGTGATCATGACACACCAACTTGGCGAGGTTATTGACTTAGCTAAGCCCTGCGGCTCCAGCGTCCATCGATATCGGTTCATCACAGGAGTGCAGTTCATGCCTTCAATTGGCGGTTTGTCGATCGCCGGAGCAACCCGAGATCAAGTGAGTGAAACCTATTGGTCGACAGGCGGCAGTGACGGGATTCCCTGGGAAGACCCGTTCAGGGTGAGTGACAGGCAATCCCTAGCGACTGCAACTGCCGCTGACGTTCAGTTAGTTCGATCCCAAGGGGTTGATATCCCGAGATTTTATGATCCAGCGTTTAATCAATCTGCCAGAGTTTCCCGGAAAGAAACTGCCTCGCTACTGATTGCGAAAATCAGCCCGGCAACCCTGTCCCCTCCAAGCCGCGCCGAAAATGCTGAATTTGCTCTGGCGTCTCCACGACCAGGCCTCGGCTCAGAAACTCGCTTACTGTCAGGTCCGGATACTCTTCGATCAAGCCTGCCGCATACGAAGACGCTTCGTCTACCCGACCCGCCATTGAGAGGCAGGCCAAGATCCTGGCTTTCGTATACTTTCCAGGATTGGGCAGTTGGTGTAACGCGGACATCGCGCCGAGATAATCATTTTTGAAATATAAAAGATTGCCGAGTACCGCATGATACCAATGCGGAGGGTAAGGGTTGAGACGCATACCTTCCTGGACCCAAGGCAAGGCCTCCTCGATGCGATTGCGGCGCGCGAGCAATCCACCGAGCTGCACCAGCGCGCTTGCATCACTAGGATTGAGTTTGCAGGCCAGACGGAATTCACGTTCTGAGTTCTCGAAGTCCTTCAGGTACAGATGGGCAAGCCCCAGGACTCGGTGGGCGCCGGACTCTCCCTCATCCAGTTTTATAGCGTGTCTCGCCAGGGCGACGCTGTCGTGAAGTACGTCGGCCGGAGCATTCGCGTACCCGCCAACGGCAATACGAGCAAGCGCAAGATAAGCATGCGCCAGCGCAAAACCACTGTCACCAATAACCGCCGCTTCGAACATCTCCACTGCCTTTTCATTGTCGTCGGGCTCATACCCTCTCAGGTGCACAAGGCCACGCAGGTAGAACTCATAGGCCGCGAGATTATCGGGAGGCCGCCGGGCGGATTCCCGATAGTCGGCACTTTCGATTTGGCCGACGAGGCTGGCGATGATCATCCTCACGATGTCGTCCTGGATGGCGAATACGTCGTCAGCCGTTTGGCGGTACTTTTCCGACCAAACCAGCCGTTCGGTATCGGATTGGACGATGCGCACGGATACGGCTAGCTCGGTGCCGATCCGACGGATGTCTCCGGAAACAAGATAGTTGGCACCGAGTTTGCGCCCAAGATTCTTCAGATCCTGAGGCTCGTCGCGAACGGCAAATGCGGACGATGCGGCAATCACAGAAAGACTTCTGAATCTTGCAAGCCCGGATATGACATCTTCGGTGAAACCATCGACTAGGAGTTCTTCAGTGTCGGCGCTCGCGCGCCGGAAGGGCAGGATCGCCACGACGCTGCGAAGTGAGCGCTCTCGGTCCGGCGCTTTTGGCCAGTGCCAGACCCGAACAGGATTAGGGATGTTCTTGAGCTGGATTGCTCCACCGTCGACGAACTGCTCGCGCAGGTCTGCCGGAGATTCCAAATAGGCCGAATGCGAAATGCAGATTCCCCCAGATATGGCCCCGGCTTCCAGACGAGCAGCGATGTTAACACCATCTCCGAAGACGTCGTCGTCAACTGTCATCACGTCTGCAAAGTTGACGCCTATGCGGACTTTCAACGGCTTCATCCCGGGAGGCGTTGCCCCACTCGCGATCAGATGCTGGATCTGCAAAGCGATCGAGACTGCGGAACCTGCATCATCAAATGTTGCGAGCAGTCCGTCACCCATGAGCTTGATCGTACGTCCGCCGCCTGATGCGATGCGCGGGCTAAGGACTTCGGTATGCAGTAGCCTGACGCTCGCAAGCGCGCCGTCTTCATCGTCGGACATCATGCGTGAGTAGCCTACGACGTCGGCGGCGAGGATGGCCATGGATCTTCTCGACGTCGGAGCAGGGGTCATGAGCGACCTTCCAGGATGGGCACGGTTTTCATTGCGTCGGGCTCTTCCTTCAGCACAATTAAGTCCGATTGGTAGCTCGCTGTCTAGGTACAAGCTACCGGACTATCAGACATTACAAGAAACTGCGATTTTAGGGGAGATTGACTGAGAGCTCCAGAGGCTAGAGCGGACCCACATGAGGGCTCGGCAATGGAGCTAGATCCTTTGATCGGCATCCATCCTGACGCGGTCGATACCTCCGACCCATCCTTTCCGGCCGCCCATTTGCTTCTCGGCGGACTGGATAGGTTGTACGGCCTTGCTCGTCACGGTTCGGCTCGACAGCTTGAACGAAAGCGTGACCGATGATGGCTCGGCCGTCGATAGCTCGCTACCAAGCGTCGAATCGGATCAGGACAGTCCAGCGGACCGGCGGACTCCGGGCTAACGTGGAGATCAGACTCAATTGGCAGCAACTCTATTGGCAAGGCTCGGTAATTTTTGCGGAGATTGACGGCGCTGAGGGAAAATGAGCGGCGACTGGAACCGATCTCTGGTTGACGCGTTTCAAATTCTCATCAACTGAAGCGAGACACATGATTCAGCGCAATTATATCAGCGCACGCCCGAGTTTCGACCTCCATGCCGGCGATGCAAATCTCCGCCGACGGCTTCAATCGGTGTATGGACCTGAAAATTCCGGTCACGATCCCTTCGCCGATCTTCTCTCACGAATCGATCGCGTCGAGGATCGGGGCAGAAAAACTGATTTAGAAATCGATACGGCAGACTTGCCGGAGCTTTCGTGAATTCTGGCCGCGCCTCACAGTTGCTATCCGGTCAGACGCCGGGGAAGTCCATGCGAGGCGCGTGGAACCCGTAGGTCCCGAAGACAACGGTGCGACCCGCAACTCGTTCCAGTGCCTCCGAAACTAAAGTTCACGTTAAACCATGCTTATGTCGGAACTTCGTTTAGCAACTCCATCTTCAATGCGTTGAAGGAGTTGATCGTGACGACAGGGGCAGTGAATGGTTCAATTCCGGTGCGCTTGTGGGCACGTTGATCCCCGTCGACGAAGCTGTGGCGTTCTGTCGAGGGGGAACCATCGATGATCATAGAAGTTAGGGTCCGCTGCAATGCTCAGCCAGTAGCGCAGCCGCCGAAAGGTGGAAGGCTCGTTTCTCAAGCCGGGACGAGCCTTTAACGTTCGTCCTCCTAAGGTCATCCTCCAATGATTTGCCTGTATGACCAAGCAAAAGAAAGCCCCGCTTGAGGGCGGGGCGAGTCGCGAGAGTGACATAGCTGGGATAGGAACATGCCAGCGCACCGTGAACGCGGCTGCGCCTGTGTTGGTTCCCCAAAAGTTTCTAGATCGAATCGCGCCAGAATTGGCTAACGAACCGCAATCCAAACTGCGTCAGGGCGATGATAAGAACGAGGACGCCCAAAACATACGGAATTCCCGTCAGGCTGTAGAGGATGGCGGTTTTCACTGCGATCGTGCCGGCGACCGCGCCAATCACGAGGCTGGCCACGCTAGGTATCTCGGGCTGTCCATCCATGACCAGGGCCGTGCGTTGCGAGTGTCACGAGAATGCGCGAATTTACTTAATTAGACGTTTCAAATATAGCGCTAAGGCAATCCAAGCTGTCGTTTTTAGTGGCACGACCATGAAATCCGGGGATCTAATCCCATATCAGTTGGATGGAGTACCTTGTGTCCGCGCGTGAACGTGAAGTCCTCGTCTTGATGTGTGACGGGAAGAGCGCGCAAGAAATCGCCGACATTCTTGGGATTTCGGTCCACACCGTGCGAACGCATATCGACAGGTTGAAGGAGACCTTTTCCGTCTACAAGGATACGGCGCTCGTAGCTGCGGCACTTCGAGCAGGGATCGTCTACTAAGAAGCGGGTGTGGGGGTGCGTGACGTCGCATTCACATGCCGACACTCAAGCGGCTATCGCGCACTTCCTGCAGCGGGACCGTCATCCACTTTTCCTGCGACCTTTCAGGTCGGCTTCAACACTTTTCTTCAACGCATCCATGATGTTGATGACATTCGACGGCTTCTCCGACTTGTCCTTTTTGCTGTCGGTCTTCCGAGTGGGTTTCAACCCTTTCTTCTTCGAGGCGATAAGCTTCAGCAGACTTTCCTGTATTGGATCAGTCACCATCGAGGGCGACCATTTCTCCATCCGCGGCTTGATCATCGTCTTGATGACCTCGACGGTCTTAGGATCGGCTTTCTTCTCAATTTCCTGGAAGTACTCTCCCTCAGGACGGACCTCGTCGCCAAAACGGAGGGTCCAGACGACAATGCCCTTGCCGCGAGGCTCCAGAACGACGGCGCGTTCTCGCCTGCCGATGACAACCCTGGAGATACCGAGGACGTCGTCGGCTTCCATGGCATCCCGGATCACCGCAAACGCCTCATTCCCAATCTTGTCGTTCGGCATGAGATAGTGCGGCGTCTCCAGATACACCCACTCGATGCTTTCACGGGGAACGAACTTCTCGATATCGATTGTGCGAACCGTCTCCAGCTCGACTGATTCCAACTCGTCATCGGTGAGCAAAACATAATCGTTCTCGCCGCGTTCGTACCCCTTCGCCTCGTTCTCCTCCTTGACGGACTTTCCGGTCACCGAATCCACGAATTGTGACACGACACGGTTTCCGGTCTGTTTGTTGAGCGTATGGAAACGGACCTTCTCGCTATCGGAAGTCGCGGGGCTCATGGCGACAGGGCAGGTGACCAGCGAAAGTTTGAGATATCCTCTCCAGTATGGGCGACGCGGGGCCATGGGTGATCTTCCTCCTAGCTGGCTTTCTTCTGTGGGGTTTTGCCGTTCGATTTGTCCGCGACCGCCTTTTTGGACCTCCGGGCGTTGGCGTTGGCAGCCTTCTTAGGCTTGGCTTTTCCCATGCCGGCGCTTTCGCGCAATGCCTTGAGAAGATCGTTTGGCTTGGAAACCTTGACGGGCTTCGGCTTGGGAAGCGTCTTGCCCTCGGCCTTTGCCTTCACCAGGTCTGCGAGCGCTTTCTCATATCGGTCCTCGAACTGGGCAGGGTCGAAATCGCCCTTCTTGGTGCTGATGATGTGTTTGGCGAGATCAAGCATTTCACCGTCGACCTTGATCGACGGCATCTCTTTGAATGCCTCTTCAGAGGAACGGACCTCGTAATCGAAATTGAGGGTGGTGGCGATGAGGCCCCGTCCGTGGGCTCGGATCAAAACAGTCCGCATCCGACGGAACAGAACAGTCCTCGCGATTGCCGTGACGCTCGCTTCCTTGAGCGCTTCACGAAGTCCGGCGAACATATCCTCAGAGACATCATCCGTGGGCACGAGATAATAGGGCTTGTCAAAATAGACATCGTCAATGTCGGAGCAGGGCAGGAAGGCTTCGATTTCCAGCATCTTGTCAGAATCCGGAATGACAGCCGTCAGTTCTTCCGGGTCGATCATGATGTACTGGTTGTCTCCGACGTCGAAACCCTTGACCTGTTCGTCACGCTCGACAGTTTCTTCGGTTTCGCTGTCAATGAACTCCCGGCGGACCCGGTTACCCGTGGCCGCGTTCACGGTATGGAAGGTGATGCGATCCGACGTGGAAGCCGCCGTATAGAGACCAACACCACAGCTGAGCTCGCCGATCTTGATGTGACCCTTCCACTGAGCGCGATGAGCGGCCATGTCGTAACTCCCTCTGGAACCTTTTGCTCAACTCCCTGTTCATGCTTTCGTTCCTAGCCATGATCGAGGGGAAGAAATGTCGCGGCATCAAGAAGACAATGGCGAAGCTGGCAGAAGCGGTCCGATCCTGTTGAACGCGGTCGTGACCTGGTTTCGCGTCCACCAAGTTGCGTTCGACCAGAAGGTGGCCGACGTTCTCTGTACAGCCGCTATCGCGCTGTACACCCTTGGTTTTGACGAACGGCAGATCACCGATCATTTGATCCAGAACTACAATGGACCGATGGCGACGAAGGCAACCGCCCCGTCATCGTCGGCATACCACTGAACGAAAGAGCGTCGTGGTCGCAAGTGCACTGTACGGCAACGGACGTAGCAACAATCGTCGGAACATCGTCGTTTGACCGGCATTACCCTTCCGAGATCGCGACCGTGTCAATCGGACGTGACGGGGATGGTGAACATGGGAATTTTTCCGATTTCTTCCTATGGCCAACGAAACGGCAGTCGAGCGCCCCACCCGTCCGGCGCGATTTCATCCCAACCAAGCGCGTCCGAACAGAACTTGGACATGCGCCTCTGGCGCATATGAAAGTGTGATTTCCATGGACGAACACGTATCGAAACGGCGACAGGCGAGTTCACAGCAGGCGCGTATCGACGCCCGAGAACAAACGGATCGCATTGCAATGCAGACGCTGGAAGAGGAGCGGCGGCTCCGCGCCGTCAACACCAAAAGACTGAGGCAGGCGAGGGAGGCGTTGGTCGAACGCGAGACCGCTCCCGACGATCTGTCTGATTAAAGGTGCAGCTGTCGCAGCCCTGCACAAGACGCTGGCTGCACGGGTCCACCGATGCGGCAATATAACAGGAGAAATTCACATGCAGTTGCTCAATACGAATGTTGCCAAAACCACCGAAGGAACCCTGACTGTCGAATTTCACGGTGAGGGAAATGAGATGATCTCTGTCCGTATGGCTTCCGACGCGGCTGGAGATGAGAGCGCGGCGATATTGCGCGCGAAAGAGATGATGGTACAGATCACTTCATTCGGTGTGGACGATCTTTCGCCGAGTGTTCCAGGCGAAGGAGTGAGTATCGACGACACGTTGGCTGGCGAGCTCGACGACCGGACTGAGGTGGTCTAGGTGCAGCTCGGTTTGACCTAATCCGCTTTTGAGGCCTGCGTGGTGAGCCTGTCTCGTGAAAATTGGCAGTAGTCTCCCGGACCCCGGGTTTGAAGCGTCGCGGAATATCCGCACGCTTTGTGCAGCCATCTCGCCGAAGCAATGCGACCCACTGGACATCCAAGGCTCGAGACGAGAAGATTACAGCCAGATTAGGACTTGATGAATTTTCGTATCCGATTGGTGAGGGCGTTTTACTGATCAAAGATCTGATCACAGCCGTACTTCGAATTCGGCGACGGACGACATCGGCTGGGTAAAGTCTTCCTGACGCTTACTATAAAGCATCTTGTCGAACCCAAACGCTGACACTTCCTCCGTTGGTTGGGAAATCGGCGCGACCGCTGTCATCAGTTGGTATCTCGCCTTCACGATGACCCAGAAAGTCAACAAAGGAGGTGCTCGAATGGCCTAGGCCAAGATCAACGGATATTTGTCCTTCCCCGCCATTGGACATAACAACCACGCAACCCGGCTCGCGCTCGGTTCCGTGACGGACGAAACCGATCACACGCGCGTCGTCGAAATGTTCACTCTGCGGGCCATTGCCGAACCGCTTGCGCGCTTCTATCAGCTTGGACAAGCAGGTGATTGCCGGCATGTTCACCGTCTGCTGGCTGCCGTCTACGGCCTTGTCACTGTATTCCGCGCCATACAGATCCGGATAGAAAACGCAGGGCGTGCCGTGTTCGCGCAAAAGGATCAAGGCGTAGGCAAGGGGCTTGAACCAGGGCTCGACTGTCGCTTCCAGCGATTGCAGGGGCTGTGTGTCGTGATTATCGACGAGAGTGACGGCGTGGTCTGGAATTGAAGACACGAGCGATCCATCGAAGATAGTCCGCATGTCGAATTCTCCACCGGCCTTTGAGGCATCATGGAATCGGTGGTGGAGCGCAACGTCGAAAAGCATCAGTTGCTTGTCGACGAGTTCCAGATAGTTTGTAAGCGTCGTCATTTCGGGGTGCCAGTATTCGGCAACGACGAATAGGTCCGTCCCGACCGTGTCGCGCATATGGCCGACCCAATCCTTGAAGAACCATGCAGGGATGTGTTTCGCAGCGTCCAGCCGAAATCCGGCAACTGGCACCTGCTCGGAATACCAGCGCCCCCAATACTTCAGTTCTTCGTAGACCGCGTTATTACGGAACTCGACATCGGCTCCCATCAGGTAGTCGAAGTTGCCAAGCTCGTCATCGACCTCGTCGTTCCATTGGCCTTCGCCATATTCGTTCATCAGCCGGAACACCCCGGCCTCATCCGGCTGCTCAATCACGTCGACGCCGCTGAAGCACTGCTTGTCCCAAACGAATTCGGAGTGCTTGCCAGCTCTGCCGGGGAAAGTGAACCGGGTGTAGGCGAGGGCCTTCACGTCGTCGCCCTCGATCTGCGTTCGATCTTCGGAGTTCACGCGCCGCACGATCACGCTTTCCTTTTCATCCGCCCCCATTTTGTGGTTCAGCACGACATCATGGATCGGCCGCAAACCATGGTCGACAAGAGCCTTGCAAGCGTTCTCAAAGGCTGCCTTGACACCGTATTTGGTGGTCACGCTGCCCTTCTGGTCAAATTCCCCGAGGTCGAAAAGATCGTAGGTGTCATATCCGACCGATGAAGCGCCAGACGCGCCTTTATAGGCGGGCGGCAACCACACGTCGGTGATTCCGATCTGTGAGAGGTAAGGAGCCTTTTCAGCTACCTCATTCCAGAGGTGCCCATCTCCTGGAGAGTACCAATGAAAGAATTGGAAGAGGGTACGTTTGCTCATCAGGTTCCTGAAAATGGATGTTGCGACACCAGGCCGACTATCGGCTGTCTCGGGGGAGGCGGCTGTTTATCAGCAGCTCGTGAAGCGTTGCGAATTGCCCGAAAAGGGCCACAAGATCGCGTCTTTGCTTTTCGTCCAGATTGTACCGGTCAACAAAATCGTCGACTCGAAAAACCTGTCGGGCTCCGCTCTTTATCATTGATTTTGTTTGAAAATGGTTGCTCACATGAAGGCCCTCGCTAATCGCGCGGGAAGAATGCCCATCGTGAACATTTGTTCCAGGATCCACGCGATAAATAGCAGATGGGTCGAATGGAGCCGCCTTGGCCTGACGGCTAATTGACGCTATGGAATAAAGTGACCTTCGTGAACGTCCATCTTGAGAGGTCTGTCATGGCTGGACCGCGCAGTCGAGGTCATCGGGAAGCCATTGTCCGACGAGCGAATTCTTAAGAGTTTGGCGAAGGCCGATATGCACGGCGAGTTGTCATCAAAGGGGTGCGGCTCAGTGGGCCGCACCGACCATCACGCGACCACCCTTAGTTCAAGCTTCCACATGTTCCCTGCGGCCGCAGTGGACTCGTGGATTGCGATACCGTTTCCATCAATATCCATCTGCATCGTCGCAACGAGCCAGTCGGGGGGCATGATGCATGGCAGGTCTTCGGCGACCAAGACATCTATAAGTTCGGCCTCCGTGGAAAGACCGCCACGGGTTCGCCGGTCGTTTCGGTCCAACCTCCAGAGGTATCTCTGCATCATCATGTTCAGTCCACATATGAGTCGAGCGAGCTGACTAGTTGGGGGACGACGTGAAGTAAAGAACAAGTGCGTAGCGGACTGACCGAGTGGCCGGCTTTCTCATTCCTCGTTCAGAAATTCATAGACCGAAGCATTGTCCTGTTTCTCACGCAGGCCTTTGTACGACGCATGTCGAAGATGTCCGTCTGTGGTCCACCCCCTGAAGTCAATTTCTGCAATCAGTGTCGGCTGAGAGAAAACCAGTCGTTTTCCTTGCATTGGGACCGCCGGGCTCTTTGTTGCCAGCTTGTCGAGCATCCGCTTCAGATCGATGGCATCACGCTCTTTGAACCCTGTCCCGACGGAGCCAACGTACTTCCATTCATTCCCGTGGCGCGCCGCTAAGAGGAGGCTGCCAATTCCACCGCGCGCAACGCTGCTTTGCTCATACCCGACGACGATGAAGCTTTCGCTCTGGACACATTTGATCTTGAGCCAATCGCCAGTTCGCCCAGATCGGTATTTGCTCTCCCGGTTCTTGGCAATGATGCCTTCCAGGCCGTGTGAGCGGGCCGTTTCGAGGAGCGTGTCGCCATCACCATCGACCTCTTCAGAGAGCTGTATTGCACCCGTCGCGCCGTCGAGGAAATCCGTGAGCAAGTGACGACGAACCGACAGCTCGGTGTTTGTCAGCAGGTGACCGTCAAAGTATAGAAGGTCGAAGGCGAAGAAGACCGCTTCCGTCGAGACCCGTTTACCGCCCCGACCGCCGAGGGATCGCTGCAATGCGCTGAAGTCCGAGCGACCCCGGTTGTCGAGCACGACGGCCTCGCCATCCAGTATCGCCGAGCCGACACCCAAGTCTCTTGCCGCCTCGGCGATCGTGGGAAATCGAGACGTCCAGTCATGGCCACCGCGCGTCAGAATGCGAATGCCGTTAGGCTCGATATGGACCGCTACCCTGTAGCCATCGAATTTGACCTCGAACGTCCAGTCAGAGCCGCTGGGTGCCTTCGACCGAAGCAAGGCGAGGGCTGGCTCGATTCGATCGGGGATCGCATCGAATGGCAAATTTGGTTGAGCAGGGTCTCGAGTTTTCCGGGGAGCCGACTTTGCAATTTGGTCGTCTCGCAACAATGGTTTGGATCGACTACGCATAAGATCGGGCCCTTATCGAAAGGTCGGGATTGCCTCTTCAATTCTGGACTCAATCGTTTCGCAACCGATTCGTTCCTCTTCGGGAATTCGGCGTCTAAGGAAAGTCATGACTGACGTATTGGCTTATGAGACGGGTGCGTTAAATTGGGAATGGGCTTGATGACTGATCCTCTTCGTCATCCTGTCCGCTCCTACGCTCATTCCTGAGCATCACCTTTAGCGCCACCTCCACGGCGCTATTTTTTTGCCTGGATTTCTTGACGCGCCGCAAAGCGCCGCTAGTTCCATAGAAGAACGTATCCAGCTTTAACCCAAGCACGCAACGTTCACCGCTGACCTCCCTTAGATCAGCAAAGGAAAACCCTCACAGTGGCTGTGAGGCTTTTTCTGCGTTTATCGAAATGGAAGGCCGCCTCTCAAGCCTGTCTAGCGTGAGACGAACTGCTAAATCACGTTTCGGGCGGATGTGGGTTTGAACCGCTCGGCATTGTCGTCTGGACATCTGTGACCTGGACGATCCAGGCCTCGGGCGCGATCTATGTCCTCGCCGCAGTTGCCGACGTGACCACCGAGTCTAGATTGCAGGGCCGACTAGCGATCGGAACCCTCAAGCAACCTTGCTGGCGAACGTCTCTGCAATTTCAGCAGCTTCCAACCTGGCAGACGTCTTGTAAGGGTAGTGTTTCCAGCACCAGTAGTTTTGCTGCGCACCTTTGCCAAAACCGAACCCTGCCCAATCCCCGCATTCGCACTTGGGGGCGGGGAGAACAGGTGAACGCTCGAGCGTTGGGCGGTCTATGTCACTCATTTGGCAAGCTCTGTCTGGAGGAGAGGGCAAGATTATTTGTTCACTTTTTGTTCCGATGGCTTTAGAATGTCAACTCTTTTGATAAGGATCACAGGGACCAACGTTCATGGGCAAACGCTTGACGCAAACGACCATAGATCGTGGATGGCCATATCAGGTTGCCATCCTAGCCGTCCATTCTGAAGGGAGCCTTGCGGATGAGCAGGCTCTTTACTGCAATCGGTTACTCCGTTGCAGTATGATCAACTCAATCACCTTCGAGGGACAAACCTACAAGGTGAATTGCTTCGCGACGCGAGCGGGAGCGGAAGCGTTCATTTCGAAGTTCGGCGGGGAATGGTTTGACCCGCGAGATCGAGGGCGGGGCGTGAATGCTGACATGTGGCTGAAAGGATCTAGCTCGCGGTCGCGAGGTGAAAGGCCATGATGACCAAGCCTTCACCGTCGCCGGCTCCTAGACCATATTTGAGGAGCTTCACTGCGGTCATCAATGTTGGCGGTTTTCTTGCGGAGATAACGCGGGCGCGAAGCCGATTGCCGACCTGAACCGGATGCGCGATGAAATGGGTGATGTCCATGCAGTCAGTGCCAGAAAAAAGGGCCAGCTGAAGACGATCGGAACATAGAGACTACGAATTGCGACGATGGCAACGCAAAAGGCCCACCGGGTAGCATTGCGGTGGGCCCTCCGACATCAACAGAAGCTTACGCTTTGTCGACAACCTTCTTGACTGCTTCTTTGGCTTCGCCCTTAGCCTGTTGCGCGTCGCCCTTGGCTTCCTGCGCAATGCCCTTGGCCTGCATCTCACGGTCGTCGGTGGCTTTGCCTACGCCCTGACGGGCTTTGCCCGCGATTTCGTTTGCCTTACCGGAAACCTTGTCAGCTGTGCTGCCCATCGAATTTCTCCTTTTAGAAACTGAATTGTTTCAGTGAGATATCAACGGCGGTCGTACCAGATCGTTCCATGCCTGGACACTCGCTGCCGGCTTACGACGTCCAATCATGCTGCATCCATAACCGGCTCGATCTTCAGGAGCTCGTCGGGCAGGGGCCGTTGCAGCGCCTTTGCCTTCTCCCAGGGAGCTGTCAGCCAGGTTTCAACCTCCTCCTTGGCTGTCAGGATGACCGGCATTGCCTTCTGATGGATTGGAGCGACGACGCCATTCGGCTCGGTGGTCAAGAAGGCGAATAGATCGATGGTCACCAGACCATCCTTGACCTTGCGAACGCTGGTCCAATCCCTGACCCATAGACCGGCAAAGAACATCAGTGGATCGTCACCTGTACTGGCGAACCACGCATTCGGTGTCCGGCCTCCCTCGATCTTGCTTGCCGGGTCAGGCTCGGCGAACCGGGTGAATGGGACCACACAATGGTTCTGCACGCCGAGCCAGCGCTTCCAGTGCTGGCTGGATGTATTTCGAATGTTGGTCGTGCCGCCGTCAGGCTCCATCTTGAGCAGTTCGTTGAAGTCGAAGGTCTTGCCCTTGGCCCGGAGCTTGTCGGCCCGCTTGCCGGCTGCATCAAGGAGAGCCTTGCTGGAGGAAGGCAGGCCCCAGCGCACCATCGCCAGCTCACGCCGATCTTCGTTGTTCCTGACGATTGGGGCAAAGCGGTCCGGGAACACATCGATGGACGGCTCCATGTTGCCAATGATGTCGTGTGTTATTGCCACAAAGTATCGAATGGCTTGCTGGTTGGTCGTGATGTTGTAGGCGTTGCACATGGATTACCCCCTCCATCGTCGTCCGAAAGGTCGAGCACTTCCTTTCGATGTTCAAGCCTGTCGATCTCGGCCGTCAGCATGCCGTCGTACCTGTCTTCGTAAATCCTCTAAGGGTAAAGCCATGGCAGCCGCAGAAAAGATTTCCGAAACCCCTCCAGAACCTGGCGAGCCATCGCGTGGCACGGAGGACACCTCCGCGCCATGATCGAAACGTTGATTGCGGATCGTCAGCACCTGCGCGATCAGCTGGACACGGCGACGAGATGAATGAGTAGAGGAATGACCCGGGGCTGGCAGCCCCTGAACGTTAGTCGTCATATTCAACGGCTCGGTGGGAAGGTGGTCAGACGCCGCGCTTGTTCCCCCACAGGAGGACATGCAGCTGCGGCAGTACCCTCGCTTCGAACCAACGATCCTCGGTGACCTTGCCGACCAGCCAGTGCATTCGGTCCATCACGCCATCGATGTCGACGACAGCCTCTTCTTCTGTCGGGGGCGGTGGGGTGTGGTTTCCTGGTTGGAGAAAGATGGGGTAGGCGGGAAACCGATTGGCGACGCCGCGAGCAAACGCGTAGTCGGCATCGTCGAACACCACCATCTTGATCACGGTCTGCGGACGGTCCGCCGCCAAGCTGAGGCAAGACGAGAAAGCCTCCCAGTCGGGGTCCATTCCGCTGGAGGGCGGCTTGGGGCTCAGAACGAGTGCATCAAGCCGTCCGAACCAGGCTTTTGGGATACTGCCCTGCGTTTCCAAGGCGAACCGGTAGCCTCGCTCATGTCCGAGGTCGATGAGCGGTCCAAGAGGCTGGATGGCGGGATTGCCGCCCGAGAGCGAAATCGTCAGAGGTATTCCGCCCGCGAGATCGTCGACCTCTGCCAGAACGTCAGCTGCGGACATCGGACGCCAATCGTGCCGGAACTCGCTGTCCACGGCATGAAGGCTGTCGCACCAACTACATCGGTAGTCGCAGCCGCCAGTCCGAACGAACACGGTGGGCAGTCCGATCAGAGCCCCTTCGCCCTGGATGGTTGGCCCGAAGATTTCGCTTACTCGGATATCGGCGGTCACGGGCGATACTCCGCCCAGGTCTTTGGCGTCTCGCTGACCCTGACCGAGGAAGTCTCCGGAAAGCGCTCCCTGCACCACTCGAAGAAGTGTCTGGCCAGGAATTCAGACGTCACCTTTTCATGCCCGAAGACATCGTTGAGATGCCTGTGATCTAAAGTGTCGTCGATATGGCGCTTCAAGACCGAGAGGTCGCTGTAGTCCCGGACAAAGCCGTCGGCGTCGAGCTCGGCAGCAGCAAGCTCGACAACCACAATATAGTTATGGCCATGGAGCCTGGAGCACTGGTGATCAGAGGGCAGGTGGCTCAGCTGATGCGACGCCGAGAAATGAAATTCCTTGGTGATCCGGTACATCAACGCACCTCTTCCGCCGAATAGCGCGACACGGCTTCGGACCAGAAGTTCGGGTCCTCGTAATCCGTGGGATCGGTGTGCCCGGCGAGGTGGAATGCCTCGCGCCGCTCGACACAGGTACCGCAGCGGCCACAGTGGCGTTCGCCCCCTTTGTAGCAGGACCAGGTCTCGGCAAAGGGAGTGCTGTGATTTGCCCCATCAACGACGATAGCAGCCTTCGAGAGGTTGACGTATGGGGCGAGTAGACTGACGTCTGCGTATCCATCCAGCGCGCGCGCCTGCATAGTTTGAAATGCGTCGATGAAACCGGGCCGGCAGTCGGGGTAGATGAAATGGTCTCCGCCGTGGACGGCCACTGCGACAGCGTCAGCCTTTTGCGCGGCCGCAAGACCGAATGCGATCGAAAGCATGATGGCATTCCGGTTCGGGACGACCGTCGACTTCATGGTCTCTTCGGCGTAGTGGCCATCCGGCACCTCGACGTCATCAGTCAGTGCCGACCCCGTCAGGTGCGCGCCGATCGAACGGATGTCCAGGACGTGGTGTGGGACGCCGAGCCGCTCCGCGCAGCGAGCCGCGTACCCGATCTCCTTGTTGTGGCGCTGGCCATAATTGAATGAGATGAGGCCGATAAGTTGGTTTTCCGTTGCGACCCTATGTGCAAGCGAAACGGAGTCCAGTCCGCCGGAGCAGACGACGAGTACTTTCATGTTGTGATCCCTTGTTTTGATGAACCGGGTGGGCTGCGACCGGTTAGCGGAGCGCTTCTATTCGGAAAAAGCCATCGTGGGAAGGGGGAGCGTTGAGTCTTGGCGATCGGTTGGCCCGCTCTACCTGCTTCGCAGAGAAATGGAGAGAATTATGAAGGTCCAGAAATTCAGCCTCGCAGATGCAGACCTTACCAAGTCACCCGGACAAGATGCGGATATTTTTGTGGGCAACCTCGTCGATGAGCGCCACGGCGGACCTATCACCGTCGGATACGGCCGCTACGCGCCCAACCAAACATTGACCGAAACGATGGCGGTTGACGATGTCATGATCGTCTGTTGATTTGCGCTGAGAGCTGACCCGGGACTTCGGGTAAATATCACTGAGAATTGACCCATGTTTCAATCATCCCCTGTGGTTTCAGCGGGGGCTCTGGAGTGATCGACATGGCGTTACTGAGCGTAATCCGACGCTGGCATTTTCGG
>NZ_JBFTMO010000018.1:0-88099 GCF_056396985.1 Rhizobium sp. 05N430 | reverse complement strand
TGCCAAGGCTGCCTATCTCGCCTGGAAGTCTGCGGTGCTGAGCGCCGTCGAGCAGGTCGAGAACGCATTGTCGGCAGTGCGCCGCGATGCGCAGACGGTTCAGGCCCTGCGTGCCCAGGTGAAGACCACCCAGGAATCGCTTGAGCTCTCGACCGCCAGCTACAAGGACGGCGCGTCCTCGCTGCTCGACGTTCTCGATGCCCAGCGCAACGTCTCGACGGCCCAGGCAAGCCTGGCCGCCGCCGTCCAGCAGATGGCCAAGGACTACGTCTCGCTCAACGTCGCCGTCGGCGGCGGCTATGCGCCCGATGGCGCAAAGCCGAGTGCCGTCGCGAAGGTGCAGACGGTTGCGGTGAAGAAGTAATCACCGCTGAACGATCCAGAAGAAGCCCCGCTCTGCGGGGCTTTTTTTATGTCCGCAACATCTAATACAGTGCGGAAAACGCCAGTTACGCTAAGATTCGATTCGACAACGCCGCATGCTTCCTGTAGAGCCTGATTAAACGATTAATCAAACGCACGGTAAACCATGGCTTCGTCACGCCCGGGACCGAACTTGAGCAGGATAGCAACGTCGCTCGGCGTCTCCGTCGCGACCGTTTCGAACGCGCTTTCGGGTAAGGGCCGTGTCTCCGAGCAGCTGGCGGAAAAGATCCGCGAGCATGCCGCCGAGCTTGGTTATATCCCCAGCCAGGCAGGCCGGGCACTGCGCACCGGCCGCAGCGGCGTCCTCGGCCTCGTGCTTCCGGATATTGCCAATCCGCTCTTCCCGAAAATCGCCCAGGCGATCGAATTCGCCGCCAAGTCCGCTGATTACGGCGTGCTCATCGCCGACTCGCGCGGTGACGTGACGGCACAGACCGAGGCGATCAACCGGCTGATCGAGCGCGGCGTCGACGGCATGGTCGTCGTCCCCCGCCGCGCCACCCGCATCTCCGCTTCCAGCTGCCCCGTCGCCGTCATCGACACAGCCTCGACACCGGGCAACACTGTCGCGGCCGATCACTGGCAGGGCGGCCAGCAGATCGCCGCCCATCTGGCGGGGCTTGGCCACAAGCGCATCCTGATCATCGGCAACAATCCGGAATCGAACGTCCAGAACGATCGCGCCGGCGGCATTCGCTCCGGGCTCGCCAAGGGCATGAGCTCGGAAATGCTCTGGATCGAACGGCTCGAACAGACGGCCGGTGCCGGCTGCCGGCTGGGCCTCGCCAGGAAGGCTGCCGAAGGCTTTACCGCCTTCGCCGCCCTCTCCGATCTGCAGGCCCTTCGAGCACTGACCGAGCTGCAGCAGGAAGGTATCAATGTGCCTGCCGATGTCAGCGTCACCGGCTTCGACGACCTGATCTGGTCACCGGTCGTCACCCCGGCGCTGACCACGGCACGGATGGACATGGACAGGATCGCCGAGATCGCCATCTCGGCGCTGCTGAAGACCATTCTGGAAAGCGGCACCCGGGAGGGTGTCATCGTCACTGCGGAGACCGATCGCGTACCCATGCAATTGATCGTCCGCCAATCCTCCGGGCCAGCCCGCCCGGCAAAAGAAAACCTGACAGATGGAGAACTCGCGACATGAAATCCCTCATCGCATCGGTAGCGCTCTTGGCGCTCTCCCCGCTGGCGGCAGCCGCGCAGGACCGGACGCTGACCATTTCCGTCTATGCCTTCGCACAGGACGACTTCAAGACGATCGTCTACGATCCTTTCGAAGCGAAATGCGGCTGCAAGCTCGTCGTCGAAACCGGCAATAGCGTCGAGCGCATCGCCAAGATGGAAGCGAACAAGGCGAACCCCGTCATAGACATGGCCGTCGTCTCGATGGCCGACGCGCTCTCGGCCTCCCGCAAGGATCTGATCGACAAGATCGACACCTCCAAGCTCGCGAATTTCGACAAGCTCTATGACGTCGCCAAGGATCCGAACGGCGACGGCATGAGCGTCGGCTACACCTTCTACGCCACCTCGATCGCCTACCGCTCCGACAAGATGAAGATCGAGTCCTGGGCTGATCTGCTGAAGCCTGAATATGTCGGCCACGTCGCTTTCCCGAACGTCACCACCAATCAGGGACCGCCGGCACTCTTCATGCTCGGCAAGGCGATCGGCAAGGATACGCCTGACCTTAAGGGCGCGATCGCGGCCGTCGGCGAAAAGAAGGACGATATCGTCACTTTCTATGAAAAGTCCTCTCAGCTCGTGCAGCTGATGCAGCAGGAAGAGATCTGGGCTGCCCCGATCGGCCGCTTCTCTTGGGCCGGCTTCACCAAGCTCGACGTGCCCGTTGCCTGGGCAACCCCGAAGGAAGGCCAGACCGGCGGCATGAACGTCATGGTTCTCACCAAGGGCTCGAAGAACCAGGATCTCGCCCTGCAATTCATGGATTTCTGGCTCTCCACCGACATTCAGACCCAGCTTGCCGAAAAGCTCGTCGACAGCCCCGCCAACAAGGAGGTCAAGCTCTCCGAGGCCGCTGCCAACAACCTCACCTATGGCGAAGACACCGCCAAGAGCCTGAAGCTCATCCCCTCTGCCGTGGCTCTCGATAATCGCGATGCCTGGCTGAAGGAATGGAACAGCACGGTCGGCCAGTAAGCCACAAATAACATCCGGTCCCGGCAAGCCCGGGACCGCTTCTTAGCCGCCCGAAAGGCTCCCGATGTTTCAGAACCGAGCAGAAGCTTTGGCGCTTGCGCTGCCGGCCGCAATCTTTGCGGCCGTGGTCTTCCTGCTGCCCGTCGCCATTCTGCTCTCCGAAGGTTTTCGCGCTGACGGCGCATGGACTCTCTCGGCCTACACCGACTTCTTCTCCGAGCAGCTGAACCGCACCGTCTTTCTGCGCACCTTCCGGCTCGGCCTCGAAGTCACCGCCGTTTCGGCCGTCATCGGCTATGCCGCGGCCTTTGCCATCGTCAACCTGCCGCCCAAGGGCAAGGGCCGGATGATCGGCCTGGTGACGCTGCCGCTGATGATCTCGCCGGTGGCCCGAACCTACGCCTGGATCGTCATCCTCGGCCGCACCGGCATCATCAACCAGGCGATCACCGGTCTCGGCTTCAGCGACGAGCCGCTGCGGCTGCTCTTCACCGAAACCGCGGTCTTCATCGGCCTGCTGCAGCTTTTCCTGCCGCTGATGATCCTGTCACTGATCAGCGCCCTTGAAAACATGCCGAAGGATGCGATCCCGGCCGCCCGGGTGCTCGGCGCAAACTGGTTCCAGGTGTTCTGGAAGGTCATTCTGCCGCTCACCAAGGAGGGTCTCGTGGTCGGCGGCACGCTGGTCTTCACCGGCTCGCTGACCGCCTATATCACCCCCGCCGTGCTCGGCGGCTCCAAGGTACTGATGCTGGAAACCCTGCTCTACCAGCAGGTCTCCGTTTCCAACAATTTCGTCTCGGCCAGCGTCATCGCCTTCATGCTGATCGTCATGAGCTTTGCCGCCAACATCCTGCTGAAACGTCTGGCGACCGCGAGGAACAAGCGATGACCGCACGCCTCTTCCCGCCCATCGTTCTGATCCTGCTGCTGACCTTCCTGATCGGCCCGTTCCTGATCATCATCGCCGCATCGCTCTCGGCCGGCGATACGCTGGCCTTCCCGCCACAGGGCCTGTCGCTGAAATGGGTCGCCAAGGTCTTCACCATCGATAGCTTCCGCGAGAGCTTCGGCATGTCGATGTTCCTCGCCGTTTTCGGCACGCTCTCGGCGCTCATCCTCGGCATTCCCGCCGCCTATGCGCTGTCGCGCTACAAGCTGCCCTTCGCCGAAACCATCCGCACCATCGTTTCCCTGCCGATCATCGTTCCCGGCATCATCGTCGGCCTGGCGCTGCTGCGCTATCTGGTCGTGCCCTTTGGCTTCAACATCACGCTGGCGCTATTCTTCGCCCACACCGCGCTGGTGCTGCCCTATGCCGTGCGCGTCGTCTCGGCGAGCCTCAACAACCTGCGCTCCGATATCGAGGAAGCCGCCGTTCTCCTGGGCTCATCGCGATCCGGCGCCTTCTTCCGGGTGGTGATGCCGAATATCCGCGGCGGCATTCTCGCGGCCTTCATCCTCGGCTTCGTCACCAGCTTCAATCAGGTGCCAGTCTCGCTGTTCCTTTCCGGCCCCGGTGTCCGCACCCTGCCGATCGACATGCTGGGCTACATGGAAACCACCTACGATCCGTCGATCGCAGCCCTCTCCTCGCTGCTCGCCTTCCTTTCCATCGGCATCGTCTTTCTTGCCGAACGCTTCCTGGGATTCTCGCGTTATGTCTGATGCCTATCTTCAACTCGACAAGCTGACGCTGGCCTACGGCGATACGGTCGCGGTGAAGGACCTCGACCTCACGATCGAAAAGGGCGAGCTCGTCGCCCTGCTCGGCCCCTCCGGCTGCGGCAAGACGACGACGATGCGCTCGATCGCCGGCCTGCTGACGCCCGCCTCCGGCCGCATCAATCTCGATGGCGACGACATCACCCGCGTCTCGGCCAACAAGCGCAATGTCGGCCTCGTCTTCCAGTCCTACGCCCTTTTCCCGCATCTGACCGTCTACGAAAACGTCGCCTTCGGCCTACGCCTCAAGGGCATATCCGGCCAGGATCTCGACAAGCGGGTCACCTCGGGCATCAAGTCGGTCGGCCTCGCAAACTTCGCTTCCCGCAAGCCCGCCGAACTCTCCGGCGGCCAGCAGCAGCGCGTGGCGCTCGCCCGCTCGATGGTGATGGAGCCGAAGGTGCTGCTGCTCGACGAGCCGCTCTCCAACCTCGACGCCCGCCTGCGGCTGGAAATGCGCGCCGAGCTGCAGCGCGTCCAGAAGGAGACCGGCGTAACGATGATCTTCGTCACCCATGATCAGGTCGAGGCGCTGGCGCTCGCCGACCGCATTGTCGTGATGCTGAACGGCGGCATCGAGCAGATCGGCACGCCCGAAGACATCTACAATCGCCCCGTCTCGGCCTTCGTCGCCGATTTCGTCGGCTTCGAGAACGTCTTCAAACTCGAAGGCGGCAAGCTCGTCACGCAAAACGGCCCGATCGATTTGCCGGCCCCTGCGCCTCAGGCTGCAGGGCTGGCCTGGCGGCCGCGCACGGTCATCCTTGGTTCCGGTCCTTTCCAGGGAACCGTGCGCGGCACCTCCTTTGCCGGGAATACCCGGGAATACCTGCTCGACACGCCGCTCGGGCCGATCAAGGCGGAGGTCGATGCAGGCCTGCCCGCCCATGCGATCGGCACCGCCCTCTCCTTCGACCTTCCGCTTGCTGCAGCCGCAAGCCTTTCGCGCTTCGGGTGACATGATGGGAATTTGGATCGATACGGACATGGGCTTCGACGACATCGCCGCAATTCTGGTGGTGAAGCAGTCGGGGCTTGTAATCGACGGCGTCTCGCTGGTCTTCGGCAACACGCCGCTGCCGCAGGTAAAAGTGAACGCATCAGGCGCCGCCCATGCCTTCGGCTGGACCTTCCCGATCCACAGCGGCCGTGCCAATCCGGTGCTCGGCAAGATCGAAACAGCTCAAGCCATCCTCGGCGACACAGGCATCCCGACGGCGGGCCGCACGCTGCCGCAAGGCCCGGCGCTGCCCGATAGCGATGCGTTCACCGCACTCTGCCGCTGGCTCGAAACAGATGGACCGCATCGCATCCTGGCCTTGGGACCGCTGACCAATATCGCAGCCCTAGCGCTCGCCCGTCCCGATCTCGCTGCCCGCATCACCGAACTCACCTGGATGGGCGGCGGTGTCACCATCGGCAATCACACGGCCTCAGCAGAGTTCAACGCGCTCGCCGACCCGGAAGCGCTGGCGATCGTCATCAGCCACGGCCTGCCGCTGAAGATGGTCGATCTCGATCTCTGCCGCAAAGTCCTGGCCAGGCCCGACGATATCGGCCCGATCCGTTCAGCCGGTGGCACCAATGCCGAACTGATCGCCGACATGCTCGCGGGTTACGTCAATATCGGCATCAGCCGCGGCCGCGCCGCCATGGCGATCTACGACCCCTCTGCCGCCGTCGCCTTCGTGGCCCCTGATCTGGTCAACTTCCGCGCCGCCCGCATCGATGTCGAACTCGCCGGCCAGTTCACCCGCGGCCGCACCGTCGTCGAGACGCGCGCAACCCATGCCGCGCCCAATGCCGAATTTGCTGTCGAGATCGATGCCGAGGCCGCCCGCGCGATGATCCTCGGCGCGCTCGAAAGCGAGGCCCGCAAATGACCCATTCGTTGCGCCAGGAACCGGCCGATCTCAACGATCCCCAATTGCGCGCCCGCGCCGTGGCCGCCGCCCGCGGCCACCTGCCCTTCGACATTCTCATAACGGGCGGCAAGCTGCTCGATGCCGTCACCGGCCTGATCCGCGAGGCGGATATCGGCCTGACCGGCCCGCTGATATCGAGCGTGCACGCTCCGAAAAGCCGCAGCGATGCCGCCGAAATCATCGACGCATCTGGCACCATCATCACCCCCGGCCTGATCGACACCCATATGCATGTCGAAAGCTCGATGGTGACACCGGCCGAATATGCCCGGGCCGTGCTGCCGCGGGGCGTCACCACGATCCTCTGGGATCCGCATGAGTTCGGCAATGTCCACGGCCTCGACGGCGTGCGCTGGGCGATCGAGGCATCCGCCGGTCTGCCGCTCCGCATGATCCTGCTCGCCCCATCCTGTGTGCCCTCGGCACCCGGCCTGGAGCGCGCCGGGGCTGATTTCGACGCTTCCGTCATCACCGAGATGCTGCGCTTGCCTGCGATCGGCGGCGTCGCCGAGGTCATGAACATGCGCGGCGTCATCGACGGCGACCCGCGCATGACCGAGATCGTCAATGCCGGTCTGGCATCCGGAAAGCTCGTCTGCGGCCATGCCCGCGGGCTGGAGGGCGCCGATCTCAACGCCTTCATGGCCGCAGGCATCACCTCCGACCACGAACTGACCTCCGGTGCCGACCTGTTGCAGAAGCTGGCTGCCGGCATGACCATCGAGCTGCGCGGCTCACACGATCACCTGCTCGCCGAATTCGTCGAAGCCTTGAACACCATCGGCCATCTGCCGCCGACGGTGACGCTCTGCACCGACGATGTTTTCCCCGATGAACTGCTTGATGGTGGCGGCCTCGACGACGTGATCCGCCGCCTGGTGCGCTACGGCATGCGCCCAGAATGGGCGCTGCGCGCCGCTACGTTCAATGCCGCCCAGCGGCTGAAACGCAGCGATCTCGGCCTGATCGCCGCCGGGCGCCGCGCCGATATCGTGCTCTTCGAGGATCTGACCGATTTCAGGGCGCGGCGGGTGATCGCCAGCGGCCTTACCATTGCCCGCGATGGCACCATGACCGCGGCGCTGAAGCCGCTTGAAACCGCACCCCTCACCAATTCCGTCAAGCTCACTCCCTGCCGCGAAGGCGACTTCAAGGTTCGTTCCGAGGGGACGCGCGTGCGCGTTGCCACCATCGACCGTCCGCGCTTCACCCAATGGGCCGAAGCTGAAACGTCAGTCGAAAACGGCTTCGTGGTCCCGCCGTCAGGCAGCACGATGATCTCGGTCGCCCACCGCCACGGACTGGCGGATGGCCACCCGCGCACCGGTTTTCTGACGGGCTGGGGAGAATGGCGCGGCGCCTTCTGCACCACCGTCTCGCATGACAGCCACAACCTGACGGTCTTCGGCGGCAACACCGGGGATATGGTGGCGGCGGCGAATGCGGTGATCGCAGCAGGCGGCGGCATGGCCGTCGCGAAGGATGGCGTCATCCTGGCGCTGCTGCCTCTGGCGCTATCAGGCCTCGTCAGCGAAGCCTCGCTCGCCGAGACGGCACAAGCCTTCCGCGACATCCGTCAGGCGATGGAAGAGATCGTCACCTGGCAGCCGCCCTACCTCGTCTTCAAGGCCTGCTTTGGCGCGACGCTCGCCTGCAATATCGGTCCGCATCAGACGGATATGGGGATTGCCGATGTGCTGACGGGGACGGTGCTGGAGACGCCGGTGCTGGAGATATTGTCCTAAGGATCGCTTGGAGGGCGTGGCCCCCTCATCCGCCCTTCGGGCACCTTCTCCCCTTTGGGGAGAAGGGAGGTGTGGCAATGCCTCGCCTATATCCTGGGGGCACAACAAAGCGAGTTCCCTTCTCCCCAGCGGGGAGAAGGTGGCCCGAAGGGCCGGATGAGGGGGCCACGCCCACTGACCTCCCCCTGAAACCTAAGCCACCAACTCCCGCTCCACCAGCCTCACCCAATAAGCCGCCCCATACCCCAGCGCACCATCGTTGAAATCATAAGCCGTATTGTGATGCAGCGCCCCGTCCACGGCCGGGCCGTTGCCCAGCCAGACATAGCAGCCCGGCGCATTCTGCCCGAAAAACGCAAAGTCGTCCCCCGCCGTCGACGGCGGAAAGCTGGTGCGCACTTTCGCCCCGAACACCTCGCCCGCAGCACCCCGCGCCCGCGCCGTCGCATCGGCGTCATTGACGACAGGCGGAATGCGCCGTTCGAATTGATAGTCCGCCGCAATGCCAAACATTTGCGCCGTGCCATGCGCCAGACGGCCGATCTCTTCTTCCAGCTGATCGCGCACCTCAGGCGAATAGGCGCGCGCCGTCCCGCCGATCTCGACGATATCGGGGATGACGTTCAGCGCCTTCGGGTCACCCGCCTGCAACGAACAGGCGCTGACGACGGCCGGCTGCAGCGGATCGACGACACGTCCGACAATGGTTTGCAGCGAAGCGAGGAAGGTACCCGCAGCAGTGATCGGGTCGCGGCCGAGATGCGGCTTGGCGCCATGCGTGCCGGTACCGCGGAAGGTAACGCGCCAGCTGTCGGATGAAGCAAGCTGCGGACCCTCGACGACGGCGATCTCGTCGACATCCAGCCCCGGCATATTGTGCAGGCCATAGACGGCATCGCAGGGGAATAGCTTGAACAGCCCCTCCTCGACCATCCGCCGCGCACCGCCCCGTCCCTCTTCGGCCGGTTGGAAGATGAAATGAACCGTGCCCGAAAACCCCTTGGTTTCCGCGAGATAGCGCGCCGCGCCGAGAAGCATCGCGGTGTGGCCATCATGGCCGCATGCATGCATCTTGCCCTGAACAGTGGACTTGTAGGGCCGCTCGGCAATCTCGGGCATCGCCAGTGCATCCATATCCGCGCGCAGACCGATGACGCGCGTGCCGTTGCCGACCTGCAGCGTGCCGACGACGCCCGTCATCCCCAGCCCGCGATGCACCTTGATGCCCGCCTCCTCCAGCAGTTTCGCGACGATATCGCTGGTGCGCTCTTCTTCGAAGCCGAGTTCCGGATGGGCGTGCAGATCGCGGCGAAGCGAGGTGAGAAAAGGCAGATCGTCGATGATCCCTGCGGGAATGGTCATGAGCCGGGATGTCCTTGCATGCGAAAACGGGCGCCAGACCGGCGCCCGCTTCATGGATCCTTTGTTCAACAAAGGAGCGGTGAGTTCAACCCCTCACGTTTCCTCGACGAACACCTCTTCGCGCTTCTTCTTGACGCTCGGCAGGAAGACGATGATCAAGACGCCGAGCGCGATGGCGAGCAGCACGGCGCTGATCGGACGCGTCACGAAGGTCGTTGGATCGCCGCGCGACAGGATCATCGCCCGCCGCAGGTTTTCTTCCAGCAGCGGCCCGAGCACGAAGCCGAGCAGCAGCGGCGCCGGCTCGCAGCGCAGCTTCGCCAGCACGTAGCCGATCAGGCCGAAGAAGGCGACGGCATAGAGATCGTAGACATTGGCGTTGACGCTGTAGACCCCGATCGAGCAGAAGGCCATGATGACAGGGAAGAGCACGTAGTAGGGCACCGTCAGCAGCTTCACCCAGAGACCGATCAGCGGCAGGTTGAGGATGACGAGCATCAGGTTGCCGATCCACATCGAGGCAATGATGCCCCAGAACAGCGCCGGCTGTTCGGTCGCGACATTAGGACCCGGAACGATCCCCTGGATGATCATCGCACCGACCATCAGCGCCATGACGGGGTTGGCTGGGATCCCGAGCGTCAAGAGCGGGATGAACGAGGTCTGAGCGCCCGCATTGTTGGCCGATTCGGGACCGGCGACGCCCGCCACCGCCCCATGACCGAATTCTTCCGGGTTCTTCGACGTGCGCTTCTCCACCGTATAGGAGGCGAAGGACGCGAGAATGGCGCCGCCACCGGGCAGGATGCCGAGCGCCGAGCCGATCGCCGTGCCACGGATCACGGGCGCGATCATCTGCTTGAACTCGCTCTTCGACGGCAGCAATCCGGACACTTTTGCCATCAGCACCGTTCGGGTCTTTTCGCCTTCGAGATTGCGCAGGATTTCGGCGATACCGAAGACACCGACCGCCAGCGCCACGAAGTTCAACCCATCGGCATATTCGCGGATGCCGAGCGTGAAGCGCGGCGTCCCGGTATAGATATCGGTACCGACGAGCCCGAGCAGCAGCCCGAGCGCCACCATCGCCAGCGCCTTGATGATCGAGCCATGCGCCAGCGCGATCGACGACACCAGGCCGACGATCATCAGCGAGAAATATTCAGGCGCGCCGAATTTCAGCGCGATCTCCGTCAGCGGCGGCGCGAAGATGGCGACGAGGAAGGTCGAGACCGTTCCGGCGAAGAATGAGCCGAGTGCCGCGATTGCCAGCGCCGCCCCCGCCCTGCCCTTACGGGCCATCTGATAGCCGTCGATCGCCGTCACCGCCGAGGATGACTCGCCAGGCATGTTGATGAGGATCGCCGTCGTCGAGCCGCCATACTGCGCGCCGTAATAGATGCCGGCGAGCATGATCAGCGAGGAGACCGGTTCCAGCTGGAAGGTGATCGGCAAGAGCATGGCGATCGTCGCCGTGGCGCCGATGCCGGGCAGCACGCCGATCAGCGTGCCGAGCAAAACGCCGATCAGGCAGAAGAGCAGATTTGCCGGCGTTGCCGCCGTGGCGAAACCGAGGGCGAGATTGTTGAAAAGTTCCATATCTCTCTCCTCAGAACCTGGTCCACGGACCGAAGCGCTCGAACGGCAGGCCGAGGCCATAGCTGAACACCGCGACCGAGAAGACTGTCAGGCCCAGCGACAGGATCAGCGCATAGAAGACATTCATCTTCTCCGACGCGAAACAGGCGATGAAGGCGGTGAGAAACAGCGAGGGCGCAAAGCCCAGCCCACGAACCGTCAGGCCGAAGATGACAGGTGCCGGCAGAATGAAGAGCATGCCGCGCCAGGCAAAGGGGTCGATCGGTTCACCCTCGACGCGGAGCGCCTGGAAGAAGACGATCCCGCCAAGGATGACGAGCACCCCTGAGAGCACCAGCGGAAAATAGCCCGGCCCCATGCGCAGCGCCGTGCCAAGTTCCAGCGTGAAGGACTGATAGGCGAAGAATGCGCCGGTCGCGACGAGCAGCGCGCCGCAGATCGCATTGGTGGTGTCGAATGTGACAGATTTCATGGTGTCTCCGTGGGGTTGGAGAGAACTGTGGGTGGAGCCCCCTCATCCCCGGCGCAACGCGTTGCGCCTGAAACTGCGGCACCTTCTCCCCGCTGGGGAGAAGGAAAACCGCGTCCCCTCTCCCCTGGGGGAGAGGGTTAGGGTGAGGGGGCCACAAGCTCCGGGCTTGCGACGGCCACTCAGTCGGCGTATTCGCCGGCCGCTTCGATCACCGGCTTCCACCGGGTGATTTCGCTCTCGAGCTTTGCCTTCAGAGCCGCAGGCGTCGCATCGGCGTCCGGCGACGGAACTGTGCCGAGTTCGGCGAAGCGCGCGGCGACGTTGCTGTCCTTCAGCGCCACCTGAAGTGCCTTCGACAGACGCTCGTTGACGTCAGCAGGCGTGCCCTTCGGCGTGTAGATGCCATGCCAGATACCGACTTCGAAGCCCGGCAGGCCGCCTTCGACGGCGGTCGGAACGTCCTTCAGGACATCGAGGCGCTTCGGCGAGGTCACGGCATAGGCTTTGATCGTGCCACCCTGGATCTGCTTGGTGGTGTTGGTGGTCTGGTCGCACATGATATCGACCTGGCCGCCGAGAAGATCGGTCATCGCCGGGCCGGTGCCCTTGTAGGGAACGGTCGTCAGCGGCGTCTGGATGGCACTCATGAACATCATGCCGCAGAGATGCGAGGCCGCACCGATGCCGGCATTGGCGTAGGTGACCTTGTCCTTGTTCGCCTTGACATATTCGACGAGGCCCTTGAGATCGGTCGGCTCGAAATCCTTGCGGGCGACGATCGTCATCGGAACGTCGGTGACGAGGCCGACATAATCGAAGGCATTGAGCGTGTCATAGGCAAGCTTGCGGTAGAGCGTGGCCGATGTCGCCATGCCGATATGATGCAGCAAGATCGTGTAGCCATCAGCATCCGCAGCCGCGACACGTCCGGCGCCAAGCGTACCGCCGGCACCGCCGACATTTTCTACGACGATCGGCTGTCCCAAATCCTTCGACATGGATTCGGCAACGAGGCGCGCGACGGTATCCGTCGGGCCGCCGGCCGCAAACGGCACGACCATGGTGATTGTGCGTTCAGGATAGCCCTGCGCCGAAGCGCCGGCAGCGAAAAGAGAGACGGCGGCAGCGGCCGCCATGCCAAGCATGGCCTTGAAGAGTTTCATCGTTTTCCTCCCTGATGAAAACAGGCTGTCCATCGGCGCTTCCCATGCGCCAGCGGAATGCGGCCATTAACAGGAGGTAAACAAGCCCCGGCAATCGTCATGCGTCCCCGACAGGCAGAGATTTCGGCTGCGTGCGCTGCACCATGGGTCGATTTGGAAACAAAGGCCAAAGACGATGGGTGGAAATTCACCCATTTCGACTATTCGGAAACGAGCATCTTCTTGTCGAGCCCGTATTTCTGCATCTTTTCGTACAGCGTCTTGCGCGAAATCTGCAGCGACTCGTAGACGGGCTTGAGGCTTCCACCATGCGCGACAAGCGCCGTGGCAATCAAGCCGCGCTCGAATTCGGCGACGCGATCGGCAAGCCCCGACACCTCACCATTAGGCCGCTCGCCACCATCGAGGCCGAGAACCAGGCGGTCTGCAGCGTTGCGCAGTTCCCGTACATTGCCCGGCCAGTCGCGCTGGGCGATATCGGAGATCAGGTCAGGCGAAACCGGCAGATCGTCGCGCCCATAGCGCGCCGCCGCTTCGCGCACCAGCTGGAGAAACAGCAGCGGAATATCCGCGCGCCGCTGCGTCAGCGCCGGCACATGCAGGGTCGCGACATTCAGCCGGTAGAAGAGATCGGCGCGGAAGCGGCCCGCGGCGACCTCGRCCTGCAGGTCGACCTTGCTGGTTGCGATGAAGCGGACGTCGAGAGGCACGATTTCGTTGGAGCCGAGCCGCGAGATCACCCGCTCCTGCAGCACTCTCAGAAACTTCGCCTGCAGATCGAAGGGCATCGAGCCGATCTCGTCGAGCAAGATCGTACCGCCGCGGCCATGCTCGAATTTGCCGTAACGCGGGCGCACGGCGCCGGGAAAGGCACCGGCCTCGTGGCCGAACAGCTCGCTCTCGATGAGGTTCGCAGGCAAGGCCGCGCAGTTGATGGCGATGAAAGGGCGGCTGGCCCGGGCGCTGATGTCATGAAGCGCCCGCGCCACTACTTCCTTGCCCGCCCCTGTCTCGCCAACGATGAGCGTATCGGCGTCACTCGCCCCGATCGCCCGGATGCGGTAGCGCAGATCGACCATTATCTGCGTCCGCCCCGGCAGCCGTGACTCGATGTCATCGCGCTTTCCAGCAACGGCCTTCAGCAGCCGGTTCTCGAGGACAAGACTACGGCGCTCTAGGGCGCGCTTGATGACACCCGCCAGCATCTGCGGCGTGAACGGCTTCTCGATGAAATCATAGGCGCCTTCGCGCATCGCCTTCACAGCCAGCTGCACATCGCCATGGCCGGTAACGAGAATGACGGGCACTTCCGCATCGATCTCGCGGATGCGGTTCATCAGCGTCATGCCATCGGTGCCGGGCATGCGGATATCGCTGACGACGACACCCGGGAAACTGTAGCCGATCAGCTCGAGCACATGGTCGGCATTCGAAAAAGTCTCGACATTGAAGCCGGAGAGCTCCAGCGCTTGCGCCGTCGAACGGCGCAGCTCCTCCTCGTCATCCACGAGCAGGATCTTGGTATCGGTCATTCCGCAGCCTCCGGCATGGCGCCCGCCGCCGATTGCAGTTCGATGCGGAATTCGGCGCCGCCATCGGGATGATTCGCAACAGTCAGGCTGCCGCCGAAATCCTTGATGATGTTGTAGGAGATGGAAAGACCAAGCCCCAACCCCTTGCCGACGCCTTTGGTGGTGAAGAACGGATCGAAGATGCGCTCGGCGATCGCCGCCGGCACGCCGGGCCCGAAATCGCGCACTGTCAGCACCACCTTGCCGGCGCTCTCGAAGGCGCTGACCTCGATCCGCCGGTCGTTCAGCCCCTCCACGGCATCAGCCGCATTGGAGATGACATTGACCAGCACCTGCTGCAGACGCACCGAACCTGCCCGAACGACCGGCGGATGCAGGCCAAGATCGAGCTGCAGATCGGCATCCGCCGCCTTCAGCCGCCAGGCGACGATCTCCAGCGTATCGCGGATCGCCTCGTCGAGCGGCACCGGGCCGAGCTTCTCGTTCGGCTTGCGAGCAAAATTGCGAAGATGCTTGCTGATCGCCGCCATCCTGTCGATCAACCCGCCGATACGACGGATATTGTCCTGCGCCTCTGTGTTTCGTCCGCGGTCGAGCAGCACGGCGGCGCTGTCCGTATAGGTCTTGGCGGCCGCCAGGGGCTGGTTGAATTCATGAGAGAGTGCCGCCGACATCTGGCCGAGCCCGGCAAGCTTGCCCGCCTGGATCAAATCGGCCTGCGTCTGCCGCAACTGCTGTTCGGTTAGGCGCCGCTCGGCGATCTCTTCCTCGATGCGGCTGTTGACCCGGGCGAGATCGGCCGTGCGCTCCTCGACGCGCCGTTCCAGCTGGTTGCGGGCGTCGGCCTGAAGCTGCATGCGCTCATTGAGCCGCATCCGGCGCTGGCGCAGAACGGCAAAGGCGAGACCGGCAATGCAGAGCATCAGGAAACCGGCAACCAGCGCCGTGCGCGCCTGCGCCCGGACGGAGCCGGTGTCGAGCAGAACGTTCACCGTCCAGTCTTCGGCCTGCATATATTGCGAGAGCACCAGATATTCCTTCTGCGCGCCCTCCTCGATCATCGTCATCAGATCATGCTCTGCGAACCGGCTGCGGCCGAGCGGCAGTGCCGTCAGCGCCGCGTTGGCATAGCGCCGGGAGGCCTCGGTCCGCTGCATGCGATCCGCCGTCAGCGGCAGGATGCTGTTATAGAGCCAGGCCGGCTTGCCGGACATGAAGATGATGCCTTCAGGATCGGAGACGAAGATGCGGTACTCGCCACTTGTCCAGGAAGACTCGATCATGTCGATATCCACCTTGAAGACGATGACGCCGCGGATGTCATCGCCGGCCTTGATCGGTGATCCGAAATAATAACCGCGCTTCAGCGAGGTCGTCCCCAGTGCGTAGAAACGCGACTGCTTTCCGGCAATCGCCTCCTGGAAATACGGGCGATAGCTGAAATTCTCGCCGATGAAGCTTCCCGGCATATCGAAATTGCTGGCCGCGATCGTCTCTCCGTCAGGCTTGATCACATAGATATCGGAGGACTTGAGGAGATGGTTGATCTCCTTGAGATAGAGGTTCGCGGCGTCCCGAAGATCCTTGTCGTCGGGATGTGTGACCAGTTCCTTGATGTCGTCGTGATCAGCAATCAGCGCCGGCAGCGCCTCGTAGCGGTTCAGGTGACCGCTGAGGGCGGAGACGGCCAGCCTCAGCGCCGTACCAGCCTGCGCCGAGGCCTCGCCCATATAGGCGCGCGTCGCCAGCGATCCGCCGTAATAGAAGAAGGCGAAAACGACGAAAGGCACTGAAAACAGCGCAAATATAAGCCTATGCCTCTGAGACAGCGGCGGCTCCTCCCATTTTGCCTCCCTCCCCAGGAAGGCAACCCCGACCGCCCGATTGTACTGACCGGCGCCGCGAATTCCAAGAGGCCAGCGGCATGGCCAAGGCGATCACCCTGCCCTTGACACTCCGGGCCCGGAATTGTCCTATCGGCCGACTGTGATGGGAGACCGCGATGACCGACGAACAGGCGCCTGTTGACAGCAAGCTCACCACGTCCAAGCGCCGTTGGGCAGCGGAAGGCAAGTTCCTGACCGGCCGCATCTCCCGGCCGGAGACCGAGCGTTTGCCGCCCGGGCAGCATCTGGTGAAGAACTGGCCGGTGCTCGATCTCGGCGAACAGCCGGCGATCTCGCTGGATGATTGGACGCTTGAGCTGCGCGGTCTCGTCGAGACACCGCTTGCGCTGACATGGGCTGATTTCCAGTCGATGCAACAGAGCACTCATGTCAGCGACATCCATTGCGTGACGACATGGTCGCGCTACGACAACCGCTGGGAAGGCGTTTCGACCCGCGATCTGCTGGATGCCGCGATGCCGAAGGCCGAAGCCGGTTACGTCATGCTGACGAGCTATGACGGCTACACCACCAATCTGCCGCTGGCGGATTTCGCCGCCGAAGACGCGATCCTGGCAACCGCCTGGGAGGGGCAGCCGCTGACGGTTGATCACGGCGGCCCGATGCGGCTGGTCGTGCCGCATCTCTATTTCTGGAAGAGCGCCAAATGGCTGCGCCGCATCGACCTGATGCCGTCAGACAGGGCGGGCTTCTGGGAAATGAACGGCTATCACATGCTCGGCGACCCCTGGCGCGAGCAGCGCTACTCCGAGGACTGAACCTTCAGCAGCCTGCGGCCGGCGAAGAAGACGCCAAAGATCACCGCGAAGAAACCGGTCAGCGACGCCATGCTTGCCGTATGCAGCGGAATTTCGCTCCAGCGCGGCTTGATGACATCGGCAGTGTTGAAAGCCTCGCCGCTGAAGCGGCAGGTGATCAGCGACAGGCCGCGGCGCACCATGTCGGCATCGGCATCCGAGATGATCGCGTCAGCCTCTCCAGCCTCGCGCGGCATCTCGCGGAGGGAAAGCAGCACCGCCTTCGTCGCCGCCAGATAGGCGTGAGCGCATTCGTTGAACGGGCTCTCCTCGTCGGTGACGCTTCCCGGCATCCGGCCCCAGAGACAGTAGGAATACTGGATCTGCGCATAGTTCAGCACACGGCGGAACGGCTCGTTGGTATCGGTGGCGGTGGACGCCAGCGCGATGATCCGGTCGCGATAGCCGGCCATGACGGCCATTTCACCATGAGAGATTTCGGGAACGGGGATGCCGCTGTGGTTTTCCGACGCGGTACGGCTATGGGCCACGGCGCCGCCGGCCAGCAGTGCGAGCGCAGCTACAGACATCGCCGAACGAAGAAGCAGCCGTTTCATCGCAGCCCTTACCAATCCCTCATTCCTGTGCTTGTCACAGGAATCCAGTGCGTCCATGTCCATGGACGCGGGAAACTAGAGTCATTCACCGCGCCGACGCGCGGTGGCTGGATTCCTGTGACGAGCACAGGAATGAGGGAGAGTGCGGAACACCTCCCTCACCAACCTCTCACCGAAACGCCGGACGTCCAACCGGGGACCGTGCTTCCAGCCGCTTCTCGGCCAGAAAACCGAAGACCACTGCAAGCACCGACCACAGGATCACATGCATGCCAAGCGACGTCGTGCGGAAGCTCCAGAGCACCGCTGCCGAATAGTTTTCCGGCACCTCGTTGATCGGCGGCAGCAGATACTGCACGGCGCCGATGAAGACGATATAGGCGATACCGGCGATGATCGAACCGTTCCAGATGCCGAAGCGGATAGCCAGATTGCGGGCAAATGCCACGGCGGCAACGAGCGCCCCAACCGAGACGACGATCATCAGGAAGAACAGCTCGGTGCGAACGCCAATCGTGTCCGGATTGCCGACAGCCGGCGGATTGGCCGGGTACTTGATGCCGGGAACGAGGATGATGGCGACGAAGGCTGCCAGCGCGATGACCGCAGCCGTGCCGCGGGCGCTGAGCTTGCTGAAGCGGCCATGCACGAAGGCGAAGGCAAGAGCAAAGAGACCGCCGACGGCGATGCCGTAAGCCATTACCCCGGTGAAGAGGCCGATGCCGGCCTGCGTGGCGCGGCTGACGATTTCGGGTTCGGCGGCTTCACCGGCAGCCGTGGCTGCGGCTTCCTCGAAGGCAATCGCCTTGTCGACCAGCGGCTCACCGAATGTATGGGCGAAGGCAAAAACCAGGATGCCAGCAATCGCCCCCGCGATCATCCCACGGAGTAGAAGATTTCCAACCATGTCTGTCGTCCTTTAGTGGCAGGGGAAGCCGAGAAGGTGGCGGCCGTCATGCACGAATTCGTGCACATACATGCCGTTGAAAAGCGCCATGGCGCCTTCTTCCGTGCCGACGAAATAGATGGCGATGATCATCAGCAGGCCGCCGAAGATCGCCCATGGCAGGATTTCGCCTACCGGGATTGGCGCCGGTGCTGCGACGGGCGCAAAAGTCGTGTCAGACATGTATTCCTCCTGGAATGACGCGTTCAGTCGAAAGAGTGTTGGCGGCAAGGTCTGACTTCCAGCTTGCTTTCGCATCCTGGTCACAGTGGCGCGACCGCGCCGGATTTCCACCGGCTTCCAAACCCGCAACATGCCCGTTATATCTCTAGGCTGAGAACTGTCAACGAAACTTCATTTGCCATCCACGGCAAGCCGGAGGCTCACCTGTGCATACCCGGCTGACCTGGATCTGCCACGGCCCGACCAGCGCCAACCGCGAAGGCCGCTTCCCTTTGAACGAGCCACTGGAACAGAGCGCCGTTGTGGAAACCGCAGCGTTGACGGAGAGGCTTCAGCACGCCGATCGTAGCGCAAGCAGCCCTGCCCTGGCAGGATTGCAGACGGCCGAAATCCTGAGCCTTGCCGCCACGGGCGACCCAAGGCTCGCCGATCCAGACTACGGCCGCTGGAAGGGACGCTCACTTGCCGATCTGCAGGCAAAGGAACCCGACGCCCTGGCTCAATGGATGACGGACCCGCAATCGGCGCCGCATGGCGGAGAAAGTCTCGCCAAACTTCAGTCTCGCGTCACCGGCTGGATGGAAGAACAGCAGAGCCTCGACGGGCACATGATCGCAATCGCCAATGCTGCGGTGATCCGGACAGCCGTTCTCCATGTACTGAACGCGCCGCTCGCCTCGTTTTGGCTGGCCGACATCGAGCCGCTTGCCATCCTGCGCATGAGCCATGACGGCCGCCGCTGGGCGCTGCGCTTCGGCCGCTAAGGCGACCATTCCCAACGCGAAATTTAGATAAGCCTTACGCAAGCAAGTTGCGCGATACCTATTGAACCCGGCTTGCCGGGCGCTAAGTCCTTGCCCCTGGGAGACCAGCCATGACGTATGATTGGAGTGGGGAGCGTACACGGCGCGTGCGTCTTCTGAAGATCGTTACCGCCGTTGTTCTCATAGGCTTTGTCATCAGCATCCCGATGCTGGTGAGCTGAAAGAAGGGCGAGCAGTCAAACTGCTCGCCTTTTCGCTTATTGCTGCGGAATCTGGATGACCGCAAAGAACAGCCCGAGCTGGCGGATCGCGTGCGCGAAGCCTTCATAGTCCACAGGCTTGGTGATGTAGACATTGGCGCCGAGATCGTAGCAGCGCTGGATTTCACGCTCGTCATCGGTCGTCGTCAGGATCACCACCGGCATGCGCTTGGTGTGCTCGTTGCCCTTGATCTGCTCGAGAATGTCGATGCCCGACGTATCGGGGAGGTTCAGATCGAGCAGCACCAGCAGATAGCGGTCCCTGCTGACCTCGCCGCTGCGATCGGCACCGAGTATGAAATCGAGAGCACTCTTCCCGTTAGTAAAGGGAACGATCTCGTTGTTGACGCCGGCCCGGCGCACGTTCTTCTCGATGAGGCGGGCATGCCCCTCATCGTCTTCGATCATCACGATCGTGACTTCCTGGCCCGTGGCTTTCATGACTCTGTACCCTTTACGATGGTGGTGAGATCCGAAGGCAGGAGCAGCGTGAACGTGCTGCCGGTACCCTCCGTCGACTCGACAGTAATGTCGCCGCCCAAATTTCGTATTAACGAACGCACATATGCGAGGCCAATCCCCTCGCCCGGCTGGTCTTGCTCGCCGGCGCGGCGGAACAGCTCGAAAACGCGCTCGCGGTCGTTCTTTGCAATACCGCGGCCATTATCCTCGACATCGATCTTGATGCGGCCCTTGCCGGCAGGCATTGCCCGGACCGCAATGTTTACCGGGCGGCCAGGATAGCGGTATTTGACCGCATTGTCGAAAAGGTTGCCGACGATCTGGTCCAGCGAGAAGCGGTCGGTTATGAGTGCGGGAACGCGAATGTCCATCTCCATCGTCCCGTCGGCCGCAACCACCTGATGGTGAACGCTCGCAGCCGCGGTCTCCATCGCGGCCTTGAGATCGACCCTCTCCGGAACCAGTTTGCGGCGCCCGTCGCGGGAAATCTTGAGGATGGCGTTGATCAGCGAATCCATCTTCCGCGTCGACGAGCGGATAAAGCTCATCGCCTCCGGAAGGTCTTCCTCCACCGCCAGCCGCGCTTCCTTGATCTCGCTTTCGCTCGGCTTCTTCTCGTCTGCCATCACATAGGCCGTCACTGCAATGAGGCTCGCCTCCAGTTCGCTGAGGAAGCCCATGATATTGACCAGCGGCGCGCGGAGGTCGTGGGTGACGATATAGGCGAAGCGCTGGATCTCCTGGTTCGCCTGCATCAGATCCTCCGTGCGCTCGTTGACGCGCTCCTCGAGGCCGCTGTTCAGCGCTTCCAGTTCCTCACGCGCCCGCGACAGATCGCGCACGTGCTGGAAGATAATGAGGATGGCGCCGCCAAGCACAATCACGATCGCCAGCGCACCGCCGACGGTGACCCATTGCAGATCGCTGGCGGCCTCAAGCTGCTCGGCAACGATCACCCGCAAATGCTCGTCGGTCAGCCCAATGAAGCCGATCATAATGCGCCGGGCATCGTCCATGTAGACGCGCCCGCTGTCGTTGCTGACGATGGCAAGCGCTTCCTGCTGCCTGCCGCTCTGGGCGAGCGCCACAGTGTTCTCGACCTCTGCCAGCTTGCCGTCGATCGCCTTGTCGAGGTCAGGCAGTTTCCCGGCATATTCCGGGTAGTTGGCAACGGCATCGGCAAGGCGCTTTCGCCGCTCCGGCAGATTTTTCAAGGCCAGATTGAAAGGATCGAGATAGCTCTGCTCGCCGGTCAGCAGAAAGCCGCGCTGGCCGGTTTCGGCATCCTGAAGCGCCGAAAGCAGATCGGCCGAGCCGCTGCGGATCCGGCGCATCTCGGCAACGGTATCGGAATAGACCCGGTTTTCTCTCGTCAACCACAGCGAGGTCCCGACGATGCCCACCAGAAGCAGAACGCCGAGCCCGAGCATGATCAGCGTCGAGCGAACGAAGGAGGTGTTGGATGACATCAGGGATTTCTCTGAAAAGGATTTTCTGAAATACAAGTGACGGAAAAACGCCTTGCGATCAACCCGATGACCGCAAGGCAATGATATCCAGCGTGACTATAAATGGGATTTGCGTCAGTGTTTGACGCCGTCGCCCGCTATTGACGGACTGGTCACCGAAACCGGATCGCTTGCCGGAAACGTATCCTCAAGGCCGCGATCAAGCTGCGCTTCCAGCTCCTGCTCTGCCTTGGAAACGCGCGCACTCTCGCGAACGCGCATGTCGCCGCCGTCCCGCGCCTCGGCCGAAGCAAATTCGCCCATTAGCGCCTTCGCCTTGTCGATCGCGTTTTGCCGGTTGAGATCATCGGCTCCCTTCATCTGAACGGAAACGACCTCGCCGCCATCACTGACGAATTCGACGGTGAATCCCGATTTTCCGCCATGGCTGGGAATGACCTGAGTGCCGACGACCTGCATGGACCTATCCTCCTAAGCGTTTCAACTTCAATGTCCAAACGGCAGGAGCGATCGCTTGGTTCCGCCGGCCACCGTCACGATTGGCGCAGGTAGCTGATCGTCAGCTCCAGTTCGAGATTGACGATCGGCATGCGCTGACCGTTCTGTACCTCAATGCTGAGCCGCTCGCCCGGCGCCGACGGCAACCCATCCAGCGCCATTTCCGCCAGCACGCGCTTGGCCTGTTCAACGGCCGAGATCAGATCCGGAAACTCGAAAGCCCGGTCGGCTGGCACAGTGCCGTCATTGTCATGCGTCTTGAAATAGAATGCGGACATTGCTTCCCACTCTGGTTTTGCTCTTTAAAGCGGGAAACAGGCTAAAGGTTTCAATTCGTGTGGAAAAATATGATGCTCCTGGCCGAGATCAGACTTTGAGGTGGCATCACCGGCCCGGAATGCCTTTCCCTAGCCTCCCGATTGCAGCAAACAATCACTACCCGTTTTCAACGAACATTTCAGACTTCGATGATATTGCTATGTCTTATATGGGGTGAGGAATGACGATGCCGGGGTTCTTTCGTAGCCGTGCCGGAAGGCAATGTTTATCGGTCATGATGCTGGGAACGGTCCTTTGGCTGCTCGGCGCCTGGCTGCAATTCGGCGACGGGCTGTCGGCTTTTGTACAGATGTTCGATGATTACGGCGCCGAGAAGCTGGTGCTCGCCTTCGTCATCGCCGGTGCGATGAGCTTCATCTATTCGATCCTGCGCATAGCTGATCTCCGCCAGGAAATGGAGCTTCGTGCCGCGGCCCAGTTCAAGGCCGATTGGACGGCCACCCACGATCACCTGACCAAGCTTCCAAACCGCTACGCCTTCGAGCGCAAGAAACTCACCCGCTCCACACCGAAGAACCACGAGCATGCGGAGACGGAAGCGCTGAATGTCACCGTGTTTTCCGTCGATCTCGACGGCTTCAAGAAGGTCAACGATCTCGTCGGCCACAAGGGCGGCGACATCCTGTTGATCGAGGTTGCCCGGCGCATCTGTTCGCTCGGCAATGCCGATTGCGTCTACCGCTTCGGCGGCGACGAATTCGTCATCATCGGCGCCGGCATGACCGAGGAGCGCGAGCGGCATTTCGCGCGCGTCCTGATTCAGGCCGTCACCCGGCCAATCAGCATCGATGGCTTTGCCGTCGAGGTTGGCGCCAGTGTCGGCTACGAGCGGTGGATCGAGGGCAGCGAGCCGCTCGAAAACGCCGCGCACCGGGCCGATCTTGCCATGTACGAGGCAAAGTCGCGCGGTCCCAACCATGCCCTCGCTTTCGAAGCCTCGATGCAGGACAAGGTCGCCGAACGCGCTGCCCTCGAAGCCAAACTGCGTACCGCCATCCAGCAAAAGGCCATCCGGCCCTTCTACCAGCCGCTGATCGACCTGAAGACCGGTGATATTTGCGGCTTCGAGGCGCTAGCCCGCTGGACCGACGATAGCGGCACCAGCATCCCGCCGCCTGTCTTCATCGGCATTGCCGAAGAGACAGGAATGATCACCGAGCTTTTCGAAAACCTGCTGACCCAGGCCTGCAGCGATGCACTGGCTTGGCATGACCGGATCGTGCTCTCCTTCAACATCTCGCCGGTGCAGATGGAAGACAGATTGCTGGCCTCGCGCGTACTCAAAGTGTTGGTCGCCTCCGGCCTGCCGCCGGAGCGGTTGGAGATCGAGATCACCGAAAACGCGCTGATCCAGGATCCGGCGGTTGCCGCCGTCATCCTCGACGAACTGCATGCGGCGGGCGTCCAGATCGCCCTTGACGACTTCGGCACCGGCTATTCCAGCCTTGCCCAGCTTGCCCGCTACCGCTTCGACAAGATCAAGATCGACAAGAGCTTCGTTGCCACCTACCAGGACGACGAACGCCAGGAAAAGATCGTCCGCGCCATGCTCGGCCTCGGCCACAGCCTGAACATCAAAACGACGGCCGAGGGCATCGAGGAACACAGCCAGCTCGGCTACCTCACTCGCCTCGGCTGCGATATCGGCCAGGGCTATCTGTTCGGCAAGGCGATGCCTGCAGAACAGGCCAGCGCGTTTATCGCGGAACGGATGCAGACGCTGTCTGCTGCGGGATAGCCGGGGGTATCCTGAAAGCCTACGGGTCTGAATCCGGTGAGCCGATGCAAATCACCACGCTCTCAGGAACCAAACCGCGTAGACCGCGTTGCTTTTCCAGTCTCGTCAACAGAACGTTGGAAGAAGCATGAAGAAAATAATAGTGGCCTGCCTGCTCGCCATCACCTCGATTTCGGCAATCCCGTCGCCAAGCATGGCGGCTCCCACGGAGCGGCAAAGGGAAACGTGGGCAAGAACCCACGGACAGGAGTATCGTCCGTTGCGCCATAGCCGCGATTACCGCGACGACAGACGTTACCGTCCACGTTGCCATACGGAGACCGTTCGCTATTGGCGTCACGGTGATCTCATTCAAAGACGTGAACGGATTTGCCGGTGATAGCCTGACAGATCAGTCTTCGGATCAACCTATGCCCGTCGCACACCATTGCGGCGGGCATTTTTGATCAAAACGTCGAGCGCTTGGGAAATGTCAGGATGAAGACGCTGCCGGCACAGAACGCATCTGACCAGAATCAAAGCAAGCAGAGCTGCCCAAAAGTCTCATCGCAAAAGAGCGATCAGAGGCTTTCTCAAGCCTCACCTTAGAATGCGTATTCGGTGATGAAGAATGGTAGCGGGGGGCGGAATTGAACCGCCGACCTCAGGGTTATGAATCCTGCGCTCTCACCAACTGAGCTACCCAGCCACACCATCCGGACAAGCCCTTCGCAAAGCGGCGGCCCGTCGGATGAGCGGGTTATTAAGAGCGTCTCGGCTTTGTGTCAAGCACGTGAAGGAGAAAAAGGGAGCGCTGCAGCATGGCTTTTCCCAACAATTTCACGCAGCCACCGGCTGGCTCAGAAGCGCTTTCAGCGAGGCTTCCGCTGCGGGCTCACGTTCGGAGCGCTCGATGAAGCCGCCGCCGAAAACGCGGGCGTCATCGCCCGGCGCCGAATAGAGCGCGCAGGCCTGGCCCGGTGCGATACCGGCTTCGCCGACGGTCAGATCGACATAGATGCCCGATGCGTCGGCACGCAGGATAGCCGGTTCCGGCACGCGGGTGGAGCGCACCTTCGCATAGCAGGCGAAGCCTTCGCCGCCAGCAGCCTGCAGCAGCGGTTCGTCGCCCAGCCAGTTGACGTCGCGCAGGTAGACGCGGTGAGTTTCCAGCGCTTCCTTGGGGCCGACGATGACGCGGCGCGAGCGCGCGTCGAGATAGACGACATAGAGCGGGTCGCCGGTGGCGACGCCGATGCCGCGGCGCTGGCCGATCGTATAATGCAGGATACCGTCATGACGGCCGAGCACGCGGCCGTCGAGATGAACGATCTCCCCGGCCAGTGCAGCATTTGGCTTCAGCTTGTTGATGACATCGGAATACTTGCCTTGCGGCACGAAACAGATGTCCTGGCTGTCGGCCTTCTTGGCAACGACGAGACCCATCTCTTCGGCAAGCTTGCGGGTTTCGGACTTCGGCAGGCCGCCGAGCGGAAAGCGCAGGTAATCGATCTGCTCCTGCGTCGTCGCGAACAGGAAGTAGCTCTGGTCGCGATCGGCATCGGCAGGGCGATAGAGCGCCCGGCGTCCCGCCGCGCCGCTTGTAGGATTGGGCCGCGAGCGGATGTAATGGCCGGTGGCCAAGGCATCGGCGCCGAGCTCCTTGGCGGTTTCCAGCAAATCGGCGAACTTGACTGTCTGGTTGCAGGACACGCAGGGGATCGGCGTTTCACCGGCCACATAGCTTTCCATGAACGGGTTGATCACCGTATCGCGAAAGCGCTTTTCATAATCGAGCACGTAATGCGGAATACCGAGCGTCTCGCAGACGCGGCGCGCATCGTCGATATCCTGACCGGCGCAGCACGAACCGGCGCGGTGAACGGCGGCGCCATGATCGTAAAGCTGCAGGGTGATGCCGAGAACGTCATAGCCCTGGCGTTTCAGAATTCCGGCCACGACGGAGCTGTCGACGCCGCCCGACATGGCAACGACGACACGGGTGTCTTCCGGCTTCTTGTCAAAATCCAGTGTATTCACGTCCGACTGCCAAATTCTGCGCGAGTTCCGCGATTGATGCGACCGGCATGCTTTGCGCTGCAAATACGGCCGGTTTCAATGCCACCGGCGGGCTCGTCCGCCGGGCTTTCTGTGCCGCTGGATATAGAAAGGATTGGCCGCCCACGCAAGGGGCAGCCGCCACGGCCGGAATTCGGCCGCCGTCCCGACGAGTGAATGGCCTATACTGCGCAGAATTCAGTTCTCGAGGCAGGGATCGGCAAAAAGAAAACCTTTCAGCGCGCCGGAGAGCGTCTTGCCGACCACGACCAGCCAGATCATCGCAAGCGCCATCACCAGCACGCCGCCGAAACTTGTCAGCAGCGGAAAGTCGAGCAGCTGACCCAGCCGCAGCGTCGTCACCGCATAGACGCCGATCGGAAAGGTGAAGGCCCACCAGCCGAGATTGAACGGCAGCCCTTCGCGCGCATGGCTGACGGTCGTCGCGATGGCGATCGCCAGCCACCAGAGCCCATAGCCCCAGAGCAGAACGGCGCCGAGCAGGCTAGCGCCAGCCATCGCCGTCGCCAGTTCACCGAGCCCCTTTGCTTCCAGCACGCTGCCGCTATTGGCGGCAAAGAGAGCCAGACCGAAAGCACCGGTGCCGATCGGGCCGACCGCCAGAAAGCTCGTCGCGCTCATATTGGCAGGCGGCAATTTGTGCAGCGCCATGCGCAGGAACAGGATTACCAGAATGCCGAGCGCCAGCGGCACGGAGCAGGCCCAGAGGACATAGCTCGCGAACAGCATGGTGAATTGCGGCGCACCGGACGGCAGGTGCGCCATTAGCATCGCGCCGCTGCCGGCGGTCACCTCGGAGGCGACGATAGGCAGCAGCCAGACCGCCGTCATCTGATGGATCGCGTGCTCCTGCCGGGTGAACATGGCAAACGGAATGGAAAGACCGGCAAGGATCGCCATCCCCGCATCGAACCACCAGAGCGATTGCGCGATATCGATCGCCAAATCCCCGATCAGCGGCTGTCCGAAGATCACGAAGCCGTTGATGATGGTGGCGAGGCCCATCGGAATGCAGCCGAAAAACATCGAAAGCACCGGATGATCGAAGATCCGGCGGGCATCGCCGGGATAAATCATCCACTTGGCCGCATAGATCAGCGAAAGGGCCGCAAAAAGCAGGATGTTCAGCACCCAGAGCGTTTCGCCGAGGCTGTAGAGCGCCGGAACCGATGGAAATTGCGCCAGGCAGACGGCGAACATCCCGGTCCCCATCGTCGCTGCAAACCAGTTGGGCGTGAAATGGCGGACAAGTCGCAGCCCTTCGCTGGGAACATCACCCGCACCGGTTTTCATCAAAATGGTCATTGCCGCCCGCCTCATCTTTCGGCGTCACGAATAGCCCCTTGAATTAATCGCTTCCAACGAATTGTAATTGTAAGAACGTTCGATAAAATCGATGAAATGACCCTTGAGCAGCTCCGCATCTTCGTCGAAGTCGCCGCCCGCCAGCATGTGACCCGCGCCGCCGAATATCTGAACATGACGCAATCGGCCGTCAGCGCCGCAATAACCGCGCTGGAGACCCGTCACGGCGTGACGCTCTTCGACCGCGTCGGCCGCTCGATCGTCCTCAACCGGACGGGCCAGCTGTTTCTCAAGGAAGCACAGCAGGTGCTGGCAAGTGCCAAGGCGGCGGAGGCGGCCCTGATGGATCTCTCCGGCCTGATGCATGGCGAGCTGTCGATCATCGCCAGCCAGACGGCCGCCGCCCACTGGCTGGCGCCGAAGCTGGCCGCCTATCGCAAGCTCTATCCCGGCATCAAGCTCAATATCGGCATCGGCAACACCGTCGAAACGGCTGACGCCGTGATGAACGGCAAGACGGAAATCGGGCTTATCGAATGGCGCGAGGATCGCCGCGGCGTTTCGGCCCGGCGGGTTGCGATCGACGAGATGATCGTCATCGTCGGCCGCGGTCACCCCTGGACGGACGGCAAGCCGCGCAGCATCGGCGACTTCCGGCAAACCCCGTGGGTGATGCGCGAGGCGGGATCGGGCACGCGGCATGCCTTCGAAAGCATGATCGAGGCAGAGGGTCTCAGTCTCGCCGAGCTTGACGTTACCCTGCAATTGCCCGCCAACGAGCCGATCATCAGCGCCGTCGAGGCTGGATTGGGGGCGACCTTGATGTCGCGGATCCTCGCCGACCCCTTGCTCAAGAGCGGCACGATCGTCGAAGCGGCCATAAAGCCGCTGCCGCGGCCCTTCTTCCTGCTGCGGCATGAAGAGCGTTATCGCAGCAAGGCAGCAGACGCCTTCGATGCGATGATCTCAACGGTACCGGGCGCGCCTTAACGGCACATCGCCTTCGATCATCCGCTCGGCGTCGGCCTGCGGCATCGGCTTACCGAGCAGATAACCCTGCACTTCCGCAAAGCCTTCCCGCCGTAGCATCTGCAGCTGCTCTTCGGTCTCGATGCCTTCGGCAAGCGTCACCGCATTGAACCCTGAGCCGATGCCGGCAACGGCACGGATGATCGCCAGATTGCCGGGGTCGCTCTCCATACCGGCGACGAAACTGCGGTCGAGCTTGATCTTGTCAAATGCAAAGGCCCGCAGATAGCTGAAAGACGAATAGCCTGTGCCGAAATCGTCGATGGCGATGCGCAGGCCGAGCTCCTTCAGGGCCCGAAGCAGCGGCAGGCTCTGTTCGACATCGGCGAGGAAGACGGACTCGGTGATTTCGATCTCCAGCCGCTGCGCCTGCAAGCCGCTGTCGCCGAGCGCCGAAACGACGGTGGCGAGCAGCGTGTTGTGGCGGAACTGGCAGACCGAAAGATTGACGGCGATCTTCAGATGCTCGGGCCAGCCGGCGGCAACGCGGCAGGCTTCGCGCAGCACCCATTCGCCGATCGGCACGATCAGCCCGGTTTCTTCGGCGAGCGGAATGAATTCCATCGGCGCCACAAGCCCGCGGCTCGGATGATGCCAGCGGATCAGCGCTTCGAAACCGGCGAGTTCGCCGCTCGCTGCCTGCACGATCGGCTGGTAGTGAAGCTCGAATTGCCCCTTCTCGACAGCGTCGCGCAATTCGGCGATGAGCTGATGACGCCGCTCCACTTCGAGGCGCATTTCCGTTTCGTAGAAGCGGTAGGTAGACCGGCCGCTTTCCTTGGCGGCGTAGAGCGCTAGATCGGCATGTCGCATCAGCACGTCGGCATCGCCGGCATGATCCGGTGCCAAGGCAACGCCGATGCTGCAGGTCACGTGCTCGTTGCTGCCGTCGAGATCGAAGGGCGCGCTGAGCACGGCGAGCAGCTGCTCGGCAAAGCGTCCCGTCCGGCCGCAATCGCCGGATTTCAGCACGATCGCAAACTCGTCGCCGCCAAGGCGCGCCACGAGATCCCCCTCCTCCAGCAGCATCTTCAGCCGCCGCGCCACCTGGCAGAGCAGCGCATCGCCGGCCGCGTGACCCTTGCTGTCATTGATCAGCTTGAAGTGATCGACATCGAGGTAAAGCAGCGCGATCGGCGTCTGCGCCGTCGCCGCCGCGGCATGGCTCTCGATATGATCGGCAAAGGCTGCGCGGTTCGGCAGCCCGGTGAGGGCATCGTGCATGGCAAGATGCGCGAGGCGCGCTTCGAAGGCGCGCTCCTCGGTCACGTCCTGCGAGATGCCGAGAAGATAGCGGCGCTGACGGCCCTCAGATGCTGGAAGCGCACGCTTCACCGTCTTCAGCAGACGGTGACCACCGCCCTTCTTGGCAATGACTTCCTCGAAAGTGATCGTGATGTCTTCTTCCAGAACCCGCTTGTCTTGCTCGCGGAAGAACCGCGTTTTGTCGCGAAACACCACGCGGTCGGTCTTGCCAACGATCTCGCGGCCGGGCATTTCGGCAATCGTGGCGCTCTGGCGGTTGAACAGCACATAGCGCCCGTCGTCTTCCATATCCTTGACGAAGACACCGACCGGCAGGTTATCGACGATGCTGTCAAGCAGTGAGCGGGCATCGGTGACCTGCCGTCTGGCGGCGTTGACCTCGGTTCGGTCCTGAACGATGGCAAGAATGGCATTGCCGCCGTCGAAGCGCACTTCGCGCCCGTAGGTCAGCACTTCGAAGGGCTCGCCGCTGGCCTTCAGATGCGTCCAGCGCTCGGCGCGCTCGATATCGGTCCGGCCCTGAATGGCGCTGACCATCCGCTCGCGCTCGGTCGCGGGCCGGATGTCGAGCACCGTCATCCGCGCGAAGGCCTCGGCGGAATAGCCGTAGAGATCATGGGCCGCATCGTTGACGATCAGGAAACGCAGCGTGACGGGATCGTAGACCCACATCGGCGACGGATGGGTCTCGAACAGCGAACGGAAGTCATCGTTCGGGGCGTGGAAATCATCTGGATTCGTCGTGGTGGATGCCATGAATCTTATCGGAAATTGAAACGGAACTCCGCCGTTATAACTGAAAAAGCTAAATAAAATCAGAATCATAGCGCGCCTAAACTTTAGGCGAAAGCCCGATGAATAGGCATCGTCGTTCTGTAAAATCTCGGCAAGTGCTTCCCGTCACCGCGCCGATGACTATTCTTTTGCCACCGGCGCCGCATGGCCTAGTTCTTCAGCTTCACCTCGCCGTCCTCTTCGCCACTCCAGTAATGGATGCGATCGGCATGGACCTTGATCATCGCTACGCCCTTGGTGTCGATACCATCCTTGAACCAATCGTCGAGGTCTTTGGTCCAATGTTCCTCAAAGGCCTTCTTGTCGCGCACGACCTCGGCTTTACCCTCGACGGCGATCGAGAAGAACTGCTTCCCCTGGAATGTCAGCGAGACCTTGGGGTTACGCTCGATATCGGAGACCATGCGTGAATCCGACCATGTGAAATAGTAGAATCGCCGTCGTAATCGACCTCCCGGTTGTTGCTCATCGGCCGGCCGGCAATTGCGCCGCCGTCGGTATGGGTCGATAGCATCGCGACATCGATATCGCGCATCTTCTTGGAAATATCCGCAAGGCTCATCTTCGTCATGACTGGCTCCTCCGTTGTCCAGTCGAAGAAACGGCCACGGCGGTTTTAAGTTCAATGATGGTCGTGCATGCATTGACCGTGATCGGCGAGGATCTCGATGACCCGGCACTGGTCGACGCGCCCGTGGCAGCAACCCTCCACCATGGTCTCCAGTTCCGCCTTCAGCGCCGTCAGGCTGCGGATACGCTGCTCGACCTCGATGAGACGGGCCTTGGCGATGGCATCGGCGGAAGCGCAGGATTGATGCGGATCGTCCTGCAGCGTCAATAGCGCCCGGATGGCGTCGACCTCGAAACCGAGCTCGCGCGCGTGCCGCACGAAGGCCAGCCGCCGGATGTCCGACACTTCATAAGAGCGCTGATTGCCCTCACTGCGGCTTGGCGCGGCCAGCAATCCGATGCTTTCGTAATAGCGGATCGTCGGCACCTTGACGCCACTCTGACGCGCGGCATCTCCAATGGTGATTTTTTTCATGATCGCCTCTTGCACCTCTAGTGACTAGAGGATGTAGGAAGAAAACCGGTAGAAGACAAGGAACCGGATCATGGCCGAAACATCCCAGGCAAAATACCGCGTCGGCGGCATGGACTGCGCCTCCTGCGCGGCAAAGATCGACACGGCGGTGCGCCGCGTGCCTGGCGTCGAGGATGTCTCGGTCTCCGTGACGGCTGGTACGATGACGGTGAGCCACGATGGCAGCAGCGATCTCGGCACCATCGAGAAACGCGTCACCGGCCTCGGCTACTCCGTCGTGCCAATGGCAGCGGGCGGCAAAGATGCGAGGCGCGAAAAGGCCGCTGTCCACCACGACCATTCCGGACATGACCACAATCACGAGCATGAGCATACAGGGCATTCGCATGATGAGGCCGAAATCCCCGGCCTGCATGGTCATGATCACACGCCGTCCAGCGGCCCCTGGTGGAAAAGCAGCAAGGGGCGGCTCACCATCCTGTCAGGAGCCGCTTTCGTCATAGCCTATGCGGCGGGTCACCTTGTCCAGGCGATCGCGCCTTACGCCTTCATGGTCGCGATGCTGATCGGTCTGGTGCCGATCGCAAGGCGGGCGGTGATGGCGGCGCTGGCGGGAACGCCGTTTTCGATCGAGATGCTGATGACCATCGCCGCGGTGGGCGCCGTCGTGATCAACGCGGCCGAAGAAGCCGCAGCCGTCGTCTTCCTCTTCCTTGTCGGCGAGTTGCTGGAAGGCGTTGCGGCGGGTAGAGCCCGGGCAAGCATCCAGTCGCTGACCGCGCTCGTGCCGAAAAGCGCGTTGCTTGAGGAAAACGGCGCAACCCGCGAAGTCCCGGCCGAGACGCTTGCCGTCGGCGCCATCATTCTGGTGCGCCCCGGCGACCGGATCTCGGCCGACGGCATCATCGTCTCCGGAGAAAGCGCAATCGACGAAGCGCCCGTTACAGGCGAGAGCGTTCCGGTTCGCAAGACGCCTGACGATACCGTCTTTGCCGGAACGGTGAATGGCGATGGCGCATTGCGCATCCGCGTCACCGCGGCATCGGCCGACAACACCATTGCCCGCGTCGTCAAGCTCGTCGAGGAAGCGCAGGAATCGAAGGCGCCAACCGAGCGTTTCATCGACCGCTTCTCGCGCTACTATACGCCCGGTGTCGTCGCAGTTGCCGCACTGGTCGCCATGCTGCCGCCTCTTGTCGCAGGCGGCGCCTGGGATGAATGGATCTACAAGGGGCTGGCGATCCTGCTGATCGGCTGCCCATGCGCGCTGGTGATCTCGACGCCCGCCGCCATCGCCGCCTCGCTCTCGGCAGGTGCGCGCCGCGGGCTGCTGTTGAAGGGTGGCGCCGTGCTGGAAGGCCTCGGCAAGATCAACGCCGTGGCGCTGGACAAGACCGGCACGCTGACCGAAGGCAAACCGAAGGTTACCGACATCGTCTCCTTCGGCACGTTGACCCAGGCGCAGATCCTGTCGCGCGCTGCCGTGCTCGAGCGCAATTCGAGCCACCCTCTGGCATTGGCAATCCTCAACAGGGCGACGGCCGAAAAGCTGCCGGTCCCGCCTGCCCTTGAAGCCTCGGCTATTGCAGGCAAGGGAATGAGCGGCCGTGCCGGTGGTGAGAAGCTCGACCTCTTTTCCCCTGCCGCCGTGCGCGAGCGGCTGACCGACCAGCAGGGCGAAGCGATCCAGACACTGAACGACGACGGCAAGACCGTCTCGATCCTTCTCGTCAATGATACGATTGCCGGTCTGATTGCCATGCGCGACGAAGCGCGAGACGACGCGCGGGCCGGCCTCGACGCTCTCAAGGCCCGCGGCGTCAAGATCGTCATGCTGACGGGCGACAATGCCCGCACCGCCCAGGCGATCGGCAAGCAGCTCGGTATCGATGTGCGCGCCGAGCTGATGCCCGAGGACAAGCAGCGCATCGTCGGCGAATTGAAGCGCGAGGGCTTCACCGTTGCCAAGGTGGGTGACGGCATCAACGACGCCCCGGCGCTTGCCGCCGCCGATATCGGCATCGCCATGGGTGGTGGAACCGATGTCGCGCTCGAAACTGCGGATGCGGCGATCCTTCACGGACGCGTCGGCGATGTCGCAGAGATGATCGCACTGTCGCAGCGGACGATGCGCAACATCTTCCAGAACATCACGATCGCGCTCGGTCTCAAGGCGGTTTTCCTGGTCACGACGATCATTGGCGTCACCGGTCTGTGGCCTGCAATCCTGGCCGATACCGGCGCAACGGTGCTGGTGACGATGAACGCGCTTCGTCTGCTCAAGCCGCGCGGCTGAAAACACCGGCGCTGCGGAACATTTTGCCGTCTCGTGCATTGAGGCATCCGGGCGGATTGCGCCCTGGCGATTTCAGCGGGAGGACACCATGGATCGCAGGAATCTTACGGCATTGCTGGGCATATTGGCCGTTGCGGGCTATCAGAACCGCGACAAGATTGCAGCCACGCTTCGCGAACTGACCGGCGGCGCACAGCCGCAAGCCTCGGGCACCCAGCCCGGCGGAGCCGCGCCGCAAGCCGATGGCGGCGGCCTGGGCGGCCTCCTTGGCGGCATTCTCGGCGGCGGGCAAGATGGCGGCGGCGCGACACAAACTGGCGGCCTCGGCGGCTTGGGTGGCATTCTCGGGGGGCTTGCCGGTGCAGGCGGCCTTGGCGACCTGCTGAAAGGCGGCTCGGCCGGCGGCATATTGAGCGGCGGCCTTGGCGGACTGCTCGATCACTTCCAGCAGAACGGCTTCGGCGACACGGCGAATTCCTGGGTTTCCTCTGGCGAGAACAAGCCGATCGACAACGGCCAGCTCTCCCAGGCCCTCGGCCCCGATATTCTCGACGAGCTCGCCAAGGCGACCGGCCTCAACAAGGATGACCTTCTCGCCCGCCTCTCCAAGACCCCGCCGCAGGCGGTCGACGGGCTGACGCCGCAGGGCCGCGTGCCCGACGCAGGCAGCATCAGCGCCTGATCGCTCAAAACGGAAAAGCCCGGCGCAGTTTCCCGCGCCGGGCTTTCATGTTTTCCTGGGAGGAAAATCAATCGACTGCGAAGACCAGCGGCTTGGCCTGGCGGATCGCCGCATTGGCGGTCAGCTTGGCAAGGACTTCGTCGTTCAGCGGTCCATCGACGTAAAGCAGCGCGATCGCATCGCCGCCCTGCTTGTCACGGCCGAGCTGGAAGTTGGCGATGTTCACGCCAGCCGAGCCGAGCGTCGTGCCGATGAAGCCGATCATGCCGGGGACGTCGGTGTTGGTAATATAGACCATGTGCGAGCCGACATCGGCGTCGAGGTTGATACCCTTGATCTGGATGAAGCGCGGCTTGCCGTCCGAGAACACGGTACCGGCGATCGAGCGGGTCATCGTGTCGGTCTTGACCGTCAGCTTGATGTAGCCGTCGTAGACGCCGGTCTTGTCGCGCTTGACCTCGGAGAGCACGATGCCCTTTTCCTTGATCATCACCGGTGCCGAAACCATGTTGACGTCGGCCACCTGGCTGCGGATCAGACCGGCAAGCGTTGCCGAGGTCAGCGCGCGGGTGTTCATGCCAGCGGTGACGCCGTCATAGAGGATCTCGATTTCCTTGATCGGCTCGTCTGTGACCTGACCGACGAAGGCGCCGAGAACATCGGCAAGCTTGATGAACGGCTTCAGAAGCGGCGCTTCCTCGGCAGTGATCGACGGCATGTTGATGGCGTTGGAAACCGCACCCTTGACGAGATAATCCGACATCTGCTCGGCAACCTGCAGGGCAACGTTTTCCTGGGCTTCCGTGGTCGATGCGCCCAGATGCGGCGTGCAGACAACGTTCGGCAGGCCGAAGAGCGGGCTTTCCTTGGCAGGTTCGACTTCGAAGACGTCGAAGCCAGCGCCGGCGACATGGCCGGACTTGATGGCTTCGGCGAGTGCGGCTTCATCGACCAGACCGCCGCGGGCGCAGTTGATGATACGAACGCCGGGCTTCGTCTTGGCAAGGTTGTCCTTGCCGAGAATGCCGCGGGTCTTGTCGGTCATCGGCACGTGCAGGGTGATGAAGTCGGCCTGAGCCAGCAGCTCGTCGAGCTCGACCTTGGTAACGCCCATTTCCTGGGCGCGTTCGGCCGACAGGAAGGGATCGTAGGCCAGGACATGCATGCCGAGGCCGATCGCCTTCTTGCAGACGATGCCGCCGATATTGCCGGCGCCGATGACGCCGAGCGTCTTGCCGGTGATTTCGACACCCATGAACTTCGACTTTTCCCACTTGCCGGCCTGCGTCGAGGCATCGGCCTGTGGCAACTGGCGGGCAACGGCAAACATCAGCGCGATGGCGTGCTCGGCGGTGGTGATCGAGTTGCCGAACGGCGTGTTCATGACGATGATACCGCGGCGCGAGGCAGCCGGAATATCGACATTGTCGACGCCGATACCGGCGCGGCCGATGACCTTGAGGTTGGTCGCCGAAGCGATCAGCTTCTCGGTGGCCTTGGTGGCCGAGCGGATGGCAAGGCCATCATAGTTGCCGATGATCTCGGCGAGCTTGTCCTTGTCCTTGCCGAGCTGCGGCTGGAAATCGACTTCGACGCCGCGGTCGCGGAAAATCTGGACGGCGGTTTCCGACAGTTCGTCGGATACGAGAACGCGAGGTGCCATTGTGGGCTTCCTTCAAAAGTGTTCAGCGATGGATGAAATCAGGGATGCTGGGCTCCGCCATTCCGGCGGAGCCTTATGCGATCAACTCAGAACTCAGGCAGCAGCCTGGGAAAGCGTGGCCTTCTGCGTTTCGAACGCCCAGGATAGCCACGGCATCAGCTTCTGCATGTCGGAAGCTTCGATGGTGGCACCGGCCCATATGCGCAGACCCGACGGGGCGTCGCGGTAAGCGCCGATGTCATAGGCAACGCCTTCCTTCTCGAGGAGAGCGACGAGACCCTTGGCGAAATTTGCCTGGCCATCGGCATCGAGAGCGGTGACATCCTTATCGACGATCTTCAGGCAGATGGAGGTGTTGGAAGCCGTTTCGGCCTTGACGGCCAGGTTGGCGATCCAGTCGTTGGCAACGATGAAGTCGGCGATGACCTTGGTATTGGCATCGGCGCGCGCCATCAGCGCCTTCAGGCCGCCGAGCTTCTGGGCCCAGAGCAGCGCATCGATATAGTCCTCGACGCAGAGCATCGACGGCGTGTTAATGGTTTCGCCAGTGAAGATGCCCTCGATCAGCTTGCCGCCCGAGGTCATGCGGAAGATCTTCGGTAGCGGCCAGGCCGGTGCATAGGTCGTCAGGCGTTCGACAGCGCGCGGCGACAGGATGATGACGCCATGTGCGCCCTCGCCGCCGAGAACCTTTTGCCAGGAGAAGGTGACGACGTCGAGCTTGGCAAAGTCCATGTCCTGCGCAAAGGCAGAGGACGTCGCGTCGCAGATCGTCAGGCCCTTGCGGTCGGCAGGAATGAAATCGGCGTTGGGAACACGGACACCCGAGGTGGTGCCGTTCCAGGTGAAGACGACGTCGCGGTCGAAATCGATGGTCGAAAGATCCGGCAGCTCGCCATAACCGGCTTCGATCTTGCGGACGTCTTTCAGCTTCAGCTGCTTGACGACATCGGTGACCCAGCCAGCGCCGAAGCTTTCCCAGGCGACCATGTCGACGCCGCGCTCGCCGAGCAGCGACCAGAGCGCCATTTCGACGGCGCCGGTATCGGAGGCAGGAACGATGCCGATGCGGTAATCCGCCGGCACTTCCAGAATTTCACGGGTAAGATCGATGGCCTGCTTCAGCTTCGTCTTCCCGACTTTCGCGCGGTGCGAACGGCCAAGCGGCGCGTCGGAGAGAGCATCGAGCGACCAACCGGGGCGCTTCGAGCAAGGGCCAGAAGAGAAATGAGTGTTGTTCGGACGGACGTCCGGCTTTGCGGTGGCAGCGGCCATATGTATACCCTTCCAGGTAATTAGCCTCTCGTTGGGGAGAGGTGTCCCGCCGCCGTAAATACAGACCTCGCCCGTCATGGTCAACGGAGAAGTGTCGCACACTGGGGATTTTTTGACGCAGGTGCGACGCGAGGCCTGAAAAGCAAAAAGCCGCCCGAAGGCGGCTTTCGCAAGATCGATAGAGATCCGATTACTTGTAGACAGGCTGCTGCAGCGGAATTTCCGGCTGCGGCTCGTAAGCGACAGGCTGCTCGCAACCGCCGAAGAGGTAGCGCGCGCCGGCGCGGACTTCGTGGACGTTGAAGCCCTTGTCGCGGCCCGGGCCACCGTTTTCAGCATAGCCGAACATGTTGCCGCCATCGACATGCAGGAAGCGGTAACCGACATCAGCCTTGACGTTGCAGGTGACGTCGATCGATGTACCGGCCATCAGAGCGTAGCTGAAGCGCCAGTCGCCCTTGCCGTTATGCGTGACGGTATCGTCGCAACCAAAGCCGCTGCCGCTGGTGTCGCAAGACGTGTTGCGCAGATCTTTCCACTTAACGTAAGAACCACCGATACCGGCACCGACATAAGGCGTGAAGACGCCGTAGGTGCCAAGATCCACATAGGCATTTGCCATCAGCGTCCATGCCGTCAGGGAAGACAGATCGGTCGAAGAGCAGGTGACCTGGCAGGCACCGAAGGCAGAACCGCCGCCGGTCGTCGAGCCGTGGAAGTCGCTCTTGCCGAGATAGTCGAGGGTCAAGTCGGTACGCAGGTAGCTGTTGACCTGATAACCAACACCGCCGCCGACGGTGAAGCTATCGCGCAGGTCCGAGGTAGTGAAGTCCACCTCGTCAGCGGAGCTTCCGCCCTGGTAGAAGTTGGCACCGCGCAGATCATTGAAGCCATAGCCGACGTCGCCGCGCAGATACCAGCCGGTTGCTTCGGTAACAGTCACCTCAGGCGGCATTTCCGGAACCGGCTCGACAGGAGCGAGATCGGCTGCCAGTGCATTCGAGGTCATAAGCAGTGCGGCGAAGATGCCGGCCAAGCCTTTTTTCATGATCCACTCCAAAGAAGTTACATTGGCCGAGCGCGAGCCTGCCAATCTGATACGCTTTGTCTGGATAATGAACGGGAAACGTTAAAACCCGCTTAACTACGAATATTTACCGTGTTTGTTCATAGAGCGGACACCATAATTCTTGCCGCAACAAAAAACCGGCGCTTGTGGCGCCGGTTCAATGCAAGACATCGGGAGGATCTTACGCCGCGCTGCGGACGTTCGAGATCGTGCCGATCAGGTCGTTGACGATGCGCTCGATCTGGGCGCGGTCGTCGCCCTCGGCCATGACGCGGATCAGCGGCTCGGTGCCCGACGGGCGGATAACGAGGCGGCCGTTCTTCGACAGCTCGGCTTCGGCATCGGCAATCGCCTTCTGCACCTGGATATCTTCAAGCGGCTTGCCGCCGGAGATGCGCACATTGCGCAGCAGCTGCGGCACGGGCTCGAAGCGGCGGCAAATTTCGCTGACGGTCTTGCCGGTGCGCTTGACGGCAGCCAGGATCTGCAGCGCCGCCACGAGGCCATCACCCGTCGTGCCGTAGTCGGACATGACGATATGGCCGGATTGTTCGCCGCCGACGTTGAAATTGTTCTGGCGCATGTGCTCGACCACATAGCGGTCGCCGACCTTGGTGCGTGCCAGCGTCATGCCCTTGTCCTCAAGGAAGCGTTCCAGGCCAAGGTTCGACATCACGGTTGCGACAATGCCATTGCCGCGCAGCTGCTGGCTTTCGGCCCAGCTCTCGGCAATCACAGCCATGAGCTGGTCGCCATCGACGACGGCACCGTTCTCATCGACGATGATCACGCGGTCCGCGTCTCCATCGAGCGCGATGCCGATATCGGCCCGGACTTCATCGACCTTCTTCTGCAGGGCAACCGGGCTGGTCGAGCCGCAATTCAGGTTAATGTTGGTGCCATTCGGCTCGTTGCCGATGGTGACAACCTCGGCGCCGAGCTCCCAGAGCGCGGCCGGCGCAACCTTGTAGGCAGCGCCATTGGCGCAGTCGATCGCGATCCTCAGGCCCTGCAGCGTCACGTCGCGCGGCAGTGTACGCTTGGCATGTTCGATATAGCGGTCGTGGACGCCATCGACGCGCTTAGCGCGGCCGATATCGTCGGACTTGGCGAGCTGACTGGACAGGTCTCTTTCAAGAAGGTCCTCGATCTGCTGCTCGATATCATCGGAAAGCTTGTAGCCATCGGGGCCGAAAAGCTTGATGCCGTTGTCTTCGTAAGGATTGTGCGAGGCCGAGATCATCACGCCGATATCCGCGCGAAGCGAGCGCGTCAGCATGGCGACAGCAGGTGTCGGGATCGGGCCGAGAACGAAGGCATCGACGCCGGCAGCAGTAAAACCCGCAACCATCGCGTTTTCGAGCATATAGCCGGACAGGCGTGTGTCCTTGCCGATGACCACGCGGTGGCGGTGATTGCCGCGGCGGAAGATGGTACCGACCGCGATGCCGACCCGCATCGCCAGATCCGGCGTCATCGGGAAAATGTTCGACTGGCCGCGAATGCCGTCCGTGCCGAAGTAACGTCTCTTCATATGTACCCCTATGCTTCCGGCGCGCCAAGCAGACGGCGCCATGTGCCAAGCAAATCCTGGCCGCAAGAACGAATCAATTCGTTCGATGTCCCTAACGCGGCTTGCTCATAATAGCGGCATGCCACAAAACGCAGGCGCCATCACGTCAATTACCGCGAAAACCGATTATATCGCGTTACCGATACGAGAAGGCCGGATTTCCTGGGGAAACCCGGCCTCTCTTAAGCTTAGGCTTTCGTACTTTCGGTCAATGCGGCTGCGGCTCGAGGCCACCTTCCGTTTCATCGCCCTTCGATGCCGGGCGTGCGCCCGCCTTCGGAACAGCCGAACCGCGGCTCGGCGGTGAATCGTCGCCGAGATCGCGCGCCGGCTTTTCGCCGCGGATCAGGGCCTTGATCTCTTCACCGGTCAGCGTTTCGTACTCAAGCAGACCTTCGGCGATCGCAACGAACTCGTTGTGATTGTCCGTCAGGATCTGACGTGCCTCGGCATAGGCTTCCTCGATCAGACGGCGCACTTCGCTATCGATCTTCTGAGCCGTCGATTCCGAAACATTCTTCGACTGCGAAACCGAATGACCCAGGAACACTTCCTGCTGGTTCTCGCCGTAAGCGACCTGGCCAAGCACGTCGGAGAAGCCCCATTGGGTCACCATGGCACGGGCAAGCTTGGTGGCCTGCTCGATGTCGGAGGACGCACCGGAGGTGATGTTCTCTTTGCCGAAGGTCAGCTCTTCCGCGATACGGCCACCCATCATGATCGTCAGGCGCGAGACCATCCACTTGTAGCTCATCGAGTAGCGGTCGCCCTCGGGGAGCTGCATGACCATGCCGAGAGCACGGCCGCGCGGAATGATCGTCGCCTTGTGCAACGGATCGGCCACGGCAACCTTGAGCGCGGTGATGGCGTGACCGGCTTCGTGATAGGCAGTCAGCTTCTTCTCGGCTTCGGTCATGGCGGACGAGCGGCGCTCGGCACCCATCATGATCTTGTCCTTGGCGTCTTCGAACTCCGCCATGGTGACGACGCGCTTGTTGCGGCGAGCGGCCATCAGAGCAGCTTCGTTGACGAGGTTCATCAGATCGGCACCGGAGAAACCGGGCGTACCGCGGGCCAGAACCTTGAGATCGACATTCGGTGCCAGCGGCACGTTGCGGGCGTGAACCTTGAGGATACGCTCGCGGCCGACGATGTCAGGGTTCGGAACCACAACCTGGCGGTCGAAACGGCCCGGACGCAGGAGTGCGGGGTCGAGAACGTCAGGACGGTTGGTCGCGGCGATCAGGATGATGCCTTCGTTGGCTTCGAAGCCGTCCATCTCGACGAGGAGCTGGTTCAGCGTCTGCTCGCGTTCATCGTTACCGCCGCCGAGACCGGCGCCACGATGGCGGCCGACGGCGTCGATTTCGTCGATGAAGATGATGCAAGGCGCGTTCTTCTTGGCCTGTTCGAACATGTCGCGGACGCGGCTTGCGCCGACACCGACGAACATTTCAACGAAGTCGGAACCCGAGATCGTGAAGAACGGCACGTTGGCTTCGCCGGCAACGGAGCGCGCCAGCAGCGTCTTACCGGTACCCGGAGGACCGACGAGCAGCACGCCGCGCGGGATCTTGCCGCCGAGACGCTGGAACTTCTGCGGATCGCGCAGGAATTCGACGATTTCTTCGAGGTCCTGCTTGGCTTCATCGACACCGGCGACGTCTTCAAACGTCACGCGGCCATGCGCTTCGGTGAGAAGCTTGGCCTTGGATTTGCCGAAGCCCATCGCGCCGCGCGAGCCGCCCTGCATCTGCCGCATGAAGAACAGCCAGACGCCGAGGATCAGCAGCATCGGCAACAGCGTGCCGAGATAGCTCAGGAAGCCGGAAGAACCGTCGGTCTCCGGGCGGGCCGAAACCAGGACGTTCTTCTGCTGCAGGCGATCGAGCAGGTTGTCGTCGATCACAGGAGAATAGGTCTGGAAGGTGGTGCCATTTTCAACATAGCTGCCCGAGACACGGTTGCCCGTGACCACGACTTCCTTCACGCGGCCCGCATCAACCTCACGCAGGAACTGCGAGTAAGGGATTTCGCGCGAGCTGGTCTGTGCCGGCGTCGTCTGGAACATGCTGAAAAGAGCGATCAGCAGCAGAGCTATGATCGCCCACAAGGCGAAATTACGTAAGTTAGGGTTCATCGAACTCCCCAGCACTGGAACAGCCGCCTCATGGCGGCCGTCTTATTTGAACTCTAACATAGGGTTGCGCCGTGTCATTGCCAAGGCGATCCGATCCGTCAGATGGTTTTTCCGTCAATAAGACCTAAAGGTGGCCTTGGATAGGGGCGTGTTCCAAAAGCCGCCGCGAGGCGTTGGGCGAACTTGAAGTCGAATCGTGTCAAAAAGCGGTCGAATGGCGCGAAATACGGGATGACCTCCACGCCGGCGGAAAATGCTCCGGACACATTTGCGTCATCTCCAGCGAATACGGCCGGAGCCGCAGCCAGAGCGCGCTTGAGGGCTGATCGCGGCAGGCGATCGTCAACGCCGCATTGGTCTGGCTTGGCACCCTGCTTTTCGACACGGATTTCCAAGCCGGAATGGTTGGTGATCACAAACCGCCCGTCCCAGATGGCGGAGGCGCCGGGCGCAAGCGCGAGTGGCAAGATGCCGCGGTCCTCGCGCGTCAGGTAAAGACCGTCACGCCGCCTGTCGAAGACCACGCGGCCAGCCGTCACCCTCCCCGGCTCGCCGGTTCCGAGAAATGCGAGGACGCGTTCGAGCGACGAAGACGAGAGCGGAAACGCCTGCCCGCCGAAAACCGCTGCCAGACGGCCAAGCGCATAGCAAAAGGCCGGATCGCCAACTTCGATCCCCTCAGGCGAGACGCGCCCCAGGCCGGGTGCGGCGAGAGCGAAATGCCGGTCGAGCCAGTCTGCAGCACTCTCCGCAAGCGCCGCCCTCGTTTCCATGGAAGGCATGTCGAGACGGTCGGCGCATTGCGCAGCAAGGGCCGCGCGCGTTCGAACGCGCTCGTATTTCATGTCCTCGTTACTCGGATCATCCGACCAGCCGATATGGCTGGCGGTGAGCAGTGCGCGAATGCCGCTGCGGCTGCAAGCAAGCAGCGGCCGCGCGATCCACATTCTGCTATCGAACAGTACAGCGTCGGCAATCCCGGTCTCGGCCGCGGACGTGGCGCCACGGCTGGCGCGCATCGCCAGCGTCTCGACCTGATCGTCGAGCGTGTGGGCGGTGACAACAAGATTTGCGCCGAGTTGCCGCGCGGCGGCCGCGAGCAACTGATAGCGGGCCTCGCGCGCAGCGGCCATGATGCCGGTCTTCGGCTTCGGACCTGTCCAGCGGGAGATCAGGTGATCTATGGAAAGCGAATGGCAGAGAGCAGCGGCAGCGCGCGCTTCATCCGCAGAGCCAGCACGCAGATCGTGATCGACGGTGGCGGCGCAGAGCGAGAATTTCGATTGGGATTTGATCGCTTCGTTGAGGGCGACGAGAAGGCCGGTGGAATCGCTGCCCCCTGAAATCGCGACGAGAAAGCGCGTGGGCTCGGCAAGCGATTGGAGGAAGCGGCGGACCGCGGCCTTGGGCGGCAGGATGGCTTCCGGAGACAAACCGGAAACCCTTAGCAGGCGAGACGCTTCTGTTCGCTCGCGACCTTGCTTATGACGGCGCGCGATGCCTTCGGATAACGCTTCGAGACTTCCTTGAGCGTGGCGCAGGCCGTATCGGTGTTGTCGAGCGCAGCCAGCGACATGCCGAGCTTAAGCAGCATTTCCGGCGCCTTCTCAGATGAGCCGTATTTCTGATGCGCGTTCAGGAAGGTCTTGGCCGCTTCATTGAACTTGCCCTGCGAATAAAGCGCTTCGCCCAGCCAGAAATTTGCATCCGCCGCCCGGGCGCTGCCCGGATACTGCGCGATGTACTGGGTGAATTCCTGCTCCGCCGTGCCGTAATCGCCAGAGAGAACATGGCCGTAGGCAGCTTTGTACTGGTCGGCCTCGCTGCCGAGCGATGCCGTCTGCTGCGGCGAGGCGCCGGAGCCCGGAGGCGGAAGCGGCGCGGAGCCGACCTCGGCGCCCGGATTGACCGTGCCGCCGATCGGAGTGCCGTTCTGGTCGAAGTCCATCGAACCCAGCTGCTGCGGCGGCTGGCCAAGACCGCTGTTCGACGGCACGTCGTTGGAGGGAGCCGTTTCGGCTCCCTGCGGTGCTTCGATAATGGTCGCAACATCATCGCCGCCCTGCCCTTGAGAACCGGCTTGCGCCTGGTTCGTCGATGCGGGGGGAACGTCGGCTTCGCTCTTCTTGGTGCCCTTGGTGCTGCCGCCGGTCGAACCGCCGCCAGCGCCGCCGCCGCCCTTTTCAAGCTGCTGGAAACGGAACTCGTTGTCCTCCTGCGTCTTGCGCAGCGATTCCTGCATCTGCAGGATCTGATAGCTCATCTCTTCGATGCGGCCGTTCAGCTGGCGCAGCTGATCTTCCAGCTGCTGGACGCGCATTTCCGTGCCGCTGCTCTGCACGTTGACGACGGGAGGCTGCGCCTGCGTCTGCACCGGCTTGCCGCCAAGGTTCAGACCGAGAAACGAGGCGGAATACGCCGCTCGCTCGGTCCCCGTCACAGCCGCAAGGCAGAGCACCCCTGCCACGACATATTTCTTCATAGGTATCGTCCTGTCCCAGTGATTCTTCGCGCCCCGATGGCACGAACAGGAGATTTTGCCAATTGCTTTCAAAAAGCAACGGAGTCTGGCCAAAGTGTGTTCAAAAAGAAAAGGCGGCCCGCGAACGGACCGCCTTTCCAAAATGTAATGCGATTTCCGCAGATTACATGCCTGCTCCACCGAGAACGGTCACGGCGCGGCGGTTCTGCGACCAGCAGGAAATATCGTCGCAGACAGCAACCGGACGTTCCTTGCCGTAGGAGATCGTCTTCAGGCGCTGAGCCGGAACGCCGCGCGAAGCGAGGTAGTCCTTGGTGGCAGCCGCACGGCGGGCACCGAGAGCCAGGTTGTATTCGCGCGTGCCGCGTTCGTCGGCATGGCCTTCGACGGTGATCGCGTAGTTCGGGTAGCGGGCAAGCCACTGTGCCTGACGGTCGAGCGTCTGGGCAGCGTCTGCGCGGATCGACGTGGAGTCGGTGTCGAAGAAAATGCGGTCGCCGACGTTAACAGTGAAGTCCTGAGCCGAACCCGGCGTTGCTGCACCGACGCCAAGGCCGAGATCGCCAGCGCTGTTGGCCATGTTCTTCTTGTTGGCGCAGCCTGCGAGAGCGAGGCCAGCGACGAGTGCGATCATGACGGGGTTGCGGGCGAGGCTCTGCATGCGGCTCATTGCCGGGGTATGAATTCGGCTCATGGCCGGGTCTCCTTGCGACTTCATCAGGGTTGCCGGACTGTAACCGTACGAGGTTAATCGGCGCTCAAGAAGTATGGTTAATGATTTACTGATTTGTCCCTACATTGCCCATTTTCAGGACTTTGCGGCGACATGAAGGCGTATTCCAGGCCGTCCACTACTCCAGCAGCGGCGACCATGCCGGGTCGGAAGCGTAGTTCGGAGTCTTGATGAGCTGTTCGTTGTAGCCCGTCAGGTCGATCGAGTAGAGCTGCGGACCACCGGCACCGGCGGCCTGGCGGAAGAACATCAGCACGCGGCCGTTCGGCGCCCAGGTCGGGCCTTCGTTGTGGAAGCCCGTCGTCAGGATACGCTCGCCGGAGCCATCCGGCTTCATCACGCCGATCGAGAACTTGCCGCCCGACTGCTTGGTGAAGGCGATCAGATCGCCACGCGGAGACCAGACCGGCGTCGAGTAGTTGCCGTCGCCGAAGGAGATACGCGTCTGGCCGGAGCCATCGGCATTCATCACGTAGATCTGCTGGTGGCCGCCGCGGTCGCTTTCGAAGACGATGCGGCCGCCATCCGGCGCATAGGACGGGGACGTGTCGATCGCCGCCGTCGAGGTCAGGCGCGTCGTGGTGCGCGAACGCAGATCCATCGTGTAGATATTGGCGTTGCCTTCCTGCTGAAGGCTCATCACCACCTTCTGGCCATCAGGCGAGAAGCGCGGCGAGAAGGTCATGCCCGGGAAGTTGCCGACCACTTCGCGCTGTCCGGTTTCCAGCTGCAGCAGATAGACGCGCGGCTGCTGGTTGGCGAAGGACATGTAGGTGACTTCCTGCCGGTTCGGCGAGAAGCGCGGCGTCAGAACCAGGTCGCTGCCATCGGTCAGGGTGCGGACGTTGAAACCGTCCTGGTCCATGATCGCCAACTGGCGCTTGCGCTGCTGCTTGGTGCCGGATTCCGACACGAAGACGACGCGGGTGTCGAAATAGCCCTCTTCGCCGGTGATCTGCTTGTAGATCGCGTCAGCGATGATGTGGGCCACGCGGCGCCAGTTTTCCGGCTGCGTGTAGAACTGCTGGCCGGTCATCTGCTGGCCGGCGAACGTATCCCAGAGGCGGAACTCGGCGCGAAGGCGACCATCGGCCTCCTGCGTAACCCGGCCGGTCACCAGCGCCTGCGCATTGATGACCTTCCAGTCCTCGAAGCGCGGAGCAGCATCGGGGTTGGAGATCTTCTCGATGAAGGCATTCTTGTTGACGGGCGCGAAAAGGCCCGAGCGCTGCAGGTCGGCGGCGATCACCTGAGAAACCTGCGCGCCCATGTCGCCCTGCAGGAAGTCGGTGACGGCGATCGGCAGCGGCTGGACGTTACCCTTGTTGATGTTGATTTCGACGAGCGCGTTCGCAGGCGTCGTAAACGCACCCGCGGTGACGAGACCCGCCACCATCATCAAGGCGCGGAGAAGGGAAGACTTTCTCATATGACAGAGGCCTTTCAGCATTTAAATCCCTAGATCGCTGGGATCGAAGTTCACGACAACTTCGTTCCAGGCATCGTATTTATCTTTTGGAAGCGTGGAGAACGGCGCGGACTTCATGATCGCGCGATAGGCACCGCCGGCAAGCGCGCGGCGGGTCGAATCGTTGTCGCCGCCGGTTGCTTCGACTTCGGGCTGGCCGATGATGTTGCCGTCTTCGTCGAGCTTCATGTGCACCTTGATGCGCACGTCGCCCATGCCTTCCATGCCCGGAATGACATTCCAGTTGCCGGCGATCGCGCTCTTCAGCGCGTCCATCTCGCTCATCGACAGCTTCGAAGCACCCTGCGTCGCCTTCTTGGCGCCAAGCGAGGCTTCCTGTGTCGAGTGTTTCGTGCCGCCGGCCGAAGGATCGGTCTTGTTCAGGAGCGCAGAAATATCGTCGGCGTTGAAGTCGCTCTTCATCGACGATGCGGATTTCGCCACGTCGCGCTTCTGGTCGTCCTTCTTCTTGTCGGTCGGCTTTTCAGCCGTCTTCGGCTGGTCCTGGGGCTTTTCCGGCGGCTTCTCGGCCTGCTTTTCCTCAGGCGGCTTCACCTGTGGCTTGGCAACCGGGGTCGGGACCTTGTCCGGCAGCGCTTCAGCATCGGGCTTCGGCGCTTCTTCGGGCTTTGCTTCCTCGACCGGCTTTTCCTCCGGCTTCGGCGGGGTCGGCGCGACGTCAGGCTTGGTCTGCGGAATGGAAGCGACTTCCTTCGGCTGCTCGACCTCGGTCTCTTCCTTGTTGATTTCCTTCACTTCGTTCGGGATAGGATCGATCTTCTGCGCCGGCTTCTCGCTCGAATTGGCAGCCGCCGCATCCGTATTGCTCGGCTTGGCGTTCGGCACCGGCGGTGTCTTGAGATCAACCTTGTTGTCGCCGACATTCTCGCCCTGATCAGGGGTCGGCGGCCGCGTCGTCGGCTTCGGTGCCGACGTTTCCTTCATCGGCGCCTTCTTGTCGCCCTGCTGCATCTGGGTGATCGATTCGACCGGCACCAGATCGACTGGCATCGCTTCGAAATCATCAACCTTGAAATGCTCGGGCGAGCCGATGGTCACCAGCGCTGCAGCGAGCACCAGTCCATGCAGAACAGCAGATGTGACGACGCTGGTCTTCATCTTGCTTTCTACTGGTCCTTCTTCTGCTGTGTGACGAGGCCGATATTCTTGAAGCCCGCACCCTGGATGCGCGCCATCACATCAGCGATCACGCCGTAAGGCGCCGTCGCGTCGCCGCGCACGAAGATGCGTTCGTTGTAACCCGTCGTCGCAATCGCCTCGAGCTTCGCGGCAATCTCTTCAGCCGGGATCGTCGTTTCCTGCAGATACACCTGGCCGTCGTTCTTGACCGAGATCGTGATCGGCTGGGTCTCGGAATTCAGCGCCTTGGCCTGCGTTTCCGGCAGGTCGATCGGCACGCCGACCGTCATCATCGGTGCTGCGACCATGAAGATGATGAGCAACACCAGCATGACGTCGACGAGCGGCGTCACGTTGATTTCGGAAATTACATTCTTGTTCCGGCCACCGCGGCGGCGGCGTCCGCCACCGCTCCCGGAATTGCCTCCAACAGCCATACCCATGGTCGTACTCCCGCCGTTCCGTTACTGCGCGGCCTGACGCGGCTGCAGCTTTTCATCGATCTGGCGCGAAAGGATGGCGGAGAATTCATCCGCGAAGCCTTCCATGCGAGCCGAAAGCTTGCCGGCATCGGCGGAGAACTTGTTGTAGGCGATAACCGCCGGAATAGCGGCGACGAGGCCGATAGCCGTCGCAAGAAGCGCTTCGGCGATACCCGGCGCCACAACCGCGAGGTTGGTCGACTTCGAGCCGGCGATAGCCTGGAACGAGGTCATGATACCGACAACCGTACCGAAGAGACCGATGAACGGACCGGCCGAACCGATCGTCGCGAGCGAGCCCAAGCGGGACGAAAGTGTTTCAGATTCACGCGACAGCGTCACGTCCATGGCACGGTCGATACGCATCTGCAGACCGATCGGCGAGCGCGCACCGCGCTCGAAGGATTTTTTCCATTCGCGCATCGCCGCAACGAAGATCGCCGCGAGGCCGGTGTTGTTGCGCTCGGAGAGCGTCCTGTAGAGTTCTTCCAGCGACTGGCCCGACCAGAACACCTGTTCGAACTTGTCGAACTGGCGCCGCGCACGGCCATAAGCCAGATACTTGTCGATGACGATCGCCCACGTCCAGACGGAGGCCGCGAGAAGCCCGAGCATGACGAGCTTGACGACGATGCCTGCCTGCATGAACAGCGACCAGAGGCTGACGTCGGCCGTTGCTGCTGCCAATCCTGCTTGTTCCATTGATCCAAAATCCCCGAATCCAAACGCCCGGTGCTTGACCGGGCGGCACAAAAGTGATCTCGCAAGAAATGTCTGGCGACCGCCGCCCTAAGCCCTGGTCAAGCTTGAAGCTTTTCTTCCGCCTTCCTTGCCGTCAAATTTGGTCAAAGGAAGGCGTGCACCGCACAAACTCTGACATTCAGAGTAAGACACCATTATGGTTAACACATCGTTAGTGTCAGAGTGCGACTGAAAGCTTTAATTCAGCTGGGTTTTTCTAGCCGGTCAGAACTGATCTGAGCTGGTCCGGCGGCGGAGCACCGCGCATTTCCTGCAGCGCGGAAATTCCTTCACATGAAACTCATGTTTTTGCAAGAGCCGGTTTACAGCCGTTCTACAGCATAAAACGCTTCCTTTTAGCCTGCGTCAGCCGCAATCAGCATCTGCTTCGCCAAGCCCTCCGGCAGGCGGCGCGGCCGGCCCTTGGCGTTGATGACAGCGATGATGACCTTTGCCGCGATCAGCGGCGTTTCGCCGCGGCGGATTTCCTGCGACAGAATCATCTTGGCGCCGCCCGCCTTTTCGGTCCGCGTCACGATTGTCAGGATATCATCCATCCGCGCCGGGCTCTTGAAGTCGATCTCCATGCGGTGGACGACGAAAACCAGCCCTTCATCATCGGCGGTGATAAGCTCGCGCTGTTCGACACCGAGGCAACGCAGGTAGTCGGTGCGTCCGCGCTCGAGGAAATGCAGGTAGCGGGCGTGATAGACGAGGCCGGAGAAATCGGTGTCTTCATAATAGACGCGCTGGACCAGCTTGTGGCCCTCGTCCGTCAGCTTGCCCGAAATCGAAAAACTCTCATCCACCATAGCCGTCTCCAGATGGGCATGCCTGCCAGGTCGTTATCGTTCTGCGTCCCCCCCGATAGTGGATGAGCAAGCCGGAGGCAATGCGGAGAGGATTGCAGAGAGGGCTGCATCCGCCCCCCTGCCGCGCTGCATCGTTGCGAGACACAAAAGACGCTCGCCCGGCGTTTACTGCCAAGGCCCGCGCAAGCCTGAAGTTGCAGAAACCATCCCTGACGATATCGGGGGATATGATGCAGGTCGCACAGTCGAATGCGCTGAACATACTGCGCAGCACACCACAACAGTCGATTGCGGCCTCCGCAACACCGAGCAGCGATCCGCAGGTGCGGCTGGCCGAGCGCGCCGATCAGGCCCTCGCTGCCCTGCAGCAGGACAAGAAATCGTCTTCCGATATCGCCAAGGAACGCGCCGCGCGCAAACTTGCCGAACTGCAGCAGCAGGTGGAGATGCTGAAGAGCGGCGGGCTCTCGCCCGAAGCCACGGCGCGGCTCGCCGCACAGCTGTCACAGAAGATTGCCTCGGCCGCCGCGCAATTTGCCTCTTCCATCGCTGGCGCGGGCGCCACGCCAGGTGCTGTTGCAGCTGCTTCCGCCGAAGCGGGCACCGCCGGAACAACGGCCGGTTCTGCTTCCGCAGATTCCGCCTCGGGCGAAACACCCGCCGATCCGCCCGCCGGAGAAACCGAGCCTGTTGATACCGCGCAGGCACGCAAGGCCTACCAGGACACGGCCGCCGATGGCGAGCAACAGGCATCAGGCGTGTCGAACGAAGACCGCGTATCGCTGGAAAAGCTGCAGTCGCTTCTGCGCGAGGTCCGTCAGATTCTCGAAAAGGCGATGGATGAAGTGAGAAACGGTAAGACCGGCGGCGACTACACGCAGGCCATGCCGCTTCCAACCGGTTCGTCGGGCATTCCCTCGAGCATCGTCATCTAGCCGATCGGCAAAGCGAACGCCGCTTTCACGCATTGCATTGGCCCGTCAGCGGTTTATGGTTTGCGGCATGCTGACCGATTTCAAGCAACTCAAGGCGGATCTGCGAACCGAACGGCTCGCCCTTCGCGATGCGATCGCCCCAGAAGCGCGCATCGACATGGCCCTTGCCATGGCCGCCCACGCAGGCGACGCCGTCGCCTTCGATCCCGGCGCCGTCATTTCAGGCTTCCTGCCGATCCGCTCGGAGGCCGATCTGCGGCCACTGATGGCAAGGTTTCAGACCCGCGGCGCCCGCCTTTGCGTGCCCGCCATTCTCGACAAGCAGACGATTGTCTTCCGCGAACTGCTGCGCGATGCGCCATTGATCGCGACCGGCTTCGGCACCTCCGGCCCCGGCCCGGACGCGCCGGTTCTAGACCCCGATATCATGCTCGTACCGCTCTCGGCCTTCGATGCGCGTGGCCACCGGATCGGCTATGGCGCCGGCTATTATGACCGCGCCATTAGCCTTTTGCGGCAAAAAGGCCACAGGCCTCGGCTGATCGGCATTGCATTCGACTGCCAGGAAGTGGCACATGTGCCTGACGAGCCGCATGACATAAGCCTGGATGCCATCCTGACAGAAAGCGGCCTTCGCTTTTTTGCCTCTTGGATTGGATAGTGAATGCGACTGCTTTTTCTGGGTGACATGGTCGGCAAGACGGGACGGACGGCGGTTTGGGACCGCCTGCCGGGGCTCGTTTCGGACCTGAAACTCGATTTCGTCATCGTCAACGGCGAAAACGCTGCCGGCGGCTTCGGCATCACCGAAGACATCTTCCTCGAGACGATCAATGCCGGCGCTGATGTCGTGACGACAGGCAATCACGTCTGGGACCAGAAGGACGCCGTCGCTTTCGCCGGCCGCCACGACCAGTTCCTGCGCCCGGCCAATTATCCGCAGGGCACGCCCGGCCGCGGCTCCGGCCTGTTCTATGCCCGCAACGGCGCGCGCGTTCTGGTCGCCAACATCATGGGCCGCGTCTTCATGCATCCCGAGCTGGACGACCCCTTCAAGTCGGCCGAGGCGATCCTCGCCGCTGCGCCTCTGAAGGAACAGGCCGACGCCATCATCTTCGACTTCCATGCCGAGGCGACCAGCGAGAAGCAATGCTTCGGCCATTTCGTCGATGGCCGCGCCAGCTTTGTCGTCGGCACGCATACGCATGTGCCGACCGCCGACCACCAGATCCTGAACGGCGGCACCGCCTATATGTCTGACGCCGGGATGTGCGGCGACTACGACTCCTCGCTCGGCATGGACAAGGAGGAGCCGCTCAACCGGTTCATCTCCAAGATGCCGAAGGGGCGGATGGAGGCGGCGACCGGGCCTGCGACGATCTGCGGCGTCGGCGTCGAGATTTCGGATGCGACGGGACTGGCCGAGAAGATTGCGCCACTGCGGCTGGGGCCGAGACTGGCGGAGACTATCCCGGAGTTCTGGCGGTAACATTTGACGTTCGCGGGTGGCAGCCCCCCTCTGCCCTGCCGGGCATCTCCCCCACGGGTGGGGAGATTGGCTGGGCGCGCCCGGTCACTCCAAATCGCCGTTCCACGAGCCGCAACGTTCGCTAGGCAATGGGGAGCTCGGCACTTGTAATCTCCCCACCTGTGGGGGAGATGCCCGGCAGGGCAGAGGGGGGGGGCCGGCACCCACCGACGCAAATGCAGACAACCCCCAACACGCATTTGTGAGCACCCCGCATCTGGACCCCTGCGGCGCCTTGCCGCATCCTCCCGGCTTCGTGAAAGCGCCGGAGGGGTGGCATGAAGCCGCAATTGCTTATCCTCGCTATCGCATGCCTTGCCACCTTCGCCCTGCCGCAGGCCCCGAGCGCCCAGGAGCAGCGCAGGAACGTCAGCCAGTGCCAGGCGATTGCCCAACGCATTCCGAAGGCGCAGTTCGCCAGCTTCTCGACCACCGCACCCGTGATTCCAGCCGTCTCCGAAGGCGAGGACGTCACCTTCACCTTTCTCGGCCACTCCACCTTCGAGATCGACACGCCCGGCGGCATCGTCATCGCCACCGACTATAACGGCATCTACCAGCCCTCGGTGACCCCCGATGTCGTCACCATGAACAAGGCGCACCAGACGCATTACACGCTGACGCCGGATCCGGCGATCCAGCATGTGCTGCACGGCTGGAGCGATATCCCCGATGAAAAGGCCAAGGTCGATCTCGTCGTCGGCGACGCCTATATCCGCAACGTCACGACCGACATCCGCTTCAGCTACGGCCTCGGCGGATCACAGCAGGACGGCAATTCGATCTTCATCTTCGAGATCGCCGGTCTCTGCATCGGCCATCTCGGCCATCTGCATTACGAGCTGACGGATGCGCATTACACCGAGATCGGCCGTCTCGACGTGGTGATGGTGCCCGTCGATGGCGGGCTGACCATGGGACCGGACAGCATGAGCCGGGTGATCAAGCGCCTGCGCGCCTCGATCGTCCTGCCGATGCACCGCCGTGGGCCGCCGGTCGAGCGCTTCCTGTCGATGATCGGCAAGGAATTCGATATTCAGATGGCGCAGAACAACACGTTGACGGTGTCGCTGCGGACGCTGCCAAGGAAGCCGCAGATTTATGTGATGAGGGACGTGCAGTAGAGCGTGCTTGGCGCCCGTAGCCCCCTCACCCTACCCACCGGGGCCGAGCCAACGGTCTCGACCCGTCCTTCGGACCCCCGAGGGGAGAGGGGGAAGTGGACGCTGCGGCTCCGGCGTCCCTTCTCCCCAGCGGGGAGAAGGTGGCCCAACGGGCCGGATGAGGGGGGCCTCGCGATAAAACGGGAATTTGTTCAAGCAAACTGCAGATGCCGCTTTATCCCCACATCCGGCATCTTGTCGTCATCGAGATTGGCCTTGGCGATCTCCCAGCCGAATTTGAGCTTGCTGCCGGTCGAGACCCAGATTTCGGCATCGTCCACATGCATGGCGAGCATCGTCAGCTTCGGGTCCTTCTTGCCGTTCTCGTACCAGGCGGCAACGACGGAGTTCCAGTATTCCTCGATCTTCGACGGATCGGCTTTCAGTTCGATCTTGCCTGCCAGGCAGGCGTGATAGTCGTGATCCTTGCCGACCACGCAGAAATGCGCGCGTGTTCCCGGTTTCACGGCACGAACGATATCCGCGTCCGATTTGGTGTAGAACCAGATGGTGTTGGTCTTCGGATCGGCATGCGGCGCCATGGGCTGCATATGCATGTCTGCGCCATCGACACCGAGCATGCCGGCATGAATGCCGTTCACCTGATCCCAGAGCTGCTGCGCCGGATGTTCGCGGGCTTCGCTGAAGCTTGCCATGGCCATTCCCTTCCGTTTTCAGTTTCCGGTTCAAAACGTCAGGTCTGCCGCCTTTGTTCCCCCGCGCTGCACAAGCCAACCGCCTGCGTGAAAAGGTGCTTTCCGCTTGAATACGGCCCGTTTCGCTCTTATAAGGCGGCCCATTCCGAATAATGAGACGTGAACAGGGGTGCCATGGCTGGCCATTCACAGTTTAAAAACATCATGCATCGCAAGGGCCGTCAGGACGCCGTGCGATCGAAAATGTTCTCCAAGCTCGCGCGCGAAATCACTGTCGCCGCCAAGGCCGGTCTGCCCGACCCGTCGATGAATGCGAGCCTGCGCCTGGCCATCCAGAACGCCAAGGCCCAGTCCATGCCGAAGGACAATATCGACCGCGCCATCAAGAAGGCGGCAGGCAGCGACGGCGAAAACTACGAGCAGATCCGCTACGAAGGCTATGGCCCGGGCGGCACCGCCGTCATCGTCGAGGCGCTGACCGACAACCGCAACCGTACCGCCTCGAATGTGCGCTCGATCTTCACCAAGGCCGGCGGTGCACTCGGCGAAACCGGTTCGGTCTCCTTCTCCTTCGACCACGTCGGCGAAATCACCTACAAGCTCGCAGCCGGCGATGCCGACAAAATGATGGAAGCCGCCATCGAAGCCGGTGCCGACGATGTCGAGACCGACGAAGACGGCCACTACATCACCTGCGCTTTTGAATCGCTCGGCGAAGTCGCCAAGGCGCTCGAAGCGACGCTCGGCGAAGCCGAAACCGTCAAGGCCGTCTGGCGCGCCCAGAACAACGTGCCGGTGGACGAGGAAAAGGCTCAGTCGCTGCTGAAGATGATCGACAACCTCGAAGACGATGACGACGTCCAGAACGTCTATTCGAACTTCGAAGTCTCCGAAGAAGTAATGGCCAAGCTTTCGGCCTGATCGCCTCTTCCGGAACTGTTTTCAAAGGCGGGCTTGATGCCCGCCTTTTTCGTTGGATCAGGGGGCCGCCGCCCGGATGAAGCTGTCGCGGAAGGCGGCAAGATCGCCGGCGCTGACATCGGAGACCGCCCAGAAGACAAGTCCATCGGACGACCAGTCCGTCATGTTGTACCCCTCATGCTCGCGCGTCGCCTGCCCGCCTTTCGCCTGCGGCCAGATGAACAGGTTGATGACATGGCCGTTGCGCCGGTAGACGAGCGCTGCCACCACCCGGCCGCCGATATAATCGACCCGGCCGCCGACCAGCGGGAAACCATCCTTGGCGAGATCGTTGACGGGCGGCGAGAAATCGATGCGGCCGTTGAACCAGGGCTTTACCGTATGCTGGTTCGAGGTCTGCACATCGACGAGGTGATCGGCGAGCATTGAATGAACGTGGCTCGCCAGCAGCTGGTCCTCAATGCCGAGATCCGGCGCCGGTGCATTGATGAAGAGCATTGCGCTCGCCGCCAGCGCCGCCAGTGACGGCACGAAGCTCCAGTCGCGAACGAAACGGAAGAACCGCTCCCACGGCGAAGCAGGCTTCTGGCGCGGCTGAAGAGCGGATGAGGAGATGGCCTGCTCGTGCGACAGCGCGGAAAGAACCTGCGACCGGACCTCGTCCGGAAGCTTGAAGCGCACGCCGTCCTGTCCGATCCGTTGCCGCACCCCGCGCACCCTTTCGATCTCCGCCCGGCAATCCGGGCACCCCGCCAGATGACTTTCCAGCTCGGCCGCGCGCACCAGATCCAGCTCGCCATCGATGAAGGCATGCACCACCGGGCCCCACTGGTCGCAGCCCTGCTTCGGCGCCTCGGTCATGCCCGCACCCCGCCATTCTCAAACGCATCCCAGGCCTCGCCGAATTCGCGCCGCGCCCGGGCGATGCGCGACATCACGGTACCTATAGGCACATCGATGACCTCGGCGATCTGTTTGTAGGAAAGCTCCTCGAGTTCGCGCAGCACCAGAATTTCCCGCATCGCCTCCGGAAGCAGGCCGATGACATGGCGCACGCGCGACGTCTCGCTCTCGCGGATCATCGCGGTCTCCGCCGTCTCGTCATCCGATGCGATCTCATGGGCCGGGCTGTCGCTTCCGGCATCGGCATCCAGCGGCGTTTCGAAACGTGCCTTCCGCCGTCCCTGCTGCTGCCAGGCGAGATGGCAGTTGCGGACGATGGCAAAAATCCACGCCCGTGAATCGCCGCCGCGATAGGTCTCGAAACTGCGATAGGCGCGCAGGAAGGCGTCCTGGACGATATCCTGCGCCGCATCCTGATCGCGGCTGAGAAAGCGCGCGAAGTTGTAGGCTGCATCCATGTGCGGAAGGATGTTCTGCTGGAAACGCAATGTGTGATCGGGCTGCGCGGAGGCGGCAGCGGTCTGCCGCCCGCCCCTCGCCTGTGCCATTTCCATATAGCCGACGAGGACCGACGCTGCCTCGGCGAGAAAACAGCTTGCGAGCTGAGAAAACGATCGCGAGCGGCGGCGCCAGCGCAGCAGAGCCGCGGCCACCTGATCGTCGAACGATGTGGGGATAGCAAGACAGGCTTCGGTCATCACACCCTCTGCGGCTGCGGCGCAGCCGACTCTAGTCCTCGGGCCGCCCTCAGCGCAATGCGACCCTTTATTGCCTAGATCGCCAAGCACCCGGTTTTATTCCCTGCCAACTGAGATTTTTTTACCGCTTTGCCGGGGTGAAAAAATTATCCATTCATTCTCAATGACTTGCATGGAAAATTACGCCAGGCTCGGAATAAGCAGCAGGCCTCTCCGGTCTAGTTCTTCAGCGGCGGCGTCGAACCCATCCCGTCTCCGCTGAGACACAGGACAAGCCAGAGGAGGCACCCCAATGTTTGAAATGTCACGCCGTACACTGCTTGGTTCGGCCGCCGCGGCAGCCGCATTCGGCCTCGCATCGAAGCTCGAATTCGTGCCCCCGGCCTTCGCCGCATCGCCGGACGAACCGGCAACCGGCTTCTACCGCTACAATGTCGGCGATATCGAAGTGACGGCCATCTATGACGGCATCTGGCGTAAGCCGCACGATCCCGCCTTCATCAAGAATGCCACGGTCGACGAGACCAAGAATGCGCTCGCCAAGGCGCATCTGCCGACCGATTTCATGCCGATCCCGCTGACGGTGGTCGTCCTGAAGGTCGGCGGACGGCTGATCATGATGGATGCCGGCTCCGGCGTCGGCCAGTGGCAGGCCAATGCAACCAACCTTCCCGGCAACATGGCAGCCGCCGGCATCGACTACCGCAAGATCGACACGGTCATGATCTCGCATTTCCACCCTGACCACGTCTGGGGCCTGATGGAAAAGGGCACCAATGCGCCTGTCTTCCCGAATGCCGAGCTCATCGTTCATTCGGCCGAATATAACTGGTGGACCGATCCCGGCCGCCTCTCGAAACTCCCGGAGGGGCGCAAGCCTGCCGGAAAGCGCATCGCCGAAGTCTTCCCGAAATGGAAGAACTGGAAGTTGGTGGAGGACGGTGCGCAAGTGGCGCCCGGCATCGAGCTGATTTCGGCGCCAGGCCATACGCCGGGTCATTCGACCTATCTGGTCAACTCCGGAAAAAGCCAGCTGCTGGTTTCGGCCGACATCATGTACGTCCCGGCGCTGCTGGCGCCGCATCCGGAATGGCAGGGCAGCTACGATCAGGACGGGCCGCTTGCCATCACCAGCCGCCGCAAACTGATCGATCGCGTCATATCGGACAAGATCGCCATCTGCGGCTCGCACTTCCCCTTCCCCGGCTCCGGCAGCTTCGTCAAGGACGGAAATGCCTATGCCTTCACGCCTACCAGCCAGGCCTGACGCCTGAGGAGACTATCGTCATGAAAAGATCATTCACCCGCTACGCCGTTCTCGGCGTCATCAGCTTCTGCGCGTTGTCGGCAGGCGGCTCGACCATCTCGGCATTGACGGCGATGCCCGCCTTTGCCGTCGACAACATGGAAACCGGCGACGGTCCGGACCTCACTTCCGTCCGCGCCAAGATCGCTGCCAAGGACTATCAGGGCGCACTCGAGGAATTGCGCGGCCTCGCCGAGGATAACCAGCAGGCCGATGTCTACAACCTGCTCGGCTACACGCTGCGCATGACCGGCGACTACGACACGTCGCTGACCTACTACACCAAGGCTCTCGAATTGCAGCCCGATCACAAGGCAGCGCACGAATATCTTGGCGAGCTCTATCTGCAGACCGGCAAGCCCGACAAGGCGAACGAGCAGCTCGCTTCGCTGAAGCAGCTGTGCCCCGCAGGCTGCGAGGAGCTGGAAGACCTACAAGAGGCGATCGCCGCACGGGGCGGCAACTGACGGTGATTGCCCCGGGGCGGGCGGCAGATGCCGCTCGCCCTGCTCACCCATTGGAGATGATCATGGAACATTCCCCTATCCGATCCGCCGGCAGCAATGCAGCACTTCTCGCCGGACGTCTGCTGCTCTCGGCCATCTTCCTGCATGAAGGCGCAACGCTGGCGCTGAACTTCAACGCCACGGCAGCGGCCTTCGAAAGGCTCGGTCTCGAACTACCGGTCGCTATCGGCGTCATCCTGCTGCAGCTTGCGGCCGGCTTCTCGGTCGCGGCAGGCATGGCCACACGGCTGGGTGCTGTTGCGCTCGGCATCTTCTGCCTGATGACGGCCCTGCTCTTCCACACCGATTTCACCAGCCAGAACGAACTGCTGCATTTCGAGAAGGACTTTGCGATCGCCGGTGGCATGTTTGTGCTGGCGATCTCGGGCGCCGGATCGCTGTCTGTCGATGCAGTCCTGAAGCGCATCGTCCCGGTGCCGATGGCTGTCTTCTTCTGACCTCCGCGAGGATCTGGATCAAAGCGGTTCACAGCTCCGTGAGCCGCAGCCTGATTTTAAGAAAGCGGTAACGCTGCAACCGTTCAATGTCCCTGCCTCCAGCCGGTCTGTCTCAGGCCAGCGTCTCTCACACCATCGGCGGGGAAAATGCCATGAAGAAACTTGCTCTCACTCTCTCCATTTCGCTGCTTTGCGCCTTCTCCGCACAAGCGCAGCCCACAATGGTCAAGCGCTTCAACGATTGGGGCGTCTATTCCTACAAGGCCGGTGGCCAGACGGTCTGCTATCTGCTGACCGTGCCGACCGGCCAGACGCCGACCAGTGTCGATCACGGCAAGAATTTCTTCATGGTCGGCCCCGGCGCCTCGGCGAAATACGAGCCGCAGGCACGGATGGGCTACGAGTTGAAGCAGGGATCGCGCGTGAAGGTGCGCATTGGCGACCAGACATTCTGGATGTTCACCCGCGAGAACGCCGCCTGGATGCAGCATGAGGAGCGTGAACCGGAAATGATCCGCGCCATGCGCGGCGGCAGCGAGATGGTGATCGAGGCGACCTCCAGCCGTGGGACGGACACCAGCTACACCTATTCGCTCGATGGCATCACCGCCGCCTTGAAACAGGTGGCCAGCTGTAGCTGACATGCGCCGTCTTTCTCTTCTGCGCCGGACGATGGGGCTGCTTGCCCTCTGCAGCCTGTTTGCCGCCTGCCTAGCCAGCCAGGCATCGGCAGTCCCGGTTGAGATGGGCACACCAAAGGGCCGGGAAACCGGTCTGCCGGTTCCCCGCTTCGTCTCGCTCAAATCGGCCAACGCGCGCATGCGCATCGGGCCGTCGCTGGATTACGGGACCAAGTGGATCTACGTGAAATCAGGCCTGCCGTTGGAGATCACCGCCGAATACGACAATTGGCGTCAGGTGCGCGACAGCGATGGCATCACAGGCTGGATGCATCGCGCCCTGCTCTCATCGCGCCGGACCGCGGTGATCGGCCCCTGGCTGAGAGAGCCCGCCGCACTTCACACCGGAGCCCGGGAAAGTGCGGCTATCTCGGCGGCATTGATGGCCCGCGTCCTCGTCCATGTCGGACGCTGCGACGGAGCGTGGTGCAGCATCGGCCTGCCACACCAGAATCTCACCGGCTTCGTCGAGCAATCGGCCCTCTGGGGCGTCTATCCCGGCGAAGCCATCGCCGATTAGGCGGCGGCGCTCATAAAGCTGCCGAGGCCCGCAAAGAGCTCGACCGACTTCAGCCGCGCCTCGATATCGTGGATCGGCATGGAGATGATCAGCTCGTCGGCCTCCGTCTCTTTCAGAAATTCCTTAAGCTTGGCTTCAGCCGTCTGCGGCGAGCCGACGACGGCATAGCGCAGCGTATGCTCGACATTGAGCTTTTCCATCGGCGACCAGAAGCTCTCCATATCTTTCACCGGCTTCGGGAACTGGCCACGAACATTGCGCCGGAGATTGACGAACTGCTGCTGCGCCGAAGTGAAGTGATACTCGGCCTCTTCATCGGTCGGCGCGACGGAGCCCATCACACCGGCCATCACATATGGCTGGTCGAGGACCGCGGATGGCTGGAACTTGCTACGGTAGATATCGATCGCATCGAGCAGCGAATCCGGTGCGAAATGCGAGGCGAAGGCATAGGGCAGACCAAGCATGGCAGCGAGCTGGGCGCTGTAGAGGCTGGAGCCAAGCAGCCAGACCGGCACGTGCGTCCGGTTGCCGGGCACCGCGAGGATCGCCTGGTTCTCGACAGGCTCTCCGAGCAGCTGCTGCAGTTCGACGACATCATGCGGAAAGCTCTGGGCGCCGGCATCGAGATTGCGGCGCAGCGCCTGGGCGGTGCGCATATCCGTACCCGGCGCACGGCCGAGACCGAGATCGACGCGGCCGGGAAAGAGCGCCGCCAGCGTGCCGAACTGCTCGGCGATCACAAGCGGCGAATGGTTCGGCAGCATGATGCCGCCCGAGCCGATGCGGATCCGCTTCGTCGCAGCACCAACATGACCGATGACGACGGCAGTCGCCGCACTGGCAATGCCCGGCATGCCGTGATGCTCGGCAAGCCAGAAGCGCTTGTAACCATACTCTTCCGCCTTCTGCGCCATCCGGGCGGAACCCGCAAGAGATTGGCTGACGGTCGTCCCTTCGGGAACGGGCGAAAGATCGAGGATGGAAAAGGGGATCATGAGAACCTGCCGTCGGTATAATGGGGCTACCGGCTATGTAGGTGGTAACGGCGCCGCATCCAAACCCTGAGAAAAGAAAAAGGGCCGATCGGCCGCCTGCCACCAACTCAGATGTGGAAGCCAAATTCCGGCATTCCGCATGTCGTTGTTATCGCAGGCCCTAGACGGTCATTCCTGAGCCAGCAGTACAGGCTAAATAACCACCACCTACTATTACATATCTGCGTTGCATAATCGGAAGTAGGCGCTTGTCTGCGATGGGATCATAAGAAGCGCAGCTTATGCATACGAGAGTGTTTGAGATGGATTGGGTCCCTGTAGTCTTCGTTACATTCAAGGTTCTTGCCTTGGGAATAGCCATGTTCTTCGCCATCAAGTGGCATTATGACCGTGCGGAGAAAAGCGACAGGCGAGCGCTACTGCGATCAGGCGGCATGATGGCTGCAGTCTTCGCGCTGGCAGTACTTGGCGTGGGGCTTGCCGCCTTCTTGCTGAGCAGGAAGCTCGGCCTGGACCTGAGCCTCTGATGAGGCCGCTGTTTCAAGCGACTCCAGATCCAACTGATGGCTGGAGTCGCCTGACACTTTGAGGGTGTTACGAAGCGCGGCGGTGCCGGAGCACATGCACTTCCGCGTTCTGGTGATGATAGCCCTGCGGCAGCGTGAAGTTACCGAGCTGGCGATCCATCTCCAGAGCCTCGCTGGCGAGACGGTGGATCGCCGCCGTGCTTTCCTCGACCATCGCCGCATTCTGCTGCGTCATCGAATCCAGTTCGGAGACCGCGCTGTTGATCTGGCGCAGCGTATCGGCCTCTTCACGGGTCGATTCCATGATCTCGTGGATCTGGCCGTTGATCGCCTCGACGCGGCTGCCGATACCGGTCAGCGCAACCCCTGCCCTCTCGACCAGCGATACGCCACTTTCGACCTCATGTGTCGACTTCTGCAGCAGGCTGGCGATTTCCTTGGCGGCGCTCGAGGAGCGCTGTGCCAGTTCACGCACTTCCATGGCGACAACGGCAAAGCCCTTGCCGGATTCACCGGCACGCGCTGCCTCGACACCGGCATTCAGCGCCAGCAGGTTCGTCTGGAAGGCGATTTCGTCGATGACCGAAATGATCGAGTTGATCTGGCGCGAAGACGACTGGATCGCCTCCATCGCCGCGATGGTCTCGCGCATGATATCGCTCGAACCGGCCGTTTCCTTCTTGGCGTCACGGGCGATCCGCTCGGCCTGCTCGGCGCGCTCGATCTGGATGCGAACCGACTGGGTGATGGCATCGATCGCATTGGCGGTCTCGGTGATCGAGGCGGCCTGCCGCTCAGTGCGGCCGGCCAGATCATCGGCGCCGTTGCGCATCTCTTCCGAGCCTGAACGAACTGCCATCGAATTTCCGCCGATCGCCGTCATCGTTTCGCTGAGCGTTGCCAGCGCCTCGTTGAAGTTGACGCGCAGGCCCTCAAGTTCGGTCGGGAAGCGCGTCTCGATCTGATAAGCGAGATTGCCGCTAGCCAGATGATGCAGGCCCTCGTCCAGCGCCTGCACGACATCCTGCAGGCTCTTCGCCTCGGCTTCGCGCAGCGCCATGTTTTCCTGGCGATCGCGCTCGGCGCGGGTACGGGTCTCGGCACTTGCGGCTTCGAGCTCGCGGCTTTCGAGCAGCGACTGCTTGAAGCGCGCCAGCGCCTTTGCCATCGTGCCGATTTCGTCGTGGCGGTTCTGGCTGCCGATCTCGGTATCGAGCTTGCCGTCGGCCACGTCGCGGGTGTTGCCGGCAAGACGGGCGAGCGGCGAGAACAGGAGCTTGGTGATCAGGCCGGTAGCAATCGCCATAACGACGAGTGCACCGAGGCCGATCATCGTCAGCAGCGTGGCGATCTCGATCGAGCCGGCATTGAGCTCGCTGAGACGGACGCTCTCGACCACCAGGAAGCGGTCGCCGTGATAGTCGATCCCGCGAACATAGGCGCGGGCCGAGCCATCGGCGCGGTCGAAATCATCGACCGTCATGCCCTGGTTGTTGGCAAGCGCGTCCGGGATGAAGGTAAAGGCCGCAGTATCGAGCGTCGCCAGCTTGCCGTCGGCAAGGCCGACAGCCGAACCATCGCTGGAAATGATCGCCGCCTGCGCCGTGCTGCCGGAGACAATGCCTTTCGACAGGATGCCGGTGACGATGTCATCGCGAACCTTGAAGAGGATGATGCCCTTCGCGAGGCCCAGCTTGACGATCGGAACGGCATAGAAGATCCCCGACTTGCCCGCGTCGACGCGCAGACCCGAGAAGCCTGTCGGCGCGGAATCGTCGGTCGCCTTTGCGGTGTTCTCGACAGCCTTCGCATAGGCGAGACCGGCACCGGTCGCCTTCCAGGCATCGGCCTTCAGGTTTTCGGCGAAATTGTCGTCCTTCTTGTAGGAATAGAGGACAGAACCATCCATGTCGGCAATCAGCAGATCGCTGAAGGCCGTGTTTTCGAGGTCGCGGGCGACTTCGCCCTGCGTCTTCTCATGGTTCGAGTAGTAGAAGCCGCTCGGCCCCTCCGGCTTCATCAGCTTTTCGCGCTGGTCGGCCGGGTTCGGATTGTTGGTGATGAAGACCTTCTTCAGTTCCGCGCGGGCATCGCCCGAGGACTTCTCGATGGTCTTCCAGCCGCTCTTCAGGCTGGTGATCGACATCTGCAGCGCTTCGATACGCGCGATCGAGTTCGCCTGGTTTTCAAGCTGCTCCAGCTGATCCTGCAGCATGTCGCCGCGGAAGATGAGCACGCTCTCCTTCGCCTTCAGCGCCTGCTCGTCGGAAATGCGGCTGCTGGCGAAATAGCCGAGCACGCTGATGGTGCTGACGGCAAGTGCCGTGAGCAGAATGAAAGTAGCAATCACTTTAAACGATAGAGACTGAAATCTCTGAGCCATAAACTAGAACCCTTCCGGAGCGGCTTGCCTGGCTTTTCGCAGCTGGCTTGACCGAAAACAGAACACTGGGGGCCTTAACCTTCCGAAAAAGGAGCCCCTCTCACATTTGATGGATTAGATTTCAGACAACTGATTTAATTCGCAGTAAACGGCGCGACACAAAAACAAGGGATGTTTTTGTTTTGTTCACATATCGATGGCAGTTATTTTGCAACTGCAATATGGTGAGCCATGCAAAACACGATTCGCATCATCGGCATCGATCCCGGCCTGCGCCGCACGGGATGGGGCGTCATCGACACGCTGGGCAATTCGCTGCGCTTCGTAGCCTCCGGCACCGTCACGTCGGACGGCGACATGGACTTGGCCTCCCGCCTCTGCCAGCTGCATGACGGGCTTGCCAAGATCGTCCACAGCTACACACCCGATGAAGCCGCCGTCGAACAGACCTTCGTCAACAAGGACGCGGTCGCGACACTGAAGCTCGGCCAAGCCCGCGGCATCGCCATGCTGGTGCCGGCGCGTGCCGGGCTACAGGTTTCCGAATATGCGCCGAACGCCGTCAAGAAAGCCGTCATCGGCGTTGGCCATGGGGAAAAGAAGCAGATCCACATGATGCTGAAGATCCTGATGCCGAAGGTGGAATTCAAGGGCGACGACGCGGCCGATGCGCTGGCGATTGCCATTTGCCATGCCCACAATCGTGGCAGCAACCGCATGCGCCTGGCAGCCTTGGCCGGATAGTTTGTTCTTGACTTGTTCTATAGGTAAGGATTATTCTTACTTTGAAGGAGCAAGTCATGCGCGTTACCTCGAAAGGTCAGGTCACGATTCCCCGCGATCTCCGCGAGCTGGCCGGCATAGAGCCAAACAGCGAAGTCGTGTTCTCCATGGAAGGCGGCAAGCTGGTTGTCTCCCCGAAGACTGGTCGTCGCGCCATCGAAGATCGAAACCGTCTTGATCAAGTCCTCAGGGCGATCTCCAAGCTTGAAGGGACCGGCGATCAGGCGATCGATGCCGACGCGCTCATGTCCATGACACGTGACCGTTGACATGGCGACCTTGATTGACACCAACGTGCTGGTCGATCTCGCCATCCCGTCATCGAACTGGCATGGCTGGTCACGGCAACGAACGATCGAAGCGTTCGATCAGGGGCCGGTGCTCATCAACCCGATCATTTATGCCGAGTTTTCGGTACGCTACCGCGATATCGATGAAGTCGATAACGCACTGCCGGAAGATGCCTTCCGCAGGGAAAATCTCCCCTGGCCAGCGGCTTTTGCGGCCGCAGCCGCATTTCGCATCTATCGCAAGGCCGGCGGCCAGCGCGAACGTGTGCTGCCGGATTTTCTGATCGGCGCGCATGCCGCCATACGCGGCTATTCACTGCTGACACGCGATGTGAAGGGCTACCACGCTTACTTCCCGTCGCTCGACCTCATCACTCCCGAAACCCACCCCTGACGGACATATCATGATCGGCAAGCTCAAAGGCACCATCGAAGAAATCGGCGAAGACTATGTGCTCGTCGATGTGCATGGTGTCTGTTACATCGCCCATTGCTCGGGTCGCACCCTGTCGAAGCTCGGTTCCGTCGGAGAGGCCTGCGTCCTCTTCATCGAGACCTATGTCCGCGAAGACCAGCTGAAGCTCTTCGGCTTCATGAGCGTGCTTGAGCGCGAGTGGTTCAACCTGCTGCAGAGCGTTCAGGGCGTCGGTGCCAAGGTGGCGCTCGCCGTGCTCTCGACGCTGACGCCGCCGGAACTCGCCAATGCCATTGCCCTCCAGGACAAGACCGCCGTCTCACGCGCTCAAGGGGTTGGGCCGAAGGTCGCGGTCCGTATCGTCACCGAACTGAAGAACAAGGCGCCCGCCTACGCCGGCGAGGCGATGAATATCGGCCTCAAGCAGGAACTCGGCGAAGGCGTGGCTTCGGCCCCGGTTGCCGACGCGGTCTCGGCGCTGACCAATCTCGGCTATTCGCGTGATCAAGCGGCGAATGCCGTCGCCGCCGCCATGAAGACCGCCGGCGAAGGTGCCGATAGCGCCAAGCTGATCCGGCTGGGGCTGAAGGAACTGGCGCGATAATTCCGTATGGGTTTGATGCAAAACCGCGCCGTGTTCTGTATGGATTGAGTGAGTACCGAATTGGAAGAATGCTGACATGAGCGACCCCGCCCGCCTGATATCGCCGGAAAAGAAGGGCGAAGATTTTGACGCGACGCTGCGTCCACAGTCGCTGGATGAGTTCACCGGCCAGGCGGAAGCACGCGCAAACCTGAAAATCTTCATCGAGGCCGCCAAGAATCGTGGCGAGGCGCTGGATCACGTGCTGTTCGTCGGCCCGCCCGGTCTCGGCAAGACGACGCTGGCGCAGATCATGGCGAAGGAACTCGGCGTCAACTTCCGCTCCACATCTGGTCCTGTTATCGCCAAGGCCGGCGACCTTGCGGCGCTGCTCACCAATCTCGAAGAGCGTGACGTGCTCTTCATCGACGAAATCCACCGCCTGAGCCCGGCCGTCGAAGAAATCCTCTATCCGGCGATGGAAGACTTCCAGCTCGACCTGATCATCGGCGAAGGCCCGGCCGCACGCTCGGTGAAGATCGACCTGTCGAAATTCACGCTGGTCGCCGCCACAACCCGCCTTGGCCTGCTGACCACGCCGTTGCGCGATCGCTTCGGCATTCCGGTGCGTCTCTCCTTCTACACCGTCGAGGAACTGGAGCTGATCGTCCGCCGCGGCGCGCGGCTGATGAACCTGCCGATGACCGACGAGGGTGCCAAGGAAATCGCCCGCCGCGCCCGCGGCACGCCGCGCATCGCCGGGCGGCTGCTGCGTCGCGTCCGTGATTTTGCCGAAGTCGCCAGGGCCGAGGCCGTCACCCGCGAGATCGCAGACGAGGCGCTGACCCGGCTGCTCGTCGACAATATGGGCCTCGACCAGCTCGACAAGCGCTACCTCAACATGATCGCCGTCAACTTCGGCGGCGGCCCAGTCGGTATCGAAACCATCGCCGCCGGCCTTTCCGAGCCGCGCGATGCGATCGAGGACATCATCGAGCCCTACATGATCCAGCAGGGTTTCATCCAGCGCACGCCGCGCGGCCGTGTACTTACCGCAACCGCCTGGAAGCACCTCGGCATGCAGCCGCCGAAGGACCTGGAAGCCGCACAGTTCCGGCTCTTCCAGCAAGACGACTGAGCGCGCCGATGCCGAAGAGAACGATGATCCGGCTGGATGGCAGTGCCGGACGCTTCAACTACCGTATTGCCGGACTAGGCTTCCGTGATGAGCATGTCCTCGTTCACCGGGCCGTCCATGAACATTTCTGGACATTCCCGGGTGGCCGCGCCGAGATTGGCGAGACCTCGGAAGAAACGCTGCGGCGGGAAATGGTCGAAGAGCTCGGTGTAACGGTCGAGGTCGGCCGCCTGCTCTGGATCGTCGAGAATTTCTTCCATTTCGAGAAGCGCGACTGGCACGAACTCGGGCTCTATTATCTGATGGAAGTCCCAGAAAGCTTCCCCTTCCGGCCAAACGAGATCGTCCATCAGATCGAGGACGGCAAGAGCATTCTGGAGTTCAAATGGGTGCCCGCCACCCGCGAAGCGCTGAAGGCGCTTGATATTCCGCCCTATTTCATTGCCGACGAGATCGAGGCGCTTCCTCCGGCACCGCACCACGTCGTCTGGCGCGACGGCGACCTCGACCGGGACGATTGAGGGAACTGTCCCCTTCTCCGCGCATTGCATCCTGAACAAGGAGCATCGCCATGCAGAAATACAGGACGGGCACGAGCGTCGAGTGGACATGGGGCAAAGGCAAGGGAACGGGCAGGATCGCTAAGAGTTTCACCGAAGACGTCGAGCGCACCATCGAGGGCGCCGACATCAAGCGGAAGGCGACCAGCGAGGAGCCCGCCTATCTGATCGAGCAGGAAGATGGCGGCAAGGTCTTGAAGAGCCACTCGGAAATCAGGAAGGTTCATTGATGGTCGATGACCGGCCCGACAGGAGATGACATGACCGTTTTCGATCCCTGCCGGGCTTTCCGCAAGCTCGCCTATAACAATGCGCTCGCCAATGTCAGATTGCTCGACGCCTGCCTCCTGCTGCAGCCGGGCGAGTTCGAAGCCCATCGCACCGGCTTTTTCCCTTCGATCAAGATGACGCTGAACCACATCATCACCGTCGACTGGTTCTACGTGGATGGGCTGGAAGGCGGCAGCCTCGGACCCGATGCATGGAAGATCGAAGAGCCGTTCGATACGCTTGAAGCGCTGAGCCCCGAGCAGCGGAATGTCGATGCACGCCTTGTTGCGCTATGCGAGGCGCTGACGCCGGAGACCTTGGCGGCCACCGTCAGGCTGGATCGCGGCGGCCGGTTTCAGGAGGAGCGTGCGGACGATATCCTCAGCCACCTCTTCCAGCACCAGACCCATCATCGGGGCCAGGTGCATGCGATGCTGGCGGAATCCAGTGTCCGCCCACCGCAACTCGACGAATTCATTGTCAACGATGATGCCCGTTTCCGGGGCGGCGAGATTGCCGCCCTCGGCTGGAGCGAGGAAAAGCTGATGCGTTGACCGCCAGACTCAGTCGTTCAGCCGCGACTTCAGCGCATCGACGATCGTCTTGGTCAGCAGATCGTAGTTTTCGTCGAAGTGGTGGTCGCCGGCGAGTTCAACGACGGCAGCGCCGCTCTGCTTGAGATCCGGGCAGGCGACTTCATCATCGTCTTCCTTGCCGTAGATGCACTGGATCAGCTTCGGATCGACATCCTTCAGATCGGCGACCGGATCGCCACCGGCCCCGTCGGTCTTCTGGCCGAGCCAACCCATGACGGAGATCACGTAGTCAACCTCGTGCGACAGCGACAGCAGCGAGATCTGGACGATCGACGCCTTCTCGGCCGGTTTCAGCAGCTTGTATGTCGCCGGCACCACGTCAGCGCCGAACGAGTAGCCGATCAGAAGCACATGCTTGACCTTCCACTGCTTCCGGTAGAGGTCGATGATCTTGCCGAGATCGTCGGCGGTCTCCTGCGGCTTCCGTTCCGACCAGAAGTAATGCAGCGAGTCGATGCCGACGACGGGAATCCCCTCCTTCTGCAGCTTGCTGCCAACTTCCTTGTCGATATCGCGCCAGCCGCCATCGCCGGAATAGACGATCGCCATCGTATCCATCGCCGGCTTGGCATCGAGAACCGCAAGCGGCAGGCCGAGCGGATTGTCGGCATTGCCCGATGCGTCGATCATGTCGTTAAGCGTATCGGACAGCGTCGTCTGCGCGTCGTCATCGGCATCGCGAACATCGATCGCCGGATGCGTCTTCTTCAGCTCCGCAACATGCTCGCGCCCATCCTTCGGTGCATTCGACGTCAGGGCCACCACGACGGGATCCGGCAGATTGCCCTCGGTCAGGCCGTAGATCATCCGGTCGCCGACGGTCTTCTTGCTGGCCGGCGTGCAGAGCTGCTGCGTCAGCGGAATGCCCGCCGCGGGATCGATCGCCAGCGTCTGGCCGATCGTCGCATCCGGGGTCTGCGCGGCAATCGCCAGCGCCAGGGCGCCGCCCTCGCCGACACCGGCAATGATCGGCAGATGATAGGCGCTGTTGCCGGCGGCGCGCTGAACCTGCTGGCTCAGCGCCTCAATGTCAGAGACCAGATAGATGCAACCGTCATTATCGCTGGCATCGTATTTGCGCAGCGCATCCATGTAGGACGGAAAGTCGACACCGATCACCACGGCACCGGCATCCACCAGCTTGTCTGTCTCGGTCTTCTCGTTGTCACCCCAACCGGCGGCATCCGAGATCAGCATCACGGCGCCTTTCACATCGCCCTTCGGCAGAAAGATGTGCGGCGACGGGATAAGCCCGGTTTCGAAGTCCTGCGTGCTCTCGTCGGCGGCATAGGCCGGAAACGCAAGCGCCGTGGCACATGCTGCGGCGAGGATATATTTTCTGATCATTTCCTGACGACTCCCTTCAATCCGCCACCGATGAGAAAGGTCGCGTCCATCAACGCGATCATCGGATTGCCCCCTCCGGAAACCGCAAGATAGCGCGGTTGCCAGTGCGGATGAAACTTTGATTTGAATGCCCGAAGGCCCTTGAAATTGTAGAAGCGCTCGCCGTGTTCGAAGACGGTGCTGCCGATGCGGTCCCAGACGGGGGCCGTTTCGCGCTTCGACATGCCGGAAAGCGGTGCCATGCCGAGGTTGAAGTGGCGGTATCCCTCCTCGCGCAGATATTCCATGATCTGCACGAAGAGGAAGTCCATCGAGCCCTTCGGCGCCTCTGGAGAGAAGCGCATCAGGTCGATCGTGCCTTCCGATTTTGTTTCTGTAACGAGGATATTGGCGAAGGCGACGATCTTGCCGTCCTTCTTCAACACGCCGACCGGCTGCGAATTGACATAGTCAGGCTCGAAGGCGCCGAGCGAGAAACCCTTCTCCTTGGCATTGTGGTCTTCCAGCCAGGAGCTGGAGACCGCAGCCAGATCGGCGAGAATGGCGGGCACCTCTTCCGCCGGTATGACCTCGAAGCTCAGGCCATCGCGCTGGGCGCGGCTGGCCGTCTGGCGCAGGTTTGCCCACTTGCCGCCCTTCATCTCGAAGGCGCCGAGATCGGCAACGGCGAGCTCGCCGAGCTTGAATGCACGCAGACCCGCATCGGCACAATGGGATAGCAGCGCAGGCGAGATCTGATAGAAGACCGCGCGGCATCCCGCAGCCCGCGCCGCCTCGACGAAGCTCCAGACGAGTTCCGGAATGGCATGCCGCTCGCCGACCGGATCGAACAGCGCGATCCATGAGCGCCCCTGGCGGCCATACATGATGAAGGCATCGCCCTTTTCGGAGAACATGATGCTCTTGTCGGCCATGCGCACCAGATTGGCGTCTGCATAATCCTGCGCCCTGACGATATCGACGGCGCGCTGCAGCGCGTCTTCGCTCGCCGGCTCCGGCCGGAAGGCCGCGGGGCGCAGCAGGCTAAAGATGGCGATCGCCGAGGAAATGATGGTGATCCCGAGCACGGCACGCAGACCGCGCGGCGCTTCGGCCGCGAATTCGAACTGCCACCAGAGCTCGTTACTGTATTCGACATCGCGATAGACGAAGAGCAGGATGACGACGGCGCCGACGCAGATGACCGCAATCGCCATCAGCCACGCCGCCGTCAGCGTCTGGTTCAAAAGCGAGGCGTGGCGCGTGAACAGACGGCGGCTGACGAACAGACTGAAGATCAGGATCGCGAGGAAGATCGCTTCGACCAGCGCAATCGCCTTCAGCAGCGACAGGGTGAGCGCCAGAACGGCGGAGACCACCGATACCAGCCATGCGCCATCGAGACGCTGGCCAAGACCACGCGCGGCAACCACGAGCGCCAGACCGAGCAGGCTCGACAGGAAATGGGCGCCCTCGACGATCGGCAGAGGCAGATAATTGGCGAGGAATTCGAGATTCTCATCCGGCGTCGGCGTAACGCTCGAGAAGATCAGCATGACGCCGAGGATCAGCGCGAAGGCCGACAGCAGCTGCGGTGTCAGGCGCCCGCCAATGCGGCGGATGCTGGAAGCGGCCGGATGATCGACGAACCGCCGAAGCTCGGTCAACGACACTGCCAGAACGGCGATCAGCAGCGGCAGCACATGATAGATCAGGCGGTAGAGAACCAGCGATCCGAGAACCGCGTCGATATTCACCGCGCTGCCGAGCGAGGCGATGATGACAGTCTCAAAGACGCCGAGACCGGCCGGAACATGGCTGAGAACGCCGAGGCCGACGGCAATCGCATAGACCGCCAGGAAGACCGGCCAGCTGATCGCCGTCTGTGGCAGCAGCACATAAAGCACGGTTGCCGACGCGGCGATATCGAAGGCGGTGACCAGGAACTGGCGCGACCATGTGCGCGAATCCGGCAGGCGGACGGCGATCGGGCCGAGAGCGACCGCCCGGCCATCACGCCCGAGATAGACCATGACGCCGAGCCCCGCCAGGATCGCCCCGGCGATGATCCGCAGCAGCAGCGCATTGGTATTGATCAACGGCCCGATTTCATCGGCGATGATCATCAGCGCGATCGCCGCGACGCTGGCAAGACCGAGACCGAAGGACAGCGTCACGAAGGCGATGACGCGGCCGATATCTTCGGGCGTCAGGCCGAGGCGCGAATAGGCGCGGTAGCGGATCGCGCCGCCGCTGAGCGCGCCAAAGCCGGCCGTATTGCCGACCGCATAGGCGCTGAAAGCCGTGAGCGCCACATGCGGAAAGGGCAGCTTCTTGCCAATGTACTCGATCGCATTGAGATCGTAGAAGATCAGCGCGAAGAAGCTGAGGCCTGTAAAGAGAAGTGCCAGCAGGATGGAGCTGAAGCGCGTGTCGGCAAGCGCTTGGACGACGTCGTCATAGCGGACTTCATTGGTGAGCTGCATGATCGCATAACCGACCATGCAAAACAGGATAAGCGTCGCTGCCGCGACAAGCTGCGTACGGTAACGCCGGATAAAGCCCCGAAAGCCACCGGCTTCCTCGCTTTCCATTTCTTCCAGACTGCCTTGATTCGCCATCTTACCCCTGCCGACTGCCAGCTTGGCGTGAGTCGTTCGGCAAAGAACTAGCATATGCTGCAGGCAAGCTCTATCGGCCCCCGACAGCGCTACCCCGCTACCGCCAAGCGCGCCTCATCGGCCCGAATTGGGGCAAAATTAGCGCTGGGTGACATAGTCCTCCACAGCGCTTTTGTAGCATTCCGTCGCACCCCTTCCTGATGTCAGGCGGCAGGTTCGCCGCCTGCCCGCGCTTGGGCCGCATAGCGTGCGGCAGCGGCCATCGCCTCGTGGTCCCGCCCGTCGCCGGAAACCTGCACCGTCGGCACCGCGAACTCGATGCCGTTTTCCTTGAAGGCGTTGCGGATCATCGCCAGCGCATTGCGACGGATGACGAACTGCTCCCCCGGCTTGGTCATCATCGACAGCCGGATCTCGATGGCGAACTCTCCGAATTGCTCAACGCCCTTCATCTTCAGCGTCTCGATGATGTGCGGGCCGAAATCGGGGTTGTCGAGCAGCTGCTGGCCGATCTGCTTGACGACCTTCTTTGCCTTCACGAGATCGGTGTCGTAGGTGACGTTCAGGCTGATCTTGTCGATTGTCCAGTCGCGGTTGAGGTTCTTGACCGCGCCGAGCTCGCCGAACGGAACGGTCGTCAGCGGTCCGCGGTGATGACGCAGCTTCACGGAGCGCAGGCTGAAGGCTTCGACAACGCCCTTGTGGCTGCCGCTCTCGATATATTCGCCGACCCGGAAGGCGTCGTCCCAAAGATAGAACATGCCGCTGATCACGTCCTTGACGATCGTCTGCGCCCCAAAGCCGACCGCAACACCGACGACACCGGCGCCGGCAATCAGCGGTCCAATCTCGATACCCAGACCGGACAGGACCATCAAAACGGCGATGACGGCGATGACCACCGCGAAGATATTGCGGAAGATCGGCAGCAAGGTCTGCAGGCGCGCGCGCCTGGCTTTCTCTTCATCCGAAGCCGAAGCGTCGAGYGGTGAATCGATAAGCTTGCCGTTGATATAGGCCTTGACGATGTGCCACAGCAGGTCAGCCGCAAGCAGAATGACGATGCCGCCGATGGCGCCGCGAGTGATGCGATCGACCATGGTGTCGCCCGCCGCCATCCTGTCTGCCGCAAAGCCCATGATCCGCCCCATCCAGACCGCCGCTGCCGCGATGATGATGGCGCGAACGCCGCGGTCCAGCAGCACGGTCGCCATCCGGCGATTGGCGAGAAAACCCGCTTCCGCCTGATGCAGCGAACGGACCGCAGCCGTCGCGACACGCAGCACCTTGGGCAGAAGCAGGGCATAGATGCCGAGCCAGAGCAGCAGCATGAAGCCGGTAACCCACAGGAGCCAGAGCGCGAGGAAGTAGATCGTCAGAAACCAGGCTGTTGCCGTGCTGTGCCTGACGCCATCGCTGGGGCGCGACCAGACCGCCTCGACGGCAATCAGGAAGAGCCCGATCCCGAGGATGTAGGCGACGAACAAGCGGGAACCGACTGAAAAGCCGAGCGGCTCCATGATCTGGATCACCACCCAGCCGAAGGCGAAGTAGATGGCGAATATGGCCGAGCGCCGGAACCAGTACAGCGCCTTGGCGCGGGAAATATCGCGCTCGCCGTCGGCGCGCGGCAGCGTCACCAGCACGACCAGCATCCGGCCGATGGAAATGGTGAAGCGGGTCGCGATCAGCGCGATCGCAACGGCAATCGCTATAGCCTGGCTGATCGGCGGCCAGCTGAACGCAACCAGCGGCACGATCGTCGCCATGGCAAACACGATGGCCGGGATCACGCGATAGAAGAGATTGGCGCCAGCGTGATGCAGGACCGCTGGCTCCTCGACATCGGAGCGGCGGATGCGCGGCCGCGGCGTCGTGGCACGAAACAAGAGCTCAGCCAAAGTGCCGATCAGCAGCAGCGTCAGGCCCTGAACAGCGATCCAGCCCGGCCCCGTCGGCTCGACCTCGCGATCGACGATGCCATCGGCCGCCTCGACCTCCTGCGGCAGTTCCATGGCCGCGTCCGAGACCATCTCGACATGGTGGCGCGCATGAGCAAGTAGGTCTGACAGCACCGACATCTGTCCGACGTCATCGGCCGCTGCCGCTGGCGCCGTCTTCATCTGTGACGCCATCCATGTCTGCACCTCGGGCGCCTGCATCAGCTGCATCATCTGCCGCACCTTGTCGGGCGGCGTGGCGGCATCGGCTGCGGGTGGCGCCGGCGCGGTCTGCGCGTATGCGCCATCGGAAGTGCCGAGAAAAATCGTCAACGAAAACAGGCAAGCCCAGAGGCTCCCCCTCACGAACCTTGAACCCAACACCCGACGCCCTCCGGTATGACTGGAATCAACCATATCGCTTGCGATGCCATAGGCAATGGGCACGAAAAAACCCGCGCTCGGAAAGCGCGGGTCTTCAAGACTATATGAGTACCTGTTGGGCTTTACGCCTTCGGCTTCTCGACGTGACCGCCGAAACCGGCACGCATCGCCGAGAGCACCTTGTTGGCGAACTCATCCTGGTCGCGCGACGAGAAGCGGCCGTAGAGCGCAGCACTCAGCACCGGCGTCGGAACGCTTTCGTCGATTGCCGCCATGATCGTCCATCGTCCCTCGCCGGAATCGGAGACGCGGCCAGCATATTTCGCCAGAGCCGGATCGGCATGCAGCGCATCCGACGTCAGGTCGAGCAGCCAGGAGGTGATGACGCTGCCGCGGCGCCAGACTTCCGAAACATCCTGCAGATTGAAGTCGTAGCGGTAATGTTCCGGATGTGCGAGCGGCGCCGTCTCGGCATCGGCTTCATGCGTCGCCGCGCCGATATTGGCATTCTTCAGAATGTTGAAGCCTTCGGCATAGGCGGCCATCAGGCCGTATTCGATGCCGTTGTGGACCATCTTCACGAAATGGCCGGCGCCATGCGGACCGCAATGCAGATAGCCCTGCTCGGCCGTGCTGTGTTCGCCAGCGGTGCGGTTTTCCGACGGCTTCACGTCGCCGACGCCAGGCGCCAGCGATGCAAAGATCGGCGACAGCGACTGAACGATGCCCTTTTCGCCGCCAATCATAAGGCAATAGCCGCGTTCGAGACCGAAGACGCCGCCACTGGTGCCGACATCCACATAATGGATGCCCTTGGTGATCAGCTCCGCGCCTCGGCGGATATCGTCGTGATAATAGGAGTTGCCGCCGTCGATGATGATGTCGTCATCATGCAGGAGCGGCAGAAGCTGGGCGATCACCTTGTCGGTAATGGCAGCCGGCAGCATCAGCCAGATGGCGCGCGGACGCGACAGTTTCGAAACGAACTCCTCCAGCGAGCTGGCTCCGGTGGCGCCCTTGCCCGTCAAGTCCGCAACACTTTCCGGCTTCGCGTCATAGACCACGCATTCATGGCCATCCCGCATCAAGCGCTGGACCATGTAGTTGCCCATACGGCCCAAACCTACCATGCCAAGCTGCATTTTATATTCTCCTGGGAATCTAATCGATATGATTCCGGAAATTAGCACTCATGCCGCCGCAGGCAAGCGAAGTCTCTGTCACATTCGGGAGATGAAACCGCGCTGCCTTGCTTTCATACCGCGAAACGTTTCGCGCAATGGGTGTAGCCCTGTTAAAATCGGAGTGAAAAACTCAGTAAAAGAGCCGCCCGGAGCCCGGCGGCAAAGACGTATGGCAGTTGCATTGCAGCATGCCGCAGTTACCGGCGGATGCTTTCAAGCGGCCAATCAAAGCAGTCACGAAAATTTTCTATGCCCGAAATAAAGCTGATTAATCCGTTTCTTTTCATATTCTTAACTTATCGCTCATCTTCGTCACAACACTGTCCCGCAAAATTTTGCACTTGGTGAGCAGTTGCCTTGGCGAAATCTCGATGGTACTTTTTGATTAACAACTAAATAAAAAAACAACGGGGGAAGTGCCCTTCAATTTCGATCTATGATTTGTCAGTTCAGGATTGAAGACTATGAAGGCCACACCAATTAATATTCATCCAAAAGACGTACGAATACTGTCCGCTTCGCGGATTGCCGGGTATTTGTTCGCATTCCTGCTGCTCTTCACCATCGGCATGTCCATGGTACCCAACCAGTTCTTCGTCGTTTCGCCGAAGGCGGTGATTAACGCGCCCGTGCAGATGATCGCCTCGCCGATCTACGGCCGCGTCGACAAGATTTCGCTTCAGGTCGGCCAGGTGGTCAATCTCGGCGACGTGACGGCAACCGTCTCCAATCCCAATCAGGATCAGACGTCTCTCACCGGTCTCCGGCTTGAGAAGCTCGACCTGACAGAGAAGCTCAACAACACGATCAACGTGGTTGCCGAGCGCAACGACCAGCTGAGCAAGGTCAAGGCGCAGATATCGGATGTGAAAGACGGGGTTCTGAGCGAGCTCGGCGCCGTCATCAGCAACGCTCAATCGAATGTCTCGATCTACGAGGCGCGGCTTGCCGAGCAGGATGCACTGCTGCAGCGCGCCACCGTGCTTTTGAAGAAGGGGATGACTTCCGAAGCGAGTGTCGAGCCGCAGCGGCAGAAACGCAATGCCGCCCAGGGCGAGCTCGATGCAGCCCGCGGCGAACTGAAGCGCAACGAGATCGTCCAGTCGCTGGTCAGCCGCGACATCTATACGGGCGGCACGGTCGCAGCCAACCTGCTGACGCTGGAAATGCAGCGCACCAAGCTCGCCGGCGACATCGCCGAAGACAATATCGAGATCAATCAGATGACCGAGCGCAAGGCGCAGGTCGAGAAACTAATCAACCGCGAGGAAGGCCGGCTCGGCAAGTCGGGGGCAGCCGAGGTGGTCGCAGACCATCACGGCCAGGTCGTCAGCGTCGACGCCTCCTTCGGCGATTTCGTCATGCAGGGTCAGGCGGTCGCCAAGTCTCTCGACTGCACCGAGGCGTTCGCTGCGGCGGTCTACAGAAGCCGCGACGTCTCCTCCCTCGATATCGGCACGCCGGCGATGGTCAATTTCCGCTCGCTCGGCGTCAAGAAAAGCGGCCACGTCTACAAGATCGTCCGCTACTTCGACAGTGGCCAGCAGAACCGCTATTTCGCCAAGTTTCCGAAGGCCGAGGGCGACGAGGTCTATGTCCTCGTCAAGGTCGATGACGATCCTGTCGAGCTGACCGCTGCCGGACAGCCGAACAACGACAAGTTCTTTGGATGCAATGTCGGTGAGGACGTGATTGTCTCGCTTGGAGAGACCGTCGTCGCGCGCCTCACCCGCTATTCGAAAATGGCCGTCGACAAATTGTCAGAGGCGGACGGCCTGCTCTCCGCGTCGGCCTTTTTCGACAAGGGCCACAAGATGGCGAGCCTCCACCAGTAACAAGCGCGCTTTCGCTTCACGTTATCGAGCGGCGATAACAGGGAAGACTTTGATATGGTTTTGCGTAGAACGTTCCTAGCGGCGATGCTCGCCATGGCGGCATTTGCCTTCAGCCCACCGCCTGCTGCGGCCGCAGGCAAACATGACGAACTGGCCTGCACGCTCTGCGACGGCCTTGCCGCGCTGATGACGGGCGAACCGGAGCAGGCTTTCGTCTTTCGAAGTTTCGAACCGGCAAACGGCGGCTCGAAGCTGCACCCGGCGCTCGACAATACCGGCTTCACCTATGACAACGCGCTGGCGATGATGGCGCTCTATGGCTGCGGCCGCGCCAAGGAGGCCAAACGCGTCGCCGATGCGCTGGTGCTGGCGCTGGAAACCGACCGCCACTATCACGACGGACGGCTGCGCAACGCCTATCGCTCCGGGCCGGTCATAACAGGCAAGGACGGCATGCTGCTTCCCGGCTACTGGAGCACGGCCAGCAATTCCTGGATCGAGGACGGCTATCAGGTCGGCAGCGCCACCGGCAGCACCGCCTGGGGCGCGCTGGGCCTGCTCGCCGCCTATTCCGAGACCGGCCAGACAGCTTATCTCGACGGCGCCCGCAAGATCATGGACTTCATCCACCGTTCGACTGCCGACCCCAAGAACCCCGGCTATTTCGGCGGCTTCTTCGGCCACGAGCCGACGCCCGACCGGATGACCTGGAAATCCACCGAGCACAATCTCGATATCTACGCTGCCGATCATTGGCTGGCGACAATCGACGAGGCCGGCGACTGGGAGCACGACGGCGAGAGCGCCAAGGACTTCCTCGACGCCATGTGGAACAAGGCAGAGGGCCGCTTCTATATCGGCAGCGTGCCGGACAGCAACGCGCCGAACGTCAACATGTCCGGTCTCGATGCCGAGCTTTGGCCGCTGATCGCCGTCAAGGATTTCGCCGCCAAGGCACCGCAGGTGCTCGAATGGACCGAGGCCAACCACGGCGTTCCCGGCGGCTTCGACTTCAACGACGATCGCGACGGCATCTGGCTGGAAGGCACCGCGCAGGCTGCGCTGATCTATCAGATGGTCGGCGATGCGCAGAAGGCGGAGCCGCTGTTCCAGACCATATCGGCCCAGATCTCACCCGAGAAACTGATCTACGCCACCGTCGACGAGCAGCTGACCACCGGGCTGCAGGTCGGGCCGAACTCCGAGCCCGGCGACTTCAAATATTATCGCCTGCCCCATGTCGGGGCGACGGGATGGGCCGTGCTCGCGGCGCTCAGGCTCAATCCCTTCAATGCAGATTCCTTTGCGGCTAAGAACGAGGAAAAGCCATGTCCCCAGAAGTAGTCACTCTCTCGGATGCCATCCTCTTCTCGCTGGTGACGCTTGCCCTCATTCTGGGCTGCGCACTGCTACTCGACAGTAACAGGAGCAAGGACCGCGCCGTCTTCGGCACCATCCTGATCCTGATGCTTGCGAACTACGTCTATTTCCGGCTGACCACGACGCTGCCGGCTTTCGACTGGAGCGCCTACGCGATCTGGCCGCGCATCTACCTGACTTTCGAGGCCGTGGTCATTCTCTACACACTGTTGTCGATCGTCTTCTTCTTCCGTCGAACCGACCATACGGGAGCAGCCGATACCAGCGAGGCGATGATCTCGCGCATGGGAAAGCCACCGGCCGTCGACGTCTTCATCTGCACCTACAACGAGGATGTCACCATCCTGGAGCGGACGATCCTCGCCGCCAAGGCGATCGACTACGGCAACTTCACCATCTGGATCCTCGACGACGGGCGGCGCGAATGGCTGCGCGACTACTGCGGCGAACTCGGCGTGCGCTATCTGACGCGCGACGACAACAAGGGCGCCAAGGGCGGCAACATCAACAATGCCATCCGCTGGTCGAAGCAGATCACCAACGCCCCCTTCATCCTGATCCTCGATGCCGACTTCGCGCCGCAGCGGCCAATCCTGAAGCGCATCATCGGCCAGTTCGTCGATCCCGAGATCGGCCTGATCCAGACCCCGCAATTCTATTATAATGCCGACCCGGTGCAGCATAACCTTCTGGCGTCCAAAGCCTGGGTCGACGACCAGCGCATCTTCTTCGACGTCATGCAGCCGTCGAAGGACGGCTGGGGCGCGGCCTTCTGCGTCGGCACATCCTGCGTCGTCAGGCGCGATGCCCTTGAACTGATCGGCGGCATGCCCGAGGAGACGGTTACCGAAGACATTCATCTCACCTACCGCCTGATGCAGAAGGGATTGCGGACGCGCTGGCTGAACGAGCGGCTCAGCGTCGGCCTCTCCGCCGAAAGCCTGTCGGGCTACATCACCCAGCGCTGCCGCTGGTGTCTCGGCACCATCCAGGTAGCCTTGCTGCGCGACGGGCCGTTCTTCGGCCGCGGCTACACGCTGATGCAGCGGCTGCATTATTTCCACGGGCTGCTGTTCTGGTTCTGCCGGCCGTTCATGCTGCTTCTGATGGCAGCGCCGATCCTCTTCTATTTCCTCGGCCTGCCGGCGATCCTGATGGAGCCCGAAGCCTTCTTCCTTTATGCGCTGCCGATGGTCGGCGCGATGTGGACCTTCCACGCCTGGGTCTCCGGCTGGCGCAGCCTGCCGCTGTTCACCGAGGTCTCGCAGATGGTCTCGGCCATTCCGATCACCATCGCCATCTGCCACGCCATCGCCCACCCCTTCGGACGGCCATTCAAGGTGACGGCGAAGGGCGAGTACCGCACCCGCGTCGATATCCTCTATCCGATCGCCACCACCTTCGCGCTGATCATCATTCTCACCTTCACCGGCATGCTGAACGGACCGCTACTCAGTAACTACAGCGGGCTCGACAGCTTTAGTGTCGCCTGGGGCATGGTGGTGATGGTCTATGCATTCGTCTCGATGCTCGTGTGTATCGAGCTGCCCCGCGAGCCGCTCGATGCCATCAAGTTTCCGGTCGGACGCAAGACGGCAATGACCTGCAACGGCCAGGCCCTGCCCTGCACCGTCGATAGCTTGTCTCTGACACAGGCGGAAATCAGCCTGCAGCAGCCGCGCATCGGCATGAATGCCGGTGTCGGCGATCTGCTTCTCTTTTCGCCCTTCCCCGGCTTCGACGTTGCCGGACGCATCGACCGCATTGATCAGAACCGGTCGTCCTTCACCGTCTCCGTCGTCGCGGTGAAGGAACGGCGCGAAAGCGAGGATATCCACGCCCATCCGGCGATCGTCCGGCGCAAGATGATCCAGCGGCTCTACAGCGAGATGCCGGAAGCAATGCCGGGCAGGGCCTATCCGCTGGCAGCGCTCCGCGCCCTGTTCAGCCGCATGTTCCAGAAGCCGTCCGCCTATTCCGGCCAGACGCGGATGGCAGCCAACACCGTCTCCGTGCGCCGCTCCAGATGGCGCCCGTCGCCGGGCGGCATCCTGGCGAGCGGATCAAGGGCATTGCCGGCGCCGGGCCAGGGATTGCTGCCGCCCGCGGCCGAATAGGTCACTCCGAGGGCGGTTCCCAGGTATCCGGCTCCCGCACCATATGGACGATGCCGGCTGGATTGAGGATCCAGCCGCCGCGAAAATTCTCGCCGAGCGGCTCGATGGCATCGCAGCGCGTCACGCCAGCCTGGCGAAGATGCTCTGCGGCCTGGCCGAAATCCGGCGTGAAGAGCTCCAGCCAGAGTTCCGCCTGGCTCATGCCCGGACTCTCGTCGATCCAAAGCCGGATCGGCCCGAGTTCGAAACCGCGCGTACCCTCATTGCCGATTTCCTTCAGCCCGACGACATCGCGGTAGAAATTCAAGACGGGCTGATATTGATGCGGCGGCACCTTCATCGCGACATCGACGCCGCCCTCGAAAGCCGCGCTCATGTCCGCGCCTCGTAGTCAGGCGCTTCAGCCGGCTCACCGCGCATCTCGCTGAGGAACATGCCATCGCGCAGGTTGATGCCGTGCTCGACAAAGGCCTTCATGCAGCACAGCATGTTGGCCCAGCCCTCGCAATTGAGATAGGTGCCGCGCCGTCCGGCTTCGTCTTCGTGCCAGCCGTCTTCGGAGATGGTCACCATCGTGCCGCCATCCTCAAGCGCCTCGAACTTCATTTCGACCCTCGTCTTGTAGCGGACCTTGTCCGCATCCGTTCCGCCGTCCCAGCGCAGCACGATCAGGCTCTCCGGCACCAGATCGACGACCTCCACCGGCGCGTCCTTCCACCAGGTCACCGTGGTTCCCTTGACGAGCGGCGCGCTCGCGCCACCGACCGTCGTGAAATAGCCCGAGAGCTTTTTCGGATTGACCACCGCATCGAAAACCTCCGCGGCAGGGCGGCCGATCCGGCCTCCGACACGAATACCGAGGGACATGGCACTTCCTCCTCTTTTCCATTGTGATCGGCGCCATTATGTTATAAAAACATAACATGTCAAGCGAATCGGAAAACGACCCTGTCTTCAAGGCCCTCGCCCATTTCCGGCGCCGCGAGATCCTCGACCTTTTGAAGGACGGACCGCGCACGACCGGCATGCTTTGCGAAAATTTTCCGGATATGGACCGCTGCACGGTGATGCAGCATCTGAGGGTTCTGGAGGAATCCGGTCTGGTGATCGCGAAGAAGGAGGGCCGCGAACGCTGGAACCACCTCAACAGCCTGCCGATCAAGCACATCTACGACCGCTGGATCAGCGCCTATGCCGGGCACGCGCTTTCGATTATCGACCGGTTGAAGAGCGATCTTGAAGCGCAATAGAAAACGGGCGCCGAGGCGCCCGTTGATTGCATGACCGTTCAGGCCGCCCTGCGCATCGGCTCCGCCGCCGGAACCGTCGCCCGCCGGTCGAGAGCCGCACTCTTCAGCGTCAGAAGCAGCGCACCAACGACCAGAATGGCGCCGACCCATGGCGTCGCCTGCAGGCCGAGACGGGATTCCACGACCAGCCCGCCGATCCAGGCGCCTGCGGCAATCCCGAGGTTGAAGGCGGCGATGTTCAGGGCCGAGGCCACATCGACGGCTGCCGGCCGAACCTGCTTGGCAAGCTGAACGACATAGAGCTGCAGGCCCGGCACATTGGCGAAGGAGAGGAAGCCGAGCGCCGCCAGCGTCGGGATCGTCAGCCAGGGAGAGACGGCCGTGAAGCTGAAGAGCACCAGAACCGCGGCCTGGGCAACGAAGAGCCAGGTCAGCGCCCGCACCGGATCCCGATTGGCGATCCGCCCGCCGACGACGTTGCCGGCAGCGATCGCCAGGCCGTAGAGCACCAGGATGAGGCTAACTGAGGAAGCCGAGAAGCCGGTGACCTGCTGCAGGATGGAAGCCAGAAAGGTGAAGGCCACGAAGGTGCCGCCATATCCGAGTGCCGTCATTCCAAACACCATCAGCAGGCGCCCGCTACCGAGGACGCCCGCCTGCTGGCGCAGCGTCGCCGGTTCAGCTCTCGTCAGCGTCGAGGGCAGTAGGACGGCAATCGCAATCAAGGCGATGACGCCCAGCCCGGCAACGGCTGCGAATGTCGCGCGCCAGCCGAAAGTCTGGCCGATGAACGTGCCGAGCGGCACGCCGGTGACGATCGCCACCGTCAAGCCCATGAACATCATCGCAATGGCCGAGGCACGGCGATTTTCAGGAACCAGACCGGCGGCGATCGTCGAGCCGACCGAGAAGAACACGCCATGGGCAAAGGCCGACAGCACACGGGCGACCAGCAGCGGCAGGTAGCCGGGGCTGAGCGCGGCCATCGCATTGCCGAGGACAAACAGCGCCATTAGCCCGAGCAACAGCGGCTTGCGCTCGATCCGGCCGGTGAGCGCCGTCAGGATGGGCGCACCGAAAGTGACGCCGAGGGCGTAGACACTGACGATCAGGCCGGCGAGCGGCAAGGTGATGTGAAGGTCATCGGCCACGGTCGGCAGCAGGCCGACGATGACGAATTCGGTGGTTCCGATCGCGTAGGCCGCGATCGTCAAAGCAAAAAGTGCAAGGGGCATAATGAGATCCGATGTGAAAGCCGCATCCGAACGGCGCGGCAAATTATTGTTCGGCTCACAATATGGGCGACCGCCATTACGACGATAATCCGGATGAAAATCCCAACACTTATGAATTCAATTCACCAAATGGAACTCAGTCCGGCATGCGCGACAGCGGTCCGTTTGTAAAAATTGGAAATAGTTTGTGACTAAGTCTATACAAAACCTGATGTTTTTCGACTTGCGGCGGAAACCGACATACCGGATATTGAAGGCAACTTCGAGGACGCCGTTATGATCAGAATGATTCAAGATCCCGCCGAACTGGCCGGAGAAGACATCACTGGCAAATATATCCTGCGCAAGCTGAACTATCACTGGTTCGCTTACGGCAAGGCTGCGATCGTGACAGCCTGCAAGGGCACGATTCTGCATCTCGACCGCGAAGAGACAGTTTTCTCTGAGCGCTGGGGCCGCCGCGCCTATACCGGCAATGGAAAGCGCTATCCGGGCGGCATCTGTCCGATATCGGCTGTTGCCTGCGTCTGCGATACCCCGGAGGACGTCAACGCCGTCATCCAGCTCGATGTCGATGCACAGGACGAGTTCTACCAGCTGATCGCCAAGGCCGAAGCAAGAGTGCAGGCGCTCGCCGCATCCTCGCAGAACACCATCTATCTGGCTGCAGCCGAATAAGAACCTATTGCTGCGGCCCTGTCTGGCTGAGCAGCCACTGCCTGAAGAGCGCGACTGACGATTTTTCCAGGGCGCCCGCCGGATAAAGCATCGCATAATTCAATGCCGCCGGCTGCTGTTCGACGAAACAGCGCACCAATTTTCCCGACTGAAGATCTGCATCCACCAGCGAACTTCGAACGAGCGCAAAGCCTTCGCCCCGGCCGCAGGCTTCCAGCATCTCCTCGAATGTATCGAAGACCTGTGCTTCCCGCACCGCTTCGCCAATATCGAAACCGGCAAGTTCCTGCGAATTCAGGTCGCCACCAACCTGCTCGAACCATCGCTGCCAATCGAGAACGGTATGACGCATGCCGCGATAGGCAAGCAGAGGTGCCGCACGAACCGCACCCCGGCGCGGAAGCCGCGCGGAGACTTCCGGCGCACACACCACGAATTCGTCGTCGAGCAATAAAGATTCGGTCACAAGCTCTGAGCCGCCATGCCCAAGCCAGATCGCCAGATCGACGCTGGTGAAATCGGGGCGCTGATAGGTGACCGCGGTGCGCACCTCAATCTTCGGATAACGGCGGCAGAAGGCTTCCAGACGCGGCGCCAGCCATTGGCTGGAAAATTCAGGTGTCGTGGCAATGACCAGCGAAGGATTGAGGCTTGCCGCACGGCCCTGATGCAGGGCCGTCTCCAGCGCGGTCATCGCTGCGGAGATTTCCGGATGAAGCTTCGCTCCGAAAGCTGACAGCCTGGCCCCATGCCGCCCGCGGTCGAAAAGCCGCCCGCCAAGCCAGCCTTCCAGCTGCGCGATCTGGTGGCTGACCGCCGTCTGCGTCAGCCCTAGCCGCTCCGCCGCTTTGGCAAAGCCACCGGTTTCCGCAATTGCGCAGAAGGCCTGCAATGTGGCGACAGGCGGCAGAACTCGATTTGGCATGAAAATCCTTCACCATTGAGCGGAGGGAGTTTCATTATACTGCGCTACTACACAGCAGTAAATTGGCGTCATGGAAGGAAAGACCATGACCGTTTCCATGAAATTTCTGAATATCTTGCTGCGCTTGGTTCAGCCATATCGGGCCAAATCGGCGGCCAAACCGCCCCGCCCCGCCAAGGCCAACGACCTAAGCGCTCACCTGAAGAAGGACGTGGCAATCGGGGAAGGGAAACTGTGAAGGGGAAAAAGTGCGATCCGCGGCAACCGGTGGATGTTTACGATCCTGGGTGCCTACAAACGTAGGTGGGCGCCATATGTCCAGGCCCACGAGCCTGGTCAGGGACAGCTCCCGTTGGATCGAGTATGGCCCCAGGGATTGTGATTCCTGTCGAGAGGCGCAGATCGCCTTCAATATATAAAGGCGTTCTCGAGGCCGCGCCAGTGGCAGAAGACAGTGTTTCGGCGAATTAATTCAGCTCGGCAGGCGTCCGGCCGTTCAGCTTTTCGGTGATGCTACGCAGGCGGCTGGTAACTTCGCCAAGCGCCGATGCCAGCGTCTCCTCGGTGCGCGAGGTCGCGGCAAGCACCGTATCACGGTTGCTGCGCAGACCATCGAGCTCCGCCTCGAGACCCGCCACCCGGCGCGTGAGTTCGGCAATCTCGTCCATCACCATGATACCGGCCATGACAGTGATCCTGAGATCGCCGATTTCGCCGAACTGGCCCTTGAGATGGCCTACATAGCCGTCGAAGCGGTTGGCGAGATCCGTCAGATGGCCTTCCTGGCCTTCTTCGCAGGCCATGCGATAGGCCTTGCCGTCGATCGTAACAGTCACCTGCGCCATGTCGCTGCTTCCTTTACCGGTCCAGAACCGCGCGAATGGTTTCCATCGCCGTTACCAGCCGGCGGGAGACCTCACGATTGACCTCTTCCAGGCGGTTCGCCCGGAATTCCGCCTGATCCAGCTCCTGCGCCAGTTTCGAGCGGTCGGCATGAACGCGCCGTACCTCGCCCTCGATATCGCCCTGCTCGCGCTGGCGTTCGATGCGCATGTCGACGGCGTTCTCCAGGCCTGAGATGGCCTGTTTGAGCTCGTTGAGCGCTGCTTCCATGGCGTTGCCTGTCGGCGTCATTGTCTTAAGTCCGGTGTTCCCGCAGAAGACCATTCGAATCGGCAAGCGGTGCCGGTTCAGTGTTTTCAAGAGGATATGCAGCTCGCCAACTGCCCGTCAATAAAGGCGGCATGGGGGCACCGGCCCTATTCTGTGGATGACTGAAATAGTCCCAGTCTTTGCAGTGAATTGGTCTTTTGTAAAATTTGATGGTCAAATGTTAAAAATCGTCGCACCCGTCCCGGATTCGGCCTGCAATTTATTGACTTGGCCGTTCCAACTGCTATGTGTCACCCCGCTCTCATCGATGGTCTTCAGAAGGCTCGAGGCCATCCCCCGACACCCGGAACCCGTGGAATAGCCATGACCTCTCCTGAACAACACGACCGGATGGCAAATGCGATCCGCTTCCTCGCCATGGATGCAGTCGAAAAGGCTAATTCCGGCCATCCGGGCATGCCGATGGGCATGGCTGATGTCGCCACTGTCCTCTTCAGCAAGTATCTCCGCTTCGACCCGAAGAAGCCGCATTGGCCGAACCGCGACCGGTTCGTCCTCTCCGCAGGCCACGGCTCGATGCTTCTCTATTCGCTCCTTTATCTAACCGGCTATCCGGACATGACGATCGAGGACCTGAAGCAGTTCCGCCAGCTCGGTTCGAAGACCGCCGGCCATCCTGAATACGGCCACGCGACCGGCATCGAAACGACCACCGGTCCGCTCGGCCAGGGCATTGCCAATGCTGTCGGCATGGCGATCGCCGAGCGCAAGCTGCGCGAGGAATTCGGTTCCGACCTGCAGGACCACTACACCTATGTCATCAACGGCGACGGCTGCTTGATGGAAGGCATCAGCCATGAAGCGATCGCGCTTGCCGGTCACCTGAAGCTGAACAAGCTGATCCTCTTCTGGGATAACAACTCGATCACCATCGACGGCGCCGTCTCCCTGTCTGACTCGACCGACCAGATCATGCGCTTCAAGGCGGTTCACTGGAACACGATCGAAGTCGACGGTCACGACCAGGCAGCAATCGCCGCTGCCATCGAAGCCGCCCACAAGTCCGACCGCCCGACCTTCATCGCCTGCAAGACGATCATCGGCTTCGGCGCTCCGAACAAGCAGGGCAGCCACAAGGTTCACGGCAACCCGCTCGGTGCCGAGGAAATCGCCGCTACCCGCAAGGCTCTGAACTGGGAAGC
>NZ_JBFTMO010000017.1:0-125515 GCF_056396985.1 Rhizobium sp. 05N430 | reverse complement strand
TCGAAGACCTTCTGTGCTATCGATGATACAGCATCCGACCGCATTCTTGGGTTCTATACAATCGCGCCTTCGGCAGTCGAGCGTGCAACTGTGCCTGATGCAATGACACGCGGTCTTGCCCGCCATGACGTGCCGGGCTTCAAGCTTGCACGACTGGCTACCGACCGCGCGGTCGCCGGGCAGGGACTGGGAGGCCAACTCCTAGCCGCCGCAGCGCTCCGCTGCCTCCGACTTGCAGGAGAGGGCGGGGGACTTCTATTGATCATCGATGCCAAAGGCGAGCGCGCCGCCAATTGGTACGCCTCCTTTGGAGCCGAGCCACTGAAGGACAAGCCCCTAACTCTCGTGATGCCGCTCATCACCTTCGCGGCCGATTTGCGGGCTAAAGGTCTTCTTTAATCCCCAGGATACCGTCACTTCTATGTTTCGCCATCGGACATCGCTCAGGGTGGTGCGCCTGGAAGTGACCGCATCGATCTCTCCTTGAGATATACTATGCGTCGTCCAATTCGATCCAGACTGGAGCATGGTCGCTGGTGTGATCCCATCCACGCGCAAACTTGTCGACGCCGCCGGTCTGCGATCGGCACATATCAGCTGTTCGCGAGAACAAGTAGCTGCAGTTACACGGAAATTCGGCGCGATCCTGTCGGTAATCGATGTGGTCGGCGGTTCGAGTCTTTTCAAGGCGTAGGTGCGCATTTCAGGCTGTCGTGAGAGCATCAATCAGCGCTCTGAGCGCGGGCGGCGTTTGTCTTCGGCTTGTGTGATAGAGATAAAACCCTGGGTAGGAAGGGCTCCAGTCCGTCAGCACCTGCATAAGGGTCCCTGCCGCGATCTCGTCCGCCACGTCATGCTCCATGATATATCCCAGCCCGACCCCGGCACGAACGGCAGCCGCCGGCAGATCAACATCATTGGCCACCAAAGGGCCGCTGGTACGGATCTTGATCTCCTTGCCATCTTTCTCGAACTCCCAGGGCAACAATCCGGCCGATGTCGTCAGCCGGTAGCCGATGCAGGCGTGGCGTTCGAGGTCATAGGGTGTCAGTGGAGGAGGGTAGCGGTCGAAATAGGAAGGCGTGCCGACCACCACCGTCCTCAAATCAGGTCCGACCTTCACCGCGACCATGTCCTTGGCGACGGCTTCTCCCAGTCGAATACCGGCATCGAAACCGGCTGCGACGATATCCGTCAATCCGTCTTCGATGTTTACCTCGACCCGCACATCCGGATTGGCGAGCAGGAAGGCCGGCAGTTTCGGCAGAAGAACCATTCGAGCAGCATAGGCAAACGTGGTGATCCTGACCGTGCCGGACGGGTTGTCGCGCCACTCCGCCAATGCTTCTAACCCATTCTCGATGTCGGCAAGGGCTGGGGTCAGCGATTGTAGCAGACGTTCGCCTGCCTCGGTCGGCGCCACGCTGCGCGTTGTACGTGCCAAAAGCCGAACGCCTAACCTCTCTTCCAGGCCGCGCATCGCATGGCTGAGCGCAGAGGGCGACATCCCGAGAATGGCGGAGGCACGGGTAAAGCTGCGCTCTCGCGCCACTGCGGCGAAGGCCATCAGGTCATTGAGTTCGTTTCGTACCATTGATGCACGTTGTTCACAAGTTCATGCCGCAATCAACGACTTATCCTTGGGAAGGCTTGGCGCTACATCCTGCGCATCACAATGACGGAGAATATCCATGGACCTCACCAGTTACCGCACGCTCGGCAAATCCGGCCTGATCGTCAGCCCGCTGGCACTCGGCACAATGACCTTCGGGGCAGAGCGCTGGGGGGCGGGTGACAAAACCTCGCGCGGTCTTTTCGACGCTTATGTCGATGCCGGCGGCAATTTCATCGATACCGCGGATGTCTATTCCGCCGGCCGCAGCGAGGAAATGCTCGGAGCTTTTATGGCCGACAGCGCTACGCGTAATCGGCTAGTGATCGCGACAAAATCCGGCTTTCCGCGCGGGCAGGGCACACCGTTATGGGGTGGTAACGGTGCCAAGAACATTCGCATGGGCATAGAGGGTTCCCTGAAGCGGCTGAAAACAGATTACATCGACATGTACTGGATGCATGTCTGGGACCGCACAACGCCTGCGGAAGAGGTTCTGCATACCCTGACCGATGCCGTCAGGGCCGGAAAAATCCTGCATTACGGCTTTTCGAATACGCCCGCCTGGTACGTAGCAAAGGTCGCGACACTCGCCGAAGCGCATGGCCTGCCCAGGCCGATCGGCCTGCAATATGCTTATTCGCTGATAGACCGTGGCATCGAGTTGGATCTCATTCCGGCTGGAGCAGAATTTGGTTTGGGGATGGTGCCATGGAGCCCGCTAGCGGCTGGTCTGCTGACGGGAAAATACGGTCGCGACAAGATCAGTGATGCGGGCCGTGCGACAGGTCTGCCCGACAAGGCTGGATCTGTGACCGAAGGCGAAAGCGATGGGCGCCTCAATGGGGACAATCCTTTCGGCGGCATGCTGTTCACCGAGCACAATTTCGATGTCGTCGATGTCCTCAAGGCAGTAGCGTCGGAAATCGGCCGTTCACCGGCGGAAGTAGCCTTGGCCTGGGTGGTGCAACGCCCCGGTGTCTCTTCTGTACTAATCGGTGCGAGCCGGGTCGACCAACTCTCTCAGAACGTTGCGTCCCTCGACGTAATCCTGGACGATGCGCACTTGCTGCGGCTCGAACAGGCAACCGCGCTTCCGCTCCTTAATCCGTATTTTATCTTCAATCTGCCGAGCAAGAGCCTTTTTGGTGGGTATCAGGTCCGAAGTTGGCAAGCAGTTTGAGCCACGTGGATCGCCTCAGGGACTTGTCCGATTGAAGTTCCCTGAGGCGAGCTTATCGACAGGATTCATAGGCGTTTTGCGTGAGGATGACTGTATTCTGAAACCTCGTGGCACGAATGCCGCAGTTTCAACCCCGCAGCACATCGATCAACGCATCCGACAGGAAATCGGCGACACGCCGCACGCGCGCACTGCTGCGCACCTCTTCGCTCATCACCAGCCACACAGGCAACGGCCGGAATTGCAGGCCTACATCTACTTGCTCGAGCTCACTGTGCCGGCTTGCCAGCAAAACCTGCGCGATACCAATTCCGCCACCTGCGAGTAGTAAGTGCCAGCCCACCATCTGATCATCGGACCGCAGCACGAAGTCATCGCGTGCCAACTTCACCTCATATGCCGCCAAACCCCGGATCAACACATCGCTGCGATCAAGGCCGATGAGGTCGTGGCTTTGGAGGTCGGCCACCGAAGTTACGCGGCCACGGCGATCGAAATAGCCCTTTGCGCCAAAAAGGCCCATGGGTGTGTCGCCGAGTTTGCGAGCAATCAACGCGTTCTGTGTCGGCTCGGCCATGCGGATCGCGATGTCGGCGTCGCGGCGAAGCAGGTTCTGGTTCGCGTCCGACGTAACGATCTCGATCTGGATATTGGGTTCCGCTTGCCGCAGAGTCGCGAGCAGCGCGGGCAGTATTAGATTTCCGACGATCACCGATGCCGTCACCCGCACCGTGCCAGACAATTGCTGTGAACGCCCTTGAGCCTTGAGGTTTAACGCCTCGGCCGCCGCTCCCATGGCGCGTGCATCTTCGATGAGGCCAAGAGCCGCCGCTGTCGGATCGAGGCCCTGCACGGAGCGGGTGAACAGGCTTATGCCGAGTTCGGCCTCCAACGAACATGTCGGCTCAGGGTAGGCTGGGTTGCCGCGATACTTTTTGCCGCCTTCGAAAGGGAGCCGCATTCGACGACAGCAAGGAAGGAGCGAACCAGGGTCCAGTCAAGGCTATTCATTTTTGGATCGATCCCATGCCAAAAATGGGCAATTTCGGACCAAAAATAATACGGCTAGCTTGAAAGCGTCAACAAGAGATCGCGGCCGCCGACAGGCCGGCCAACCGAGGAACAAGGCCAACCACCATGAGCACTCTTTTCACACAGACACAGTTCATCGAGACAGAAGGCGGCCGCGTCGCATTTGAAGATACTGGGGGCAACGGTTCGATTATTCTGGCGATCCCCGGCATGGGCGATCTGCGCTCGGAATATCGCTACCTGAACCCAATGATGCAGCAAGCCGGCTACCGCGTCATCACCATGGATGCCCGCGGCTACGGGGAGACCACGGCGAAGTGGAGCGATTACTCAGCGCGTGCCGTCGGTCGTGACGCCGTCGCAGTGCTGAAGAAGCTTGGCGCCGGTTCAGCCACCATCTTAGGCAATTCCTTTGCCGCAGGCTCTGCCTTATGGGCGGCACAGGATGCACCCGAACAGGTAAACGGCGTCGTACTCCTTGGGCCGATCGTTCGCGATCTCGAAGTGTCTTTCGTCCAGAAGCTGGCCTTGGGCATTGGTTTTGCCGGACCTTGGCGCGTCGGGTTCTGGACCATGTATTGGGACAGCTTGTTTCCGACTAAAAAGCCTGCGGACCATATTGAGGTCAAGGCGGCGATCACGAGAAACCTGCGGGAGCCGGCACGGATGGACGCCCTCCGCGCGATGATCAATCTTTCCAAGGCAGATACCGCGGCGATCCTAGAGAAGACCAAAGTGCCGGCCCTGATCGTCATGGGTACCAAGGACCCCGATTTCAAAGATGCCGCCGCCGAAGCCCATACGCTGGCCAGAAAACTCAATGCTGAGACCATGATCGTCGAAGGTGCCGGACATTATCCCCACACGGAAATGGCCGAACAGGTGACGCCGCGCATCCTGTCCTTCGTTCGGTCGCTGGCTGGCAGTGGCTCAAAGGCCACCTTGCGAGTGGTTGCGTAGGCCTCTTCGAGATCATGAACTAGAGCTGCGTTTCACCGTGGACCAGAAAATAAATCGCAATGCGTATCAAAGCGAGGAAGACTCGTAGGTTCTTGAAATACGGTTCGGCAAGAAATCAAAGGTTTGGCGCTGGTTACATATGTTCTATTGAACTCTGGACGGCTTGTTGAAACGGACGCTGCGATGAAAACAATCGGCATGCTGATTTTTGAAGGGGTCCAGTCCCTGGATGTTTCCGGACCGCTGGATGTCTTTGCCGAAGCCAATGCTTTTATCGAGCCTGATCAGCGCTACAAGATCATGACGATAGGCCCGTCGCATCGACATGTTACGGCGTCGAATGGTATGATCTTAGCCTCGAATCTCGACTATGAGCAGGCAGACAGTCCCCTCGATCTGTTTCTCGTCCCTGGTGGCCCATCCTTGCCCACCTCTGAGGCCCCGTCTGAAATTGTCGATTGCATTCAGCGCCTCGCACTGCTCAGCGATGTTTACGGCTCTGTGTGTACAGGTGCGTTCTTGCTGGGCGGGGCTGGGCTTCTTGATGGCCGAAAAGTCACGACGCACTGGCAGAATGCCAGGCAACTGGCTACCCGATATCCAGGTGCGGATGTTGACTATGACCGGATTTATCTGCGGGACGGTCCTTTGGTGACGTCGGCCGGGGTGACTGCGGGGATCGATCTGGGGTTGGCCTTGGTTCGCGAGGACCACGGACCGGCCATCTCTCTGGCCGTTGCCAAGCGGCTCGTCGTTGTTGCTCAGAGATTGGGAGGGCAGTCGCAGTTCAGCCCATACATCGAATTCTCCTTGGACGCCGGATCGCCAATTTCCGGGGTGACCACTTATGTGATGGAACACCTCGGTCGGAACCTGTCTGTTGCCGACCTCGCAGCCGCATGTGGGATGAGCGAACGCAACTTTGCCAGGGCGTTCGGCGCAAGCACCGGCTCCACACCGGCCCAGTTCGTTGAAAGTGCGCGCATCGATGCGGCGCGCGCTATGTTGGAGGGAACCAGCAAGCCTCTGAAGCTGATTGCGCACGAATGCGGATTCGGCAATCCCAAGCGCATGCGGGAGGTGTTTGTGAAACGTCTCGGAATCCTACCGACACAGTATCGGGATCAGCGCGACCGTCGGGCGCTTATGCTGTGGAATCCCAGGGGTCGTGTGCAAGGCGATCGAGTCCCAAACGTCGTCGACGTCGCGTTCCGAGATGTCATAGGCCGAAAGAAAGTCGCGCGCGGCATTGGCACCGTCAACTTCGAAACGTTCCGTGTCGCTGGCATACCGATCCATGATGCCCATGTCATGGAACATGGCGCCGATGTAAAGAAGCTCGGCATCGTAGTTGAGCTGCTTGCGTTCTCCTGTCAGGGCGCCAAACAGGAAGACGCGGCTGGAGTGATGGAAGAGAAGATCCGTCTCGGTGTCACGGACCAGCTCTGCTGCCGCTTTCGCCATCGCGCTATCAGGGACCTTGATGCCAGCGACGACCTTCGTTTCGTTAGTCATTGGAAAACCTCATGATTTAAAGGTAAGCGGCACACCTGCGCCGATGCGGTCGATCTCGCCGCAGGTCTCATCTTCCTCCTGTTTGCAGTATTCGATCAATTCGCTTCAGGGGCCAGATCCTGCCAACAAGGGGCGGAAATCTGCCATTGCGCTTCCCCGATCAAGCCTGGCCGGGGCCGCATCGTCGGTCGTGCCTTCACGCTTCGGTTTGTTCCTGCACGCAAAGACCTGGCGACACCGGAATCCTGGTCCTCTCCCAAGTCCACGCGCGCGGCCATCGAAGCCATGCCCGACGGTTGCATTGCGGTCGTCGACGCGATGGGCATCAAGGATGCCGGCATTTCGGCGACATTCTCTGCGCGCGTATGGCGAAAAGGAACGTCGCCGCGCTAGTCACGGATGGCGTGGTGCGCGATCTTGACGGAGTGCTGGGGACAAACCTGCCGGTGTGGTGCTCTGGCGCGGCCGCTCCGTCCGTCGCCGGCTTGACATTCGTCGATTGGGACCAGCCCGTGGGCTGCGGTGGTGTTGCCGTATTCTCTAACGACGTCATCATCATCGACAACGATGGTGCTGTTGTCATCCCGGAAGCCATGATTGATGAATTCTCGAAGCCGCCACGGAGCAGGAGCGCCTGGAGGGCTGGATCATGCAAGAAGTCAACAATGGCGCAGCGCTGTCCGGCCTGTACCCTGCCAACGCCGAAAACAAGGCGCGCTACGAAGAGTGGAAGGCGAACAACGCCTGATAAACGGTCGTAGAGACGCCTGGGTCCGCGCTCGGCTCTGGCGCTTCTGAAAACATCAGGAAACTCGCAGAATGGAAATCCTGCTAATCGGTGTAGCCGTCACCGCCCTTCTTTTACTTCGCTGTGTCGACGCAAGTTTGGTGAACTACCGACGCCGAAACTGGCGTCACGTCGAGGGCAGGTTCTAGCCACTCGATATGTTGCATGTGGTGAAAACGTCTATCCGACTGCTGTCGTCTCATATTTGCTCGCGAGTGGCGATTCCATAGAGAAGTTGGTGCGGCTCGCGGGCGTCGATCTCGGAGGTATCGAAGCAGGGAGCTCAAGAAAGAATGGGGGACGGTTCTGACACACACAGATGTGGGATATTTGACAAACTTTGCCAAAATCGAATATGATCCCTTCAAGTGGAGGTTTCCGATGGCGACAATGAACGTATCTCTTCCAGACCCGATGAAGGATTGGGTGGAGGCGCAGGCCAGAACTGGGCGATATTCGAACGCTAGCGACTACGTACGCGACCTGATCAGACGCGACCAGACACGAAACGACAAGATTGCCGCCATGCAAAGTTTCGTCGAGGCCGGGCTCCAAAGTGGCGTTGGCATTCGATCAAAGGATGAACTCTTCGCTGAGGCGATGGCTCGTGCCAGCGAGTCATGAGTTTTAAGCTTTCTGTCGAGGCGGAAGAAGACATCATTGCGATCGCCGAGCAGGGTGCCCGTATGTTCGGAGTAGATCAAGCAAAACGCTACCACGATGAACTTTTCGTATTATTTGATCTGATAGCTGCTAACCCACGCATCGCACGCGAACGGAATGAGATCGAACCGCCCGTCAGAATTCATCCCTTCAAAGCACATCTCATCGTCTATCGGGTTGAAGAAGATGAGAAAATTTTCGTAGTACGAATTCGCCACGGGCATGAAGATTGGGCAAGTATTTCAATGTAGCGCCACGGATGGAGCTGTGGGGTTTTGTGTGCCTTAGGTTCGAATTGGTCCAAGGCGAAGACGCCGAAAAGGTATTTTCTTGAGCCATATGTGGCTCGCGCGTAACGACCGTTTTGCGCCTCTCTTTCGGACGTAACGGCCGTCCCCTAAATATCAGAAAGCGGACATGCCTCCATCGCAGTGCCATGTCGCCTGTGCGCAAATAGCCGTCATGACAGTCTTGGTAACTTGGCGCCCACTACTTCGTGAAACGCGCGCTTTCTTGTGGTGTGGCGATTCCGCATGTGAGTGTCAGCTCCAACGTTAACCCGCAAGCCTCGACCATTCGTCTCGAAGGCACGTTACTCGCCGAGACCAATTCGTAAATATGGCTTGCCCCTAGCTCCTTAAGCACTCGCTCAATCATTAGGGCGTTGACTAACTTGCCGAGGCCTCTCCCACGATGAGTTTCGGCTACTGCAACCAAACCGCCCCATGCATATCCTCTGTAGGGACTGAAAGCGTTGTGGGGCATGTAACCGTGTGCGGTAGCCACAACTCCGGCCTCGTCGCCGATGATGATCGTCACCGTACGGCCAATCTTTCCCGTTAACATCGATCCGGAAAAGGGGACAAGTCCGGCGCTCGCCATCATGGCCTGCGTGTCCTTGATTTGCTGGTTCTCCGGATCGTCCGTGATCGTCCACAGGGAAAGACCGCTCGGTAGCGGCTCGCTCGCGATCTTGCAGGACGCGAGCAACGCCGCATCGCGTTCGGCAAGAAATACCTCCCAGGTGTCGAACCTGCAGCCGCGTGAAAGAGTTCGGAACTGATCTCAGGCACATCGGCGGTGTCCACTAGTCTGAAGCCACAAACTCCGTCTCGCTCGACGATTTCGCCAATTCTATCCCATCCAAATTGCTTGGGATCGTCACACCCCATGGTACGTCCTGCCTGGCACGCTCCAGGAGTGTGGGCGATGAACTCCGCACTTTCCTCGGCCTGAGCTTGCAGCCGCTGTTGAATGTCGGTTCCGAAATATCCCGCCATGTGCGCCTCCATGTTGCTCCGACGCTAGCATCGTTTGAACGACCGGCCAAAGTCGGGGATCGTTGTCGGTCGTGGCTCAAAAGCGTCGACATGTTCTTGCTCAACGCGCTGAGAACAAGTGATTGAAAGCACTACCTAGACCCCTGCCGAGTGGATGATACTATTACGATGCGACATATTGGCTGAGCGATCAATGGGCAGCACGGCATGCGATCTGATCATCATCGGCGGCGGACTAGCAGGGGCATCGCTGGGTCGAGGGATGGCGCGCTTCCCCGTTGCCTCGGTTCCTTGAAGTCCCCGTTCGCATCTCTACTGCAATGCGATGGTCGCTTCACGGCGCGCACGTGCTCATGCAAGTTCGGACGGCCGCGCTGAACGGCGAACTTCGCGATCGCTTGAGGGCACCGGTTTCGACAGCCAGAACCGAACGTGCCTTCGATCTTCAAACCCAAGCCACCCCTCTTGCGCGCCGCCTGACCCCGGAGAAGTTACCGGTCTCAAGCAAAGTGTGACTGCATCGAAGAAAAGCCTGTCATCCACGACTAGGGCTATCGTCGGGACCTCGCTCACCGGAGCAAAGGGCGCCACGCTGAAAGATCAGAAAGCGATCGACGATACCGCGGCCGGAATCTGTGCGGTGGGTGTGTGGACCCCTTCCGAATGTAGAGCGCATGGGAGTTCCCGATAGTCGGCGAAGCAGGCGTTAAAGCCTCCCACCCTCATCTGAAAACAATGAAGCAAACAAATGGGCTTTTTCCTCCTGTTGAACCGGTCTATCATCGCCATCTGCCTTGCGCGGGGAGCGACGTGGAAGATTCTGTAAAAGTGGTGAAGTTGGGCGACGGTTGGGCAGTCTACGTGCTTGACGGTGGGGTCGTGACCAGCCAAAGCTTCAAATTCGAGGCCTATGCGACTGCTTGGGCTGATGGTCAACGTTCACGGCTCAAACTGCCCCCGTTTGACCGACGCCCTTGAATGTGATTTTCCACCGTCGCATTATACAGGTCTCACCTATGGGTCAGGACGGCGCACGGTTATAAATTCCGCGCAAAGAAAAAGGCCGGACGTGCCGGCCTCGTTCTCGATAAAGCGAAATTTTACTGGTTATTCTCGCCGCAAGCCACGCCCTGCGGAGTAGCGTCGCTCTTGCCCGCCTGGGTCTGGAGAGCGCCCTTGGTATTGGAGCCGTCCTTGCAGTCGGTTGAGTTGGTCTTGGTCGTGCTGTTGGTCATCGTACCATCGGTGGACATCGGCTTCATCGTCTTGGTGCCAGTGCTGTCCACGTCGCCATTGGCGCCGCCGCCGGCATCTTCATTGGCGTTCTTGTCGGTCGCCATATTGTTCGGAACCGGGTTGGACTGAGCATACGACATCGAAGTTGCCATGCCGAGAGCGAGAAGCGATGCGGCTACGAGTTTCATTTTCATTTAATGTTTCCTCCTTCAGGAATTGTCACCGGATGGCAACACGGGGAGAGAACAAGTGCTGAACCTTGATGTTCCGGCCGACTGGATCACTAAAGGTTGACGGAACTCTCGACTCATCTCGATGTTGTTGAGCGGCGTAAGCCTTCCTTCCTTCGGCTTTAACGCCATGCGGAACGCGCTTGGCATGAGCGCGTTCCGTCAAGCTTTGGATAAAAGCTCGGCCAAGACCATTTGCATCTGGAGTTTTATCCGCTACCCTTCATCTAGACAGTTGGTGACATCTGTTTAGAGGTCATTGTCCGCTCTCCAAAGCCGCGTTGATGACCTCGCCAAATTTACAAATACGATGAGTGTCACTGCCATCGTATCGAGCCGCCTCACGTTCCTAAGGCTTTCCTGAGCCTCATTCGCGTGAGGCGGCTTTTTCCCTTCCATCAACGAATAACCCTCACGGCTGTCAACCGTAAGGGTTCTCTTGCTGCGATTGAGGCACAGCGTGGCATCACAAGTGGGCACGTCGGAACCGCGTCCACTAACGGAAAAGGCCCGGTAACGCTGCTACCGGGCCTTCGCGCCGAAAGTGGCGGCGTTGCGGGTGTATCAATTCCCGCTCTGCTCTCTCGTCCCTTTTGGTTTGGCTTCCAGAAGGGCCATGCGTATCAAATATTCGATCAATGGGTTCCCGTCAGACCGGGCAAGCTTGGCGCAAACGGTAAGATGATCAACAAGAAGTGGCTTGGTCATTTGCTCCTCCGGCGCGTCCTCCAACGCGAATGAGTGTCGTCTAATATATCTTGATCGAAGCTTAACGAGCGGGAGCCAATTTTTGCCCCGGATGGTCTCCTTCTGCGCCCCCCGCAACGTTATCGTTTCTCTGTTTTGTCGCCATCTGGAAGGGCTGGGACTATCACGGTTGCCCACGCCGAACGGTATCCTCTCAGCCAAGCGGAGTGCAGATCTAGGCGGTCGGCGTATGGGTTTGAAGACGCAAGACCCCCAGACCTTGCAAGGTCACGCCCCTGTTGCTCGGCCTCTTCAACTTCTCTCAGTAAGCACATTTTGGCACCCTCATTACCAACGGTATTTCCAAGTAATTCCGGGTGGCCGAATTTCAATGCCTTACTCCACGGCCGTTCATAAATTGTGGTCAACCGAACACTCCAAGCCGCTCACCCGGGCGGCTTTTCTTAAGGATTGGCAATCGAGCATAGCATGGCATCGAAAAGGCAAGGGCAGGGATGGCAGGCAGTCTGGAAATGAGCAACAACGGAAACGGTTTCGATCCTATGGCTCCTGGGCTCGCCTATCGGAGCGCGTCGAGAACAAGGGCAAGGATCTCCCCGATCTTCGCTCAAACATGAACACGGGCTTCCAGCGGCTCAACGCCGCGACCAAAACGCTCTCCAACGAGGTCCGCGGCGGCTCGAAGACCCAGTGGCCTATCATCATCGGCTTCAGCTCGGTGACGATCACGATCCATCCTTGCAGGCCTGGGGTATCTTGCGCTGCAGCCAATTAAGGACAACCTTACGCAGATCCGGGAAGACGCGAAGGTTCAAACCGCTAGCACCTCGACGGCTATTGCAACACTGGTCGATAAGATGGTCAGCAAGGACGAGATGCAGTAGCGGACCCAGCGCGGTGTGGAAGACAGGCAGCGAACGCACGGCGCTTTCAACGACCTCCGAGACGCCCAGGTGCCACGAGCAGAACTCGATCACGTCTTCGCGGCATATGATCAGCGGTTCCTCGACCAACAGCGACAGCTCAGCGACATGAAGGAATCGCAGGGCAGCGTGTGCGGCGCCAAGGACGTCATCATGGATCTGAAGACGGACCAGCAGCGGCTTGAACGAGAGCTGTCCGACACGAAGACAAGGGCGGGCGGACAAGCCATAGCTTGTGGGCGATCAATGCATTCTACGAGGTCGAGGCAACATTCCTGCAGCCTTGTCGGCAACGATTTTAAGCGTCTCCCAATCCGGCAGATCCTTCTCGGCAACACGCTCCTGCGTGGCAGTTAAGAGCCATGCGGCGGCTTCGACGCTTTCCGCTTCCTTGCACTCGTTGAAGCGCTCAAGACAGGCAGTGATTCTTGGTCTCGCAGATCCGTCAGCCCAGGGGATCGAGGCGGCCAGAGAACGAGCCTCCGAGTAGGCGTCGGCTATTTGCTGCTTTTCTCGTTCATTGCTTTCAGTGATGACACCCAATGTGAAAATCAGTGTTTTCATCAAGTGGCGGCTTTCATCAGATTGATCAGGCAAGGTGGCCTCCAACGTATCGACGGGGAACCTAGCTCATACCGCGATTAGATTGCAATTTTTGAATGTATTTTTCCAGTATCGACATGAAGAGGCTAGCGGCGCCTCCGAGTGCGGATGGCGCCGCTCGTGAGCATTACCAGCGGCAGATACGCTTCTTGGAGTAGACCCAGCGGTGATGGTGCCGGTACCGAACGGTCTTGACGCGGCATCGCGGGCCATGACGATAGTAGTGTCGGCCGTGGCGCCAATCCCGGCGGTCATGATGGCGATCCCATGACCGGCCATGATGACTGTCTCCGACCGTCACTGTTACGCTATCCGCGAGACTGGGAGTGGCCGATGAGAATATAGAAGCCAGGCCGATCATGCCTGCGATGATAATAGCTTTCATTCGAGTTACTCCAAACAGGTGATAACGCGCTCAAAACGCCGGCCACTGAACGCGGTTCCATGCCTAGGACTTTGGTCTGATGCCGTTGCCAAAGAAAAACCCGGCTCAGAGCGGGGCAAGGGGGTGCTGTGGAGTATGATGTCCGGGAAATTGACATCGGTAGCGTAACTCGGAAGGCCGCATACCGGTTCCGCGCTAGTGTCTTCGCGCGGACAGGTCGTAGGCTGCCGAGGGAATTGGGCCTCATGAAATCTCCGGTGTTGCAGCCGCGGTTTCGTCAATGAGAAATGCGGCGTCAAAAAGCCGATAGGATCAAGGGAATTAATCTTCCAGGATTCCCTCCCAAGCCCTCAACGCCAAAAGCGGTGTTCAAGAGCCCGGCGCGAACGAGAAGTCTTGCGCAGCAGGGATGCCAGGGCACGTCGCGTTTGAGAAGGGCTCGCCATACGCAGGCGAGCCTTCAAGCAACAAGGTGGCGCCAAGACGCATCACCGGGCGGGAATTAATCAAAACTGATGATGTTAGCCACGTGACACGAGCGTGACGGGAAAAGAAAAGCCCCAGCGTGCGGCCGGGGGCAAGGTGGGGAAGTGAGAGTGCGAGCGATGAACGTGCTGTCGTTTCGCACTTAACTGGGTTCTTCCTCAATTTCTGTGATTCAGCGGCATCATTCTCGCCCTCATCAGTTCCGGGCCGGCGCGACCGTACACTGCTCGCTTCAGTACTTGAGGCGGTTGATCAGACCTTCGGCTTGACCGTAGCTCTAGGGAGTTCGATTGCATTTCTTACGGCATCGCGCCGACCCTCGATGGCTTGGCTGCTGGCACGATCGGCTTGCCCTTACCGGCCACTGTAGGTGCCAAGATGCTCGGCCGCAATCAAGAGGAAGGCGCGCGCTAGCCGGGACGCCGTCCTGCTAACCGTCGCCGGCGACGATTCCGGACCGGCTGGAAAGCTGTTTCGGGCGACACGAATGTTGACGCGCCGATCCGGACCGGTCACCACCTCATTCGTCAAAGATACCGCCGACCTTTCTGGGCTCGGTCGGACGACGGACTTGCCTCAGTTCCCGATATCGTCGATTCTGCCATTCAGTCCGGGCGAGCAATACCCTTCGCGGTGGCGGACCTTATTACGGCGATCTCTGCCGTTCGCCCGGATACCGAGGTGCTGGCGCTTGGGCTGGCCGAGGCCGTTCTGGCGCACCTGGGGCCACACAGCTGTTCGAGCGTCTCGAAAGTTTCGAGGCGGTGCGGGAGCTTTCCGGCCGCACCTCCTTCCGGATGGTTGGGTTGTAACAATGGCGGAAGTCAGCACACGCAGTCCGGCTCCAGGAGCGCCATACACTTTTGCAACGACGAAGCATTTTCTATCAGCCTTTGGCTTCGATACCTTGCGTGATCTTCCTGATATCGAGGCACTCGAAGACGATGGATTGCTGAGCAGAACCATCCCCTATGGCGACGACATTTCCGTCGCGGCCGAGGAATTCTTCGATGGTGAAGAAGATGCGAGCGTCGATTTCTCGGTGCTGCGACCAACTGAAGGAGATTGGAGCCTAGAATTCGGACCATCTGTTTTGTCCTCACGGACGAGACCTCCGTGAGGCATTCTCAAGAAATCAGAGCCAGTCCTACGCCGCCAACCGCAGCCACAACGACAACGAGCCACGGCGGAAGCTTCCACGACATCAGAAGTACCCAGCACAAGAGGGCCAGCGTGAAATCACGCATGTTGCCGATGGCGCTTGTGAATACTGGCGAATAGAGGGCAGCGCCGAGGATGCCGACAACCGCAGCATTTGCTCCCTGCATAAGCGACTGCGCTGTCGCCAACGAGCGAAACCGGTCCCAAAAGGGCAGTACGCCGACGAGAATCAGAAATCCTGGCAGGAAGACGGAGAGCAGTGCGATTACTGCGCCAACTATGCCATTCGGCTGCGTTCCAAGTACAGTGCCGAGGTAGGCCGCAAAGGTGAACAGCGGCCCAGGGACCGCCTGTGCGGCACCATAGCCTGCCAGGAATGCATCGGGGGATACCCACCCAGGTTGCACGACTTCGGCCTCGAGAAGAGGCAAGACTACATGGCCACCGCCGAACACGAGTGAACCAGCGCGGTAGAAGCTATCAGCGACAGCGAATGCTTGGCCGTATTTCGCGAGCAGAGGCAGAATCACAAGCAGTCCGAAAAAAGCGACGAGTGCCGCAGCCGCACCCCGTCGGGACACCGGCATTGTGACATGGCCACTCACTGGTGTGCCAGTGCCGCGGCTAAGTGCCAGCCCCGCGCCTGCGCCAATCAGGATCGCACTCACCATGCCGAAGGCTCCCGGCATGAATGCGAGCACCGCCACGGCCGCGACCGCAATTGCCGCTCGTTCTTTATCCGGACAGAGGTTCTTCGCCATCCCCCAGACGGCCTGCGCCACGATGGCGACTGCGACGATCTTCAGGCCATGCAGCGCGCCCGTGCCGACCGGCCCCGAAATGCTTGCAGCAGACATGGCAAACACCAACAGGATCAGCGCGGATGGCAAGGTGAAGGCCGTAAAGGCCGCCAGTGCCCCTAGCCAGCCCGCGCGCATCATGCCTAAAGCAAAACCCGCCTGACTGGATGCTGGACCCGGCAAGAATTGGCAAAGGGCGACCAGATCGGCATAGGCGTGATCGGAAAGCCAAGCGCGTCGGTGCACGAGTTCTTCCCGGAAGTACCCGAGATGAGTAATCGGTCCGCCGAATGATAAGAGGCCGAGCTTCAGGAACGTGAGAAAGACTTCTGCGGGCGTGCCGGCAGGCGTTTGAGTCTGGGCCGTGCTCGTGCTGTCTGTCATTCTGCTCCTGCCTCGCCCTTGAGTTCTTTCAGTTGGATCCTGACAACCGCCGGGCCTTCATTTGCCAGTCTCGCGATCGTCAGAAACGCCAGAATTGCAAGTGCGCCGAGCCCCGTTGTGATCGCGAGCGACGAGGTTGCGCCTATATTGGCCATGGCAAACGCCAGGGCGAACGGTGCGGTCGCAGAGACTATGAGCCTCGCCGCCATAACCTTACCCTGAAATCTGCCATAGCCCTCGCTGCCAAACAGCGTCAGCGGCAGGGTGCCGGTGACGATGCTGAACAGGCCGTTGCCCAGACCGAAGACGATCGCAAAAGCCATCGCTCCGGTCACAGATGGCGCCGTGAGGATCAAGATCAGCACGCCACCCGGAATGAGCGCCGCGGCGATCGTTGCCAAAGCCAGTGGCGGCAGATTGCCGCCGAGCACCATGTTCGTGAACCGGCTCAAAACCTGCGACGGGCCGAACAGTGTGCCGACTTTTGTAGCCGTGGCGCCCAGACCGAGGCCCGACAATAGCGGCACCATATGGACCAACACTGCCGCGCTAACGAGCGACTGCAACGAGAAACCGGCGACCATCAGAATAAACCCAAGGCGTCTGACGTTCGGACGCAAAGCCCCGTCAACGACGCTTACCGATCCGCTCTGTTCCTGTCGGCGGCCTTTGGCAAGCCCATGGGAAAGCCAGGCATGGAGAGGCAGGCAGATCAGGAGATTGAGTCCGGCGAACACGAGATAGATGTTTTGCCAGGAGAGATGGGCATGCAGCGTCGTGGTGATGGGCCAGAAGAATGTTGAAGCAAATCCGGCGATCAAGGTCAGATAAGTTATGCTGCGTTGGGCGGTCTGCGGCCGGATCTGGACAAGCAGCGCGAAGGCTGTGCCGTACTGTACCAGGTTTGCGGCGATCTCGATCACGATCAACGCCGCAAGGAAGGCAATCTTGCCGGGCGCGAGAGCGTAGGCGATAAGGGCCGAAGCGGCAATTGCGGAACCAGCCGTCATCACGCGGCCCGCGCCGAAGTGGTCTATCGCCCTGCCCAGCCACGGCGCGCTCAGTCCGCCCAGGAGAAGTGCCGCCGAAAGCGCACCGAATATCCATTCCGCCGACCAGTTCAGATCCCGTGCCATGTCTGGCGCGAGAATGCTGAAGCTGTAGTAAAGCGTCCCGTAGCCGATGATCTGCGTGAGGCCCAAAGCGAGGATGGCGGCAATCGGCGGACGTTCCATCATATGGATTTCAGGCCCACGCGTTGTTCGAGTTTTTCAGCCTCTTCCTTCCGCTCGCTGTAGCGATTGGTGAGATAGGAAGACGCATCCCGTGTCAGAAGGGTGAACTTCACCAGTTCCTCGCAGACATCGACGACGCGATCGTAGTAGGAAGATGGCTTCATTCGCCCGTCCGCGTCGAACTCCTGGAACGCTGTAGCTGCCGGGCGGCAGCCACCTCCACTATCGAGCGCATGTCGGAGGAAGACGAAACGCGAGCGCTCTGTGGCCGCCTTACCGGGCTTCGGTAATAAATCGATCCCGCCTGCAGTTCGTTCTTGGGTCCGCCGTCTCGTTTGCATATGACCGGGATCTCGCGAAACGGCGATACAACGATGACAACGTAGTTCAGTCCATGTCGATCAGCCGTTACGGACGTTGTGAACTCGACGAATGGGTCGGCGAACGGAGTCACTTGATCACGCATGATATCAGGATTGTAGGTTGCGATCTGGGCATCGGTCATGCCCTGACGAACGTAGGTTTCGTCCTCGATACCGATAACGATACGGCCGCCGTCTTGCAGGTTCGCCATCGCAAGAATGTCTTTTATCAGCCCGGTGCTCCAAGGCATGGCCGCCTTGAATTCTAGGACATCCGTCTCTTCTGCACCTTCCAGCAAAGAGTCGATGTCAACGACGGCCATAAGTTACTTTCATCTTGGTGATAACGACGGAATAGCGAAGATTTTTGCAACCCACAGGTAGAATGTCAACTTGGTTGACTTCTTTGGTTTCTTTGGCAAGTTGCGCCTTCCCCCGCCAACGTAGATGCGCCGAATGGGAATTGATGACATGAGATTCGTCGTTTGTGTAGTTTGGCTGTTGTTTCAAATGGCTCCCGCACACGCAAAACAGGAAGCAGTGTGGGTCGAGAAGGTCGCTATCATGGCCGTCGGACAGGGCGTTTGCGGCATACCTCTCGCCGACGGCGAGGCCATGCAAGTGGCGATAGGCTCGGCGATGATTTCCCAAGCGATCAGTAAGGATGACGTAATCGCTCGCGCGAAGAAGCGCGCGCATTTCATTGCCGCCGATCTCACGAAGCGCAGGACGCAAAACACATTCTGCCAAGCGTTCCGCCTTTATTTAGACAAAGGATATCCGCGGTAAGCGCCCGGAGGTTTTAGTGATGACGACCTGTCGAGGTATTCGTTTGAATTCACCAACGCGAGTTCGGTGTCCAAGATTGTGAAGTATTTCGCGGATTTGCGAGCCGCGACGTCAACCTTACCGAGCCGGTGACTGGCGTCGCGGAGGACCGTGCAAACCGCGTAGTCGGCGGCATCTCTGGCGTCGCCGTATAACTTATCTCGTTGAAATCGTCGGTGACGTCTCGGATGATCGCTTGATAAGCAAGGCTCAATTTGGACTGAAATAGCGGCTGAATGACGGTTACTGAACAGCAAAGTTCAACGATCGCATCAAGCGGCAGCTTGTCGATCGGCAGCAGGCTCGACTCCGTCTTCGCCGACACACAAGGCGGGATGTTGATTAACCGGAGAGACGACGCGCGTGACTTGGCTCATCGCCTTTCTGTGCCCGCCACACAGAAAGGCGCTACTACCTTATCAAGCCAAGCCTGACTGCCGTCGCCACGGCTTGCGTCCTCGTGACAGCCTCTAGTTTCTGCATTGCCGTCTTGAGATGGCTGTTCACCGTGTGGAATGATAGGTCAAGTATCAGTGCGGTCTCGTCGGTGCTTTTGCCTGCTGCGGACCAGGACAGGCACTCTGTTTCTCGCATCGTCAGCAGTCTAAGGTTTTCGGATGTCCTCCCGTACCTGTCGAATGCCTCCATCAATTGCAGTACGAGGGAGGGCAGTTTGCTTCCGTCGACCGGATTGTGGCCGGACAAAATGAGCGCATGATGCTGGCGCTTGGCGTCGTAAAGCGAAATCGCGACGGTGTCCTTAAAACGCTCGCAGACATACACGCTTACAAGCTCGCAGAGGCTATCGTTGGATGAGAAAGGCGAGTGATCCAAGAGCAAAGGCATGATGCTTGCCTTGAGGTTGTCGATCAAACGCTCATCGAGGAGCAAGTTGCCGTTTTCGTTCAACCTAAGCAGGTCATGCGGCCAATTGGTCGCGATGATGTTTTCGTTGAGCTGCGGCCGATCGATCGTCGGAAAGTCACATATCATGTAAAAGGATAGATCGTATTTGCGAATGACCGTCTCAACATCATCCGAAAATACAAGCAAACGAGAGTCGCCCCTCGACCGTCCTACACCGACCGAGAATCTCTGATGCATTATGTATTTCCCCATTATCGAAATTGGTGAACCAGCCCATGAAGGCTGACCGCCCGGCTGCCTATTTCTCCCGTTTAGAGAGGCCCGACACGGTTATCTTGTACGTTGCAACTGCGGCGCTACAGGCGGGCCTTCGTCGTTGGCACAACCACGTGCGCGAGCGCGAGGCGCTTAGCACCTCGTGTGCGCCACGCGGCGGGTCAATGGACGCCTCGGCGACCCAATTCGACAATGTCCGCGACCCAATCCGGGCTAAGGGTTTATCGGGGTCTCACCTAAGAAAGCGGGTGATGAAGAGCCCATAACCCGAGAGTAATTGAGGTCATCATGTATCTACACAAATTTATGACAGCCGTTTTGGTCGTAGTGGCTATTCAAGGCGTCAACGCAGCCAGTGCGGGCAGCATCCAGCCAAATTCGGCTGTAGCGATCGAGAGAACGCTTCGAACATTTAGTGGTCAGTTCCAGGTGGAATATATTCACAATCGCCTAACTCTGAACGATAAAACAGACGGTCCACTCGGTATTCCGGACCGCCCGCCCGAAGAGGTTGCGCGTTTGCGATCGTCAATCCATGACAACAATGCCCTTCTGGATAGGCTGAAACGCGAAGGTGTCGCTCTCCGAGATGTGGTCAATGCGTATCAATCTGCCGACGGTAGTTTGACATTCTATGTGCGCTGAGGCCTACCAAGGCTTCCTGATCAAGCCGATTGGGAGCTCACCTGAGCTCCCAAGGCCGCCGACACGCTGCTATGGCTCTCCACGATGAGCGACTTCCGACCTGATCTGGTCCACCAATAGTCAAAGAGGGCGGCGGCATTGCCACCGCCCTATTAGATCAGCCTGATGTTGAGGCACCGCAGTTTCCCGAGAAGCAAGGTCGGTTGCTTCACCCCTGCTCAGACGCCTTCATATACGAGCTCTGTGAACAGGCCGGGGGTGATAACGAACTGACCCCACTTCTTGTCGAAAGCCGCGGTCGGCTTCGCCGCAACGACCTCACCAACCGACATGCCCTGAGCCTTCAGTTTGGCGACGTTGTCACGTACCGCAACAAGCATGTCATGGAAGGCCGTGAGCTCAGCTTTGTTGCGCACGGGCGCGCCGTGACCAGGAACGACGATGGTCTTGTCGTCGATCATCCCCAGGCTCTTCTTGCAGGCGGCGATTTTGCCGTCGATGCTGCCGCCGGTCGAATAGTCGATGAACGGATAGATCCCATTCCAATAGGTATCGCCAGTATGCAGGATGTGTTGATCAACGAAATGCACACCGACGTCGCTGTCTGTGTGAGCCGCTTCGTAGCAGATCAGATGGAGCTTGCAGCCCTGCAGCTCGACCTTGTTATCTGATGAGAAGACTTCCGTCGGAATAGCGCCCGCCGGCGAGGGTGGGAAGGTGAAGTCCCAGTCTGCAACTCGCTGGGTTTCCATCAAGCGCTTCTTCGTGTTCGCGTGCGCCATGATCGTTGCGCCCTGGGCCTGTACCCACTCGTTGCCATCCGCGTGGTCGAAATGCCAGTGAGTGTTGATGAGGTTGGTGACGGGCTGCGTGCCAAGAGCGTTGAGCGCCTGGACGATCTTGGGGCGGGTCGCGGTGATCCCCGCGTCGATCATCACCTTGCCCTCTTTTCCAACAAACACAGCGATATTTCCGCCGGAACCTTCCAAAACGTAGACTCCACCGCGAAGCTTATGGGTTGCGATGTCAGCCTTTGCCGCGGCACCGCGGATCATTCCGACGAGCTGGTGCGCTTCTGCGTAGACTTCGCGCGGCGAGAGCCAGCCGCCTGCAAGGCCGACGGACGCGATGCCGATGCAGCAAAGGCAAAAGCCGCGGCGAGAGAGTTTAGGCGCGATAGTAGTTGTCATGGGATTCCTCCAGAAAATGGACCGGTCGCGAAAGACCAGGGGCGGTTGGATTGCCTGAAAAATCCTTAGAGGTCGGCACTAGGGTGATATTGTACTATTCGGTGCGCATTTCCGTCTCGAGGCGAATGACCCTACGATATGTCTGGCCGCCCAATATCGCGGCGAGGGGCTTTTCATCCCGAGGGAAAGCCAGGCTCGGACGGCCGATCCCGCACAGCGGTAAAGGATCGCTCTTTGCGGTCGGACAACCTCAAGGCCAATTCGTACAATCTATGCATTACAAGTTGGGCAACTGTCTCTCTGCAAACAAAGGAGATTCCAGTGAACAAAAAAGTAATCGCAATCGTCGCGGCCAGCCTGGTCTCGGCTGTGTACCCAGCCTCCGCGGCCCGCATCCAGGCCGGCACCCTGACATGCGACGTCTCTACAGGGATCGGAAAGATTCTGATCGCGCAACAGGATGTCGACTGCACGTTCAAGCCTACCACCGGTGCACCGGAGCGCTATCGGGGAACAATCGCGAAGTTTGGCCTGGAAATCGGTCAGATACGCGAAGCTTCCTTGGTATGGTTCGTTTATGGCGCTACGAGCCTCGGTGCCGGCGCACTGACGGGCGACTATGTCGGTATCGACGCCGACGCGACCATCGGCGTTGGTCTCGGCGCGAACGTGCTGGGCGGCGGCCAAGGTAAGTCGATCGCGTTGCAGCCGGTCTCCGTCCAGTCTGAGCAGGGCGTCAACGTTGCCGTGGGCACAGAAGAACTCAAACTTCAGGTCGTCTCGAAGTAAATCTGGTTCACCAAAAAAGGACCACGGTGCCAACGCTCCGTGGTCCTTTTTCGACTCCCGAAGCGTCTGCTTTCGTCGAACTCAACCCTATAGTATCGTGAATTAGGCACTTCGTGTGAAATGAAACCTAAAGCGCCTCCCCGGTGGCTTCCTGGACTATTCGGTGGACCATCTGCTGCATCTTCGCGACAATTTCGAGATCGGTCACCCGATACTTTGCCGCGAGATCGATCGGGTCTTGTACATCGACAAACGTCTCGCCCTTAGGCGTAGCCCTCACAAGCGCTTTCAAGGGAAGGTCGAGGCCAATTCGTTGGTCGGATTGGAGCAGTAGTGTACCGATCTTAGGGTTTCCGAAAATCAGCAGCTCGGTTGCTTCGAGGTCCAAGCCGACGCTGTTGGCGTCTGCTGTGAAGTTTACACGGCAGAAAACCCTCATTCCTCGGTCCAAGACCGCTCGCTCGAGCCTGTCCATTGTTTCTGAAGGGTCAAACTTGCTACGAACTGGGAACTGCTCCACTTTCTTCCTCATCAATTGGTCCATTGTTATCTTTCCAGCCTTTTCCGGTGTGTGTTCTGTGCGAGGGTGCCGCGCCAGTAAGGCTTTGCAGTCTCCGCGGACCCGAGCGCCAGCCGTACGATAAAGGGCGAGGCGCGGCTTGACTTGGCCGATTCAGTCCTAAATGCGGTGCCCAGCCGCACGGTCTCATCAACTTCCTCACCCGCGAACGAGATTTGACTGTGCCGTCAGCCTGATATTGCCCAGACCCCAAACCACTGGGGCGGCAGGATGTTACAAGAGAGACGCTTCCACAAAGCGTATTTCTCTGAGCAACTCCAACGTCGTAAGGGTATTTCGCTATGCGCGTATCGACACTCGCAGCACTTTTCGTGCTACTCCCATCACTTGCAGTGGCTCAATCGCTTGGCGATCAGGACAACTCCGGCAGGTTTGATGGCATGCCTCCTGGAACTGATCGCTATCGAGACGACAGCGGCGGTGGATCATTTTCGATACCTTTGGAGGGCTCGCCCGGCGATAAAGTGATCGAGCCGCAGGGTGCCTCCGCTGTATGCGTGAACCCCTCGAAGTCTTCTCGGAAAGTTCTTCCGGCTGTAAGAAACAAGAGGCATGTCAATCGGCGAAGTAGCCAAAGGTGGATGCACCCAGGCGGCGCTGGTGTTCACTTGTATATGACCTTCGTACAGAGAGGCTTCCGCCGGGTGGCCACCCTCGCTCGCCCGGCCCGTCACTGCGAGACGGGAGCTCTAGTCATTTGACGCCTCGGCAAGCTCGGTTTGTCCGTATCCAAATCCGATCGCGTCGCATTGTTGACACCGTCGAACGTCTATCGCGGCCGCGCAAAATTCTCCGGGCTTCATATGTTCAAAGGTTTTGCGACATCGATCGATAGCCTTCCGGAACACGATGGATCACCAAGCGCTCGTCCAACATGCGAGCGATATTAGTCACGGGCCCTCTCTCCATGATCCTCTGCGATCCCCGGAGACAATTGGTCGATCCGCTCCGATCTGTCTCGTCCAGTGCTCAAGCTCGATGTTAGCAACCGTGCCCCTGCTATCGGATGCGAATGTTACAAGATCGCAGCTAGTAGTGACCCTAAGCTTCGGTCGGGCCGCTACGCCGTGTTCCGTCATTAGCGCACGCCTGTTCACTCCCGCCAGACAGAGCCATTTTCGAGCCAAAGTTAACAGGCAAGCATGGCATCTGAAATTTAGAAAGGATTCGCATGTTTTTGAAAGCAGCCTTGGTGTCATTGGTGACAGCCACTTCGGTCGGCCCGGTATTTGCCTCGAGCGACAGCTCCTGGAACGCGCTATTCGCGAAGGCAAATGGCACCTGCATCGGCCTGTCCAGGATGAACACACCAGAGGCTTCCTCGCCGGTGGTGTTCGACGACAGCGTTGGGAAAATCGCCATTTTGCTCAGAGGCGAAACCGGCCGCGGAAAGTCGAAGGCAAGGGCAAACATGCTGTGCCTTTATGATAAGCGCACGGGCAAGGCCGCCATTGCCGAGTATCAGTGGCTGGGCAATTAAAGCTGTCGAAGGAGGTGCCGGTCGAAAGCCGGCATCTTTTCATTTTGGGAGCACTAAGTGTGAATACGGTCCCAGGCGACAAGCGGAAGCATGTTGCTCGGCGAGGGGGTGTCCGCGGCATCGTCAACAATGCTCCAAAAGTCGCCGCGACCAAAGCGGCGCTGCGGTTCTACTGCTCCTGTCTCACGTCAAAGGCGAGTTAGTGCAAGTGTCAGCGCGAGGACGCCCATGCTGAGAAGGTAAAGGCTGACAACCACGTGTGGGCTGGATAACGTTGTGACCGCGGTTCGAGCCACAGCGCCACGGGGTCGGCGGTATTGGGAATAGCCGCTCATGGTGTGCCCTTCTTGACGCTCGAGACTCTCTCCCGACGCAGGTTTTGCTGTATCGGCGTGTCCCTGTCGGATTGCTTTGCGTCTTCCGCAGCACGGGGGATCGAGCCCGTGATCGTTCTTTCCGCCGTTTTTGTATTGGACGTGGATGTGGTTTCCGGGAATATGAAGTCTGGAAACCAACTGTCAGAAGCATTCACTGTCGTTGCGGCGAACATCACTGCCGCAGCAAAAGCAGTGGCGAAGTACAGGGAATGCGGTTGGTCCTGGGGCATAAAGATCACCTCTTCGTTGCAGCGAATGCGTTGGTTTCGCTATGGAGGGAAGGGTAAGGACCCGAGCGCAGATATGGTATTCTATACAGGTTTGGCTCAGGTAACCCTTTGGTATTACGTGTTTGAGCGATTTCCCAGACCCAGACCCAGACCCAGACCCAGGCCCAGACCCAGACCCAGCTCCATGCACATCCCAGCGCCTCGATAACACGCTCGTTGTCTGCCTAACCGGTGTCATTCGATCGACCTGCGGAGTTCCGGAAAATCAATCGCTGGTAGCGCCGTAACTTGCGTTGCGGATGGGTTTCACGGTGCGATCGTTCACTTTGTCTTCGCGGGAGACGCCTGAGATCGTGCCTGAAGCGGCGACGAGTTTCTTGTATCAATCAGCCGTGCTGATCGCGAAATAGCTGCTTACCAACGGTCATAGGGAAATCAGCGTTGCGAGGATGCATCCTGACGCGAATTTTCCGCATTAACGGCGAGGCTGGATATTACAATCTAATAATTGGGCTCTGAGCGAATTTTCCTTCGTCAACTGCCGAGCCGCATGCGTCGACCCCCTCCTTATCAGACGCATTGGCGGCCTCCCGATCTTACACAACAACGAAAGGAAACATTCATGAAGGCCAGATTTCTCATGGCGCTCGGTATCGCTGCCCTGATGAGCGGAACCGCTCTCGCCGATACCATCCCTGGTGCAAGCGAAACCATCGTCAGAGGTAATCCCGTGCAGAAAAGCTATGGCGTCTATATCGATCAGATGATCGCGGACTTCATCGAGAAGAACCAGCTGCCCGGGCTAACGCTTGCCATCGTCCAAGCGCCTTACATCCCACGCTCTAACGGATACGGAAAGACGAGTATCGATCATGACGAATTGGCTTCCACAAAGACAATGTGGAATGTCGGTCCGGTTACCCAGGCTTTCACGGCCGTAGCCGTTATGCAGCTGAAAGAGCAGGGCAAGCTCAAGCTGGCCGACAAGGTCTCCAAGTACGTCGATGGACTTCCGGCAATCTGGAAGGACGTCACGCTCTTGGAGCTCCTTCAACATTCCTCGGGCATCCCGGATTACCGGGAGAAATTCGCCGATGGTAAGCGCTACACGCCAAAGGAACTGATCGCACTCGTAAGCGACAAGCCTCTCATGTTCGAAAGCGGCACCAAGGTTGCCCAGAGCGCGACCAACTTCACGCTGCTTGCCATGGCGATCGAGCATGCCAGTGGCATGAGCTACCACGATTACATTTGGAAGTACCAGATCGATGCGTCCGGTCTGCCGAGCACGATGTTCGCAGAGGACATGAAGACGAAGGCCCGGATCGATCGCCCCGAGACGGTCTCAGCGCATGAAAACCAGCACACGCACTTCAAGGCTGAGCTGGACTTCATCAATCCAGTCGAGCCTGCCACAGGCTATCGCGAAGTCAACGGACACTTGAAGCCCGTCGATGCGGACCTTTCGGACAACCTGTTCGGCTTTGGCAACATCTGGTCTTCGGCCGAAGACATCAGCAAATGGGACATCGCGTTGGCCGGCTCGGTCCTGATCAAGGACATCGCCAATCGCAACGTCATCTACATGCCTACGAAGCTTGCGAACGGAACTGTCGTGCCGGCCATGGCTGGCTGGGAATTCACAAAGCACCCTGGCTTCATGGAAGTGAAGGGGAGCTCGCCCGGCTTCAGCTCCTATCTGAGCCGTTTCACCGAGTCCTACGAACTTGTCTGCGTGACGCTTCTCACCGACAAGGAAGGCGTGGACCTCACCGTGCTCGCCCGCAATATCGCGGCGGCATATCGGTCTGACCTCGGCCCTGCGGTAAATCCGCAGAACCTCATCGCTCAGGAAAGCAAATACAGCGCGGCCGAAACGATCGAACGTATCAAGGACGATCTCGGATCGAAAAAGGTGCCGGTGTTCGCAACGTTTGACCATGCGGAGAACGCAACGTCCGTTGGGGAGAAGCTGCGCCCCACAACCGTGATGGTTTTCGGCAACCCCAAGATCGGAACCAAGCTGATGCAGGCAGATCAGGCGATCGGCGTCGACTTGCCGCTTCGCGTTCTGGTCTGGGAAGACGAGTACAACCGCACCTGGGTGGGCTATCCGAACGTCGCCACGCTCGTGGACGGTTATGGCATCAAGGACCAGGCGACAGTCGGGACGATGACAAAGTTCCTCGATGGCGTCGTCGGTCGCGCCGCGAACGTCTACAACTACTAACGGGAGGCAACAAATGTTCGGACTTGAAAAGCCCACCTCCCGACGATCCGCGCTCGGTGCGCTCGGCGCTTCCGCGGTGGCTGCCGTCACAGTGGTCGCTTCCCCGGTATCGGCGAAAGAAAAGACTTCCCATCCGGCCGCCTCTCAAGGCGGCCGGAAACTGCGGGATATCTCGGCGAAGTTGGCCAGAGCGCCGCGCCGTCGTGATTTCACCTCGGTGCCTTTCATGGCCGACCGCAAGGACCTCTGGGATCACGAGGCGTCCGCCGTCCTTCTCGGCTACGATGGCGGGCCCCGGCAGGTCTGGGAAGCATCGGATATAGCGGCCGCTTGGCTCAACCTCATGCGAGAGTCGATCAACGGCCAGGTATTCGCCCACGGAAACGAGGACTTCATCGCGGTGGCAGCGGTGCATGGCAGCGCCCATCACGCCCTGTTCAGCCAGGCGATGTGGGACAAATATGACCTTGCCGAAATTGCGGGCTCCAAGAGCAAGCGTAACGACTTCATCGCTGCAAAATCCGGCGCGACGGAGGCGGACGATCGTCAAGACGTCAACGGGTTCTACGGTCCCGCGAACAACAACATCGGTTCGCTCCAGAAGCGCGGTGCAGTGTTCGTAGCCTGCCATGACTCCATCCACGCTATCGCGCGCGCGATCGCCTCGAAGGAGAGCAATTCGGGCCTGCCGGCGGACGCGATTGCTGCCGATCTGACGAACAACCTCGTCCCCGGAGTGGTCCTCGTCCCCAGCGTCGTCGCATATCTCGCCGAGCTGCAGGACGCGCGCTTCACCTACGCCAAGGGCGCGTGAGGCCTGACGTCGGTGCAGCGACTGCCGCACCGACGTCCAATTGGCGATACCCTGTCCCAGAGATACAACTCCCCGCAAGGCGTCAAAGCAGTGGATCGGCAACGCCCTTCCGAAGGCAGGAGGGAATCGTTCAATAATTGTCGCTCAGTGCTTGCTCTATTCGCACGAGATCAACGGAGCGAACGATCATGCACAGCAGACGAGAACAACTGACCGAAAAGGTCAGAGACGAGGTTGAGACCATGCCCGAGGTTGCAGACATCGCACTCGAGCTTCCGCCGACCCCAATATCGGAACAGGATGAGCTGCTCGACGAAGCGCTGATGGAATCCTTCCCCGCCAGCGACCCCATGGCGTCAGGCCGGATGGACTGAGCCATCAAGCCCTTGGAAGTCCAGGTGCACAGCTGACCTGTGGCAGGTCTCTTGGGCCTTGAACGTCCCAGAGCTTCTCCTAAGTCGAGCGAGTGTCCGGGCTGAAGGCGATCTTGTCCGCGAAAGTAAAATCGAACGCGATTGTGGCACAAGCCGAGCCGGCTGCGTCGCTGTTCAGGACAAAGCATTCGTTGGGGCTGTCATCGCGCCTGTCCCACCCGGCCCATTTACAGGCTGCCTCTTACCAGCAACGAGCTATCCCATGGCAAAGCAGACAATAGCGGAATTGATTGTAGACACGCTCGAGGCCGCGGGCGTGAACCGCGTCTATGGCGTCACCGGAGACTCCTTGAACGGATTGAGCGACGCCCTTCGTCGCAAGGGTACGATTGAGTGGGTCCACATGCGGAACGAGGAGGCTGCCGCATTCGCGGCTGGTGCTGAAGCTCAGCTCACCGGAGGATTGGCGGTTTGCGCGGGGAGTTGCGGTCCCGGCAATCTTCATCTCATCAACGGCCTCTACGATTGCCATCGTAGCGAGGCGAGGGTGCTCGCCATCGCCGCTCAGATTCCGAGCGTCGAGATCGGCAGCGGATACTTCCAGGAAACGCACCCCGAAAAGATTTTCGCGGAATGCAGCCATTACACGGAACTCGTCTCAACACCGCAGGTAATGCCGCGAGTGCTAGATATCGCGATAAGGCAGGCCGTTACCAAGCGTGGCGTCTCGGTGATCGTGATCCCCGGTGACGTCGCGATGGAAAAGGTGGACGCCGTCGCGCCTGGACGCTGGATCGTGCCGTCCGATCCTGTAATCTTGCCGCGGCCAGACGACATCGACAAGGCGGTATCCCTGCTCGATGCCGCGGATCGCGTGACCATTCTGGCCGGGGCTGGCTGCTCCGGCGCTCACGACCAAGTGGTCAGATTGGCGGAAATCCTGAAAGCGCCTGTCGTTCATGCACTCCGGGGAAAGGAGCATGTCGAATGGGACAATCCATATGATGTCGGCATGACCGGGCTGATAGGCTTTGCTTCTGGCTACCACGCCATGAAGCAGTGCGACACGCTCCTCATGCTGGGCACGGATTTTCCATATCGACAGTTTTACCCGAGCGATGCAAAGATAATCCAGATCGATATCGACGGCTCGAGGCTTGGGCGAAGGACGGCACTCAATCTCGGCTTGATCGGAGACGTCGGTGCCACCATAGAGGCGTTGATCCCCAAGCTCCGGCTCAAGGAGGACGACGATCACCTGCAGAATGCCCTGGACAACTACGCCGAGGCCCGCGAAGGGCTCGACGATCTGGCCACCGCCGGGAAACAGGGACAGCCGATCCACCCGCAATATGTCGCCAGGCTCGTGAGCGAGATCGCCGAGGAAGACGCGGTATTCACCTGCGACGTCGGCACGCCGACAGTCTGGGCAGCACGTTATCTCAAAATGAACGGCAAGCGACGCTTGCTCGGTTCCTTCGTGCACGGTTCGATGGCGAACGCGATGGTGCAAGCCATCGGCGCGCAGGCGGCGTTTCCGGGACGTCAGACTATAAGCCTGTCGGGCGATGGCGGTTTCGCGATGCTGATGGGTGACCTTCTCACGCTTCGTCAGCTCGACCTCCCTGTGAAAATCGTGATTATCAACAACGGCGTGCTCGGTTTCGTCGACATGGAGATGAAAGCCGCCGGTTTCCTGCCGTCTAACGTGGAACTCAAGAACCCGAACTTTGCCGCGATGGCACAAGCGGGCGGCATCAAGGGCATCAGAGTGGAAGAGGCAGCGGATCTGGACCAAGCGCTGAGGGACGCCTTTGGGCACCCGGGGCCAGCGGTTGTGGACGTCGTCACCAACAGCGACGAACTCGCGATGCCTCCCAAGGTAACGCCCGAGCAGATTGGGGGCTTCAGCCTGTGGATGGCAAAAGCCGTCCTAAGCGGTAGAGGGGACGCCGTGCTTGATCTTGCTAAATCGAACATTCGTTGGTGATACGAGGGGCAACAGCGACTTGGACGGTGGGGATGACGGGTGCTTATTCTTCGCCATCCAGCCAGCCAGCCGGCAGTCAGGCAGTCCGCCAGTCCGGCAGTCCACGTAAAGCGGTTCCACAGCCGTATTGCCTTCAGAGTGGGGGCCCGACTTCGCTTGGTAAGGTCTCGTCGCAAACCTTTTGCAACTGGCATCGAACAAGGGACAGCATCCTACAATAATTGAGCCGCCAAAAGGTGTGTTGTCTCACTATCAAAGGAGAGCCGACATGACCGAAGCAGCATCGCAGACACCGACGCAGTTCGCCGAACTCGAGGACCGGAAGATCGCCTACAGACGGTTCGGAAAGGGCATACCACTCGTGCTCAACATCCGCTTCCGAGGAACCATGGATTCTTGGGACCCACTTTTCCTTGACGAGCTTGCAAAGAGTTTCGAGGTCGTCATTTACGATTACACAGGGCTGGGAGCCTCGACCGGGAACCCGAGTTACGACCGCGCATCGCTGGTCAAGGACGCCAAAGACCTTATTGACTTTCTCGGGTTCAAGAAGGTCGTGATCGGCGGTTGGTCGCTTGGCGGCGTGGTGGCCCAGAAATTCACGGCGACCCATCCCGAACTGGTTTCTCACACCGTGCTGATCGGCACGGCCCCTCCGGGCAAACCGGAAGTGAGCGGCGAGCGGTTGTTCATGGAAACGGCCATGCATCCCAACAACGGTCTGGAAGACCAGATCATCCTATTCTTCGAGCCGGCGTCTGAAGGTAGCCGGGAAGCGGCAAAGCGTTCGCTCGAGCGCATCGAAAGCCGTGATGCGGACCGGTCCCCTGATATTCCAGGCGCTGTTTTCATGAAGCTTCTCAGCGAGGCACAGGATCGCTCCACGATCTATCCCGATCCGGAGGGTTCGGAGATGGCCGCGCTTGCCGCAGGCCCCAACCCGGTCCTCGTCGTCAGTGGCGATCACGACATCGCGTGCCCGATCGAAAATTGGCTTCCGCTCACGAAGAAATGGAAGTCCCTCCACCTCCTGACGGTTCCGCAGGCTGGACACGGACCTCATCACCAAGAGCCGGAGTTCTGCGCGGCGACCATCACATCCTTTGTGCAGAGCATCCGCTAACCAAAGATGCCGCCGGTCCCTCGATAGGTTCCGGCGGCATCTCACTTGAAGAACTCCGCGGATTAGAAACCCTCAAGGACAATCTTGCCCTTGGCCCTGCCGCTTTCCAGCGTCGCGTGGGCCTTCTTGAGGTTCTCGGCATTGATCGGCCGCAGGACTTCGGTGACAGTGGTTTTGATCGCCCCGCTGTCGATCAGGTCGGCAACCTTGGTGAGAAGCTTTCCCTGTTCCTCCATGTCCGTCGTGCCATACATCGAACGCGTGAACATGAATTCCTGGTGGACGGACACCGACTTCCGCTTGAAGCCCATGATATCCAGGCTGTCAGGGTCGTCGATCAGACCGAGCCTGCCCTGCGGGGCGATCAGTTCGATGATTTCGGAAAGCTGCGACTTGGTCTCGTTTGTGGAAAACACGAACGCCGGCGCTCCGATCCCCAACGCTTTCACCTGTTCGGCCAATGGCTTCCTGTGGTCGATCACGTGGTGAGCGCCAAGCTGTTTGACCCATTCGACGGTTTCGGGCCGCGATGCGGTCGCGATCACGGTCAAGTCAGTGAGAGCGCGCGCTAGCTGGATGGTAATGGAGCCAACACCGCCCGCTCCACCGATGACGAGAATGGCGTTGGCAGCCCCTGGCACGGCTTTCCCGACGTCGAGCCGATCGAACATCATTTCCCACGAGGTGATTGCCGTAAGCGGCAACGCGGCTGCCTCGACGTCCGACACCGTTGCCGGCCTTCTCCCGACAATGCGTTCGTCGACCAAGTGGTACTCGACATTCGCGCCCTGCCTGACGAGTGATCCTGCATAGAACACGGCATCCCCGACTTTGAAATCCTTCACGCCGTCACCTACAGCCTCGATCGTCCCGGCGGCGTCCCAGCCAAGCACCTTCCAAGAGCCTTCCGGTGGCGACATGCTTTTCCTGATCTTGCAGTCGACGGGGTTCACCGATACCGCTTCTACTTTCACCAGAATGTCTCTGCTCGTCGGGGCCGGCTTGTCCAGTTCGATATCGACCAGGGATTCTGTACGGTCCAACGCACCTGCTTGTTTATAACCTACGGCCTTCATCTTTCCCTCTCACGTTGGTGAACCAAGGAATAGCTCACGTTGCGGCGGAATCGGTAGGAAGCCCAATCCTGCTTGTATTGTAGAATCCGCTCCCGCTTCATCGGCACGCTGCTATGTGCTGCCACCAAGCAACCTCAGTTGCCCAAGTCGACGAAGGCAGAATCCTACAATCGCGAATGCCGTTTTCGTCAATGATGCCTGTTACTCCTCGCGGGGTCTCGAACGCTGGATCTAGGGCGGCGTACAGTGTCATCGATCCGGCCCCATCATTTTCAATGAGCCATCCTGTGTGGACGGCAGTCAATACGAACAGCGGTAAAGGGTTCCCAATGTCAAATGTATCTCCCAAGAGTGGCGGCCGCATCGCGGTCGTAGGCGCAACCGGTCGCATCGGCACCGCGTTGCTCTCGCAGCTCGTCAACGACGATGTTGAGTTGGTCGCGTTCTCCCGCAACGCATCGACCGATCGCCTGCCGCGCGGTCTAGCTCCTACTGTCGTCGATTTCGAAGCGCCAGCTTCGTTGGCCCAGGGTTTGCAGGGAGTGCACAAACTTTTCATTTCGCACGGCACTTACGCTAAGCAGGTCGAAAACGAAATCGTTCTGATCGACGCCGCTGTCGCCGCTGGCGTAAAGCATATCGTGAAGGTTTCGGTCATGGGACCTCCCGTCAAACTTCACCCATTCGACTGGCATATGAAGATCGAGGCTCACCTCGCCACCTACGACGTCGGCTACACGGTGCTTCGCCCCTCGACTTTTGTCGATGGCCTGGATCGCGCCGCCGGCGCAATTGCGGAGGGTTCATGGGGCGGATCGGCGGGAAAAGGTCGAGCCAACTTGGTCGACACTCGGGATATCGCGGACGTAGGGCGCATCGCGCTCCTCGATGACAAGTTTATCGACGCACAACGCGCATACCATCTTACGGGGCCGGCGTCCGTTAGCATGCCCGAAGTGGCGGCCGAGTTTTCAAGGCAGCTGGGTCGCGAGGTCCGATATCATCACCGTTCACGTACGGAACAGCGAGAGCTGCTTACTCGTGCGGGAGCCAGCGAACTGGCAATTGAAATGCGTCTCGGGCTCGATCTTCTCTTCGAGCAATCTGCTCAAGCCGAGACCACCAGCACCGTCTCTGACTTTACGGGCAAAGCACCGCGATCTGTCGCCACTTGGATAAGCGACAATCTATCTCTTTTCGCGTCAACAGCTAAGGCGTAGGCGGCGTTCTAATCGAGAGCCGAGAGCGAAAGTGCTCAATAGCCAGAGCTTAGCGAGGTCGACCGTCGCTGCAGGCAAACGCTCGGCCGTCGGGCCAGGCTGAGCTCAAATTCGCAGAGTCGTAGGATGCGCCGCCCCGCGTAGGCAGCGCATCCGAAGTCACTTTTAACATTTGGAGACCGAATATGGGCCAGAATGCTGCCGGTGCGCCGCTGCGGTGGGAACTGTTTATCAAAAAACGCGCGAGTGCCACGCAGGGCGTCCCACCCGGCAAGGAGGATCTGACCTGGGTAGCCAATACGGTGACGCTGCTCTGGGGTGAAAGGGACGCGGTGTTGGTCGACACTTTGCTCAGCGACGCCCAGAACGAAGAACTCGCGAACTGGATCGAGTCCAAGCATCGCAAACTGCAGACTATCTATTTGACGCACGCTCATCCCGACCACATTTTCGGCCTCACGCTTCTTCTCAAGCGGTTTCCGGAAGCAAAGGCCGTTGCAACGCCGGAAGTCATTGCTGGGATGAGAAGGATACTGTCGCCCGAGATTGTCGAGACCAACTGGAAGGTCCGCTTTCCGGGCCAAGTCCCCGAGCGGCTCACCATCGCAGAGCCGCTTCGGGATGCAAAGATCGAATTGGAAGGCAACGACCTGCTCGTCATTGAAATGGGCCATACGGATACCGAAGATACGACAGCTCTATATGTACCCTCTCTCGAGCTGCTCATCGCGGGAGATGTAGCGTACAACGAAGCGCACCCATTCCTTGTCGAGACGGATGCTGCGGGACGGCAGTCGTGGCTGCAAGCACTCGACAAGGCAGAGGCGCTCGGCCCGAAGATTGTGGTTGTCGGCCACGGGCCGCTCGACCCGGACAACAGCCCCGCGCATATCGAAGCCACTCGGCGCTACATTAAGGACTTCGACCGCATAGATCGCCAGACTAAGACGGCGGAAGAACTCTACAACCGGATGCTTGCGATCTATCCGAACCGGATCAATCCCGGTTCGCTCTGGGGAAGCGCGCACGCCGCCAAAAACAAGGCGTAAGTCTCTGCACGAGATAACGGGCGATTGAGAAGTAGGGCGGGTGCTTTGCTGTGCCCGTTCCATCTGAACCGAGCGTCCATCCGTCACGTGGTGCAGTCATGTGTACAACTTAGAATTCCACCTTCCCCGCTTACGGAGCAGCTGGTACGAAATGCGATCGTTTGGATTTTCGGCGCAGGAATGCAGATTTGACAACTTTAGCGGTGCTATGGGCATGGTCACTTGCGATAGCGGGCAAGAAAGGTGAGCATTCCCCGAAGTACGTCGATCTCGCGCCGACGGACAAGGCCGACGAGTATGGGATTTACTCCGACGCTCTTATGGAGGCCACCGGGAAACACACTGTCTCGAACATCGCGCTAACCGGGCCATACGGGTCGGGAAAAAGCAGTATAATCAAAACGTTTCTGCGGAAATACAGACGGCCCGTTCTTCAAATTTCGCTCGCCGCATTCCTGCCTGAAGCAGATGGATCGGTAACGACCAATGAACCTAGTGGAGGCCGCCCGCAAAAAGGTAACGTCAGCAAACAGGAGATTGAGCGGAGTATTTTGCAGCAGATGCTTTACGGGGCTGATGCGAACAGTCTACCGCTCTCGCGCTTTAAGCGAATCCAGACGCCCAGATGGTGGTCCAGCCTGACGTCGCTGTTCATCATGGTCGGGCTGTTTTCCTGCTGGCATATCTTCAAGAAAATGGACGATGTGCTGAGTGGTGAGTTCTTTAAACCGTTCGACTTCCCGAACTGGCTGAACCTTGCAACGGCGGTAATTGGATTTTCGTTCGTCTGGCTCGCCATTCATCAGATGTACATAAAGAGCCTCGGCCTATCGCTCAAAAGTGTCTCTCTGAAAGACATCGAAATCACACCGGAGGCCACGAAAGAGGAATCCATCCTCAACAGGCATCTGGACGAGATTATCTACTTTTTCCAAGTCACGAAGTACGATCTGGTCGTAATCGAAGACCTCGACCGTTTCAATAACCCAGAGATTTTCGTGACACTTCGCGAGATAAACAGCCTGGTCAACGCGAACGCAGGGGTAAAACGCCGGATACGGTTTCTCTATGCCCTTCGAGACAACATGTTCGTGAATACCGATCGAACCAAGTTTTTTGAGTTCATCGTTCCGGTTATACCGATTATCAATAGCTCCAATTCGATCGACAAGGTTATCGAACAGGGCCAGCGGCTTTCGTTAGACGAGAGGCTGGATCGGCAGTACCTTCGCGAGGTGTCGCGCTATCTCAACGACCTGCGCTTGATCCACAACATCTTTAACGAATATGCCGTTTACGTCGCGAACCTCGAGACGGACGGTGAGAACATTCTCGACGCGAACAAGCTCCTCGCAATTCTGATTTATAAAAACGTTCTGCCGAGCGACTTCGAGGACCTGCATCGCGGAAAAGGTAAACTCGCAGACATTCTCAGCCGGCATGACGCATACCTCGTGAGCGCGGAAGCCCGATACAAGGCTCGGATCGCGGCGTTGGAACGACAAATCAGCGATGCCGAGAAGCTTGTCCCGATCGATGTGACAGAGCTTCGGAAAATTTACGCTATGTCCGTGATTGCGAAGGTGCCTCACGAGTACACCTATCTGGTGTTCAACGGCCAAGACAGCATCCCGTTAAACAGCCTGCCAGCGCGACCGGACTTTGATCAGATCATCGCACAGGATCAGATTACAGTTAGGCACCCGCAGTACAACAACAGGCAGAACGTCGTCCTTCGTGGCTTCGAAAAGCAAGTCTTCGATGGAGCGACGTATCTAGAAAGGAAGGACCAGATCGAGTCCAAATCCGCTGCCTTCAAGACTACAGCGACGAAAACCATCGGTGAACTCAGGTCTAAAATTTCACGCCTACGTACAGCGAAATTCAACGAATTGATCCTAACTAATGCAGAGGATATCGAAGATCTATTTGATGCATTCGAAGAAAACAGGGACCTGGTGCGGTTTCTCGTCCTCGAGGGTTTCCTGGATGACACCTACTACCAATACACGTCGCTCTTTCATCGCGGGCGACTATCTCCGTCGGACAACAAATTCCTCATCCAGATACGGAGTTTCAACACTCCGGAGCCGGACTTCCAGATCGATAATCCTAAGGAAGTCATCGCCGCGATGCGCGAGGACGATTTCCGACAGAGGTTTGTCCTGAACAACACGCTGGTTGATTGCATGTTCAGCGATCAAGGCTCTTACAGAGGGCATATCGCTAAGTTGATGGAGTTCGTCTCATCGAATTTTGCCGACTGTGGGCCCTTCTTCTCTGCGTATTACCAAACCGGAAAATGCAACCGGGAGCTTTTGACGGCCCTGATCGAAGAATGGCGAGGTTTTGTTCCAGCCGCTATCGCATCGAACGAAAACGTGCTGCACGTGGCTCGGATCATTGCACACCTTCCCGAAAAACTGCTGAAATCTGTCGCTTCAAACGCTCCGTACTTGGCTGACTTTCTAGCGGACAATCTCTCGCAGATTTTGGCTCTACAAATCGATTTTGAGCCAAGTCGTCTCGCTCGCATAAGGTTCGAGGTGCGGGACCTTGAGAGCCTCGCACCTTATCCTGCCATCGCTCGGCTGCTTGCGGAGCACGGGCTGTACCAGATCACGGTCGCGAATTTGAACTTTATAATGTGCGGCCTGCTTGGTCTGAACGCGCTAGATGTCCAAACCAAACATTATACGATGGTCCGTCAAACCGCATTCCAGCCTTTACTGGACAAGGTGTACGCCGACTTCAGTCGCTACGTCGACGAGGCACTTCTCCAGGCGAGTAACACCGAAGAGGACGTTTCCTCGATCTTGGACGTTTGTAATCGCGACGAGATCGGACTAGCGGCTCTCGAGCAGTTTTTGGCTCAGCAAACGAACACTCTCCCTATACTGGAGCCCGTTCCTCTTCGCCTTCGGTCGTCGGTATTTAAATTGCACAAGATCGAACCGTCTTGGGGAAATTGCCTGGCGTATGTCACCTCTGACGGTTTCGAGGCGCAGACGTTGGCCAACTACCTGCAGCTCCCCGAGGTGAAGGGGAAACTTGCTCCGATGGTTATTGATGACGGAAAGGATGCCTTGCCTCTGCGGCAATTCCTTTTCAATAACACTGCGTTCGACGTCGATACCTATCGCGCCTTCCTTGGGGCGCTCCCCAAAAAATTCCAACAATTTCCAGAAGGTGTCGATGAGACGAAGCTGCAAGCAATTATCGAAGAGCAAAAAGTCATATTTTCCGTGAGCGCATTTTCATTTTTGGCAGACGACGAACAACTCCAGGTCCTCCTCGTTGCCGCCAATATCGACGATTACCTAGCCAGTGAAGAAAAGTTTTCGATCGATGACGAGTTTCGCGAGACGCTCGTCCGGACGAGCATTGGTGACGATTGGAAGCTCAAGATAATTCAACAGATGGACCTAGCGTTATTGCCTGGCCTGCCGCGCCGAGCATCGATAGTAGGTCAGGTAATCTATCGCTCGAACGCAGATGTCAGCCAACTTGATCCCGAGGCGGCGCAAGCGGTGGTGATGCACGCAACCGATTTGACCATTCAAATCGCGCTTTTCAATAAATGCCAAGGTCGAATGTCAGATGACCAAGTCAAGGCGACGATTCAGAAATTGCCAAAACCATACTCGGACATCGAGCCAGGATGGTCTCAGCCAACCATTGCCAACAACCCTGAGAACCAAGAATTTGTGCGCTGGCTCGAAGAGCGCTCCATTATTTCGTCCTCGAAGTTGACCTTCCTCGACGAGATACGCATCTATAATCGCAGAAAATGACGGTTAGAGACATCGCGGAAAGCCGGAATTCAGGCGACGTCGTGGAAGCGTAGCTAGACGGCGGCTTCCGAAGGCTCCCTGAAACAATCTGCGCTTCGAACTAAACTGGCCAGTGCCGGTGAACCTCACGTCCATGGATAGGCGATCACAGGTCGGGCGTCGAGTACAACGAATGGGTGGAGGAGCGGTACCCTTCGATGGTGGGGAAGCGCGCTTTCTGCCGTTCACTCAGGCCATATATAAGGGACGCCCAGGATGACTCCGATGAACGTCCCTTCGGCATGCGGCGACTACTCGCTAGCTGCGGCGTCTTCGATTACTTTGGCGACACGATCCGGATGAGATACCATCACGACGTGGGACGCCCCCTTGACCTCAACGGTCTCCTTTGCGTTGGCGCGTTTCGCCATCCACTTCATCGCTTCCGGCGGGATGTTCTTGTCAGCCGAGCCGAAAATCGACCACGAGGGAATTTCCTTCCATCCAGCGTTTGTAGCGGCTTCGCCAAGGGCGACGTCGGTTACTGGGCGCTGCGAGGCGGCCATGGCGGCGGCGGCCTTCTCGGAAACGTCCGCTGCGAATTGCTTGTGGAACTTGTCCTGCTGGATGTAGAGATCCTTCGCGCCGTTTTCGAGTTCGACAGGCTTGTCGAGCGTCGGTGCAAGAGTGCAGCCCGGAAACTTACCGCTGAGCTCGAGGGCGGATTCACCGATCTCGGGGGCAAATGCCGAGACGTAAACAAGCGACTTGATCTTCTGGCCCTTGGTCGCGGCTTCGGAGATGACCGCGCCGCCGTAGGAGTGGCCGACCAATACGACGGGAGTGTCGAGGCTTCCGATGATCCGCTTGAGGTAGGCGCTGTCGCCCTTAACGCTGCGCAGGGGATTGGCGACGGCGACCACTCGGTAGCCGTCGGATTCGAGCTTTCCGATGACGCCGGTCCAGCTTGAAGCGTCGGCGAATGCGCCGTGAACCAAGACAATCGTGGGCTTGGCGTCGGCAGCGTAGGCAACCGGTCCAGTCAACGAAGTGGCTAGCAGCGCAATTGAGAACATTTTCTTGAACATAGCATTTCCTCGTGTGAATTGTTTCGACATTGATAGGAAGCCAGAGCAAGCTCTCTAAATATTGTACGATCGTTCAGATGGAAGCGATCGACGAGATCCAACAGCATGCGGAGTTACTCGCCTCTGGCAGACTACACTTGAACCTCTTGGTCAAAGTGGACGCGTTCAGTATTCAATCCCGAGAGCGACGAGCATCGTCCGGCATCCATCAAACCGTTCTCGGGGAGGGGACCTGGGAAAAGCGCCAAAGTGCGATCGATCCTATCCCGATCCCCAGCGATCGTCTTAGACGTGGCGTGCTTTGCCAAGCTGTTCGCGCATTTCAACTGCCAAGTGAGGGCGGACTGGCGGCTAGCGATGTCGTAGCCCTCGAGAAGTAGGTCCCGCCCGCCTGCGTTTCCCATCTCAAGTAGAATTTCCCCTTTAAGTCGTAGTAGCTCCGATCGACACCACCCGGCTTCCCCCGAAAGTGCCAATTCGATGAGATCGAGGCCTGCCTTCTTTCCAGCGACTGTGACAATGTTCTCCAAGCGCGGGCCGTTGCCTTCACTTATGAGGCTTGCGACGACAGCGTGATCGTTGGCATGCCGTGTCCCCATCGCGAAATCAAAGCCCTCCACATACTCTGCCCATCGCACCAGGGAATTTCTGGTCGCGATGTCTCTAAGGACTTCCAGAAATCGCTCGCCTAATTCCATTTGGCCGAGGCCGAAATAAATAGGGCAAGCTCCAACAGCGAGACCCAGGCACGTCGATATGGGATGATCCACCGCAAGGGCGTCCGAAGTCATCTCATCGAGATATCCCAAAGAAGCAGCGATTTGACCTCGAAGATAGGCCGTCTTGGCCAAAATCATCAGCGAAAGGGTCTTCTGTCCGAAACTCGCCCCGCTTGTTTGTGTCCCGCGGACTGCCTTGCCGTTGGCCAGCAATGCGCGTCGTGCATGCGCATGTGCTTCGTCGTGGTATCCAAGGTAGTGGTTGTTGTGGGCGAGTATGCGGTCAACAGCGGGCTCCGCGATCGATCCGAGGTCTCGGATCAACTCAAGCGCTGCATCGTTAGCCTCATGGTAGCGCCCTTGAGTCGTCAGAAGAGCGCATATCCCACTTCCTGCTCGAAGGAGCCCGGTAGAGTCGCTGATCTCCCGCGCTCCTCTAGCCGCCAGTTCGAATTGCCGGCGCGCCTCGATATCGCCCGCGGCGCTATGGACGTTGTACGCGATCGAGCCGTAGGCTGACCGAAGCCTGGATTCAAGCGAAGTCTCCGACGTCGGCGCGGCGTCAAAGGACTTCATAGCCCTCTCGATGTGGCGAAACTGCTCATTCATTAATCCTAGCTGCGTCCAAAGCAGCCGAGACGCATCGAGAAGCAGACAGAACAGTTGCGATTCACCTGTTGCGTCGCAAAAATCGAGAGCAAGGCGGATATCATGGATGAGAACTCCGTATCCGCTGTTCCACTGTGACGTGGAGAGCTTGTCCCATTGCAGTTCGGCTTCGCGCATTCGGCTGAGCAAAAGCGAAGCATGGGCCAAACGCACGTCCGCCAGGTGTCCAGAGGCGGCCAGTTTTTTGGAGGCGTACTCCCTCGTGGTCTCAAGTAAGCGCAGAGCCTTCCCTGAATCCGATTTCGTTAAGAGTGATTTTGATTGGAGGCCCCAGATTGCATCCTCGACCTCATCTTGGCCGAGAAAGGCACCACATACCGCGTAAACTCCTTCCCGTGAGAACGAATAGGCGAAGACCGATATCGCCCGCATGACCATCTTCTCGTTATCGGTCAGAAAGCCGTAACTCCAGTCGAGCGTTGCTTGAAGTGTTTGTTGACGGCGCGGCGCGGTTCTACGACCACGTCTCAAGATCGCCAAAGGCCGGTCCAAAGAGGCCAGAAGCTCCTCCACTCCAAGATCGACGACTCGAGTCGCTGCAAATTCAATTGCGAGTGGGATGCCTTCGAGTTTTCTAACGATGGCCGCGACGGTTTCCATTTGTGCGTTGTCGAGGGGAGCGCGAAGATCATACGAATGCTCCATCGTCGTCATAAACAGAGCGACAGATGGGCAGTCCAGCAATTCCGATGAGACGTGGCCTAATGGTGGAACCTCTAGTGAACGAAGCCGTCGTATCGTTTCCGCTTGAATGCTAAGGGGTTCGCGACTTGTAGCCAGTACAGAAACGTTTGGGCACGTCTTCGTGATCTTTTCGACGATCTCAGCAGCAGTCGAGATCACATGTTCGCAATTATCGAACACCAGCAAAACTCTTCGGTGCGCCAAGGCAGTCATGATCCCGGGTAGTGGGTCATCACCGTAGACCGCAAGGCCAAGCAGGGACGCGAGGGTTGGCGCAATACTGGTTGCTGAATTGAGCGCTGCGAGGTCCAGTAAATACACGGCCTCGTATTCTTGGCTCAGCTGATGCGCCAGCTCCAGGGCCACCGTGGTCTTTCCGATTCCGCCGGTACCGACGATTGTCATTACACGCGCACGCCGAAGGTCGAGGCACCGGTCAATGAAACCTTCTCTACCAACCACAGTCGCACTTCTGGCGGGTAGATTGCCTTTGCCCTGGTGGACCTCGGCCGTGCCAGGACTCAGCTCGTCTCTTTTGACTGTGGCCGACAGGATATACCCGCGACCTGCAACACTTTGAACGAGAGCGCCGGCGTCGCTTACCGAGAGTGCTTTCCTTAACGCGCCGACATTCACCCTCAAAGAATTTTCCGCCGAAACGCTATCCGGCCAGACGGCCTTCAATATTTCAGTCGTCGAGACCACCTCGCCAGGCCTCGATGCCAAAACGGTGAGAATGTCCAGTGCTCGCGATCCGATTTTCACCGGTGTGCCACGGTGCGAAAGGAGCCTACGGGAGGCGTCCAGTTCAAACTCATGAAAATGTACCACAGACATCAAGGTGTCCCGAAACCTCCCCGAACTATTCGCAAGCAATAGGCAAGCGGCTGAGTGCAGTTCGGCATGGTGACCTTACTCTGAGGCGTATGCGGGAAATACCTAGCCTTAGATGTAGGTTGAAGATGCCCAGCACACGCGACTAACTGCTTCAGGCCAAAGAGGGGTTACAAAAATGCGCGTTGGGAAGGCTGAGGTCCTACGGATCGAGGAGTACCATGGTCTCGGGTTTCCACCGCAGGCTTTCCTTCCCGACTGGGAGGACACCCTCGTGCAGAAGCACCTCCACTGGATGGTGCCGAGGCATTATGTCCCTGACGAAGGCAGATTGGTTGGCTCTATACACAGCTGGCTCATTAAGCTGCCGAACCTTACCGTCTTGGTGGACACCTGCAGCGGAAATCACAAGCATCGTCCGGACAACCCGTTCTTTTCGATGAAGAATTCAAGTTATCTTGAAAACCTTCTCGCTGCCGGCGTTGACCCAGATGAAGTGGACTACGTCTTCTGCACTCATCTTCACATCGACCACGCCGGATGGAACACGCGGCTTGTCGACGGACGCTGGGTCCCAACCTTTCGCAACGCCAAGTATGTCGTATCCCGGAATGAATTTGAGCGCCTCGTTTCTGACCCAAATCCGTCGCAAGACCATTTGAACTTGATCGTAGATACCATTCAACCGATCATCGACAGTAAGCAATGGCTTTTGATCGATACCCCATTCCAGCTTTGCGATGAGCTCTACATCGAAGCGAGTCCAGGCCACACCTCCGAGCACTGCCACGTCACTCTTTCATCGGGCGGGGAGCGGGCAGTCTTCTCGGGCGATATCGTCCATCATCCGATACAGGTCCACATCCCAACATGGAATTCGTCAGCCTGCTCGGTGCCGCTTCAAGCGATACGGACAAGAATGCAGGTCCTTGAAAGCCTAAGCGAGACGGACACGTGGCTAATGCCTGTGCATTTCGCGCGGCCCTTTTGCTGCAAGGTCGGGAAGCCGCAAGACGGCGGTTTCGAATGCATCATGGATTGACGAATTACCTCGTCCAGCTCCGTAGGCCCCGCGTTCGGGGTCTAGCAATCCTAAGGGATTGTGTGTCCATGATTAAAAGCGGCGATGCGACTAAATGCTGAGAAATGACCTGAAACGTGGTGGCAATAACGACGGGGACATGCCTGTCGAGTATGGAATCTATGCGTGGGATATCGCCGCAGATGCCTTCCGAATGGACGCGAGGTTATGTCGATACATCGGGCTCGATCGGGAGATCGGCGCGACAGGTATTGCCATCCAAAGCTTCGCCGCATTCATCGACCCGGTTGATCGCGGTGGATTTCTAGACGCGATCGAATCGTCAGCTCGATTGGGATCAGAACTGAGGCACATCTTCCGGCTCGAAGCGTTGAACGGTCCTGGCGGAAGACTCCGGGCTGCAGGGAATTCGTTCCAGCCGAGCGGGCGCGCTTCCGGTATCTGCACCGGGGTAATGTTCCAAGTGACTGGCGGTTTGCGAGCGTCGTCGGAAGCCAACCTGGCAGATCACTGCATCGCAGCCTACGAGTCCGCGAAACAGGCAAACTCTCCAATGGTTCAGTACCTGATATCAATGGCGTTGATCGAACTCGGCTACGAGATAGCAGGTTTCGAGGCGGGAAGCGTTCAATAGGGCCATGCGGCCACGCCCGAAAATTAGCGTGGCCGCATGGTCTAGGCGAAATCAGAGCATCAGCCCTTTACGAACGCCAGGAGGTCCGGGTTGATGACATCGGCATGGGTGGTCAGCATGCCGTGCGGGTAGCCCGGATAGACCTTCAAAGTGCCGTTCTTCAGGAGCTTGACCGACAGGCGCGCCGCGTCGTCGATCGGAACGATCTGGTCGTCGTCGCCGTGCATGACCAGGGTCGGCACGGTGATCTTCTTGAGATCTTCCGTCTGGTCGGTCTCGGAAAAGGCCTTGATGCCGTCGTAGTGGGCTTTTGCGCCGCCCATCATGCCCTGACGCCACCAATTCTGGATGGTGCCCTGCGAAATCGCGGCACCCGGACGGTTGAAACCGTAGAACGGGCCAGTCGGCAGGTCGAGGAAAAACTGGGCGCGATTAGCGGCGAGACCGTTACGGAGGCCATCGAAGACTGTAATCGGAAGGCCGCCTGGATTGGACTCCGTTTTGAGCATCAGCGGCGGAATCGCGCTGACGAGTACTGCCTTGGCAACGCGCTTCTGCGGTTCACCGTATTTCGCGACGTAACGCGCGACCTCGCCACCGCCGGTGGAGTGACCGATGTGGACCGCGTTCTTGAGGTTCAGATGCTCGTAAACGGCGTTGGCATCTGCCGCATACTGCTCGATCGTGTGGCCATCGGCGACCTGCGAGGAGCGGCCGTGGCCGCGACGGTCATGGGCGATGACGCGGTAGCCGTTGGCAAGGAAGAACAGCATCTGAGTGTCCCAGTCGTCCGACGACAGCGGCCAGCCATGGTGGAAGACGATCGGCTGAGCATCCTTGGGACCCCAGTCCTTGTAGTACAGTTCGACGCCTTCCTTGGTCTTTACGAATGCTTCGGTCATTTCGAATTCTCCTTCGATTTCTGCGGTGCTCTTTTTGCCGGCTGCTTCTGCGACCGGCACAAACATGGAAAAAGAGACGGCTGCCCCTGCAATAAGTGTCTGTCGGCGGGAAAGTTCGTAGGTCACAAGTCGCTCCATTTATTCGTGCCGGGTCTCGGCATGCACCGTGAACTTATGGGTGACGTCGGGGTGATTATTGTAGGATCGCGCACTACCAATTCGTGATGCGGTCCCAGAGGGGAGAGGCGTCGAGTGAAGCGCCCACTGAGGGTAGGCGAAAACGTCGTTCGTGCGCAGAAACATCACGGGTAAAATATCGCGAGCGATTGTAGATACCCGCTGACAACGCCGGAGATAGAGTAAAGTGTTCCAGCTGAGATCGCCATCACCGCCAAGATCGGACCGACATCCACCAACGAGGGTAGATCGTCCGCTTGGGTCGCCTGTCCGTACGATGGTAGATGGCGCAAGTTATCATTTGCGGCCTGGAATCCGCTTTTTCGGACGATCATTTTCAGTCGTCCGATGGGCGCTTGCCTAAATTTGCAAGAGGTTTGAGAAAGCTTCGGCTTCATGTTTTCACCTGTATCGCGTACAGCCGCTAGGAAAGCGAAACGTCAAGCGGGATCGGATTCCGCATGGAATTGGCTACGGGCGAAAAGTAGTTCGCCTGTCGGACGATCTCGTCGAGCTCTTCGCGAGTGGCGTCGCCCTCGATTTCCACCTTCACTCGGATAGCTTGAAAGCCCATCTGAGAGGGTTGGCGCGGCGCGCCACCAGCTCCCCATGCAGCGGAATTTCCGACATCTCCTTCGATATGCAACTCGAGTCGAGACAGCCGGATGTGCTTGAAGGTAGCGACTGCAGTAATCCCGACGGCAAGGCAGCCGCCGAGACCGGACAGAGCAATCTCCCCAGGAGCCGGGGCAGTGTCCTGACCGAAGAGGTGGAGTGGCTCGTCTACGACGACAGGATCATGGTCAGCGACGTAGCTGAGAGTGCGATATTGTCCTTCACAAACAGTGTGGACCAGGTTCGTGCCGCGTCGATCCGGATTTTCCCGACCGCGCTCGGCGAAAGCTAGCAAGCCATCGCGGTCAATGGGACGGAGGTACATCTTGATGGTTTTCTTTTCGTGTATCGACATGGCTGTCTCCTGGTCGTTTGAAAAGCGTTAGCGTCACCGCGACTCCCGGCGATCGGCCGACAGAGGCAGCAAGAAGCTCCCACGTTTGGAGCCGGTGAAAATGGTCTGGCGGTGGGTAAGCTGGCCAGGTTCAGGACGCGGCTCGGAACGGCATGCAAAGCGAACACAGGGGGCAAGACCAAAATGCTCACGCCTGATCCAAGCTCGTCTTACGGACCTCACGTTGAGAAGGGACCACTCCCATGAGCTGAACATAGACTGCCGAGTCCTGGGCTTATTGTAGGATAGCGTCGTGTTCATTCGCATCCAGCGATCGCACGATCGCACAATCCGCACTCGGTTGCGCTCGCGACACTGGGCATTGGCTTCGGCGATGAACGCGCTTCGCGTGTCACCTGGGCGAGTGGAGGTAGTGATATGTCAAACGTGCTCCCCAATATTGGAGAGATTTCGAACCTTGAGATCGACGGTGTAAATGTGCGCTTAGCGGTCGGCGGAGCGGCTGACGGAATCCCAGTCGTTCTAACGAGCCCTTGGCCCGAAAGTATTTACGCCTTCAGAGATGTTCTGTCTGAGATTGGTGCCTTAGCACCTTACATCGCCATTGACCTTCCGGGCTTTGGGATGTCGCAAGGGCGCTCGGATTTGATGTCGCCGAGAGGTATGGCCCGATTTATCGTGAGGGCGGCTTGGAAGCTCGGGATTAAGAGAATGCATGGCGTGGGACCTGACGTGGGTTCCCTTGCAATGCTCTTCGCTGCAGCGGATCGGCCGGAGTTGTTCGAAAGCCTTGTGGTGGGCGGCGGAGCCGCAAGTGTCGAGTTGGCTGCCGACGGATTAGCTGATCTTATCTCCTCACCCCAGGGCAGTTTTTCAAATAAGGAGGGTGGCGACCTTGCGGTCGGTTTTGTCTCGCAGTTTTCTTCAAAGCCTGTTCCGCCATCCGTGATGGAGGACTATTGGCATTCGTCGGCGGCTGCGCGTTTTGATCGCGCAGCCAACTACGTACGCGCCTATTCCGAAGAATTACCACTTCTCAAAAAAGTGCTGCCGAAAATAGAGGTGCCAGTTCTTTCACTAGCTGGCCGTCGCGACCAGCTAGTGCCGCCTTTTAACAGTCAACATTTAGTGACGCTCGTTCCTCGAAGCCGCCAGATACTGCTGGAGGGCGGTCATCTGATATGGGAAGACGCCGCAGTCGAATACGGATTTGAGATACGGAACTGGATAGGGGGCGCATACAGAGATGGAGGCTTCCGCACGGTCACTGTGTAGCCGCGATGGACGGGAGCGCACACTTACGTATCAAGAACATGTTGCGTGTTCGAAGATAACACGATGCTGGCTGCAAGCTAGCCTTCGTGGCAATTACCTTCTTCATTCGCGCGAAGTCTAACAATCCCGTCTCAACAGGCTGGAACGGCCCCTGACGGTATTCTTGTCTGGAGGCTGTGGCGTCAGAGCGCGCCCGAAAAGACGTCCTTGATGCAAATAGCATCGGCCGCACGGCCTTTCATCGCCGAACGGCGGCAAGAAAGAGAAATACAGTCAACCGGCACCTAGATCGCCGCCAGCCGCCTTCAGGTCGTCAATTGTATCGACATCGAATGATGCTACATGTCCGATCTCAACGGAAACTATCGGAACTCCGCTCTTTGAGATAACTTCACGGGCCCCAACATCGCCGTCGATCGCCGAGAGATCCGAGAACAGCGACCTCGGCACGATGACCGGATTTCCAAACCTGCCAAATGCAGTCGCACGCACTATCGCGATACCCTCGTGCAAGGTGAAGGCTTCTATCATTGACGCCAGATGGGCTCTGGTAACAAGGGGCATGTCCGCTAGATGGATGAGCATGCCGTTGCAGTCCTCGGGGATCGCGCGCAACGCCGCCCGAACCGACGACGACATCCCGGACGCGTATTCGTCGTTGTGGACGACCGTAACGGAAAGTCCGGTGACCGCGTTCCGTATCTCGTGTGCCATGTGTCCTGTCACGACGATCACGGGGCCTTCTCCGCGGTACACCGCTTCAGCCGTTGAGATACGCACCAACGGGACATTTCCGATTGTGGAAAGTAGCTTGTTGAAGCCAGACATTCGTGTTGCACGTCCAGCTGCTAGAATCACAATCGCTACTCTCGATAGCATCTCGAAATCGCCCCTTGTGTAACGCCACCATCACTTACCGTTGGCAGCGATTGTTTTCTTGAAAATTCCGACCTCGTGTCGAGGCATCCTCATCGGAGAACCGAGTCGACGTACTCATGGTCTCGCGGACGATCGATAACGTCTACCGCTCGGTTTTCTGAACGATTCTTCGGCTTGGATCACGCTTTGGCCTGCCACCTATAACCAAAAGGTATGGTCTCGGCACACCCTGGTCCGAACAGATTCCAAGCCGCAGGAAAGGCAACATCTGCTCATCGAAATTCAAATCACGGAGAGCACCGATGAACGCCAATGTCACCAACGCGGACCTCAAGATCATCGCAGCAGCATCGCTGGCAATCGTTTCGGAGATCGATTTGTCGACGGCCGTTCCTGCCGCCGCACGGGCTCCGATAGCACTTCCGGACCTTTCCTCCGAAATTGTTCAGCGGGACCTTCTTCTCCCGTGGCAACGTCGCAAGGTCCTCCAGTTCATCGAAGAGCACCTTACAGAGACGATCAAGGTCGAGGAGCTTGCCGCCCTGACAAAGCTCAGCAAGACCTATTTCTCGAGGGTCTTCAAGTCGGCGTTCAAGGAGAGCCCCTATAATTATGTCCTGCGCCGGCGTATGGAGATGGCAAAGGAACTCATCACCGAAACCGACGGTGCGCTCAGCGAGATCGCTCTCGACTGCGGGATGGCCGATCAGGCTCACCTTTGCAAGACGTTTCGCAAGGTCTTTGGCACGACGCCGAACCAATGGCGTCGTACTTCGCTGGTCGCCCACAATGCTTCTGGCGCATGGCCTACGTCGGCCGCCCGCATCGAAACGAATACGATACCCTTCGGCTCTGCCGCAAACTAGGGTGAAGGAGAGACTGACGATGGTCGCATCATCTCTCGAGTGTATTCTGAGTTAGCCGGTTATGCGACCCATAGACAAGCGCCTCCGATCATTCCCGCGCCAGCCGCCGCAAGCAGCAATCGCTCACCACGAACAAATGGCTTGGCGGCGTTGGCGACGGAAAGGGAGAGGGCGATCGTCGCTGCGGACGAGTTGCCAAACATCTCGATTGTTCGTGAGGTCCGCGAAGGGTCGATGCCAAGATCGTTACAGACGGCATCAAAAATCCGGGTATTTGCTTGATGTGGAATGAAGCGATCGAGCTGCGATGCCGTCAGGCCAGCCCTCGTGAGCGCGACCCTCGAACAGTCTGTCATGACGGCAACTGCGCGCGAGAAGACCTCTTTTCCATCCTTCATCGACATGAGAACGTCACTGGCGTCGATCTCCCTCGTAAACGGCCGGCTGCTTCCGCCCGCCGGAATGGTGATCAGGTCATAGCCGCTGCCATCGGACGCGAGTTCTACGGCCCTCAGTCCGGCCTCTGGTTCGTCGGTTGGGGAGAGCACCACAGCGCCAGCAGCGTCGGCGAAGAGGACAGCAGTGGCCCGTTCGCTTGGATTGATACGTCGAGACAGGATATTGGCAGCCACCACGAGGACCGAGCGACCATGCTGACGCACAAAGGCGTCAGCCAGGGCGAGCGCATACAGAAAGCCAGCGCACGCCCCGGCGAGATCGATCGCGCCCGATCGCGCGAGGCCCAGACGGTGAGCAAGTAGCGGGGCGGAGGGCGGAAGAAGATGATCAGGTGTCGAGGTCGCAAGGAGGGTAAGAGCAATATCACCCGGCGCAACACCTGAGTTGTCCAGTGCCATACGGCCAGCATCTGCTGCCAAGCCGCTCAGAGTGTCTGCTTCGTTCGCCCAATAACGGCTCCGAATGCCTGTCCGGCGTTGAATCCACCCATTCTCAAGCCCCAAGGCGACCTCGATCTCGGCATTCTGAACACAACGGCCGGGAACGGCATGCCCGAAACCCACCATGCGAGAGCCAGCGGCCGGTCCCATCAGGATCTCCCAAGAATGATGGAAGCTACCTCGTCGATGGCGTCATAGGTGGTAGCGAGCTCGGATGGTGTGACACAGTAGGGTGGCATCATGTAGATTACGTTGCCAAGCGGCCGAATGAGCAGACCACGCTCGCGAAACAGTTTGCGCATGCGTGGACCGACATCGGCAAGATAGCCACTGGCAGTCACGTTTAAGTCAAGCGCCGCAATCGTTCCCGCTTGTCGCACGGCCGAGAACCGCTCGTCGCCCTCGAAACGTTGCAAACTCGTGCGATGGTAAAGCTCCATCGTCTTTATGCGCGCCGCCACGTCCTCGTTCTTCCATACCTCGAGGTTCGCTACGCCAGCCGCGCAAGCGATAGGGTTTGCGGTGTAGGAACTGAAATGAAAGAATGTCTTTCGCCGATCCGTTGAAAGATGGGCGTCGAATATCTCGGAAGTACAAAGCGTAGCCGCGAGCGGCAGAGCGCCGCCTGTCAGGCCTTTTGACGTGCAGAGTATATCCGGCAGGAGCCCTGCCTGTTCGCAGGCGAACATGGTTCCCGTCCGCCCCCATCCCGTCATCACCTCGTCGGTGATAACCAAGCACCCAGCCCGATCGGCGATCTGCCTTATAGCGGTGAGGACGTCCGGGGCGTAGGTCAGCATGCCTCCTGCGCCGAGAACGAGTGGCTCAAGGAGGATGGCGGCGACACGCCCCGTTCCGCAAGCAGTCTCAAAGGCGTCCAGCGTCTGCTTCTCGAGACCTTGCTTTGGAAAGGGGACGCGATCGACACCAAAGAGCAGTGGCGCGTATGCGGCATTGAATACGCCGCGTTCGCCTGCAGACATAGTGCCAATGGTGTCGCCGTGGTAGCCGTGCTCCATCACGACAATGCGGTCGCGCGTCTCTCCGATGTTGTGAAAGTATCCAAGCGCCATCTTCAAGGCGACCTCGACGGAGGTGGAACCGCTGTCGGAAAAGAACACGTGCTTCAAACCGGTCGGCGCGACCGCAAGCAGCCCTTCGGCGAGACATTCAGCTGGCTCATGTGAATACTCCGCAAAGATTACCTGGTCGTACGTTTCCGTTGCCTCGCGGATTGCTCGCATAATCACTGGGTGTCGATGACCATGGGTTATCACCCACCAAGAAGAGATAGCATCGAGCACGCGGTTGCCGTCTTCATCGAAGAGATATGCTCCTTCCGTCGACACGATCCGCTTCATCGGAGGTTCCAGTGCATGCTGGGTAAATGGATGCCATACGATAGGATTTCTCATGAGCGGGCGTCCGCGAAAGTTTCGAGATCGAAATTCTCGTGGAAAGCCGCGCGCAAGGCCGCTGCCGTCAAGTTGGGTAGGATCGGCAATCGACCGAGAGACCTGACGCCACTAAGTTGGACGATGATCCTTTGGGTCTCGAGATTCATCTCTCCGATAAACGCTATGCCAAATATGGGTATTGCGCGATTTCGTAAGGCTTCGATAGACAGTAGAGTGTGGTTGATCGTGCCAAGCGTTGTCCTTGCGCACAGGATGACAGGTATCTTCCATTGGGCGAATGCATCGGCAAACAACAGTTGCTCGGAGAGCGGAACCATCAAGCCCCCGGCTCCTTCGATGACGAGAGGTCCATTTACGGATGGCGGGTCAAGCGTTTCCGTAACAATTGATGTGCCGTCAATTCGGGCTGAGAGATGTGGCGAGACAGGCGTTGCAAGCCTGTAGGCCTCCGGCAAGATTCGCTCTGAAGGAACCCCTCCGAGTCGACGAACAATTTGTGTGTCCGTCTCCTCGTCGAGACCGGATTGCACGGGCTTCCAATAATAGCTCCCCAGGGCGCTGGTGAGGGCGGCCGAGAAGATGGTCTTGCCAACTCCCGTATCCGTGCCGCTGATAACAAAGCGAGTCGTCATGACGCATTTCCCTGCAGTGTTGCCGATAGCCGTGTGAACATCGCTTCAATCTTCTCTTCGTCGACGTTCAGCGTGATGGAGATTCGTAGTCGCGCGGTTCCTTCGGGAACCGTGGGCGGGCGAACTGCGCGAACGTCAAAGCCTTCGGCTTGCATCTCACGGGCGATTGAGACCGCACGGCCGCTGTCACCGACTATGACGGGAAGTATCTGCGAGCCGCTCGGCTTTTTGGCCAGCCGAGATTGCATTTGGCACCCGGCATAGGCCGTGAGTCTCTCCAAGCGGGTCCGCCGGCTGCTCTCGTCAACGAGAATTTGAAGCGCCTCGCGCACCGCGGCGGCCATCAAAGGTGATGGTGCGGTAGAATAGATGAAGTTGCGTGCTCGATTGACCAGGTAGTCCACCATGATCTTCGGGCCACCCAACAAGGCACCTGCTGCGCCTAGCGCCTTGCCACATGTATGCAGGGTGAGAATGTTGGTCTTCACGCCGAGTTCGGCGGCGAGCCCTCGACCGTCAGGTCCAAAGACGCCCGTAGCATGAGCTTCGTCAACGACAAGAAAGCCTTCATTGCGATGCGCGAGTTCCGCCAGTTCTCGCAAGGGCGCTTTATCGCCATCCATCGAATAAAGACTTTCAACGCCGATCCATGGCACGCCTTTTCCGCCAAGTTCGCGCCAACTTCTTATTGCCCGCTCGAATGCACCGACCTCGTTATGAGGCACCGCGCTGGTGGTGGCCTTGCTTGCTCGAATGCCTTCACGTGCGCTCGCGTGGATCAGGTCATCATAGACAATCAGGTCGTCGCGCTGCGGAAGTGTCGAAAAAAGCGCAGCATTAGCCGCATAACCGTTGGCGAAGTAGATCACCTTCTCTGCGCCAAAGAACCGCGCCGCCTCCTCTTCAAGCATCTCGTGCTCGAGATGATTCCCCCGTAGCAGCCGTGAGCCGCCAGCGCCGACGGGCACGCCTCGATCGATTGCTGTGGTGATTGCTTGTTTTAGGCGGGCGGAATTTGCGAGCCCAAGATAGTCGTTCGAGGCGAAATCGATGCCTGATCCCATGGCAACGGACCGAAGGCGCGCCCTTCGCTGCAGGCCATTTAGCGTCTTCGCGAAGCGGGCCAGTGCCTCTGCACTCATGACCGGTATTCCGATGCCATCGGCTGCAGACCGAGTCGTCGAAACAGCATGGCATCTTTATCTTCCGCCGGATTGTCTGCCGTCAAAAGCGTTTCGCCAACGAAGATCGAGTTGGCCCCGGCGAAGAAACAGAGTGCCTGCATCTCATCGCTCATGTCGGTGCGTCCGGCTGACAAACGGACATGGGCCTTTGGCATCAAGATACGAGCAAGGGCAATTGTGCGTACGAAATCGATCGGATCGACGGCGGCAGCGTTCGCAAGCTTCGATCCGGGGATCGGGATCAGCATGTTAATTGGAACGCTCTCTGGCTGTTCCGGCAAGTTTGCCAGAGTTACCAGCATCGAAATCCGGTCGGCGACGGTTTCGCCCATCCCGAGAATGCCACCAGCACAGACCTTGATGCCAGCGCTACGGACATTTGAGAGGGTCTCCAACCGATCCTCGAAAGCGCGGGTGGTGATGATCTCCGGATAGAACCGTTCGGAGCTGTCGATGTTGTGGTTGTAGTAATCCAAGCCTGCAGCGGCGAGGCGCTGGGAGTGCTCTGGCGTGAGCATGCCAAGGGTCATACAGGTTTCCATGCCGAGGGCTCTGACTCCCTCGACCATTGCAACAAGTGTGTCCATGTCGCGGTCCTTCGGGCTACGCCATGCCGCGCCCATGCAATACCGCGTCGCTCCGCCATCGCGTGCCTGCCGCGCTTCCGCAAGGACCCGCTCGACTTCCATCAATTTAGAGGCCTTGAGCCCGGTAGGGTAGTGAGACGACTGACTGCAGTAGCCGCAGTCCTCGGCACAGCCTCCAGTCTTGATCGAGAGCAAGCGGCTCATTTGGACAGTGTTCGGATCGAAGGTTTCACGATGTATCTGCTGGGCGCGAAAGAGAAGGTCAATAAATGGCAGATTATAGATAATTGTAGCGTTTGCCTCAGTCGACACTGCGCTTGGACGCTCGTTCAGTTGCTTCATAGCTAATTCCTTGCCCGCTTCAATAGATAGAATCACGTTTTATCTATAAAATGGATCCGGCCGCAGCCACGCAACCAACCAGTTGGGGAATTTGGTGCGATGGCAATCTGTGCGGTAGGTTGTGGACGAGCGCTCTTGATCTACCGTGCGGAGGGTCTAGGCTTCGAAACCAAAAGCGCGGCTTGTTTAGCGCTGGATGGGAGCAACTCGCTGCACGTGTCGTTCGAGAACTACGACAGCTTGGCTAACTTCGCCTTTTCGCAAGTGGTCGAGGATCGAATGGTGATCGAGGTCGATCCGTGGAGACCAAGCTGAGCCGAAGGTTGCGAAAACGTACCGGGAACCGACCATTTGCAGGTCATCTATGGCCGCCAGCAGGCGCGGCATTTTGCAAGGCGCAAGCAAGAGGTGATGGAAACGTCGATTTGCCTCATACCATGCTCTTGCGTTCGACGCCGTATCGCCAGCGATCATGGCCGCCATCGCTTCATCCAAAATGGCTGGCGTAAGGTTCGGCGCGGAACGTCGCAACGCTAGCCCCTCGAGAACCGAGCGCATGATCGCGACCTCTTCCACCGCTTCCTTGGAGAAACTGGCTACCCGAACACCGCGGCGACTCTCGCTGATAGCAAGCCCTTGAGCCTCCAGGCGACGAAATGCTTCTCGCACTGGGACGTGGCTTGTATCAAACTCCTCAGCGATATGGTCTTGCCTCAACTTGCTGCCCGGCTCCAGTTCACCTGCGATAATTCGCTCAGCAAGAACGCGGCTTATACGATTGGCAATGGTGTCTTCGGCTGCAGAGGTCATCGCCAGTAAATAGAAGCTGACGAACCGACTGTCGAGCGGGCGCGTAGGACTAATCGTCGGTTACAGTAGGTTGACCGCTATTCCCGCTTGAGGAAACGATATCATCGCGCGTCGCATCTCCAAGTGGTGTCGACATTAGACAGGCCACGTGGTTTCGTGGATTCCGACGGCTTTACGATCCACCGGCTCACCGGGCTCGATAGGCAAAATAGGTCAGACCTCTTCGATACACCTGATCAAATCGTCGGCGAGAACCGGCTTCTGGAGGAGTTCTCTTGCCCCGCCAGCTATCGCCCGCCTTCTAATGACCTCGTCCTTGAGTGCGGTCATCATGATGATCGGCATGTGCGGCCAACGCCGTTTGACGATGTCCAAAAGTTCGAGCCCAGTCATCTCCGGCATGTTGATGTCGGTCAAAAGCAGTGCGACGAGGTCGATGCTATCATAGGCGAGAAACGCACGCCCCGAGCTGAAGGGGAGGGCGTCGTAGCCCATGGACTCGAGAAATCCAGATGTTGCCTCGAGAAGCGCTTCATCGTCGTCAACGATGGCTACTGATTTCTTGTCGCCAGACACTTGATGTTCCTTTTCCCGACCTACGGGCTTGAACATCTAGTTAGATTGAATGACCGCGATTTGTAATAATACGATTGTATGAGTATCCCGCCGTCCGTGCTCGAGGCACGCGACGGGATGTCGATTTCAGGCCAAGGACTTGAGTATCTCGACCTTTCTCACCAGGTCGGCGAGGGACGTCACGTTCATTTTTCGCATCACGTTGCCGCGATGGATTTTCACCGTCACCTCGGAGATGTCCAGGAGATGGGCGATCTGCTTGTTTAGAAGACCTTTGACGACCGCTTCCATGACCTCACTCTCTCTCGGCGTGAGAGATGACGCTGCCGCTATCGCCTCATTGGCGGCCCCTAATTCGACGCGGCGCACACGATCTCGCTCAATGGCGACGGAAACGGCATCTAGCATTTCCTGATCCCGGAATGGTTTGGTCAGGAAGTCAGTAGCACCTGCCTTCATTGCGCGGACGCTCATCGGCACATCTGCATATCCGGTCATGAATACGATCGGCAGTTTGTTGCCCATACCGTTCAATTTGGCCTGGAGATCGAGTCCGCTCAGTCCGGGAAGCCGAACATCGAGGATCAGGCAACCCAGACGGTCCGGCAGTGGTTCAGCAAGGAGTTCGGTCGTTGATGAAAAGCCGAGGGAATCTATTCCCACCGAGCGTAAGACATCTCTAACGCCGTCGCGCATCCCGTCATCATCATCAACGACGACTACCAGAGGAGCATCGGCTTTGGCGGCCGTGGTGTCATGCGCCTGATTACCTGCTGCTGCCGACATCGGCATGGACCTCGTATATTGGATTAGATCGCCAGCTGCCATCAATGCTGCAACGGAACCGGGCGGTGGTTTCTGCAATTAGGTACTACGCGCGGGCGCAAACCTCGACCTAGCTCTAAGGATAGGTACTGTGAGCAGGCCAATATTTGTAGTGTCGACTTGGTTTGGGAGGGTCGCAACTTCCACGACGAAATCCCAGGATCGATTACGATGAACGCCAGAGCTCAGTCCGACATCCCTCATGTTGGCGAGGACCCAATACCAAGCGGAATGACATTTCGGATTCTGATGTCGAGCCTGGTTGGGACGTCGGTGGAATTCTACGATTTCTACATCTACGCCACTGCTGCCAGCCTCGTCTTCGGCCCGCTCTTCTTTCCGGCAACCGTCTCATCAATGGAGCTGATCGGGGCTTACGCCAGTTTTGGGATCGCGTTCATCGCCCGGCCACTGGGTGGTGCAGTATTCGGACATTTCGGCGACCGGGTTGGGCGCAAAGCCACTCTCGTCGCTTCGCTCCTTCTGATGGGAGCATCGACTGCGGCGATCGGTCTGCTTCCCACTTATGCGATCGCAGGATGGCTCGCGCCAGCATTGCTTTGTCTACTCCGGTTCGGTCAGGGGCTCGCCCTCGGTGGCGAATGGACAGGTGCTGCGCTTCTCGCTCTCGAGAACGCTCCAAAAGGATGGCGAGCGCGTTACGCGATGTTCGCCCCTCTCGGCGCTCCGATCGGCTTCGTTTTGGCCAACAGTCTATTTTTGGTGCTCACGCTGACGCTTTCCCCCGAGCAATTCTCTGATTGGGGATGGCGAGTGCCTTTCCTGTTGAGCGCGCCATTGGTTTGGATGGGTATCTGGATTCGGTTCAACCTCGTCGAAACGCGCGACTTTCACGCTGCGATAAGCAAGTCGAAGCCCTCCCGCGTACCTTTGCTCGACATATTCCGGCACCATGTGGACGAGGTGATATCCGGCGCTTTCGGCGTCGTCGCCTGCTTTTCACTCTATTACGTAGTGACGGCGTTCGCCCTCGGATACGGCACGTCCGAGCTTGGCTACACCCGATCGTCTTTCCTGATGGTGGAGCTTGGCGCGATCCTCTTTATGGCTGCTGGTATCGTGGTCGCGAGCTGGCTTTCTGACAGGATCGATCCCGAGCGCATTCTGATTTTTGGTTGTGCAGGCACGATAATATCGGGCGTCGTGCTCGCGCCCATGCTGGGAAGCGGGTCGCTATTGGTCATCTTCCTGTATCTCGCCTTCTCGCTCTGGGTGATGGGATTCGTGAACGGACCGTTGGGCGCGTGGTTGCCGGGCCTGTTCCCAACCCGAGTTCGCTACTCCGGGACATCAGTCGCTTTCAATATCGGCGGCATCATCGGCGGGGCTCTGACCCCGGTAGTGTCCCAAGCCCTCGCTCAGTACAGCGGACTGGTTGCGGTCGGTTTCTATCTAGCGATCACAGGCGGCTTGAGCCTTATAGCGTTCGATGCCAGCGCCAGGCGCAAAGCGCTGGGAGCGCTTGCCCAGAGTGAGACGAGATACCGCTCCATTTTTGCGCAGAACCATGTATCACTCTGCGAGGTCGATCTTTCGCTTCTATGGAAGCGGCTCGAACATGTGCGATCTCTCCCGGCGGAAAAGTTGAATTCCTACCTTGAGACCGCGCCGGAGTTTGTCGACCAATGCTCGAAGCTGGTGAAGTTCGTGGACGTCAACGACGCGACTGTCCAGCTGCTTGGGCGAGAGAGCGAGAGGGACGTGCTCGGTTCCATCGACCGGTTCCTTCCTCCGCATAGCGAGCTGATCGAGGCCATCATCCTCGGCATGTGTTCGGGTGACGACCGAGTAGAGATGGAGGCACGCCTTCTCCGGAGCCCGGGCAACGAAGCCATTGTGATCTTTGTCATCGCTTTTCCAGAGGACAAGGACACGTTCGACCGCGTTGCTTGCGCCATGATCGACGTGACACAGCGCGAGCAAGCCAAAGAAGCGCTGATGGCGGCGCAAGGCGAACTCGCAAGGGTAGGGCGAGTTGCGACCGTTGGCGCGATCTCCGCCTCGATCGCCCACGAAGTGAACCAGCCAATCGGCGCTGTGGTGATGAGCGCTCAGGCCTGTATGCGCTGGCTCAAAGCCAATCCGCCGGACATCGAAGCCGCCTCGACAGCGGCGGAGCGCGCGATCAAGCACAGCATGCGGGCTAGCGAGATCATCCAGCGCACCCGCGAGCAGGTTCGAGGCACCAAGAGAAGGTTGGAAAGCGTTGACTTGACGAGCATCGTCACGGACGTACTGGGATTGCTTGACCGCGAGCTGATGTCCGCGTCGACAAAGGTAACGACCGACTTCTCGATCCGTGATCCAGTTGTCTTGGCAGACAGGGTCGAGATGCAGCAGGTCATCGCAAACCTCATAACCAATGGCCTCCACGCGATGGGCGGAGTGCCGGCCGAGCGACGCGACCTCGATATCTCCATGGCCGCCACGGATCAGGCGATGGTTCGGCTGCAGGTCCGCGATCACGGTACTGGCATAGCGCCGGAGAACCTTGCCAAGCTCTTCAGCCCGTTCTTCACGACCAAGAATGACGGCATGGGAATCGGCCTCGCAATATGCAAAACGATTGTCGAGGCACACGGAGGTTCGCTCACCGCCCGAAATAATGAGGACAGCGGGGCCGTTTTTGAGATCGTCCTCCCGTTGGCGGGCGACGAGAAGGAAACAGCACATCTTCTCGCGGCGATGGGCGCGTAGCCTTCAAATCGAAAGCACCGTTCCGCCACGCGCCTTTGCCATCTCAACTTCTCAATAAGTTGTGACCCGAAGTTACAAGAACACCACAGGGGCAAAAGTTACGGTGAAGCGCACTTGAGGGCTAACTACGCCCTCGGATTAAACATGGAGTTTTCTGTGAAAAATTACCTCGGCACACTAAACCCAACAGACCTGTCAAAGCCACGACGGGTCGGAGGGTTTCTCGCTGGATCGTTGAGCCTGGCTTTGGCTTGCGCCTCTCAGGCTGACGCCCAATCGGCAAAGTCGACCACCGGTCTCGACGTCGCCACCGCGCAAAAAGTCATCTCGGCCGCGATCGTTGAAGCTCGGAAGGGGCCGTCCTCGAGCGTTTTCGTCGTCGACAACTCGGGCGCTGTCGTCGCAGCCGAACGTATGGACGGAGCCTTCCCGGCAAGTGCGAAGATCGCTCAGGCCAAGGCCGAGACGGCAGCCGCATTCTGGCAGAGCACGGGAAACCTGGAAAACGCGGCGAACGGTGGCCGTGCGGCTCTACTGTCGTCGGGTTATGTAGTTATGCAGGGCGGTATTCCGCTCAAGTTGGACGGCAAGGTTGTCGGTGCGATCGGCGTGAGTGGCGGAAACAAGGATCAGGATGAGGCGGTTGCCAAAGCTGGAGCCGCGGCCTTCGACGAGTGATCGTCAGGTCTTCGCGCTTCAATGTTGAATCAAACTGACTGAGCCAGCCCGTCGAGCGATGCTCGGCGGGCTGTCAACGTCAATGGCGGCTCAGCCGTCGTCAACGACCACGGTCTCCGGCCTGTCGCCGCCGAGAGCGTGCTCGTGCCGCCAAATGCCGTCCGCGGTCTGGTAGCTGATTTCAGCATCGCGGCCTTCGAGATGCTGTCGCTCCGCAGCGATCTTGGCGGCCTCTAGTGCCTGATGATGGGTCGGAAAAGGCTCGGACCAAACATTGTCTAAACGATAGGCATAGCCGCCATCATGTTGGCCAACGTGATAAGTGATTTTCAACAAAGTTGCTCCTGGTACAGTGCGCGCGGCAAGCGCGGCTATAAGACTTGCGTGAGTCCCGCGTGTACGCTTTCTCCGCGGAGCTTCAACTTACAGCGACGGTGGCATTGCCGGATTGTCCAATTCGCGCGTGCCACCTCGAGAGTGTCGACGGGCAAGCGCTACCGATCGACGGCCGTAAGGTACAATATCCGATCAATCGTCCCGGACAAACTGTCTCCCTGGTAATGCCTCGAGAGACAAGGGTCCTGCGATGAAGCCCAACTTGCCCGCCAAAAAGCGGAAATACGCTCACTCAATAATCTTTGCGACTATGGCGGCAGTCTGTACTGCGACGGCAACGTTTGGACAGGATATGTCCGGTCCGCCCCCGGTGACGGTCGCGAAGCCAGTGGTTCGAATGGTTACGGATCAGGACGATTTCATTGGCAGATTCCAGGCTGTAGAGGAAGTCGTTGTCCGAGCGAGGGTCGGGGGATACCTGGACAAAGTCCAGTTTACGGACGGCGCGCTCGTCAAAAGCGGTGACCCTCTTTTCGTGATCGATCAAAGGCCTTCCGAGACCGCTCTCGAAGAAGCGACCTCGGCGCTCGAGGTAGCGAAATCCACTTTGACCTATGCGGAGGCCCAGTTTCACCGAGCCGAAGCGCTTTCCACCAGCGGCAGCCAATCGATTTCGATACTGGATGACCGCCGGCGTGAGTGGATTTCGGCACAAGCCAACGTTCGAGGAGCCAAGGCGACCGTCGACCGCGCCCAATTGGACCTCGGTTACACGCAGATCACAGCGCCGCTGAGCGGACGGATTGACAGGCACATGATCTCGCCCGGAAATCTGGTCCAAGCCGACCAGACCGAGCTTACGACGATCGTCTCTTTGGATCCGATCGACTTCTACTTCGATGTCGACGAGCGTCGGCTTCTGTCCTACGCCGCGCTCGCCCGTGAAAACGGCAAGTCCCTGCAGGAGGGCGGAGGTGGCCTCGACGTAACTGTGACGATCGCGGATGGCGCGTCGAAGCCTTTTCACGGGAAGCTGAACTTCTCGGAGAACAAGGTCGACAGCCAGTCCGGCACGATGCGCGTCCGCGCCCGCTTCCCGAACCCCGACCTCGTGCTCCAGCCGGGCCTTTTCGGTAGGGTCGAGGTGGGAGCGTCGAAAGCCTACACCGCTGTTCTTGTGCCGGACGAAGCGCTTTCGGCCGACCAGAACCAGCGGGTCGTCTTTGTCGTCGGCGAAGATGGAACCGTCACCACCAAGGCCGTCCGTACAGGGCCTAAGCTCTACGGGGACCGGGTGATCCGCCAGGGTCTCAAAGGCGACGAAACGATCGTTGTCAACGGCCTGATGCGAGCTCGTCCCGGGAAGCAAGTGACACCGAAAATGACGGAACTTCCGCAGGAAGCCCCTGTTGCGGGAGGGATGAAATGAGGTTCTCTCACTTCTTCATCAGGCGGCCGATTTTCGCGTCAGTCCTTTCCATCGTCTTGCTTATTGTTGGCGGGATATCCTATTTCAATCTTCCGGTCGCCCAGTATCCGGAGATCGCGCCCCCGACGATCGTGGTGCGCACGTCCTACCCCGGCGCGGATTCTCAGACTGTGGCGGATACCGTCGCGACGCCGATCGAGCAGGAGATCAACGGCGTCGAGGACATGCTCTACATGTCGTCCAACTCGAGTGCCGACGGCGCTATGTCGATCACCGTGACCTTCAAGCTCGGCACGGACCTCGACAAGGCGCAGGTGCTCGTCCAAAACCGAGTCGCCATCGCGGAGCCGCGGCTTCCCGAGGAAGTCCGCCGCCTCGGCGTGACAACTGTGAAGAGCTCGCCGGACATCATGATGGTTGTCCATCTGCTTTCCCCGGACAGCCGCTATGACCAGCTCTACATTTCCAATTTTGGCCGTAACCGTATTCGCGACCAGGTCGTGCGGCTAGCCGGGGTAGGGGACGTCATACTCTTTGGTGAGCGGGAATACTCTCTCCGCATCTGGCTCGATCCGGAAAAGCTTTCAGCGTACGGGATGACGTCGGGCGATGTGGTGCAAGCATTGCGTGACCAGAACGTCCAAGTCTCCGGCGGCTCCATCGGTAGCCCTCCGGCCGCCGGCACGAACGCGTTCGAATATACGGTGCGGACAGAAGGTCGCTTTAGCGACGCCAAACAATTCCGATATGTCATCGTCAAGTCGACGGACACCGGCCGCCTAGTACAGCTCCAGGACGTCGCCCGCATTGAACTCAGTGCCAAGAACTACGTCACGAACAGTTATCTCGACGGCATACCGGCCGTCGGGCTGGGTATCTACACCCGTCCTGGTACGAACGCCCTCGAGGCGGCGGCGGCGGTCAGGAAGATCATGGACACGGAGGCGAAGAACTTCCCTCCGGGGCTCGAGTACAGGATCGCCTATGACCCCACGAAGTTCATTTCCGCGTCTATCGATGAGGTCTACAAAACCATATTCGAGGCGGCAGTCCTTGTCGCCATAGTGGTTTTGGTATTCCTGCAATCCTGGCGCACGGCCCTCATCCCGATCGTAGCCATTCCCGTATCGCTTATCGGCACGCTCGCGTTTTTGCTAGCCTTCGGGATATCGCTCAACATGCTCTCGCTTTTCGGGCTGGTTCTCGCCATTGGCATCGTGGTGGACGATGCCATCGTAGTAGTCGAGAACGTCGAGCGAGACCTCAGGAATGGCCTCACTCCAGGCGAGGCGGCGCATGTGACGATGGACGAAGTCGGTACCGCCGTCATCGCGATTTCTTTGGTCCTCATAGCCGTTTTTGTTCCGACAGCGTTTATCCCGGGCATCACGGGACAATTCTACAGGCAGTTCGCAGTCACGATTTCGGTTGCGACGGCTATCTCCGCCCTGAACTCGCTCACGCTTTCCCCCGCCTTGGCGGCGATCGTGCCACGCCCCCACGAACATGGAAAATCTACGGGCATTCTCGCCCGTTCCGGCCAATGGGCGGCCGACAGGTTCAACGGCGGATTCGATCGGCTAAGCGCCGGGTATTCCTGGGTCGTCCGTAGAATGGTTCAGAGCCGGGCGGCGCTAACCATTTCCACCGTCGCGTTCCTCGCGCTGATCGGCGGCACTTACTACATGACTCAGATCGTGCCGCGCGGGTTCATCCCGACAATGGACCAGGAGTACGCACTTGTGGTGGTCCAGCTTCCGGACGGCGCGTCCCTAAGCCGCACGGACGACGTCGTCAAACGCGCTTCGGCACTGATCAACAAGATGCCTGGTATCGCCCATACCGCCTCCTTTGCGGGCTTCAGCGGCGCGACGTTCACCAACGCTTCGAACCAGGGGCTTATCTTTGCTACCTTCGACCCGTTCGAGGAGCGACTCGAGAAGGGACAGTCCGCCGAAAAGCTGATCGGCCAGCTTTACGCCAATCTCCAGTCGATTGAAGAGGCGTTCATTATCGCCATTCCCCCGCCTCCCGTGCGCGGGGTAGGAAACTCCGGCGGGTTCAAGATGCAGATCAAGGACCTCGACAACTCGGATATGAAGCGCCTACTGCCGCTCGCCTACGAAATCATGGGAGCGGCTAGCAAGACGAAGGGACTGGCCGGTGTTTTCACGACCTTTACCGCGTCGAGTCCTCAATACTTCCTCGACATCGACCGGGACAAGGCGCGCTCGCTGAACGTTCCCATCCCGAATATCTTCGAGGCATTGTCTATCAATCTCGGAACCTCGTACGTCAACGATTTCAACGCCTACGGCCGAGTATATCAAGTTCGGGCACAGGCCGAGCAAAGCCAGCGTATGGAGAGGGACGACATCTTGGCCCTCAAGGTGCGATCGGCAACCGGGGCCCTCGTTCCCATGGGCACCCTGGTCGACATCAAGGACACGACAGGCCCTTCTCTCGTACAGCGGTACAACATGTATGTGTCGGTTCCGATCCAGGGTCGCGCCGCCCCAGGCGTCTCGACAGGAAGCGCGCTTGACGCGATGGAGCAAGTCGCGAGCAAGATTCTGCCGCCCGGAACGAGCTTCGATTGGACCGAACTAGCCTATCAGGAGCGGAACACCGGGAACACGGCGACATACATCTTCATCCTGTCGGTGGTCTTTGTCTTCCTGGCCTTGGCCGCCCAATATGAAAGCTGGACTTTGCCGTTGGCGATCATCCTCATCGTGCCGTTGGCGATCCTCGCTGCGCTTATCGGCGTGCATTTGCGCGGACTGGACAACAACATCCTGGTCCAGATCGGGCTGATCGTGCTGATCGGTCTTGCCGCCAAGAACGCGATCCTGATCGTCGAGTTCGCGAGGCAGGCACAGGACGAGGGGGCGAGGCCGTCGAGGCAGCGATAACCGCGAGCAGGCTGCGGCTGCGACCGATCCTAATGACCGCCTTTGCGTTTATCCTGGGCGTCGTGCCTCTGATGGTCGCCGAGGGGCCGGGGGCGGAATTGCGGCAGTCGCTCGGTACTGCCGTGTTTTCGGGAATGCTGGGTGTGACTTTCTTTGGTTTGTTTCTAACCCCAGTGTTCTTTGTCCTTCTGCGGTCACGTTACAAACCGCAGCTGGCAACAAAGACCGAAATGGAGATCGTTACTGGGCAGCTCTCGAATTAAGCAATTTGAAGAAACGACGACTGTGTGGTCGCCGTTTCTTCGCAAGAAATCCCCGTACAGGGAGAGATGATACAAAAAACCTCCGCTGAAAATCGAATCTTGCAAGAATTGATGCCCTTCTTGAGGCCTTATACATTCAGGCGAGGAAACACGGTCGACCTCCTCCTCAACCATCGACCTCCTCTCCTCGAAGGTGTCTCAATCGCCTTCCAGTCGTAGACCATCCGCCATGGCTGCGACTTTGCGATCCCTGCTCCTGGCCCCCCTCCCAGACCGAGCAGGGATCGCCATTTTCGTGGCACCGCAACTACGGTCGAGGCTGACAAATGGAGCCTGCGGCGGCAACTGCAAAAGTGCAGGATTATGCAATCCTGCCACACTCAATTCAGATCCTCTAGGAGTTCAAGCGTTGGTCAGCCTCGGTCGGTAGCCGAGCACATCCGCGCTGAGGAAATCTGCTGATGCGAATGTCGCGTCGAAAAAGTCGGGATCGAGAAGGAAGGCTGCCCATGGTGCGCTGGCGGAAATATATCATCGGTATCTGTTCCATCGTGGCCGTCGGCCTTGTGGGCGTGTCCTGTTTTTTATTCTGGCCCCACGGACTTCCGGAGGTCGAGGCCAGCACGGCGCAGCTGGCAGGACCCGAACTCCTCACTCGTGGGGAGTATTTGACCGTCGCTGCGGATTGTGCCGCATGTCACACGACTAAAGGAGGAAAGCCTTTCGCGGGCGGCTTGGCGTTCAAGTTGCCGTTCGGGACGATCTACTCGCCAAACATCACGCCTGACGCTAACGCTGGTATTGGCAATTGGAGCGACTCCGAGTTCGTTCGGGCTATGCGGTCAGGTGTAGGGAAGCACGGCGAGGATCTCTATCCCGCTTTCCCTTACACCTCCTATGCACTTCTCTCGACCGACGATATTCTCGCCATCAAGGCCTATCTGACTACTGTCGTTCCGGTAGCCGAGCCCGCGCCGGCGAATGAGCTAGCATTCCCGTTCAATCAAAGGCCGCTGATGCGTGGGTGGAAACTGCTCTTTCTCCCGCGCGAACAGTTCGAACCGGATACTGGTAAAGACAAGATTTGGAACGAGGGTGCGTATCTCGTCGAGGCGCTGGCTCACTGTGGTGAATGCCATACCCCACGCGGCCTGATGTTCCAGAGAAAGCAGGGGGTGGCCCTCTCTGGCGGTGATGTCAACGGCTGGAAGGCCTGGAACATCACTTCCGACAAGGATCACGGCCTTGGAAACTGGAGCGACGAGCAGATCGCACAAATGCTGTCGGCAGGACATGCCAAGGATCATGGTGTGGCAGCAGGTCCGATGCGCGAGGCGATTGACCTGAGCTTGAGCAAGCTACCTAAATCCGACATCGATGCCATCGTGGCGTACCTCCGGACGGTACCCGCGGTCTCGGGAGATCCCGACCTCAAATCCGTCCGGCGTAACGACGAGGAGTTGACCGCAAGATCAACGGAGGTCTCATCCAACACGCGATCCGGCAAGCAAATCTATGCTGGAGCCTGCGCGAGCTGTCATGGCTGGAATGGAGAGGGGCAGTTCAATCAGCGGGCCGCGATCGTCGGCGGTCACGCCCTTAGCGATCCCACAGCCAGCAACGTGGTTAGGGTCGTGCTTCAGGGGTCCTCGGACCACGAGGCCGCTCCGGGGAAAACCATGCCGGCCTTCGCAAAAATTTACACGGATGAAGATGTGGCCGCCTTGGCGAATTTCGTCGTCGAGCACTTCAGCGGGCGAAAGGGAACCGTCACCCCGGAGCAGGTTTCGGAGGCACGGTGATCAACATGCGATCGAGATCGGCCCGCGCTGTTAGTGCTTTGACCGCTTTCGTAACAAGAAACAAAACAGGCCGTTTCAATGAAGCCGCATAGTCATATAGTCGAAATAGGCGGGCCACGAAGCCAGTTCATCACGGATGATCCCTTGGAAATCTTGCGCCATGCCCGTGACGCGTTTTCGGCGGGCATCCCAGTCGCGCTCGTGACGCTGGTAGACATAAGGGGAGGTGCTGCGCGACCGCTTGGCGCGCAAATGAGTGTCCGGATCGATGGCCTCTACTGCGGTTTCGTATCCGGTGGGTGCACAGAGCCGGCGGTCGCGGCCGAGGCGATCGATGCTCTGAAGGCAGGGCACGATCGATTTCCTCTGCTTGGAGAAGGCTCCCCTTTTTTCGATATCGTCCTGCCCTGCGGCGGCGGCATTCGGCTATCGATACATATTGTCAGGAACGTAGAGCCGTTCGACCGGGTCTTGGATATCGTGGGACTGCGGCGGGAAGCAGCGCTTTTGTACAGCCCGAAATCGAAGGCTCTGATCTGTCACCCTCCAGTGATAACGGGTTGGCAGTCGGATGAATTCATGAGGGTCTATCGACCTCGTAACAAGATCGTGATTTCGGGCAACGAGCTCGAAGTCGACGCCGTAGCACGTGTCGCGCAAGCCGCCGGATACGAAGTGGTTCTGTCCGGAAAATTCGGTGAGCGGCTCCTCGCTGACATCTCCTTCGACAGGTTCACGGCAATGGTCCTTCTAAACCATGATTTGGATGCGGAGCTGCCCGCGCTCGAAGCTGCCCTTGAGTCGCCAGCGTTTTACATCGGCGCACTGGGGAGCATGCGCACGCACGACAGGCGACGGAAACACTTGCTCGAATTGGGCTACGGCAACGACGATATAGCGCGGATCAAAGCGCCTATCGGCATCTTCGGCAAAGCTCGGGATGCGAAATCGCTGGCCCTTTCGGTGGTCGCCGACATTGCTGCGATTGTGTTGGAATGAGCGTTGCGAGCATGTGCAACAGACAGTCTCAGAATTTGACGACCCTCGATAGGTCACTGGCGCTGCTCCAATAGCAGGTGATGAGCCTCACTCTCAATGTTGATCGTCGGTCCTGACAGGCCAAGCGCCATCAGTTTCGCTCTCCTCACATCTCAAGATGAAGAAGCCAAGACGGGCGCTGATCGGCTCAAGTGGTAAGCGCAGGATCGGACAATATGATGGGCCTGGGCGATGCGATCGTATCTCTGAAGGTCGTTGCTATGGAAATCCCTTGTAGTCCTTGGGGATGAGAGACCTTTACCGATCTCAAGGATGCCGTGCAGCTCTGCGGAGCTAAATTTTCAGCCGTATTAAAACCGAACCACTAATATGGAGATCGCCATGGCCGCGGACATCCAGAATCACAATCTTGCGCCGGCTTGGATAATGGCACTCGGCACGTTCGCGATCGGGACGGAAGGGTTCATGATCGTTCCTCTACTGCCGGACATGGCCGCGGACCTCCAACTTTCGATCGCCACCCTTGGAACGCTCGTCACCGTCTTTACACTGACACTCGCGTTCAGTTCGCCAATCCTGACCACGCTTTTCGGACGAGTTGACCGGCGTCGCCTTTTGATCGCCACGATGGCATTTTTCGCGTTGGGGAATCTGATGGCTTGGCAGTCGAGCGGGTACTGGGGCATTCTCGCCGCCCGCGTGTTTCTTGCTCTAGCGGCTGGTCTCTACACCCCAAGTGCAAACGCGCTGATCAGCGTGTTGGTCGCGCCGGAGAAGCGAGGTAGATCACTTGCCATCATCAACGGCGGTATGACGATCGCCATCGCGTTGGGATTGCCAATCGGATCGCTGTTGGGAAATGCGCTCGGATGGCGCGTGACGTTCCTCGGTGTCGGTATCCTCGCCCTGATAGCTGTTCTGGGTCTCTTCTTCGGGCTCGACAAGTCGGCGGGAACGGGAGTTGAGGTTCCTAGCCTTTCGGCCAGGGTGGCGGTGGCGAAACGCCCTCCGATCCTGGTCGGCTTGGCGATTACGTTGTTCTGGGCGGTCGGAGCTTACATCGTGTGGACCTACATCGCGCCCTACCTCCGTTCTGTCGCAAACTTTGGGCCCGAAGGCACCAGCCTGATAATTTGTCTGTGGGGCGTGTGCGCGGCCATCGGCAACTTTAGCGGCGGAGCACTTAGCGACAAGTTGGGCGCGAGGACTGTGATGGGAGGCAGCCTGTCGCTTTTGACCGGCGTATTCCTGCTACTTTCCTTCACGGCGTTCTGGCTTACACCGAACCAAGCGGTCATTCCCATCGTGGTCTCCATCGCCGTTTGGGGCGTGGCCGTATTCGGCTTCCACCCAGCGCAGATGTCACACCTGATCCAAATTGGCGGACGGGCCTCGGCACCAATCGTGCTTTCTCTCAACACCTCGTCCATGTATTGCGGCTTCTCCCTTGGCAGCGCTATCGGCTCGGTGGTCGTCTCGCACGGGCAGGTCGCGGATCTCGGCATTGCTGCCGCAGTGGCGGAAGCGATCAGCATCGTGCTGCTCTACGGTTTCACGGCACGAGCGGTTTCTCCGCGGGCGTCGCACGCCAGCTAAGCTCGACGGTTTCGACGTAAGATCCGTAATGCGAGAAGGCGTAGCAAGCGGCAGCCCTACAGGCTTCGCTCCGCCAGAAGCGCTCGCGCCACATTGATGTCGGGAATGGAGAGGCTGCAATCGAGCTTTTCCGAAGCAGACTCCAGCTCGTGCAATGCCGAGCTGATTTCGGCGGGAGTAGCAAGGTGGACGAGGCAGATAGCGCAACGTAGTTCCCATATCACCGCACCCATGGAGCGGGCGAGGTCGATCGCTTCAGCAAGGATTGCCCGGGCTTGGGCACGGTCCCGCTTTATCATCGACACTGCTTTGAGACGGAGTAGCTCCGGCCGGCACCATCCGGCGTCTCCGGATAGCGCTTGTTCTACGGCGGCTTGAGAAGCCCTGCATCCGGCAAGTACCGTCATGTATTCAAGCCGCATGCCAACGCCGTCCAACAGCGCGTGCTGCAGTTTCGTCTGCATTTCTTCAGTCTGGGTTTCCTCCGGTACGACCAGATCGTACCCATCGATCCACTCCTGCCATCTGACCAGCATGTCCTTTGCGGCGATCCGCTTGGCCGTACTCAGACTCGACCTCGCTTTCTCGGTCTGACCTGCGAGGTACGCGATCGGTATCGCACTCAAGCACAACATGAGGCAGGTCGAGATCGAATGGCCCAGCCGTTCGCTGTCTGCCATTAGTTCGTTGATACCGGAGAAACTACGATCCACTTTCCCTTCAAGGAAATCTATCATCGTGATCACAGACCTTGCTATCGTTCCCTGATCGTAACCTGTGCCGTAGTTCTGCGTCGTGCGAACCGCGCGACTGGCCTCGAACAGCGAAATATCCGCCTGTTCCCGCGATGATTTCAGATCTCCGTGAAACAGGTAATTGTGCTCAAGTAGCCGGCTGTAGCTGAGCGCCCCGGGAAACCGGTTTTGCAGATCGCTCGCAATCGAAATCGAATGTAGGTATTTGCCCTTAGAGCTTGCGACGGAGGCCATGCCGCCGTACGCACGCATGATGCGACTTGGGTTGCCGAGCCGCTCGGCTATCACCGCAGCCTTTTCAAACTCGGAGCTTGCCTCCTCGTCGCTCCGAAAGCCTCCGATATGGTACATGGCGCTCCCCCTGGCGATCCTCAGTTGAAGTTCCACGTCGGTCCCGGAGTGCCGCGTTAAAGGAAGGCGCTCGATAGCGGCTTCCACAGCGCCGAACTGCTCGTTCATTGCGCCGAGCTGCACCCAGATCGTGTCGGAGATCGCTATAAGCTCCACCACGAGATCAAAGTCGCCTTGAGGCGAGTTCGACCACTCGACTGCAGCGCGCAGATCGTTGATCAGTGTGGCATAGCGTCTGAGCCACTCGCCTGTCGAAAGGCCGCGCCAATCGAATTCCGCCCTCAAAAGCTCATCACGGCAGTACTGGGCGTGCGAACGTCGAGTAGCCACCTCGAAATCACCGGCCACGAGTTTCTCCAACGCATAGCCTTTGGTCGTATCCAGAAGGCGAAATCGGCCGTCGCCGCTTGAGACGGCAATGAGGGATTTCAGAAGAAGGCCGTCGAAGGCCTTGTCGAACATCTCACCGGGAAGCCTTCCGCGCATCAAGAACTCTGCGGCCTGCTCCGAGAAGGTGCCGGGAAAAACCGCAGTGGCCGCGAAGAGTTCCCTTTCGTCCATATTGAGGCTGTTGTAACTCCAGTCCAAGGTGGCTCTTAGTGTCTGCTGTCGCGGGGGAGCGGTACGGCGTCCCCTCCGCAAAATCGAAAGCGGATCATCTAGTGAGCCGAGAACGCTTTTCAGGCCGAGACTGCTTACCCGAGACGCCGCCAGTTCGATCGCCAACGGGATGCCATCAAGGCTTCGGACTATTGCAGCCGCCGCATGCAGGCTCTCTTCGTCTCGAAAATCGTCGATGTCGGATGCAAGCCTGACTGACTCCGCGAACAATTCCACGGAGGGAACAGAAAGGAGGTCATTCACAGAAGTCCCGACGTCGGGGACGGGTAGGGAGGGCAACTGCCTTACACGCTCGCCCGCCACCCTCAATGGCTCCCGGCTCGTCGCTAGAATCGCCACCCGTGCGGTCGCTCGAAGAATTTGATCCACTTCGACAGCGACGGTCTCAATCAGATGCTCGCAATTGTCCAACAGGAAAAGGATGTCACTCTCTTGAAGGGAGTTGATGACCGCTTGCCTGTAGTCATTCGTATAAAGTACCAATCCAAGCAGCGACGCCAACGTTGGCATCAGCAAACGGCCGTCCTGCAATACCGCCAAATCGACGAAGACGACCCGTCTCGAGTGCTGGACACGCGAGGCCAGTTCCAGAGCGACAGCGGTTTTGCCTATTCCGCCCGCGCCGGCTATCGTCAGCAATCTCGTCATTCCGAGGGCGGCCACACTGGTCGCTATGAATTCCTCGCGCCCAATCAGCCGAGTGGTAAAGCGGGGCAAATTGCTCTCTGGGACTGGAACCAACTCGGGGTCCGAGCTGGAGACTGAAGACTCCACAGGGGCGACGAAGACATAGCCTCGTCCCGCAATATTTTCGATATACCGCTGTTCGCTGTACTCGCCGAGAGCCTTCCTGAGTGTCATCAGGTGGACGCGTAAGGCTCCCTCGTCGACCGTTGTCGTGGGCCAAGCCGCTTTCAGCAGCTCTTCCTTGGAGACGATTTCGCCAGCGTTACTGGCGAGAGCTATAAGGAGTTCGAGCGCCTTTTTTCCGAGCTGATACGGTCTGCCCGACTCTGTCAGCTTTTTGTTGACCAGATCGAGTTCAAAAGTACCGAACTTAATAACAGCCATCGTCGAACCACAGACCCCGTCGGAACTGACCCCTCAGACGGATATCACATCTGTTAGCATTTAAAGCAACGCCGACGTTGGATCGGAAAGTCACGCCAAATCGAACTCCGGATATACTTCTGAATAGGGTGACCTGATTCGAGCGCCATTCTCAAACAATCGACGATGAGACCGGGCGCGCTCCTGCGTCGAATAAGGGAATAGAAAACGCCGCGACCGCTCCACCGCCGCTTCTGTTGTTGAGGGTCAGCGTTCCGCCAAAACCCTCGACTACGCTCTGGCATACCGTCAAGCCGAAACCCAATCGATTAGGTCTTGTCGAAAAGAACGGATCGAATGCGAGTGCCAAGTGCTCTTCACGCACTCCGGAGCCGCGATCCGACACCGAAATGCTCAGCTCCGGCGCTGAGGACGATCGGGAAATCTTCACCGAGATAACGGGGGGCTGCACGGTCGAGCCGCCCGACTCCAAAGCGTTGAGGAGGAGGGCGCAGATAACTTGCTGCAAAGCGACTGGATCGGCCTCGATTGTCGAAAGATCAGCGTCGGCGGCTATCGTTATAACGGCATCGGTCCGGTCAAGTGGGCTAAGAACGAGTTCGCGTGACCGCTCGGCCAGTTCCACGATATCTACGAGCTGATGGTTTAATCGACTGGGTTTTAGGCTGTCGCGCGTTCTCAATCCTATGTCAGTAAGCCGCTGGGCATTCCAGCGAAGTCGATCCATCAACTTCGTGACGGCCGCCAGGCTGTCTGAACCCGTCGCTACAAGCCTGCTGGCTGTCGCCAAATCAAGCGAGAGCGCTGTGATTGGCTGGCTCATTTCATGAACCAGCGATGTTGATAGCGCGGACGCGCATGCAATACGGTACGCCTTGGCGAGTTCTTCCCGAGCTTTCTCTCCCCTTTCAGTGCGATCGTCGAAGCACTGGGCGTCGAAGAACGACACCCTCGCAACGCCATCGTCGGTAATCCAGAGCGAAAATGGATATGAACGTCCTTCGCCATCGGCGTTGACCAGTTCCGTTATTCCGCATGTTGACGATACGCGGCGAACCAAAGCGGCGAGTACGGCGATTTCGACATCGAGTCTGCGAACGCCGTCGGTTCTCATCCATCTAAGAAACGTATCGGGAGTGCCTTCGTGGCCGAAGATTTCAAAAGCGCGTTCGCTAGCACGGCGGACCTGGAGGGTCTCCCTCAGATAGCTGGCCAGAGACGGATTGGCGGCAATATAACTGCTGACATCGATCACGCCGTTCGCTCTCAGCTCGTCAGACATCGACTGTACGGTCGTTAAGTCATACTCGACCCACGTTGTCTCTCTCGGTTCAAAGATCGCTTCCACACGCTCGTCGGCGCGGGCGAGCGATCTCGCGGATTCGTCTGTGATGGTCTGGAGATCAAACTGCAGCCTCGAAATTGTCTCGCGGTCTTCCACTTGGCTTTGGACGTCCACCAAACTGCCAAACCACCTCACGATTTCTCCGGATTCCGGGGACCTCACAGACCGGCCTACGGATTCCATCCATCGGTAAGACCCGTCGTTCATACGCACACGTGCGTGGGCCGAGTAATTCGAGTTCCCGTTTTCAAGTGCACCGCGCCAAGCCTGATACATCTTGGGGCGATCAGCAGGATGTATCGGATCAGCCCAGCTTTCATCCCGAATAGCCTCGAGACGGGGAATTCCAAATGTCTCGGTATATCGTTCGTTGAGAAACTCGCACCGCCCGTCAGCGCCAGTGCCCCACAAGACGTGCGGTAAGGCATCGGCAAGTTCCTGACGGTATTCAATGGGATCAATGAACGGGGCAGGCGTACCGCGCCGGCGTTTGCGAAGCATGATAACGGTTGCCGCGGCGAGGGCGATCGCCGCCGCTACAGCAGTATTGTATGAGGCGAACCAGCCGTAATTGAGAGGTATCGAAAGAGTGCCGCGCCGCGCCTCCAAAAACAAGCCAGCCAGAATTACAGGCACGACAGCAAGAACTCGGAAGCCGCGAACCGCCTGCGACTGCAACGTTAAGTAACGGATCGAAGTGCCGATCCCATTTGACACACCGAAGCGACGGGATGGTGCGAATGGCTTCCGGATGCTCGACATCGCTTCTCCCCCTAATCCATCGCGCACGGCGCTGGACGGTGCTTTGAGGCAGTCGCCTGTCATCTTGTCCCGGTGAGCAGAGGGCGACACGAAAATTTTCGCACCGGCTTCCTGGAACAGGCGAAACGCAGCCCTGCTGACCGAAAAGATCAGTGCGATCACAAAAACAGGGCGATCGATTTCGTCTGCAACGCTACCTCCAAGACAAGCTCCTAAGCTCTACCCCAGGTTTCTTCCCGAAGTTGAGCTAACATCGAAGTTTTCCGGTTGGATACCTATCCATTGAGGTAGGTCCGCGTCTCCGCGACTTCAGAGACGCTCGAACATCGCAGGGTAGACCGCTGTCCCACTTTCGGCGGTGGACAACAACGCTCCGTGATCTACAACAGCGCGGCTATTTGGCTGTAATCTTCGTTCTACGCGCTGTATCCGCCGTCTACGTTCAGAACGCTACCGGTGATGAATGCCGCTCCCGGACCCGCAAGAAACATGATCGCGTCCGCCACTTCGGACGGCTTCCCCAGTCTCCTGAGAGCGTTCGCGTCTCTTTCTGCCGCGAGCATCTCTTTAGAAAGGGCTTGATCGGCTTGGGATTCGATCGCGCCGATCTGGACCACGTTCACCGTAATCCCGCGGGGGCCGAGGTCATGCGCAGCTCCCCTGCAGAATCCGGCAATTGCCGAGCGCGTTGCCGCGAAATCGGCAAGACCTGGCGTCCCAACACGCTCGGCCAAGCAGGAGCCCAAAGCCACAACCCGTCCGCCGTCGCGCATGGCCTTAGAAGTGGCCTTTATGAGGGAGATCACGCTTCTAACATCCGTCGCCATCTGTTCGTCGAGCGCATCCTCGTCGACGTCTTCGTCGTCTATCTGCCCTTCGACGCGGTGGACCGTATTTGCGACAAGTATGTCAATCCGTCCGAGCGCCGCGACGACAGCGCGCACGAGCTGCGCAGCTTGGACGCCGTTCGGCGATCCTGTGATTGGAAACCAGACAACCCGACTACCGTATGATCGCAGCGACTCCATGAGGTGAGGAGCAGGTTCACTCTCCAGGGCAAGCGCCAAGTCCGCTCCGGTACGAGCGAGCGCCTGGACAGTCGCCATGCCGATGTCTGTACTCGCTCTCGTGACGAGAGCCACTCGGGAACTGGCGTCCCATTCGGAATTAAGTCCCACCGCGTTCACGGAATGCCTCATAGAGCTCTTATTGATCTGCGGGAACTCAAGCCGGACAAGCAGCAAGGTCCTCAACTTGCAGCTACCGACCTTATGTTGGTGGGTATTGTACAATCCGGTTCCGAATTTGTTAGGAGTGCGGCCTTAACGGCGTAACTTCTTTTTACATCCTATAACTCGATTTCACACGTCCCAACACGGCAACCTCACCGCATCGAAGCAGCGAGGACATCGTTATGGACACCTCCCTTTCTTTTATTACGGTTCTGGATGGCGGCAGCGCCCCGCAGGTATGGCACGCAGATGTAGGCTCCCTGGCGATCGAAGGGTGGCTAGATCGACAGAGCCTCGAAGACCAACGGCCGCCGGCGGCTATAGCGATCAAGGAAAAGCTTCCTTCCGGCCTTAGCGAATGGCAGCGGAAGAAGATCATCCGCTACGTCGACGACAATGTCGACAGTAGGCTACGCGTCAGCGACCTTAGCGAGCAGGTTCGTCTCAGCGTCAGCCGATTTTCCAAGGGCTTCAATGTGACCTTCGGTCGCCCGCCATACGATTACGTCCTGTCCCGACGCATCGAGGCGGCGAAATACCTGATCGCATCGACTCGGGAGCCGCTCAGCCAGATCGCTCATGCCTGCGGTCTCAGCGATCAGGCGCACCTTTCGAAGGTGTTCAAGCGACTTGTCGGAACGACACCCCTCAAGTGGCGCAGGAACGCCTCGGTGCCGAAAACCCGACAATGGGATTACCTAACCGAGGGCACCAATGTGGAATTCGGTCGCGGGTCTCCGGCCTACGTCGATTGCTAGTCGCAAGGCGCTCGCCTCCTTCGCATGCCATCACGCTCTGCGGCGGCCCGGTATTTCGGTGCAGGATCGTCCAATTACTCAGCCTCAGATTCTGTCACCGTACGCGATGACGGTTTGACAACCCGGCAAGCCGAAACGCGGTTTACTCGTCCGGATGTCATGGAGAAGAGGCGACAATGAGAAAGCTGAACATCAACGGCCAAGTCCACGACGTCGACGTGCAGGACGACATGCCGCTCCTTTGGGTGCTGCGCGACGTCCTTGGCCTGACGGGGACGAAATTCGGGTGCGGTATCGCCCAGTGTGGGGCTTGTACCGTTCATCTCGGGGGCGTTGCGGTTCGTTCCTGCCAGACGACGATGAACATGATCGAAGACATGCCAATAACCACAATCGAGGGTATCGGCAGCACGCCAATCGGTGCCAAGGTCCAGGCCGCATGGCTGGACAAAGAAGTGGTGCAGTGCGGTTACTGCCAGTCCGGACAGATTATGTCGGCGACGGCTCTCCTTACCGAGAATCCCAAGCCCACGGACACCGACATCGATGACGCCATGGCCGGAAACATCTGTCGCTGCGCCACATACGTCCGAATCCGCGAAGCAATCCATTCGGTCAACGCGTGAGGGCTTTCCAATGATCGAAAATCTCGTATCGCGTAGGAACTTCCTCCGGGGAACCGCACTTGCGACCGCCGGGCTGGTGCTCGCCGTCCAGCTACCGGGAAATACTCGCCGCGCCTCCGCCGCAGACGGCGAGCAGTCGAAATTCATACCCAACGCCTTTGTCAAAATCGACGACGAAGGCATCACGCTGATCATGCCGCACACGGAAGTGGGGCAGGGTATATACACTTCCAGTGCTATGCTCATGGCCGAGGAACTCGAGGTCGATCTTGGGCAGGTGCGAGTTGAGGCAGCGCCGCCTGACCTCAAGAAGTACATGGACCCCATACTGTACGACCAGGCGACAGGCGGGTCGACGTCCACGCGGACAGATTGGGTGCGTTTGCGGGAAGCGGGGGCGTCCGCCCGGATTATGCTCGTGGGTGCGGCGGCTGCACGATGGGGAGTTCCCGCGGACGAGTGCGCTGTCGAGAAAGGTGTCATACATCATGGTCCTTCTGGCCGTTCGCTGAGCTATATCGAGGTCGCTCCGGACGCCGCCACCCGAGACGTGCCGAAGCAGGTCCCGCTTAAAGACCCATCAAAGTTCAGGCTTATCGGCACTAAGGCAAAGCGTCTGGATACCCCGGCCAAAGTCAACGGATCGATGGTCTACGGCATCGACACTCGGCTTCCCGGGATGGCTTACGCAACACTCGCGATCGCTCCCGTCAAAGGCGGCAAGATCGCCAGCATGAACGAGGCAGCCGCACGAGCGGTAAAGGGTGTCCGCGACGTCGTCCGAACAGACGACTCCGTGGCCGTCATCGGTGAACATATGTGGGCCGCGAAGCTCGGTGTCGACGCGCTCGAACTGAGCTGGGATAGCGGGCCGAATTTGTCGGTTTCAACCCACGCGATCGTAATGGACATGCATGAGGCCTCTCTCAAACCGGGCGTTGTCGTGCGAGACGACAACGGGGCAGCCGAAGCGATACGGAAGGCTAAGACGAAGCTCGACGCGATCTACCGTTCGCCATTCCTGTCGCATTCCCCGCTCGAACCCATGAACTGCACGCTTCACATCGAGGATGACCGAGCGGAGTTGTGGGTCGGGACCCAGGTTCCAGTCCGAGCCCAGAAGGCGGTCGCCGAGGCAACTGGATTGCCTCCCGACAAGGTGACCGTCAACAATCAGCTCATGGGCGGCGCGTTCGGACGGCGTCTCGATATCGATACGATCGAGCAGGCGGCGAGGCTCCTGCGGAACATACGATATCCCGTCAAACTGGTTTGGACCCGCGAGCAGGACCTCACTCACGATTTCTTCCGACCGTACTACTACGACCGCGTGTCGGCGGGACTGGACGAGGCCGGCCAGCTTGTCGGTCGTACGCACCGAGTGACGGGGTCGTCTGTGATGGCTCGCTGGGCACCGCCGGCTTTCAAAAACGGCATCGACCCGGACGCGCTCGATTGCGCGGCCGAAACGCCTTACGATGAGACGTCCGTTTTCGCGGACTACGTCCGCCACGAGCCGGAAGGGCTAACCACAGCCTGGTGGCGGGGCGTCGGCGCTACCCATAATCTGTTCGTGATGGAGAGCTTTGTCGACGAGATGGCCCACGCCGCAGGGCAGGACCCCGTCGATTTTAGAAGAAGGATGCTGACCAAGAATCCGCGAGCGCTGGCCGTACTCGAGCTGGCTGCCGAAAAGGCCGGATGGAAGGAAAAGCTTCCCGAGGGTCGCGGTCGCGGTGTAAGTCTGCAGTTCGCGTTCGATACCTACCTCGCACATATAATCGAGGTCGAGGTCGCCCCCGGCAAGGAGGTTAAGCTTCTGCGCTCCGTGCTGGCGGTAGACTGCGGTATCGTCATCAACCCGGACACCGTCACGGCGCAGATGGAAGGGGGCGTGCTGTTCGGGCTTGGTACCGCGATGTTCAACGAGGTGACCTTCACCGACGGAGCCGTGGACCAGAGCAATTTCGACAACTATCGCATCCTGCGAATTAACGAAGCGCCCAAGGTCGAGGTATACCAGATCAAGAGCCTCGAAAAGCCTGGTGGCGTCGGGGAAGCGGGCACTGCTGCGGCAGCGGGCGCTCTGGCGAACGCGATCTTTTCGGCGACTGGAAAGCGTATCAGGTCGCTCCCCCTTTCGCAGGCCGCGGTGTGATATTGCGACGTTACAAAAGTACGGGTGGCAAGCGAGACCGACGGGAGACAACATGGAGCCTCCGATGATGACCGGTATGACGGACGGTTTCGGCCGTCGAGTCAGCTATTTGCGGGTGTCCGTGACAGATCGCTGCGATTTCCGCTGCACCTACTGTATGGCGGAAAGCATGACCTTCCTTCCGAGGGATGAACTGCTCACCCTCCGGGAACTCGAGCGACTTTGCATGGTTTTCATTTCGAAAGGCGTGCGAAAGCTGCGGTTGACTGGCGGCGAGCCTCTGGTGCGCAAGGGGATGATGGACCTCGTGCGGTCGCTCGGCCGCAAGATTGGATCGGGCCTCGACGAATTGACGTTGACGACGAACGGCTCGCAGCTCGCGCAGCACGCGGTGGAGCTGGCGGAAGCCGGCGTTCGTAGGCTCAACGTGTCGCTCGACTCGCTGCAGGCCGACCAGTTCCGCAAGATAACGAGGCGAGGGGAACTCGCCAAGGTACTGGATGGAATCCAGGCTGCGCTTGCCGCCGGGCTGAAAATCAAGCTCAATGTCGTGGCGATGCGTGGCGTCAACGAACACGAGATACCCGATATCATCCGTTTCGGCCATCTCTACGGCATGGACGTCACGTTGATCGAGACGATGCCGATGGGAGATGTCGGCGAAGACAGGACCGACGTCTACCTGCCGCTTTCGGATGTGCGCCGAACCCTTGCCGACCATTTCACGATCAGGCCACTGGACTACCGGACATCAGGACCTGCAAGATATGTCGAGGTCGCGGAAACGGGTGGCAAGCTCGGCTTCATCACGCCAATGAGCCATAACTTCTGCGAGAGCTGCAATCGCGTCCGCCTTACCTGCACTGGAACGCTCTACATGTGTCTCGGGCAGGACGACGCGGTCGATCTCCGAGCAGTTTTGAGGTCTGGTGCCGACGATGTCGAGCTCGGGCGGGCGATCGACGGTGGAATTGCCCGTAAGCCACGGGGACATGACTTTGTCATCGGTAGGGGAGAAAAGCCCGCCGTTCGCCGACATATGAGCGTGACCGGGGGCTGATCACCCGACGAAACCGCCGGGCTCGGCAAATCTCCCGCGGACACGAGCCGCCCGGACATACTGGATGCCGGGCGGCGAAAGCGGCGGTTATTCGGTGTCGAGGATTTCGACCATTCGCGCGAGAAGTCCCTCGGTTCCCGCCACGCGGGTGTGTACGAGGCTGAGGCCACCGTCAAACGTCGCCGCCGCCAGGACGTCCTGACCCGGTACCGAGCGAAGCGCCGGGGCCCACATCTTCTCGACGACAAGATCGCCAAAACGGTTCGGCATGCGTAACACGCCAAAGTTTGTCATCACGCTGTCAAAAGGGCTATGTTCCAGTATGCGCCGCCTCGTTGCCTCATAGCTCGGGTCGGTGATGCATCGTTTCGCGATGTCCGCGACCATCCATAGCGCCATCTTCCTCTCGCGGAATTTGGCGATCTGCTCTTGGACCCGGCGAACCTCGTCCCATTTTCGAACGGAGTAATCGCGATCGACAGTGCCACGCCGACGTGCTCGGGGATGTCGAACCCCGATCTGAGGTCGATCGGGGACATGACCCGGAGGGCATTTTCCGACCAGCGGTCGTTCAGAGTGACAAGTGCCCGCCCAAGTGCTGCTGTGATCATGGAGTTTATAGTCGTAGTCCGGGATTTCGCCGCTCGATGAAGCCTCGCCAAGCGATCCCTGTCGAATTCCACAGCATCGACCTTCGCTCCACCTGAGGAGCGATAGAGGTTGCCGAGATCGGTTTCGTCGTCCCTGCCAGAAAAGGCGGAACTACGAAAGAAGCGCGGTAGCTCCAGCCCGATTCTGTCCTCAAGCCTGACGTCGTCGGCCGTGGCCGTGAGCTCCGCGCCGCTCAATGCTGTCAGAAGCTGGTGCATCACGAATACCGCAGCCATGCCGTCGGCGACTGCATGATGGAAAGTAAGGAACAACGTAGTGGAGTCGTCTACGGCGACCCTAGCGGCCCTTACGAGTGGTGCGTCTGCCGAAACAAGGGGCCTATTCATTTCGCTTTCAGCGATCCTCTCCCAGCTTGTCACAGAGGGCTCTATTGTCGACAGAGGAACCGGGCGCTCGGAATGCATGAAGCAGTGCGTGTCATCGCTGTCCCATCCGAGTGAGGTCCCGAGCAGAACGTGCCGCTCCTGGACCTTGGCAAGCGCCTCGGCAACTGCTTGCTCCGAAACATTGCCGGATATTCGCGCGGCGATCGTGAAGTTCATAGTGCCGTCTTCGCCATAGGCGGCAAAGAGATGCTCGAGCGCGCCGAGTGTCCTCAGCGTTCGGGGTGTGGCGGTTTTCATCTCGTATCCTCTCATCGGCCTGTGCAAGCACTCGCATACGCGGGAAGCCTCTAGGCAATATTGGAGGATTCGGTCGCGGGAGCGGGTTGATTCTGGTTCACCGCTAAGGTCCTGGTGGTCGCGCATAGATTCTGATGAGGGTCGAAACGGCTTCAAAGACAGAATCGTCCTATTCCGAGCTGAAGCGGAGGCATAGCCATGGTGCTATCAATAGCCCATGCGGCGACCCCCAACTTTGGTGTCGAACATGTCCCAGCCTTACCCAATACTTGTAGAAGCGCTTGCGGAAATCGCCGCTTCCAACGACAGCAACCAGATTGCGGAGATCGCACGCAACGCAGCGAGGCGTATCCTCTCGGCCGAGGCCATCAAGATGATCCGGGCAAACGCCGGGATGATCGGGAACGTGGGAGCGACGCCGATCCCGAAGCCTGCTCGTGCGATTGAGGCTCATGCGGCGTCGACCCTGATTGCCGTGAGCGCGATGGGGGATCGTGCACGCACTTCTGGCTGTGCTCTTTCGCGCTACTCCGGTGGCGTCCATGTGCCCACCATAATGGCTCGGCAACCGATCGAAGGCGTTTCGGCGTTCTTCTCCGAAGAACTGATGCCCGACGCGATCGGTGAGATCGCTGCGGCACAGACACTCGCGCGGGCGGCGTCGGCGGCGATCTCCCGGTGCGTCGATCTCGACGAGCTGATGGACGCAAGCGCGCGTGTGAGTCTGGAGCGAGACGAGGCGCGGCATCGGCTCAAGAACGTTTATGCTTCGGCGATCGGGCTTGCGAACCTTTCCCTTCCAGAGGAGCACTCGAGAGAATTCGCGCAACGCCTTAGGACATTGGCGGAAGTTCATGATTTCCTTGACAACGAGGATCAAAGGGATTCTGGAATTTCTCTCCGAGAACTCCTCGCGGGCGTGCTGTTTCCATATCACGACGCGGACGTGCCGCGGATTCTCGCGGAGGGCCCCGAGATCGAGGTTAGCTCCACCGTTGCACTGGCGTTGGGTCTTCTTGCAAATGAACTTGCGACCAACGCGCTTAAACATGGCTCGCTCTCCGTTGGTTCGGGCAAGATACTGATCCGGTGGACCTGCCGTAATGGCGAACTCGGGCTCTGGTGGGCGGAGATCGACGGACCTAAAGCCGATGGCACGGCATCTCCCAATCAAGGTTCTAAACTGCTGCGTAAAATTGTGAGCAGCTACCTTCGCGGTAAAATGGAGCACACCGTGACGCAGTCGGGGCTTCGGTTCTCGGTCTTGTTTCCAATGGAGTGATTGCCGCGAAGAGGCCAATACCCGGAGTGTACACCGGAAGCTCGACGGGAAGCTCGATTTTACAATCGCCAGCCGTCGACAACTGCTTTTCTCCGAAAGGAAATCAATCCCCAAGGAGAAACATCAATGACTCAATCGGAATCATTCGACATCCTCGTTTTCGGCGGTGGCAAGGCGGGAAAGACCCTAGCGATCGAGCAGGCGAAGGCGGGCAAGCGCGTCGCCGTGATCGAGGCGGGCCTGATAGGCGGCTCTTGCATCAACATCGCCTGTATCCCTAGCAAAGCACTGATACGGAGCGCGGAAGTGGCGCATGCTGCTAGGAGGGCCTCCGAGTTCGGCACATATGCCGATAACATCCGAACCAGTCTTGATCTCGTCCGCAACCGTACTGCCAGCGTGGTTTCGGAGATGGTTGCTTTCAACCAAACCGGGTTCGACGCCAGTGGCTTTGCACTGGTGATCGGCTGGGGACGCTTCGTATCTCCCAGGACGATCTCCGTCGAGACAGGAAACGGCGTCAGGACGCTCACAGGCGACAAGGTATTCATCAACCTTGGGACGACGGCCGCCGTGCCGGATGTCCCTGGACTAGCGGCCGCCGACCCGATCACCCACGTTGAAGCGCTCCAACTCGGCGACATGCCTACACACCTGCTTGTTCTAGGCGGCGGCTATATCGGCATGGAACTCGGGCAGGCCTTCCGTCGGCTTGGCGCGGAGGTGACCATCCTGGAGAAGGGCGCTCACCTGGTTCCAAGAGAAGACGACGATGTGAGCGCCGCTTTGCTGGGCGTTCTGCAGGACGAAGGCGTCAATGTGGCTCTCAACTGCACGGGTATGACCGTGGCTGGAAAGTCCGGACAGACGGTTAGCATCACGACGGCAGATGGGCGCGTTTTCGAAGGATCGCATCTACTGGTCGCCGCCGGCCGCCGTCCGCGAACCGAGGGGATCGGCCTTGATCTGGCGGGAGTGGAGCTTGATGAGCGTGGATTCGTAAAGGTAGACAATCTTCTCAGGACCTCGGCGAAAGACGTCTGGGCGATGGGCGAGGTCGCGGGAACGCCGATGTTCACCCATGCATCCCTTGACGACTACCGCGTGGTATCAGGCCAGCTCAAGGGCGGCGACAGAACGACCGACGGACGGATGATCCCGTATTGCGTATTCATCGACCCTGAATTCGCGCGGGTGGGCTTGAACGAAAGCGAAGCACGCTCCAGAAACATCGAGTATCGTGTTGCCCGGCTACCGATGGACGTCGTGCCGAGGGCGCGCACTCTTTCGCAGCGGAAGGGCTTCATGAAGGCCCTGGTGGCAAAGGAGAGCGACCGTATCCTCGGGTTCGAGATGCTAGGCGTCAACGCGGGCGAAGTCATGAGCGTTGCGCAGATGGCGATGCTTGGTAACTTACCATTCACAGCACTCAGGGACGGAATCTTCGCCCATCCGACGATCTCGGAAGGCCTTAATATGCTGTTTGCGAACGTGAAGTGATCAAGTGATCTAAGGCCGCCGGGCTCCCGGCGGCCTTTACGGTAATTCAGATTCCCGCTGTATCTCGAACAGGCGTCGAATACGTGTGGCCATGGTGTCGGGATGGGTGCCGTGCTCAATAGCGTGGGCATTCGAGAGGTGTTTCTCTTCCTCCATGCGCCGAGAGAGAAGAACCCCGAGTTCCTCTGCCAAGGCTGGACGGTCACGCATAACCGCCGCCAAATCTTCCTTGGTTATCTCGTAAATGACCACAAAGGTGAGCGCCGTCGTATCTCCTGCCTCTGCGGCATCGACCAGGACCCCTCGCTCTCCGAATAGGTCGCCAGGCGACAGCCTCGCCAGCTCGACCGGACGGCCGCCTTCCACCCTCTGTAGCGCCGCGACGCCGGTCCGCATGATCATTAGGGAAGTCAGCTTGCTCCCCTTCGAAGCGATGACGGAACCCTTCTGATACGTTCGACGCGTCATGCTTGAAGCTATGGCGTCCTTCTCGTCTTCAGTCAGAGTCGCGAAAAGCGGAATTGACTCCAGCAGCCGCCACGGAGTGCCCGGGTGTTTGACCGATTGGTTTTCCGGGGGTGCTTCCGATTGCAGGACGACGGCTTCACGCGGTCCGGCGAGTCTCAGGCCGTTGGCCTTGGCGTGACGATAGACCAGATCGTATATCTCGCTCCTTGCAGCCCCGGCTGCGGAGAACCCGGAGACTCGAAAGGCAAGCTCGATTTCGACAGCCTGACTGTCAACGCCAACGACAAGAGCCGTGGGTGCTGGGGTTTTAAGGATGGCGAAGCTGCTCAACAGCACCGTCCGCATCGTCTCCTCGATAGTGGCCGGCGAGCGAGTGGGAAGGAAGCGCACGGTTATCGCGACGCCATGCGTGTTATCAGGGCGCGTCAAATTTATGAGGCGTGCCTTTGCCAAGGTGCTGTTAGGGAGGACGACAAGGTCGTTTGTGCCGTCCAGTAGGTGGGTCGATCTCCAGTTTGTCTCGACGACCCGTCCCTGGAAGCCTCCTTCCAGTACGATCCAGTCACCCACGGAATATGGGCGGCCGAGGTTAAGCGCTATCCCAGAGAAGACGTCATTGAGTGTGCTCTGAAGCGCCAGACCCAACACGATCGCGAACGCTCCGGACGTTGCGATCAAGGTGCCGACGGGGAGGCTGAAGACGTTCGCTATCAACGCCAAGCCAGCTCCGAGGTAGATGATTCCGATAACAAGGTCTTGGGCAAGTCGGCCCTCCCGCGGCTTGTTTTCGAAAATGAGGAATAGCCGGACAGCGCTGACAAGCACTATCGCTCCACCGATCCACCAGACGGCCTTGAGAAGCCCGGTCGTTATTCTCCTTGATAGCACGTCGTCGCCGAAGTCGGGGGAATAAGGCGCGATGTCGTGAGACAACAAAGTGGCGGTCAGGAGCGCGAAAAAGCAGACGCTGACGATGAATCTGATCGTCGGATTCCGGCCAAGGGCGACACGGACCGCGATCGTCGTCACGACCAAAACGGAGAACTGAAGTATCGGGTTCGAAAGGAGCTGTTCGATCATGTCGCTCTTCATCGGCTAGGATTGGTGGCCGAAGAAAAATGCACGCCACGTCGAAAGCGGTATTGTCTCAAATCGCCCCTACAGGCGAAAAGCGACCACTCTTCGGGGGTGGGCGAGGGCGCTCACGCGGCTGCTGCTACGATGACGGGGACGCTTTTGTACGACGGCGTGCCGGACAGGCGGTCGTAGTGCTCGAGTGTGACGACAACGTTGAGCTCCGGATAATAGCCCGCCACCGATCCCTTCGGGATGTTGTACTCTACCACCGTAAACTTTGCGGCCTTCCGAGGCTCTTTTGAGAGCGTCGCGGTCAGGTCTACAAGGTCGCCGTCCTGAAGCCCGCGGTCGGAGAGGTCGGCCTTGTTCATGAAGACGACATCCCGTCGACCGAAGACCCCGCGATAACGGTCATCGAGGCCGTAGACGGTCGTGTTGTACTGGTCGTGGCTCCGTATCGTCGTCAGCATCAGCGCCTTCCGGTTCTCGACGAGGCGATCACCATCGAGACCCGGAGGGAGCAGAAAATTCGCTTTCCCGGTATCTGTCTTCCAGACGCGATACGAAGCCGGAACGTCGAGCCGGAAGCCGCCCTTCACGCGCACGCGCTTGTTGAAGTCGTGGAAGTCGGGAAAAACGATTTCGATTTTCTCGCGAATGCGATCGTAGTTGGCTATCAGCCCGGCCCAATCAATCCCGTGACGGCCGCCGAGCGTCGCGCTGGCAATTCCAGCGATGATGGCCGGTTCCGACCGGAGCAGGGGACTCGGCGGCTTGAGAAACCCCCGGGACGCATGAACCATGGACATAGAGTCCTCGACGGTTACCGACTGATGTCCCGAAGCCTGGGTATCGAGATCGGTCCTGCCGAGGCACGGAAGGATAAGCGACGTCTTCGCGACGAGCAGATGCGACCGATTCAGCTTCGTGGCGATGTGGACGGCCAGATCGAGCTTGCGCATCGCGGCGAACGTCGCATCCGGATCGGCCATGGCGACAGCGAGGTTGCCGCCGAGGCAGACGAGCGCCTTGGAGCGACATTCGGCAATCGCCTCGATCGTTTCAATCGCATTGTGCCCCTTTTCCGCAGACGGACGGAAGCCGAATGCTTTCTCCATTCCGTCCAGAAGGGCATCGTTGGGAATTTCTGTGATACCGACGGTTCGGTCACCTTGGACGTTCGAGTGACCGCGAACCGGGCAGATGCCAGCCCCCTTGCGACCCACGTTCCCACGTAGCATCATGAAATTCGCAAGCTGCTGGACGTTGGCGGTGCCGTTCTCGTGCTGGGTCAGGCCCATTCCATAGCAAACGATGACCCTGTCGGCGTGAATGTAGACGTCAGCCGCATTCTCGAACGCTGTCATCGAAAGCCCGGAGACATCCAGGATGCTCTCCCACGAGGTCGCCTCGACGTCTTTTCTGAGTTCTTCAAACCCGGCCGTATGCTCGGCGATGAACTCGCGGTCCAGCACGCCTGGACCTCCACCACGAATGTCCACATCGTCGCGCTCCAAAACCATCTTCATCAGGCCCTTGAGCGTCGCAATGTCGCCGCCGACCCGAAGCTGGTTGTAGGATGACGCTATCGGTGTCGACGACAAAGTCAGCATCTCGACAGGGTTCTGTGGCGCGGCGAACCGCTCGAGCGCGCGCTCCTTGAGTGGATTGAATGCGACGATCGGCACGCCTCGGCGGGAAGCTTCATGCAGCGTCGTCATCATTCGCGGATGGTTGGTGCCCGGATTGTGGCCAAAGGAGAAAATCGCATCGCAGTGATCGAAATCCTCGAGAGTTACGGTTCCTTTGCCGACACCGATCGACTTGGGTAACCCGACGCTCGTAGCCTCGTGGCACATGTTCGAACAGTCAGGGAAATTGTTGGTCCCGAATGCCCGAACGAAGACTTGATACATGAAGGCCGCCTCGTTCGAGGCGCGGCCGGACGTATAGAACTCGGCCATGTTTGGATCGGGCAGCTTGTTGAGTTCAGATGCGATGATTACGAACGCTTCATCCCACCCGATGGCCTCGTAGCGGTCGCGGCTCCGATTGTAGAACAGCGGCGTCGTCAGCCTTCCGGCGTCTTCCAGCTTGTGATCGCTCCAGGTCCAGAGTTCGTCGACGGTGTTGTTTTCGAAAAAGTCCGGGCCGACGCGGCGTGCTGTGGATTCCCAAGTGATGGCCTTTGCGCCGTTCTCGCAGAACTCGAAAGAGGACGTGTGCTTGGGATCAGGCCAGGCGCAGCCAGGGCAATCAAAGCCATCCGGTTGGTTCGCCTTGAGGAGCGTCGGGGTTCCCTGCGCGACCACCTGCTGGTGGGCGAGGGTTTTCGCTACCGCCTTGAGCGCACCCCAACCGCCAGCCGGGTCATCGTACCGCTCAATTCCTTCCGGGCGTTCGTCCTGCATGACCGATCCTTTCCGTCGTTCTCAACACATCTGACTCCCGCCAAGAGGCGAGGTGTCATAGTGCTCGGACGAAGAATGCCAACGTGCGGGATGAGGTATTGTACGAAACAGCCTCGATCACAGAGCCGAAAGCGCTTGCAGAACCCAGGTCCTATGCGTCCCGTTTGACGGCAAATGGAAGGTGGAACGAGAAAAGCGCTCCCCCTTGTGGACGATTGATGACAGTCAGCTGTCCGCCCATCGCCGCCACGGCGGCACGGCAAATCTCGAGCCCCATACCCATCCCTGTCTCCTTGGTCGTGAAGAACGGCTCGAAGAGCTTCTGGATGTACTCCTCTGGTATGCCCGGTCCAGTATCGCTTACCCGCACCTCGACGGAGTTGTCCTTCGCGATTAATTCGATCGCGACGCGCTTTGCTCCACGCTGGCCACGCATAGCGTCGACCGCGTTGTTCACCAGGTTGACGAACACCTGCTGAAGCTCGACGGGATCTCCCATGATCTCTGGCACCGGCTTCGCGCAGAGGACCTCCAATTCGACGTCCGCCCTCTTGAGGTCGTGATCTATTAGATCACGTGTTTCCAGAACGAGTCGATTGAGACTGATAGGACCCACGGCGCGCCGTCTTCCTGCTAAGTTTTCCCGCGTCCTCTGGACAATTCCTGCCACCCGTTGAGCGTTCTTTTCCATGCGCTGCAGAATGCGATCGACTCCCTCCATATCGGGGTGCTCCCGGCTCATCATTCGTATGCCGGTCCGCGCGTCGAACACCATGGAGGTGATAGGCTGGTTAAGCTCGTGAGCGATCGAGGCGGAAAATGCCCCGACGGTCGCTATACGGTTCGCCCGGGCCATTTCTGCCTGCGCGGCCTGGCGCATCTCCTCGATCCGCTCCTGTTCTGAAAGGTCGAGGTGGCTGGACAGGTGCAGCCCGTCCGAAAGCCTGGTCACCGTGAAGTAGGTAGGGATTCGCCGGCCTCCTTTGCCGACGAGAACCGTGCGGCCGTCGATATGATGGATGCCATTGAAGTACATGTCGAGCTGGCGAAGCAAAACCTCGGTTCCGTCCTCCGCGTTCTGCTCAGGCGGGTTGGCAACAAGCTCGGCAACGCTCTCGTAGCCCATCAGGCGAGCAAGCGCCTCGTTGACCCTGGTGGTCCGGATCATACCTAGCGTCCGTGCCAATTCGTCCGGGTGGTCGGCCATATATGCGGGCAAGTCAGTAACGCCGCGGTCCTTGATCGCGTCGAGCATCTTCTCGGCGTCGCTGAAGTCCATCTCCGCGAACGTCATATTGCTGACGTCGAAGAGCCCCGCGTATCTCTGCTCTGTGAGCACTAGCTCCGAGGTGCGCTCCGCCACGCGCTGTTCCAGTGTCTCGTTGAGTTCCTTCACCTTCTGATGAGAGGTCACCTCATCGTGGATATCCGAGATGCCACCGTAATACCTTACATCATCAGAACTTTCCCCCAGTCGCACCGGCCGCCCTACGAGAGACATCCAACGGAAATCGCCACTTCCATGACGCAGCCTGTATGTGGCTCGCACCTCGGTGCGGCCGGAAATCGCCTCGTTCCACACGGCAGAAAAGCGTTCTCGGTCGTCGGGATGAATGGCGTCCACGTGAGCTTGCCTTTCGATGGTCGTTTGAACATCCATCCCGGTGATTTCGGTATAGCGACGATTGAAGAAGTCGACTTTGCCGCGGGCATCGGCACGCCACAATATTTGTGGGACAGAGTCCGTAAAATTCACCAGTTCCGTCCGGCTTGTCTCAAGCTCGTCCCGAACCACCTGAAGCTGTTGCTTCGCGATGACCTCGTCGTGGACGTCGGAAAGTCCGCCGAAGCGTTCCACTTGTTCCGTCAGCGGTGAATATGCCGGGTTGTCGTAAATCTGCATCCAGCGGTAAGCCCCGTCCGCTTGCCGGATTCTCACCTTGAGGTTCGTAACTGTCCGATTGGCGACCGCGGCCGACACGGTCTCGTTCAAGATGGGGATGTCGTCCGGATGGACGACGTCGTTGTAGCGTTGACCTTCCAGCACCGTCAACCGATCCAATCCCGTGACGGCCGTCCAGCTCGCATTTAGATACTCGATCTCGCCACGGGGGTTTGACCGCCAGAGCACGTACGGGACGGAATTCGCGAAAAGGTCGACTTCGGCACGACTGTGTTCGAGGTCCCGCTGGGTCGCCTCGAGCCGCTTCCTGCTGACAAGCAAAGCCGCCGTAACACCTATCGCGATGCACGCAAACACGCCTCTTAGAGCGCTTGCTGCCGTCGGGGTATGGAAATGGGCGATAATCCAGGCCAAGACAGTCAAAGTCCCGCAGCCGTACGCAGCCCACTTGACCTCCCTACTGCTACCGACCGCAGACACAAGTACAAGTGCCGCCAGGTACAGGATTGCCACAGAGGACTCGTATTCCGTTATACTGTCGATCCAGAAAACAAGTGCAGTCAGAGCGGCTGCCGATGCCAGGAAGAGAGGTCTTCGTATCCGTTCAGTCATGCCGCCCAAGCCCTCGTACAGTCGGCCGTCCCAATCGCCGTCCCCATGAACATGAGTATCTTCTTCTCACGCCATTGTCGCTAGGCATTGAGTCTCGCCGGGGCGACGAACGGGCGTTTGTCACACTTTGTGGTCAAGGGCGGGCAGGGGGATGGCGAGCCGTGAAGCCGTCAGCAGACTTTCGCCGAAGCCGCTGTCTGCCGCAACGCTATTGCGGCCGGCGCACCGTCCCGAGTGGAAAGCGGCTGCTTCCGGCAAGATGAAACGTGGCCTGGATAGAACGGCTCGATCATCCAAGAAATCAGACCCGATACCCCTCAGTCTTGGTGATCCCGGACGTCTGGCGCTACCGCTTGCTACATCCGGCAGCACTGAAGGATATATCCATGGACCAGGCTTCCGCTTCGACCCTACGAAATGCTTCGTTGAAAACCCCGACCGACCTCGGTCAAAACGCACGCAACGACATCTCCGGCGCGCTCACCGCTTTGCTCGCAGACGTGTTTGCGCTCTACGTTAAGACCAAGAATTTTCACTGGCATCTCTCCGGGCCCCATTTTCGCGACTTCCACCTGATGTTGGATGATCAAGCCGATCAGCTGATCGGCATGACGGATGCGGTCGCCGAACGTGTCCGGAAGGTCGGCGGCACGACTCTGCGGTCTGTCGGCCATATTGCGCGCGTGCAGCGACTGCTCGACAACGATGCGGATTTCGTTGCCGCCGACGACATGCTCGCGGAGCTCAAGAGCGACAACGAACAGCTGATCGGGATCATGAGGCAGGTCCACGAACTGACCTCTGAGCACGGCGACGTCGCCACAACCAGTCTTCTCGAAAACTGGGTGGACGAAGCCGAGGGGCGCGTGTGGTTCCTGTTCGAATCGAACCGGAAAAGCTGATCCTTCTGGAGCCGCGGCTAGAGAAGTGATCTGGCGTAAGCCACATCGGCGATGTCCTCCCGGAACTCCACCGCGTCCAAGGCCTTGAGGAGCAGGCTTCTCGAGGCACTTTGGCGGTCCGGTGGGGAGTGCCGATGAAGACTGGTTGCGCACCTCAAGGCAAAGGTCCTTGCGGCCTGCTCCATTGCCAGATCATGAGCCGTCTGAAGGAGCCCGCGCCCGTAATCTGGCGAAATGGACATTCCCAACTCGCCACGCAGCCTCAAGACTTCCGCTCCGCACCACGTGCCTTCCGGTACGATCCGCTCGAGGAGTTCGGTGCTGGCGAGACGACCGCCGATGACGAGGCAGTTTTCGAGAGGCGTGCCACCCAGACGGGATACCGTTCGCTGGAATGCAGCCGAGTCGTTTTGCGCTGTCGCGGCGACGACCTCTTCGTAAGCCTGTCCCCAAGCTTTCCATCTGAGAAGGGAGTGCCTGGTCGATGTCTCGCGGAGCATTTCCAGTAATCTTGCTCCAAGGCCGGCATCGCCGATGCCGAGCGCGGTCGGGCACGCGGAGGCCGCCAGATAAAGACATGTGGAAATGGCGTGATCTTTCTCCAAGACCTCCTTCAGGGCATCACGAAGAGCGGTCTCGGCTGCTGAGTAACGCCCTTGTATCCATAGCGTTTTGACCATCACGGAAAAGGCGCTGATGCGGATGTCGAAATAGCTTGCGCTATTTGGCGGAGCTTTCGAGGCCTCCCTCGTCGGTAAGAGTGCTACTCGAGCATGCTCCATGGCGCTGTCGAAGTTGCCAATGTAGTGATAGTTGTGGTTCAGAAAATGGCTTCTTGCCTGTGGAGGCATTTGATCGAACTCTTTATCGAAACGATGAACGAGGTCGAGTGCCTTCTGGTAGTTGCCGTTTGACGTATGGATAGCCGCTGCGCCGGCTATGGCCCGCATCAACGTTGCGATATCACGCGCGTCGGCGGCGAGGCTCAAAACCCGCTCATACTGATCGATAACCTCCCGATTTCGTTCGAAGGTCTTCGAATGGTAAAGCGCAACGCCGTATAGCATCCGAAGCTTCATCTCGAGGCCCGGATCACTGAAACCTCTTGCTTCGAATAGCTTCAAAGCCCGCTCGGATATCGCGTGCTGTTCCCCGACCAGGCCAAATTGAATCCAAAGCATGTCGGATTCCGCGGCGAGCGCTAGACCGAGGTCCTCGTCGCTATCCTCTCCAAGAGTCCACAGGAGAGCGGAACGCAAGTCGTTGACGAGCTCGCCATAGCTAGAGCGCCACTTTGCTGGATCGAGCCGGTTCCATTCATCGTGGGCGAAGGAGAGGCGTTGTAGGCAGTATCGCGCATGCGCGAGCCTGCAAGATCTGAAAAGCTGCGATTCAAAAAGCTTCTCACGAGCATAGTCCCTCGTCGTCAAGAGCAGTCTGAAGCTCCCTCCACGCTGAGTGACGACCAAAAGCGACTTTAAAAACAGCCCGTCGAACGCCTCATGGAATGTATCCGGATCGTCTGCCTTCTCCGATACGGCAAATGCGGCGTCGGTTGAAAACGTGCCGGCAAAGACCGAGAGGCGCAAAAGCAGCTCCCTTTCTTCATCCGACAGGGTGAGGTAGCTCCAGTCTAATGTCGCTTGCATTGTCTGTTGGCGGGGCGGCGCGGTTCGGCGGCCGCGCCTCAAAAATGCCGTAGGCTCGGAAACCGATCGGTGAAGGGTTGGAAGACCCATTTCAAAAAGGCGGGCAGCGGCGAGTTCGATAGCCAACGGTATCCCGTCCAGATCGCGAACTATATCTGCGACGAAGCTGAGGTTCGTCTCCCCCGATAGATCAACACTATCGCCGGATAGAGCGGCCAGCGAGGCAAACAGTTCCATGGCTGGAAAAGTGCTGACGTCCGAAACCTTCTCTCCGATGATAGGGAACGCTAGCGGCGTGACCTGTCTTACCTTTTCCATAGAGGTTCGTAGTGGCTCACGTGTGGTCGCCAGGATTTGAGTAGTCGGGGATTGGCGAAGTATCGCTTCCGCAGAACCCGCGGCAGCATCGACGACACGTTCGCACCCGTCCAAGAACAGGAGTGTTTCTCGTTTTGAAAGCTCGACGATGATGCCGGGAAGTACGTCATTCCCGAAGGCACTAAGACCAAGCTGCGTTGCAAGCGTTGGCAGAAGAACCTCTCCCTCGGCGAGTGTCGTGAGGTCGAGGAATACAACGCGTTTTCTCTCTGCAACGGCATTCGCACAGGAAACGGCGATCGCAGTTTTTCCGATGCCCCCGGGACCGGTTAGCGTCAGAAGGCGTGTCGAACCGAGCAGCTCGAGGGTTGATCGGATATAGTCGTTCCTGCCGATCAAGCTCTTCGGCATGCGGGGCAGGCTGCCTACCAGATGCGGGGCAACAGGCGAGACTGGTTCCGTTAAGACCTCGTCCCGCGAGACCTGTCGTACGCTTCCCGCAAAAATATATCCTCGACCGGGTATCGTTTCGATCAGGTGTCTTGCGTCATCTCCCAAGGCTTTCCTAAGGGCGACCAAGTGTACCCGAAGCGCACCCTCATCAACATTGGTTGTAGGCCAAACGAGAGCGATCAACTCTTCCTTGGTCACGATCACTCCAGCCCTGGACACGAGTGCCGAGAGAATGTCGAACGCTCTGCCTCCTAGCCGCAAGGGAAGGCCGTGCTCGGTCAATCGCCTTTGCTCGATATCTATTTCGTAATCTTCGAATTTTAGGAGGGACATGTCAGATGACCTCGCGGATCAGTCGCTACTGTGCACGACCGAACGTCTTGCAGCGGCTGCCAGTGTCGTTTTTGCCATTGCTCTCTATCCTTTCGCCCAGCGCAACGATGCGTCGTAATCAAGCGCCTTCCGACGGCCGGCGCTGAGAGCAGGTGCACCGCGTCCAACCTATTCGTGTGCGTCAAGGGACACTGCTAGACGGTGGGCAGCTAAATGACCTGAAATCTCGACTAATATTCGCCGAAAGCGCCAGCTAACGCATGTGATTTGTTGTTAAATTTGAGTTGTTTGACGCAAACATGTGATCCAAATCGTCTGACCGCCGTACCGCACGGGAACCTGTTTATTGCCGGTACGTTATCGAAGGAATACATGCGCGCCGTCATAACGGGCCGATGAAATACGAAAAAAGGCACGAGTCTTGACGGCATTCGCTCTTATATCCGTAATCGACGACGTTCCCAGTGTCTGTGCCGCCATCGATGACCTTCTTAAAAGCGGTGGCTACACGACGAACGTGTTTTGTACGGCTGAGGACTTCCTTTGCTCCTCGGCTCTTTGGGAAAGCGATTGCGTGATAAGTGATGTCGAGATGCCAGGGAAAGGATGCGTCGAACTTTTGCGCTTTTTGCGCTCGAACAGAATAAAAACGCCGCTAATCGTAATGTCTGCACGGAGAAATGTATCGATCCTCGGCGAGTCGGAGAATTTGGGAGCGTTTGCCTTTGTCGAGAAGCCTTTCTCGCCCGTACGTTTTCTTGATCTTGTTAATTTGGCGGTGCGGCAAACCTCCAAGTATCGGCAAATGACAGGCTAAAGGCTCACTTGAGCCATTTCCCACTCATCGATGGGTTTTGCAGAATTGCAACGGCAGATTTCCCGCGCTAAATCTTTGTCTTGGCGGCAATATCAAAGCTTAGGCCGCCGAGAGTAAAGGAATGTCCGGTGGAAGAAAGTCCGTCATCACAGCCACTCATTCGCATAGTCGATGACGACCGTTCAGTGCGCGTAGCACTTGTCGACCTCTTCAAGTCGATTGATCTAGAGGCGATCGCATACGAGTCTCCCCGAGCTCTGCTTGACGCCGACAATCTCGATACGCCCGGATGCATCGTCCTCGATGTTCGATTTTCAGGCGCTAGCGGGCTGGATTTCCAGTCAGAACTTCAAAGCGCAGGCAATCGGATGCCCATAATTGTCGTGACGGGACACGGGGACATTCCGATGACTGTGAGGGCAATGAAAGCCGGAGCTATGGACTTTCTGACCAAGCCGTTCAGGGAACAGGACCTGATCGACGCGGTGACCGGAGCGATCAAGCGAGACGAAGTGATACGGACGCAGTCCCAATCCCGTTCAGACGTGGAGAAGCTCAGGGAGTCCCTGACGCCGAGGGAGGTCGAGGTGATGCATGCGGTTGTGAACGGCTACATGAACAAGCAGATCGCCGGCCAGCTAGGTATCAGCATGGTAACCGTGAAGCTTCATCGATCAAATCTGATGAAGAAAATGCGTGCCCGATCCGTTGCCGATTTGGTGAAGAAGGCCGAACTTCTCACCCAGGACCAATCATTTCTCCAAGGGGATAGCTAGGCTGCCCGGACGGCCTTGGTGAACGAGCGTGGTTCACTTGTGGTGGGAAAGAATGGCGACTGGGGATGTCGATAATCGAGTCCCCTGGCGACAGAGTTCGTATCTGTCGAGAACTGCATGGTCGCCGGCGTAAGCTGTGCTTGCTTCTCCAGAGCATACTCGCGGATCAGTTTTGGAAGCGCATAAGTCCCGTCGCGCTGCTCGCCTTCGATGAGAGATTTGACGACAAGGCCGTTGAACGCTTCCTCGAAGTCCGACCGTGCGAACTCGAAACTATACTGCGCGCGCGCGGTATCTTTTGTGAAGTCTTCATCGAACTCGGAAAGCAACCCGAGAAGCGACTGCATATTTTTGTCGAGGAGATTGTAGCTCCAGTCGATGTTCGCGCGCAATGTCTGCTGGCGTGGATGCGAGGTCCGATTTCCGCGACGTAGTGTCCTCAACGGTCGATCAAGCGATATCACCAGGTTCTCGAGGCCAAGGTCTGCGACGCGAGACGCAGCCAGCTCGATGGCAAGAGGATTGCCGTCCGTCTTACGGACAACTTCGGCCGCAAGTTCGATTCCCCGTGGATCGTCGATCGCATATTCCTCGGCGACCATAGAAACGCGCTCTGCGAACAACTCGACGGCGCTGAATGTTGCCAAGTCATTTATTCTGTCATGGGCGGTTGGGACGGTAAGCGCCGGCAAGCGAAGGACCTTTTCATCAATGATCCCGAGAGGTTCGCGGCTTGTCGTTAGAATGACGAGGTTTGGGAGACTGTCTGAAATGGATTCCACGATCAGCGCAACGCGGTCAATGGACCAGTCGCATCCATCGAGAACCAATAGACCGGATTTCTCGCCGAAGCTCTCTACCGCAAGCCGGAGCGTATCTGACGTCAGGCATTGCACCGTCAGAGCCTCGGCGATTGGCGTGGAAAGAGCGCTTGTCTGCTCCGCAACATCTACGAATTGAACGCTATCATATGCTTCCTGGACGAGGCGGGCCATCTGGAGGGCCACCACGGTCTTGCCGATACCTCCCGGTCCCACGATTGTCGTGATGCCGGGTCTCATCTCGTCGGCCCATTTCGAAGTCAGCTCATCGCGTCCGACTAGCCGTGCGCAGGCGTTCGGAAGGCTATCCACTCGAGGCGCTGGCAGTGCTGGGGCGGCGGTGCGGTGGACTTCCAGCTTTGTGACGGGAACCGTGAAAGTGTAGCCTCTTCCAGCCACATTTTCGACCATGCTGTAAGGATTGCCACCGTCAAGTGCCTTGCGAAGGGCTACGATGTTCACACGCAGGGAGCTTTCCTCAACATGCGTTTCGGGCCAAGCTGCCTCCATCAGGTCCGCCTTTGAAAGGATTTCGCCCTGTCTGGAGGCCAAAGCAATCAACATATCGAACGCACGTGAGCCTATGCGGACGTCGCAACCGGATCGTCTGAGGCTCCGGGCTGGTATATCCATTTCGAAATCGTCAAACCGCAGTATCGTCATCGTCCACCTGCGCTCACGTTGGGATCGATCAGCGCCAGCTTGCGGCTGCGATCCGAGGTAAAGAACCGAGGACAACGCCTGAGAAGCTCGCCCCATGCAATCGATATAGGACTGGTGGATGGGTACAATTGTACTGTTGGTTGGGCCAACCTATCCCTAGAGACAGGTAACGATGACAGGCGCGGCCGCGACGGTCGGGGCGCGATCACATTTTGAGAGACCGCATCTGGAAACGCTGTCTCGCCTGTTGCCGACGGCGGATCGGGGGTCTCAAAGAGGATTACGCGGTTGGCGAAAGACCAGCGCTTTGAGTGTCCGGATTATGATCACTGTAACGAATTTGAGAACGCCGCTCCAAGACGACCGCCGATAATTCGACGGCGATGTCTTCCAATAGCTTCGCAAACGAGCGTCGGTCGACGCCATCCGCGGCATTGACCATTTCGATCAAATCGTCAGCGATCGCTTCCTGCATTGTCAGGTCTTTGCTCATGATGCGCTCCGTTAAGCAGGAACCGCGGACAGCTGATCTGAAAAAAGCCTGACAGGACTTGGGTCTGACTGACAGAACCCGCAGACTTCGATTTTGAGGCAGATGTGGCCGGGTGCCCAAATAGGCTTGTGGTTCAGTTCGAACTTGGCAGGGAAGGGAGGTTTCTGTTTGGTCGACCCCTCCGCCGGGTTGCTCCTGTATTCTCTCCGACTTGTCGCAGGCAGCTCTAACCGGTCGTTGTAATATTGGATCGTGTCGCGTCACGGAGGCCTGACGGTCGTCCCGGCAAGCGGCTGCGTCGCCAAGGCGGAGTCTTTCGTTCACGTTAGCACGATGTCGGAGAGATCGATCGAGACGACGAGAGGCTCTGTCATCGCATGGCCATCCGGCTGTCTCGGGAAAATGCGACGGTGCGTTGGGATCTTGATGCCCTGAACATCCGTGTATCCGCTGATGTAGTGCGCTCCCGGAGTTCCGCCGGTGATCTCAACGTCATAGTCATGCCGCTTGAGAAGGCCCGCGTCGTCAAAGTAGATCGTCTGCACCGCGCTGTGGCTGACGATCTCGGGTGGGAATGTGATCTTGAGCCTGTGCCACGTTTCGCCGTTCTCGGTCCAATCCGAAAGTTCTTCGGTCACAACGCCCTCACGGGCGAGCAGGAACGGCATGTTCAGGTAGGTCCACATTGCGCAGCCTGCGAAGTAGGCGAGCTGCAGCTCGTTCCACGGCGTCTCAAGCGTATGTCCGGTGAATGACGAGCGCGGGTCTTTGAGTTCCTCGACAACTTTGCCCTGGGCGTTGCTGAGGGTCACCTTGTTGGGCTCGAAGCTCGACGTCTTTGCCTCGGGGCCAAACGGTGAGTGCGAGGCCCATTCCCTCAAGAGGTCAACGGTTACGCTGGCTTCCGAGAGAGTTGCGGGATGTCCCTTGATGGACCACAAGGCTCCACCCTGATTGAGCCGCGCCCTTAGAAGCGAGAACTTCTTCCATTTTTCGAGGCCGCCATGAGCGTCGATGATCTTTCTGACAGGCGCGTTCATTTGATGATCCTTTGAGTTGGGTTGATTAGAGAGACGTGTTCAAACGTGCCACGATCGCCTCACGCTGCCGGCAATGCGCGTCGTGGCCCTTGTCCGGATAGAAGATTGCAGGAAGACAGAAGCCAACGACCTTCAGCCCGTCCGGCTATCTGGACGTTCTAACTTCGTGCTCTGAAGTGGTCTCTCGTCCGTAGCAAAAGGCTATTTCGCGACAGCGGGCTTCCCGTACATCCGGCCGGAGAATAAAAGCCAAACCGTCATTATGGTCAGCACAAGCACGAAAACGTTAGCCAAAGCGAAGGTAACTGGCGCAACGAGCGAGATTGCCGCGTTGTCTCCTGCACCTAGAAGGCGGATGGGGCCGGTCGCGATGGAAGTCGCTCCGAAGCTGAAAGCCCAGAAGCCCATCACCGCTCCAGCTTCGCGAAGCCACGGAGAAAGACGCAGTAGGAATAGGAGCTGGAGAATTCCATAACCAATTAGGGCGTGTACAAACATGTCGGGAGTTCCTCCTGTCACGGCGATATACGCGACGGCTCCGACCGGGGCGGGGGCGAGCTGAACACCGAGCGTCGGACGAAGAGCCGGCGGCGTCATCGGCCCGGTGAGCAGGCGGTGGAGAAGGACCGACTCGATCGAAAGCCAAGAGAACATCCCCGCACCGAAGGCGAGCTGACCCCAATCCTGATATCCGAGCGAAGAGGCCACTGTGGCAGTCACGAAGCTTCCGGCCACCGTCGGCAGGTAAAGCACCGCTGTCGTGGTCGCGTGGTCCCGTTCGCCATGCCAGAGGCCACCGGTACGCCAAACTGCAAAAATGGCAGTGAAGGCAAACCCGATGACAAATAGTGTAGCGCCGGCGGCATAGGAGTAAGGCTCAGCAGCGCCGGCGATCAGCATCGTCGCGACCCCGATCAAACCGACAAAGCAGCATTGGACGGGATGGCTGATTTCTGCGACCAGCTTGTCCACGGCGAACAGCGCCTTGGCGGCGAACAGTAGAACCAGAACCGCCCAAACAGCCGCGGCGAGAGCTAATATCCATTCTGAAACGCCGTTGCCTATATGCCAGGTCTGTTCGGCTGCGCGCCAAGCGTTGCCGAGACCCGCAAGACCGAGAACCATTCCGAAATATGCAGCCGGGGTCCGAGCGGCTACGCCGGCGATCGAGCACGTGTGCAGCTCTTGTTGATTAGGCGGAAATCCCGTCGAGTCGATTGCCATGTCACACCTCTTGAAGACTTTGGAGATAGCCGCCGGCGTCCATGCACGGCGTCCACACGATCGCGGCAGGATCAGCCAACGCTTCCCTCAAAATCCGCAAACTCGTCATCCGAGAGCTGGATGCGTGCTGAAGCGACGTTCTGCTCCAAGTGGCTGACCTTCGAAGTGCCGGGGATCGGTAGCATGACCGGGCTCCGCTTGAGCATCCACGCCAGCGCGATCTGGCCAGCCGTCGCGGCATGGCGCTTGGCTAGCGAGTCGAGAACGCCACCCGGGCGCGCTAGATCGCCGGCTGCAAGTGGGAACCAGGGAATGAAGCCGATATCGTTGCGTTCGCAGTAGTCGAGGACGTCCTCGCTCCCACGGTCAACCAGGTTGTAGCGGTTCTGGACGGTGGCGACCTTGAAGTACCGGGAGGCGGCCTCGATTTCTTCGATCGAAACCTCGCTTAGTCCGGCGTTGGCGATTACACCCTCGTCGAGCAGTTGGCGGACGGCGGCGAACTGGTCCTGCATGGGAACGCGCGGGTCGATCCGGTGCAACTGCCAGAGACCGATCTGCTCCACGCCGAGCTTCTTGAGGCTGCCCTTCGCACGTTCGATCAAGTATTCGGGTCGGCCGTGGGGCGTCCATTGATCCGGGCCTGGACGGCGCAGTCCGGCCTTGGTGGCGACCAGGATGTCACCGCGACCCGCCAATGCTTCTCCAATCAGCTCCTCGGCGACGTCCGGGCCGTAGGAGTCTGCGGTGTCGATGAAATTGACCCCCAATTCAACAGCCCGGCGCACGGCTGCCAGCGCTTCTCTGCGATCCGTCGGGGGACCCCAAATGCCGCGCCCGGTGAGGCGCATTGAGCCGAAGCCCAGCCTGTTGACCACGAAATCGCCGATCTTGAACGTTCCGGAGTAGCTTGCGATCGTCTTGAGGTTGTCCAATTTAATGCTCCCTTTCGGCGGCTGTTTTCGACTAGCCGCGTCGGCTTTCGACGCTCATCAATCGAAGTGTAGGAGCAAATTACGCCACCCGAGCCGGTCGTTATTGTATCATCGTGCACGGGTGCGGCCGCGGCGTCTCTATACCTAGAGCTAGGTGGACTGGGGTTCGAAGTCTGATAAGGTCGCGTGCATGTTCGCGGATTCGCGAGCTGGATGCCCAAGGATTTGGTTTTCGGTTCCCAGGTCAGTGCGTTCGTCTCAAAAGTCGTTAGCCGTGTTGGAACAAGAAATCCCGAATGCTTTGCACAATGCCCAACATCGCAAAGCTCTCGTGGGTTGAGTTGCAAAGAGGCCGTCGGAGCCACGTGAATTGCTGACGATCGCAATAGTTGAGGACGATGACGGGGTAAGGGTCGCATACGCGGACCTGATGTCGTCGTATGGGTACGAGGTGAAAGCTTTTGGCTCCGCCGAAGATTTCATTAGTTCTAGTTGCCATGATGAAGTCCAGTGTCTCATCCTGGATCAGCGGCTACCCGGAATGAGCGGTCTGGAACTACAGGCGCAGTTGCAGCGACAACGCAGCAAGCTCCCAATTGTTTTCGTCACTTCGCATGACGATGACGTCACGAGGATGAAAGCACTCGAGAACGGGGCGGCGCACTTCCTCAACAAGCCGATCGATGCTGACGAACTGGTGAGATGTGTTGCCGACACCCACAATCTCATTGGCGACGGAAGCTAGCTGTCGACGAAAGCGCGCAGTCATTGATGGATAGGTGCGTTTCGACTCGCGCCGCTTTGGAACGTGGGCCGACGCCGAGATTTCATGACCCGATCGCCGCGCATACAAGCCGAATTGTGCAATTAATCTAGAACCCTACCGCCTATCGTCGCCTGGAAGCCAATGGCAGTTCCACAGGGCCGAGAAGGTAGTAAAGATGTTGCTTGAAGCCACCCTCCAGAAACTCATTAAAATCGGCACTCTCAGCGTCAAGTTCCCCGACGGCAGTAGTCGTAGCTTCGGAACGGGGCAGGAGCCTCTGGCTGCCATAGTGATCCGCACCGAGCGCGCCAAGCGCCGTCTTCTTCTCAATCCGGCGCTTGCGCTTGGAGAACTGTACGTGGATGGAGAGATCGAGCCCGGGCCGCGCGGGCTTTTCCAGACTCTGGATTTCCTTGCCATGAACGCGATGGATGGCGGCAGCCATCCGATGGACAAGTTGATGGAGAAAGTGCGCTGGTTTCGCCGGAAGCTTGACCAATTGAACTACGCAGCGCGCTCGAAGAGAAACGTCGCTCACCACTACGATCTCGACGGCCGGCTTTATTCGCTCATGTTGGACACTGATCGCCAGTATTCTTGCGGGTATTTTCCGGACGGCGACGAGACGCTCGAGCAAGCACAGCTCAAAAAGAAGAGGCATATTGCCTCCAAGCTCAGGCTCGACCGCCCGGGACTCGATGTCCTGGATATCGGGTGCGGCTGGGGAGGGATGGCCCTTTACCTCGCCAGAGAGTTTGGCGCGCGGGTCACGGGCCTAACCCTATCCGAGGAGCAGCTCAAAGAAGCGCGGATACGCGCCAAAGAGGCACAGCTCGAAAAGGTGGTCACGTTCGAGCTGATGGATTACCGAAACTGGACCAAGCAGGTCGATCGCGTGGTATCTGTCGGGATGTTCGAGCATGTGGGCGTAAACCATTTCCGAACCTATTTCGACAAGATCAAGTCGATACTGACTGACGACGGTGTGGCGCTTATCCATTCCATCGGCCGCGCAGATGGCCCCGGCAGCACTAATCCGTGGGTTGCCAAGTACATTTTCCCGGGCGGATATTCTCCGGCGATATCCGAGGTTATGTCAGTCGTAGAAAAGTCGGGTCTGTGGGTCACGGATATCGAAGTCCTCCGTCTGCACTACGCAAAGACGCTGGAGCAGTGGCATCATCGCTTCGCCGACAACAGAGGCAAACTCGCCAAGCTCTACGACGAGCGCTTCTGCCGAATGTTCGAATTTTACCTCATCGGGTCCGAGCTGGCATTCCGCCGAATGGGCCATATGAATTGGCAGCTCCAGCTGACAAAGAACGTTTCGACCCTGCCGCTCGCCCGTGATTACATGTTCGACGCGGAACGGACCTTTGCGGCGAAAAGCACCATGGCCGAGGACCTCACGGCGGTCGGCTGGGACCGTCAGAGGGAAATGTCGTGAAAGCTGACAAGCTCCCAAACTCGAGCGTGGATATGTGCTCAAGCGTTTGGGCGTGCATCCGGGCGGATCGTGGTGACAGGATGTTACAATCCCACAGCCTCGCGTGGCTCCATTCTCGTATCCGTATCCCCGATAATTAGGTTCGCGTCATAGCGTTGCATCGCTGGCCGACGTCGATGGGTACTGGTTCTCGAACTCAGTCAACACGCCCGCGCGGTTGCAACGACGCGATCGCCGCCCGGCAAAACGCCCTAGAGGAAGCTTCTATGACGGACAAAGTCATCCCGATCGCATATCGCGACCCGCAGAATCCGGCACTCCCCAAGACCGACGTTGAGATCGATATCCCACGTACAGCGTTGGTGATCACCGATCCGCAAATCGATTTCCTGAGCCCCAAGGGTGCTGGGTGGGGCGCTTTCGGCGCGAGCATCACGGAACACAATACGGTCGAGAACATCGGCAAGCTTTTCGAGGCGTCGAAGAAGGCCGGCATCGAGGTTGTCATTTCGCCCCACTACTACTACCCGTTCGACCACCGGTGGGATTTTGCCGCCACGGGTGAGACGCTGATGCACAAGCTGCGGATGTTCGATCGCCGCGACCCGCTGTCGCTCGAAGGCTTTGAAAACTCGGGCGCGGATTGGATGCCCGAGTACAAGCAGTACATCGAGGATGGCAAGACGATCGTGTGCTCGCCCCACAAAATCGCGGGTCCGCAGACCAACGACGTTGTCTTTCAGCTACGCAAGAAGCGTATCGACAAGGTGATCCTGGCAGGCATGGCTGCGAACTTCTGCGTCGAGTCCCATCTCCGCGACTTTGTCGAGAAGGGGTTCGAGGTCGCCGTGGTCCGCGACGCGACCGCCGGAAGCAAGCTGCCCGAAGGCGACGCCTATCTCGCGGCTCTCGTGAATTTCCGCTGGTTCGCGAACGCTTTGTGGACGACCGAGGAGGCTACCGATCGGCTTGCACAGGCTTCTGCCTCTTGTGCGGTGCCGCTCGCGAGATGATAATCAGGCGCAAAGGCCAAAATGGTGGCTAAGAACCACTTCGGTCACGTGTCACCATTTTTGGATGACGCGTGACTTCTCCAATTTGGAATAGGTTTACATTGAACCTTTAAACGAGTTTAAGATCGGCAGGCTAACGCTTCTTCTAGCATTTAAGGGAGAGCCGTTTGTTTGCTGTATGGCTGAAAGAATTGTACTCTTTGCTGGATATCGGGGTCCTGCAAGCAATTGTAGCTGTTGTGACTTTGCTTCTCGCGCCAATCAGAAACTATCCGTCTCTGGCGGCATGTCTCGGTATCATCCTAATCGTTCTGTCGGTTTTGACGTCTCGACGCTCATCTCGAAAAAGCAACCTTTCGCAAGTCTGCTTAATTTTGGGAATCTCGGTCGTCGGTGCGATAGGCAGTAACTTACTGACAAAGAGTGCTGAAGGTGCAAACCAACCCACTGGCCCCAGTGCTGCTGCTGCACCGCCTGGTTCTTACTTAACAGGAGAGGACCTCGACAACGCTATCGAGCGCAGTGACCTCATCGGAATAGAAAGAGCGTGCGCGGCAGGCAACAAAGTCGATCCATTTTATGCACTGGTGCCCAGTAGCTTCAGTAAGATGAGCCAGGACAGGGTCTTCGCGCACCTAAATAACCTGAAATGCTTTGACGCCGCGGATTTCTGCCAGTCGAGAATATCGGGCATCGTCGCAGCGATGAACGATCGAGATGCCTCCGTAAGCGAGCTTCCTTGGCTACAGGGATATAAGGGGAATGCGGAGCAGCTATTCAGAAGTGCTAATCCGGATCGCGTCAAAGCCCTATGTGGGGCATCGGTAGCCGGAGTCTACCGGGATGCGAAGGCGATCGTGGCTCAGAACCCGACGATATATCTTTCGCGTCGTAAGTAGATCCGAGTCTGGTTTGAATCGCTAAAAGAGGTGAGAGGGTTTGCCGCCTCTCACTGAGATTTTCAAAATTCGCAGCTCGACGGCCGGCAGACTCTCAATCGATCAGCCTATTTACAGAAAGGCCAAGCGCCCGCGCAATGCCCGCACCGTATACCGCATCTGCCTTTGTGCAGTTGACCACGTGGCGCTCCCGAACCTTGACAGACGTTCCAGCCATCGCCCGCGCCGTGTTCTCGAACAAGGCACGCTTTTGATCGGCGGACATCGCACGGAATAGATTGCCTGGCTGCTCGTAATGGTCTTCGTCGACACGGTGATCCCAGTGGGCGGCAAAACCTTCGAGGGCAAGCGGCGGCTCGCGGAAGTCTGGCTGTTCTGCCCATTGGTTTGCCGAGTTGGGAACGTAGGATGTCGCTGCCCCGTGGTTGCCGTCGATTCGCATCGCGCCGTCACGGTGATAGGAATGGTACGGACATTTTGGAGCGTTCACGGGAATCTGGTGATGGTTGACGCCGAGACGGTAACGGGCGGCATCGCCGTAGGAGAACAGGCGCGCCTGCAGCATTTTGTCAGGCGAAAATCCGATGCCCGGTACGATGTTCGCGGGGGTGAAGGAAGCCTGTTCGACCTCTGCAAAGAAGTTTTCGGGATTGCGGTTGAGCTCGAAATAGCCGACCTCATGAAGCGGGTAGTCGGCGTGCGGCCAGACCTTGGTGAGGTCGAATGGGTTGTGCCGATGCGTGGTGGCAGCTTCCTCGGTCATGATCTGGATGTACATCTTCCAGCGGGGGAATTCCCCTCGCTCAATGCTCTCGAACAAGTCGCGCTGATGGCTTTCGCGGTCAGCACCGATCAGCGACGTCGCTTCCTCGTCCGACAGGTTCTCGATCGACTGCTGCGTTTTGAAGGTGAACTTCACCCAGGTCCGCTCGTTTTCAGAGTTGATGAAGCTGTAGGTGTGTGAGCCGAAGCCGTGCATGTGCCTGAAGCTCTTGGGGATGCCGCGCTCTGACATGACGATCGTGACTTGGTGGAGTGCCTCCGGAAGGAGCGTCCAGAAGTCCCAGTTGTTCTCGGCACTGCGCATCCCGGTCCGCGGATCACGCTTGACTGCATGGTTGAGATCGGGAAAGCGGAGAGGATCGCGGAAGAAGAAAACCGGCGTGTTGTTGCCGACAAGGTCCCAGTTGCCCTGTTCGGTATAGAATTTCAGGGCGAAGCCGCGGATATCACGTTCGGCGTCGGCCGCGCCGCGTTCGCCGGCGACCGTCGAGAACCTGACGAACATCGGTGTCTGCTTCCCGATCTCGGAGAAGATGGCCGCCTTGGTGTACCTGCTCATGTCATTGGTGACCGTGAATGTCCCGTGAGCTCCGGCACCTTTAGCATGCATCCGGCGTTCCGGGATGACCTCGCGGTCGAAATGGGCGAGCTTCTCGATTAGCCAGACGTCCTGCAGCAGGGCAGGGCCTCGGCGTCCTGCCGTCTCGATGTTGAAGTTGTCGGGAACGGGCGCGCCGGCGGCGGTTGTCAGGCTTTTATCGTTCATTGTTCTCTCCACGGACTTGGGAAGCTTCAGCTGTCGGGACCGGACTATCGCGACCATCGGCGAAGTATTCGGCACTGAAGATGGTTTAAGTGGACGAAAAACAGCATTCTTGTACATCTCGTCATTCGCGGGCTGTCCAGGCGGCAAGCGCCATTGCTATGTTGATGCAGGAATGGCCAACGGACCGCCGCTCTTGAAGTGACGAGGTCTTGCCCAGCCAGTCCGAGGCAATCTAATACGCGACGTGGACGCGCGGAATTGAAACCGCTAAAGGCACTCGGTTGATCGGCAAAACCGTTTCTTACAAGACCACTTGACCAGGATCGTTCACCTCGCGCGTGAGAAGCTTGAGACAGGCCATCGATGAAGTGTAGACCGGCGTCTTTCGCCAAATCGCTTGGCAATATGCTCAGCCGCTTATGCCGTTGGCAGGAAAGATTGATAACGCTGGTGGCCTAGCCCGATAGTGCTGCTTGGCGCTTTCCGCTGAATTTATACCTTCCGTGAAGAAGCCCGGTTCCCAATTGAAAGCATCGGTGCCAAAACAAACGGTAGCCACGCCTTCAAATGACGATCACAGAGCGAACGGATGCCATCCCAGATCGAAACTTCCAGCCAACCGCACGATCTCAAGACGGTGAATGCCGGCGAAGAGGTCCACGGAGGTTTCCGAACGGCGTTGGAAGCAGCCAAATCCAGCCTGGCCGCTGCTGAACTCGCCGCATCCGATAAGAACATCCAGCTTGCCTCCGCAATGGCAGACACGAAGATCGAAAAGGCTGAGGTTTGCTGCCTCAAGATCGACTGGCATCTTCGTAGGTCTGAGGTTCCAGAGAGTGTTGCCGCCGGTCTCGAATGCCTAAGGGATTTCGGTCTCGACATACCACTCCACCCAGACCAGGTCGATCTCGAAACGGCCACCATAGGAGTATGGGAGCGGCTTTACGGTCGTCAGGTCGAAGAACTTGTCCATCTGCCGATGATGGATAATCCGGAAGTGGAGGCTATTGTCGGCGTTCTCTCCGCCATGACGAATTCCGCACAGCTCACGGACGAACGGCTGCTGGGCGTCACACTCAGCCATATGGTTGTGTTGACCCTAGATCACGGAATTACCAAAGAGGCCGTCCTTGCTTTTGGCTTGTTTGGCTTCTTTCTCAGTAACCATTTCGGCCGCTATCAAGATGGATTGAAATTCTGCGAAACCGCGCGAGAACTCGTCAAGGTCCACGGGTTCTGGGAGCACGAAGTCAAGGCTATAAGTTACATCGAACTGGTTGCTGTATGGGCGCGTCCCTTGCGTTCCGTGATCGAGCTGACCAGATCGTGCATTGCGGCAGCGGCGGGCAGCAGGGACATTCCCTATTCCTGCTACGCGCGGGTTCGCATGGTGGCCTATCGGTTTGCTCGAGGCGACAGCCTTATCGACGTTGCTGCGGAACTGGAAGACGCCGTCGGATTCGTCGAAAGAGCCAGCTTTGCCGCTCCTCTGATGGCCCTTCATTCACAGAGGGCGTTTCTCCTCACGATGACGGAGGGACGCGGCCTGAAAGATATGTTCGACCGCGACGGTTTCGACGCCCGCGCGTTCGAAGCCAAATTTGTCCCTGAACAGACGCCGACTTACATCTGCTTCTACTGGGTTCTCAAGGCGCACGCGTCTTACGTTTACGGCGATTTCAATGCGGCGGCAGATGCTGTCGAGCGAATATCCGACCTCATTTGGGCTTGCACCGGACATATTCAACTCGCCGGGTATCACTTGATCGCCGCGCTCGCACTCGCAGCGCGATTCAAGGACGGCACCGAAGACAAGAGAGCCGCGATTGCCGGTCACGTGGACTGGCTTGTCCGTTGGGCAGAAACATGCCCCGATACATTCCAGAGCAAGCGCTTGCTCGCTCTCGCCGAATTGGCCCGGATTGACGGAGATTCGACGGTAGCCGAGCGCCTATACGAGCAGGCAATCGATGCGGCGACAAGGTTCGGCCTACTTGCCGACGAGGCGCTTGCATGTGAAGTCGCCGGGCGGTTCTATCGGGAATTCGGCAGAGAGAAATCAGCTAAAATCCATCTGTCCAGAGCGAGGGATTGCTATCGTCGTTGGGGAGCGGCAGCGAAGGTAGCGCAACTCGAGAGGGCATATCCGGACATCGCTGCGGAATCTGGAGAGCGTGAAGCACAGCTGTCGCCGGTTATCGGCCAAGGCGATCTGTTAGAAACCGTGCTTGATCTTTCGCAGGCAATTGCCTCTGTCATCGGTCACGGACCGCTCGTTGAGGCGGTCCTCGAGACCGCGTTGGACGCGTCAGGAGCGAACAGGGCGATGCTGATCGAGCTGGAAGGCTCCCAGGCATGGATCACCGGCTCTGGATTTCGTAACAGCGGAGAGACCACCTATAGTTCGGAGCGCCGTGCCCCCGAACACGGGGAGGTATCTCAAGCTGCCGTGCTCGCTGTCGCGCGAACCCTTGAGCCGATCTCGGAAGAAACGGGTGTGAACGCCACGCTCACCGGCGAAGGTACCAAAATGTCGGGTGGGGAAGGGTACTTCATCCCGTTGGTCAAAAAGTCCCGGCTCATCGCCATTTTGCGTCTCTTCGACTTCACGGATGAAAGGCTGCGAGGGCGGGTTGGCTTGCCGACTCTTCTCGCTATCGCGCCTCACGCTGCGATAGCTCTAGACAACGCGAAGCTCTTTGCCGAACTGGAAACGGAGAAGGCCGACCTCGCGGAGCGCGAGCACGAATTTCGGATGGCGAACGACACGATGCCGTCGATGACCTGGAGCGCCGACGCAAACGGGGCGAACGAGTGGTTCAACAAGGAATGGTACGAATACACTGGCCTCACACCCGAACAGGCCTGCAACGGCGGTTGGAAGTACGTTTTCCACCCGGATGACAGGGCGGAATCTGCGGCGACATGGCATCGGATTGTAACCAAGCGCGAAGTGAGCGGGCTGGAGGCTCGGAAGCGACGGCACGACGGGGAGTATCGCTGGTTTATCGTGAGAGCGAAGCCCCATTGCGACGCCACCGGTCGCATCGTCAGGTGTTATGGCGCTGAAAGCGACATCGACGATCTCAAGCGGGCGGAAATCCTCTTGGCTGGAGAAAAGCGGTCGTTTGAGATGATGACGACCGATCAGCCGTTGCCGGCAATACTGGATTCGCTTTGCCAGACGCTCTACGTGCTAACGGACGCGTATTTCGTCACGATCATGCTGCAGGATCAAGAAGGCCGTACGCTGCAGCCCGGTGGAGGATATAAGCTCCCCGAGGGCTTCAGTGACGCAGTATGCGGAATTCCCGTCGGACCTGAATTCGGCTCTTGCGGAACAGCCGCTTTCAGGCAGGAGCCCGTGTGGATCGACAACGTCGACACGGATCACCGATGGGATTGCGCGCGCGACATCGTTGATCGCTTTGGATTCAAGTCCTGCTGGTCCACTCCGATCATGTCCGGTCGTGGATCGGTGTTCGGAACGATAGCGGTCTACTCTAACAGGCCCCGGTCGGCCGGCGATCGCGAACGACAGGCGATCGACCGCTTTACTCAGCTCGCGAGCTTTGTACTTGAACGCAAGATCGCGGAGGACGCGCTCAAGAAGAGCGAGGCGATGCTGGCGGAAGGACAACGTATCTCGCATACCGGGAGCTGGGCATGGAACGCCGCGACCGACAAGCTGGAATGGTCTGAAGAACACGGCAACATCTTTGGCTACATGGTCTCGGATGTCGGAGGAACGCTCGAAAGTATGCTCGATAGAATGCGTCCGGAGGAGGCCGCATTGGTGAAGGATGCAATGCGGAAGGCGATCGCGAAGAAGACGGACATCCAGTTCGAGTACCAGGCGACACTCCCCAGTGGAAACACCATCCAGCTCCTCTGCACAGGAAGGGCTTCAATCAGTCAGTCCGGCGAGGTGACGGGCTATGTCGGAACGACGATGGACATCACAGACCGCAAGAGAGTGGAGTCTGAACTTCTAAGGAGCGCGGCGCATCTGAGGGAAGTGCAGGCGGAGCTTGAGCATGTGGCGCGCGCGACCACCATGGGTGAACTCGCGGCCTCGATTGCGCATGAGGTGAACCAGCCGCTCACCGGGATAGTTGCCAGCGGTGGGGCAGCGCTGCGGTGGCTCTCCAAGGCTACCCCTGACGTTGTCAGGGCCAGAGACAGCCTCAAAAATGTCATAGATGATGGGAGGCGTGCGAGCGAGATCGTCACCAGAATTCGGAAAATGTTCAGGAAGGAAATGGCGACAGTCGAGCCTGTACGGATGGCCGAACTGATTGGCGATGTCATTTCACTGACGCGCGGAGAACTTCAAAAGACCAAAGTCGCGCTCAAGCTCGACATACCAGACGATTTTCCGTTCGTCCCGGTCGACCGCGTCCAGCTTCAGCAGGTCTTCGTGAACCTGATCCTCAACGCCATCGAGGCTATGAAGAGCATCACTGATCGCGATAGGGCAATCACGATCGATTTCAGGAAAGACCACGAATTGGTGACGGTCGGGGTCAACGATAATGGTCCCGGGGTGCCCGAAGACTTGGCAGACAACATCTTCCAACCATTCCAGACCTCGAAAATGAACGGCATGGGAATGGGCTTGTCGATATGCCGCACTATCGTCGAGAACCATGGCGGGCAAATGCGCCTAGCTAAAATCGAGACGCCCGGTTGTCGATTTGAGTTCACGCTGCCGATCCAGGCGGTGACTTCCTTGTGACGCTTCCCTAGAAGCCTACCAAGGCAACCAATCAAGGCATCGATTTAGTGCTGCCGCTAGACATACCCTTCGTGCTTCCCGAAAGGCACGTCGTCGCTAAGGTTTCCTTGTCCGATTCGGTCGCTTTCACCCGACAGCAGGCTGGAGGCGCGATCTGGTTCTTCGGCCGAGATAAGGTCCGGTGACGGTTGGTGACGATGTTCTGCGGCTTCTCCCGACGACTCTCGATCATCGCCCACGCGTTCCTCACGCGCCTTCTCTAAGCCTCTATCTATCGTCGACTGCCTTTCGGCCACCCATGCTACGTCGGGCTCCGCCAGCGAAAAACTGCTGTCCACTCGCGTTTGATGAGACGCGGCCGTGGAGGATACCGGCGCTAATCGTGCAACCATGTGAGACGCCTCGTTTGCCATATCTAACATCTTAAATAGGGTGCGATACGCGATACCGGAAGCATACAATCGTTTTATTGGCGAACGCGTTGGCTGTCGATAACTAGGGCCGCACAGTCAAATGCTTTGGAGGCATTCCATGCCTGAGGTCAACATGTCGGTGCCGGTGACAGCTGGTTATCGCAATCGTAACGCGAACTCCCACTACCTCCCACGGCGCGAATGTACATCTGATGTCGAGTTCCATCCGGCGATTGTGACATCGGAAATGGGACCGGGTGCACCAAGGATGGTGTAGCGCCTGTTCTAGCTGATCTGTCGATAATCGAGGCCGCAAATGATCCGCTTTTGCGATGCTCAACCGGGCGGACGGTGTCAACGAGAGATCCTTCGCCCAATTGCTCGAAAGTGCGCCCGGAGTATTAAGGGCAACCCCGGCCAGACTCGAAGCCGCCCATACTCTCCACTGATATGCGCGCGGACCAAACTTCAGCAACGCTAAGGGCGCGACGGCGACGGAATGTCTAGGGGCCTGTATACAGGCGTCTCGGCCACTTGGACGTAAACCCTTGTTGCACGGGCTGGAGGTGCTAATAGGGATGATCCCAAAGCAAGGTAAACAACGATTGCAGCTATCGTGCCGCCGATCACCAGCAGCGGAAACCCAGTAGAGTAGTTGTTGTTGTGGTTGTCGTATATTCTTGATTTGTAACTCGACATAATTCGCTCCATCGGTTGTGTCGGAAAGGATGGGTGCGAATGGAGAGCAGTTATTGTATAATTATATTGTTGTCCTCTTGGGGTTTCGGGAAGTTTCCTCGGATTGATCCCGCGGTATGTTGAAGGGCTGATGCTGTGACCGTTCGCGAGATAGCCAATCACGACTAAGGCGCGTATCAGAGTTCGGCGCTTGGGGCTTTGAACTGGCGGCTTACAACTGCTGACTGATTATGCACAGGCTTCAAAAGCCTAAGTCCAAGCCTAGAACCTTGCTGACGAAAAAGGCGAGGAGACCAACACCAAAAAGGGCTAGCAGAAATATTCCAGCCATTATGCCGCCGGCACGGAGCGCTGCGCCTTTCTCCGCCTTCTGGATTTGGTCGTAATGCCACTTGATGGCGAAGTACATGCCCACTCCCAGCACTAGAAACTTAAACGTGAAAAAGACTGTTGGAAACCAATCCATATTTAGCGTCCTCATTCGCGCCCACACACGCTTTGCGATGGCAGTTTGCCGAGCGATTGGCTACCGCTGCCAACCTGAATGTGGTCGAAAAGGAGGCTCAGGGCTTGTACCATTGCGTTCCGGCACAACGGCAATTCCCAGCATGGAACTTGCGCTTCTACCGGCGATTATGCGCCAACGAAGTGACGCCGTGGGCGTGTCGCTGTGTCGTCCACCCTAAATCGGCACTCGAACGCGCGAACCTGAAGTCTTCGCAAAGTGAGCGCTAATTCAGGCTGATCTCCGTCTCCATTTCTGACCTCTCTCTCAATAATATGGACCAGCGCTCAGATACTTCGCGATCGTGTTGCGTGACAGCCCGGTGCGCCGCCTGATCTCGCGCATCGACTGCTTCTCGTGCAACGCCATTCGTCGGATGATGTTTAAAAGTCCCATGCGGATACTCCGTTGCCCCCGCCGCTCGCCGCATTGGGGAAAGGTTCACATGGCTCAATTCTCAATGGAAATTATGCGCCTAACCGGCGCAGTTCTGCGTGGAAACCAACACCCAAAGGCTGCACGATCATTTTGATCGCCGGTTCGAGGCTTCCCGCTTTTGGCGGCGCTATGCTGAAAGCTCCGATATGCTCCAATTGTCCCTGTCAGGGTGTCGGCTTGGTAAAATCTAACCACGCCTCAAAGCCGCCAGTGGCGGCTTGAATGATGCCGACTGCCATCAGAACGATCGTTAGATAGAAGATTCGGCGCTGGACTTTGAAATTGTCCGTGTGTCGCCGTTCCTCTTTCTCGTAGTCGGCAATGGTGTTGAGGGCTTTCGCCCGCATGGTAAAGCCAAACTCGGCGCTCGCCAGTCCTTATCCTTGATCGTCTCCGCGAGGATGAATTTGAGAACCTTCATCCGATCATGCCGCGGCAAGGGCCGCAGGTTGAAGACCAATTGCATGACCCTATCGGCCATTACCCGCAGGAAGGGATAAGAGGTGATGTGTTTCCACACGAACGACAGAATGCCGTCGCTGTTGAAAACCCACCCTTTGTAAAAGTGCTGGACGTGCAACCGATAGTCATCGAATGCGGCGTAGGGGACAGAGCATTCGACGGCAAATTTCTTTTCCGCTTTCGACCACCATTTGCCCGTCAGTCCATTCGGCAACATCTCATTCGCCATGAAAGGCAATTCGCCGTCTTCGCCACGAAAATAGACGACGTAGATGTTGGTTTTTTGGCCCTCTTCTCCCGATGTCGGGATCGAAGTCGGGACGGCAATCCGCATGGAAATGTCGATCACTCTCCACATGAAATAGCGTCTGACTGCCATTGCAATTTGCTTCATATCCCCCCCGCCGTCACCCACGTGCCGAACACGTATAGCAGGGCAATGATAGCGTTTGCACGTAGTGGTTTTAGGCCTTGTAGGGGCCGATTTGCGCTTTCGCGAGGGAATAGATGGGCGGGCGATCGATGAGTCAGAAAATCACCGTTCCAGATCGGCAATTAAGCCTTCGATTTGCGGTCGAATATCATGATCCACGGAATCGGCCAGCATTGCGTTTGTCAGGTAATTCAGCACGTCGGGACGACGTTCAGCGGGAATGTCCGAGAGGGACTTGCTCGCCAGATCGCGGTTGAGGTTCGCGGCGTCTTCGACGGTAAACGCCTCGTCGTCACCAACAGCGAGGAAATCCAGCAACTTCATTGCACTAATCCTCGTAACCGTTGGTATAGCTATCGACCACCTTGCCGTCCTGGATCAGTTCGAGCGTCACCCTTGTTCGATCAGGACCGATTGAAAAGGTTTTCGAGGTGTCGCGGCATGTGTGTTTCACTCGCACATTGAAAGTGCCGAATGACCCCACAAATTCCTCATCGATGTAGAGGCCGGTCTTTTCGTCGCCTTGCACGACTAGGCCAGCCGCGTTGATCGCAGCTTTCCAAGCGCTATCGCTCTTTGCCTCCGCTGACGTGTCTATTGCGGACTTGATCGATGTAATGGCCTCAAGCAGTTTCATGTCGCCTCCCGCGAATTTCTGTGTCCGCACACGTAGGGACACGGCGGCACTTTTCCTAGTCCACCCAGGCCATAAATCTACAATCGGGAGGCGTTTGAAGTTCACCTCACCCGCGAAGGCGGATCGGCGGATTTCAGCCGCCCGCGACTGGACCAAATCGATTGCCTCGCCGATCGACAGCCTTATTCCGTTGAATTTGGATTCAAGAGGTAGATTTGCGTCACCGCCAGGCGCACGGAGCTCGCAAAGCTGGATGCCAATTTTTTGCATACGGCGAAGGTTGTGCAGTTGCTTGGCTCGCGACCATTCTGTGTGCAATGCCAAGTGCAATGCCTCTACGGCCTCCTTGATCGTCCCAAAGGCTACCGCGTCGACGAAGCGCGTCCCGATCTTCCGCCGAGCATTCAAGCCACTCTCCCTCTCGATACGTCCCGGACTTTTCGTATACCTGATCACCAAACCCGCAGAAATCCTTCTGAAGCCGCCGGTATAACCTTCGGTTATTGCCGGTGGTGTCATTGGCTTTGGAGTTTCAGGTACGCGCGGCAATTCGTTGGGGAGCGGGCGAGGGGGCACTTCTTCGCCTCATGGTTGATAGGTTGGGTAGCTGGCCTATGTCACCTGCATCCGGAGTGAGGAGAGAACTGTTGTGATTGTCGAAAAAGACCTGATTTCAAAAATTACCTGGCGCTTGATGCCGTTTCTCGGATTGCTTTACCTGATCTCCTACATTGATCGCCAGAATGTGAGCTTCGCCAAACTCGAAATGGTCGATGCGCTGGGAATGAGCGAATACGCATATGGTCTCGGTGCGTCGCTGTTCTTCATCGGCTATTTCATCTTCGAGGTGCCGAGTAACCTTCTCCTCGATCGGTTCGGGGCAAGTAAGTGGTTTGCCAGAATTCTGGTTTCGTGGGGCCTTGTCACCGTTGCGTTGGCCTACACGCAGAACCCCACCATGTTCTATATACTGCGTTTTCTCCTTGGCGCATGTGAGGCCGGGTTCTTTCCTGGTGTGCTGTACCTTCTGACCCTATGGTTCCCCGCGTCGTACCGCGGCAGGATGGTCGGGCTCTTTATGATTTTCTCCGCCGTGGCCAATGCAGTGGGTGCACCGCTGGGCGGCGTGTTACTCGATCTAGACGGCATCTACGGTTACGCTGGCTGGCAGTGGGTGTTCCTGGCGACCGGTATTCCAGCCGTCCTTGCCGGTTTTGTGACCCTGTTCTATCTGTCTGACCGTCCTGAGCATGCGAAATTCCTCAGTCTGGAGGAAAAGGACTGGCTGAAAAGGCGACTGGCTTCGGAAAATTCCGGGATGGAAGCGAACGCGGGCGATGGCTTAAAAGCTCTCATCAATCCACGCGTACTGTTGATGTCGGCTTGTTACGTCGGATTTCCGCTTGCCGCTTACGGGCTGAGCTATTGGCTGCCGACGATCGTCAAGGGCTTCGGGGTCAGCAACACAGTCAATGGCTTCCTCAACATCCTCCCCTGGGTACTCGTCGCAATAGCTCTTTACGTGGTGCCCACCCGGGCAGACAAAGCGCCTGCCAAAACCCCATATATCGTGTTTCCCGCGGTAGTCGGAGCTATCTGTTTAGTCCTGTCCGCCATCGTCCCAAACCACGTTTTGCAATTCGTCTTCCTCAGTATTGCCGCCGCCGGGATTTTCGCTGGCCAGCCTGTCTTCTGGAGCCTTCCTTCCCACTTTCTGAGAGGGGCTGGCGCAGCAGCAGGGCTCGCGGCCATCAACTCCGTCGGCAACCTCGGTGGTTTCGTTGCGCAGAACGTTGTGCCTTGGATCAAAGACACCACGGGCAGCACTATCGCTCCAATGTTCTTCCTTGCGGCGTGTTTAGCGATTGCAGCCGTTCTAGTTCTTGTCGTGGGACGGATGATCCCGCGGGGTGACCGTGTGGGTGGAACTGACGGCACGGTGGCGAGTGCAAAACAGACGTTGGGCTAACGGAAAAGGGCGGCAGGCTTGTATAGGCTGCCGCTTCCACCGAGCGGGCCGAATATCGGTTCTACGTTTCGCTGCGCTCCAGTCGTCATTGGATGGAGATGCCGAGATGTATGAAATCAGGCGCTGTGCTTGCTTTTGCGTCGCGGCTTCTTGGTCATTGCCGCTGCGGTCAAGGGGATCAAGTATCGGACAACATGTCGTCCGTTTCTTTGGCGAGGTACACTCGTAATGTTCTCTAGTATCGAGCGCGTATGCTAGACAGTCGGCATTCGCGAAGATTGATCGTTCAACCCGATTGTTCATATGAGCTGGGCAGTAGCGCCGCGTTACCGTGGCCGAAGTCACCGTCCGCTATGTCGATGAAGACAAATCACACTTTAAGGGCCGCTCATCGAGGGCGCGGGTGACGGACAATGGTCTCAGCTGGACCGTTGTTATGCGGCGCGAGACACAAGTGAGTCTTCGATTTCAGCGGATTGTTCGCAATGAGGCTGTCCCGAACTACTCGACGGATATTCGGGGCACCAAAATCAACACGAGATCGTGTTGCGGAAAAGGCACAGCGATTCCCGGACATCGGTCAACTTCTGGAAAATCAAGCCCCAATTCTCAGGCCGGGCGTCCGGCGCGGTTGCATGCTCTTTTACACCAGACACACATCCTTTCAGATAACGCGAAGCAAACCGGAAGTGTCCAGCTCCCCAATTTCAATCCATCCTGTGGCGCAGTTCCACGGAAAGTTCCGCCTCCAGAATGTCAATTCCGGTCGGGATAATTCAAGGTTCCGCTCTTCACCCCGCGTTGCTTCAAATCTAGGCGCAAGCGGAAAATAATTCGGCGACCAGTTGGAAATGCGGCGTCCTTGATTTGCGTTGGATCGGCTCCGCTCAAGACTCCAGTCAGAGGCGGAGTCTTGCGAGCGGTCAAAACGACGAGAATTTCGGCGTACACGCGTACGGCAATTAGTTTTCCATCCTGTAATTAACTCCGATAGAGGCGTCTCCAATTCCCGTGAGGGATAAAGTCGCCAGACGCTCGCCGGACCTGTGAGAATGTAAGGATTCAATAACGTCCCTAGCCGTTGTATCCAAGTTGGCGGTCAGGTGAGAAACGTGGCGCTGTTGGTCTGGGATGCGATGCCGGAGGGTAACGGAGAATCGTGATGGGGATCAAAATCAGCGTTTGTAAAGAGCAATTTCGGGACTGGAACCTCCCGGAAGTAATTCAACACACACTCGAACCAGGGCGCTTGAAAGTTTTCGCGGCTGGAGCTTATTTTCGTGTGCCGAGCGTAGATGAGCGATCCGCCCCTTACGCGTTAGGCTAAAACGAATGCGGGCTGCATTGGCGTGCAGCCCGATCCGATAGGTCGGCAAGGCTGTGACACCAGCTCTGCCGATGTGGCCTAGAAATGGAGAAGACCATCAATGTCTATCTATGCCGAGTATCTGTCTATCTCGAACATCTCTCGAAAACAACTGGCGAGCAGGCTTGCACTACGCTTCAGGCCAGAAAAACCAGTGGATCGGCTGAAAGGCCACACATTAGAGGTGCCTGCGGGCCTCTTTCATGCCTCGACTTACGGCTGCGGCAACTAAGTCATCAGCACGACACCGCCGGTAGCCCGTCAGGGCGTTTACGAAACCATGCGCAATACGCATCGCTGCACAACAGCGAAAGCATGCGATCGCGTCTGCGCGCCGCTCCTTGAGGGCGCGGAGAAGGAGATGTTCGAATGAAGCCTATCAACACCCCACCTGCCAAGGATATTCCGGTTCTTGTACGTGAGTTTGACCATGAGCCATTTTATGATGCGCATGAGGCATTGATGGACGCATGCCGCTCTATCTTTCTGCGGCGCATGGACCGCATTGGTCAAGACAGCGAGTAGCCTGCCGCGACGGTTGTTTAGTTTCAAAGCAGAGAGGCATCCCATTGCCGCTTCTATGTTCGGCTTCCGCACGGCGTAAGTAAAAGTAGGGCGGAGTCGCGTCCTGCGTGAGTGAAAGAGCCGACACCGGGACCTCTTGCGCAAAATCCTCCGAGCCAGCTTTCACTTGCTGGCTCGGTGTAATCATCCGCCTTGGCATTCACGAGCGCGCTTAGCCTGGAGGAGAAGCCTTGGTCTATCGCATCATAAACAAAAGTTGAGGAAGCGACGTCATCGTGCGCGACTTATGGAAGGAATTATTTGTGGCAGCAGAAATGATCCATGCGACCGTGGCGTCCAGGATGCATCGTCCTTCACGTGAACTGGCCGGAACTATAAAGAACGGCCCGGATGTGGGGCGCTACTTCGCCCAGCTATTTCTTTCGGTTTGGTGCGCGATAGCGTTTAGAAGGGACGAGATGTTCCGGAACCGGCTCGCCCGCAAGCCAATAACCTTTGCCTTTGTACTCGAACTCATCGGCCTCCCAAAGTATCTTTCCAACTCTCTGGGCAGGGTTGCGGCCGGGAACGGTGACACCGTCCTCATTCAGTTGTGCAAGTATTTCGGTTCGTCCCAAGGGGCGTCCGGCTGCCTTGAGGATGACCTTCACATGCGCCCGCACTCGAGAGGATAGGTTCTTCGCGTCGCTGCCGTGAGGCGTTGAGACATTCGGTCTGGACTTGATTGACACTTCGGTCGTTTCGATCTGCTTTAGTAAGTCGCGGAGAGCCTTGGCCTCGACGTCAGCCTGCTGCGCCATACCCGACAGAAAGTCTGCTCGGGTGCGTAACGAGGCGGCCTGACTGCGCAGGTCCGCAGTAAGTTCTTCGGAAGTCGCGATTTTGCGTTTCAATTCGCCAGCCCAGACCGTGAGGTCAAGGTGATCGGACGCGGAAGTGGAATCTTTCTGTTGAAAGAAAGGATTCCCAGTTTTCTCCGCGCCGGGAATGATATTTTGTTTTGATCGTGGCAAGTTGGAATCTTTTGTTCGTGGATGCTTTTGGTCTGGGAGGTCAAGTCTATCTTTTCGCGTCTTTTTTGTCATGCGGGTTGAAGATGCAACGGGTGTTTTGCTCTCGAACTTGCGATCAACGGAGCTTCACAAGGGGAACTCAATGTCAGAAACCACGGACCCGTACATTGTCGATAACTTCGGTTTCGGGCGAGCCGAGGGAGATGCTCCGGTCCGATGGGTCGCCAATGGGCGACGAACCCATCCGGTCGGTTTAATCCCATTAAACAAGCTAAGGTTCCACGGGGTGCCTTGGGAGTCCCGCGACGTTGAGCGGAACGCGCTGAGGATGCTTTCGGCGTGTTCTCGCGTGGTGAGGATAAACTCACAACCACACAGCCTCTTCTTTGCATTCCGCGGTATAAACTGGCAATTCAGGTATACACCAGACATCCTAGCCCATGTACATCCAAGCTTTCTCGATGAGCTGCTCGAGGGCAGGCCGTTGTACGAGGCGGTGGCCGAGCCGTTCAAAAGTGAAATCGCTTTTGAGGATGCACGACCTGTTCTTTTCGAAATGAAGGCAAACTCGGACAAGAGCCTGGATGATCCTTCGGATCAGACGAAGTTGAATGCAGTCAAAGCCATCTACGATCACATTGACCAGCCGTTCTTGATACTCAAAGAGCGGCCGCATATCGATGCGGATTTTTTGAGTGTCATAACTCATCTGGAGGCAGCGGCTAGAGCTCACGTTGGCGACCTTGAACGATCCCGGTGTCTGTTTGCCTACGGACGCGAGAGATGCATGACCTACCGCACGCTCAGCGACGGACCTGCATTGACTGCATTGGTGGGATATATCCAGACCTTATATTGTTAGGCTCTTGTCTCATATTAACCGGCCTCCGGATCTCGTCGAGATCACTCATGCGTGGACCCTGACTGGACCTCCCGGACGACGCTGCCGAATGCTTCCTGAAGGAGTTCGGCCATTGGCCGCGCGCCTTTCTCCTGGTTGAAGATATCTCCAGCAATGCGCATCGCTCCGACGGAAACCATAGCGACGACACGCAACGCCGTTGATCGCTCAGGCTCGGGCCACCGCTCTCTGAGCGCGTCGTATATCTCAAGTTCTTGCTGCACGTATGATATCTGCTTGCGCGCTTGAACGCTTGGACTGGTCCTCATCAACCTATCCATCTCGATCATGTCGTCCGTCGGGATCGCATTACACACGCTCACCACAGCATCTCGTACCGCGTCAATCGGCGTCGAGGTCGCGGGAGCCTTTCGTACCGCATCCGCCAACATCTCGCCGATCCCACTTTGAAGAGACAGCAGAATCTCGTCCTTCGACGTGAAGTAGTAGAAGAAAGTTCTGCGCGAAATCCCTGCGGCCGCGGCAATTTCGTCAAGCGTTGTGTGGTCGATTCCTTTCTGAACGAAAAGAGCGATGCCTTTCTCGGTTATGCGCTTTTTTGTCTCGCGCTTCTTTCGTTCCCGTAGGCCATCGCCTGCTTGAACGTCACGCTCGGTTTTCTTCACCACAGCCTCTTGTATAATTACACTCAGTGCGATATTAATTTTACACCAAGTGCGAGAATGATGGAAGAGGGGTGAAATGACCAAGTGGCACGAGACCGACATACCAGATCAGCGCGGGCGATCCGCCGTGGTGACAGGAACGGGTGGACTAGGGCTTGAAACCGCTCTATCGCTCGCCCGCGCAGGGTGCGATGTGACCATAGCCGGCCGCAATCCTGAAAAAGGTGCCGACGCTGTATCGCGCGTTAAATACGCCGCTCCCAAAGCCATTGTGCGGTTTGACACACTCGATCTTGCAGATCTCTCCTCAATCGTGTCGTTCGCCCAGCGGATGGAAAACGAGAGGGAGAGCGTGGATTTGCTGGTGAACAATGCCGGCATCATGGTGCCGCCGAAGCGGCAGGAAACGCGGGATGGCTTCGAGTTGCAATTCGGAACGAACTACCTCGGCCATTTCGCATTGACGGCTCATCTGATGCCACTGCTATCAAGGGGGACGGACGCCCGTGTCGTCACCGTGTCCAGCGTGGCAGCTCGTGCAGGAAAGATCAACTTTGACGACATCAATTCTGAGAGGCACTATCGTCCGATGGAGGCCTACAGCCAGTCGAAACTTGCATGTTTGATGTTTGCGCTCGAGCTCCAGGCTCGAAGCCGAGCTGCAGGGTGGCGCGTCTCAAGCATCGCGGCACATCCCGGGATCTCTCGGACCGATCTGCTGCACAATGCACCCGGACGAAATAGCTTGCAGGGACTGGCGCGAACCTATCTCTGGTTTCTCTTCCAGCCCGTCGCGCAAGGCGCTTTACCGCAGCTGTTCGCTGCCACCTCGAAGGAGGCCAAATCAGGCGGCTACTATGGGCCCGATCGCCTTGGCGAAACACGCGGACATCCGCAACCGGCAAGCATCCCGCAACAGGCTCTCGACAAAGCCGCCAGTCAGCAGCTTTGGGAGATCTCCCAACGTATGACTGGCCTTTAAAATATCCTCATCTGGAGCTGACGAAAGCGCCTCCGGCCCTTGAACGCCCGCACACACGTCTGTTTGGGCTGGCAGATGACAACTTAGCTTCGAACTCCACGGTCGCGGGTTACGCTAGCGTTGCCGGCTGCGCTACTCCACGGCGTTATCTGCTGTCTTGCCGCGTTAGAAACAGCCTGATCGACGATTCATGCCCCTTTAAACTCACCACAGTCGAAACCCCGAAGGAGATCGAGCGTCGACAAGYGGCCGGGATCCCGCTCAACATGAGATTACGAGGAGCTTCAAGGGTTCCTCGACCCATTCTACCGCAGCTACAAATGCTCGGACGGCCGCAGTCACACGATCTCCGGTAAGATGTTCCATGTGGCTGTTACCGGTGGCGACACTTTGATCGAGGGGCGATTTAAAATAGAAGGTTCAAAAGAACCGAAATGGATCGATTGGATCGACAGCATTGGTGAAGATGCTGGGAAAGTAATCCCCGCCATCTACACGCTTTCACAGGACATCTTCGAGTCTGCCGCGGCCGATCCAGATATGAAACGTCAGGTAGATTTTTGCGGTGGTAAAGGAATAACGATCAGAGGAATGTCAGAATCTGCGGATAGTGAGCCTGCCAGCTGGGCTCTGTTCAGATCCTAGTCGTCAGCGAAGCATTTTCAACGCGTGCTACCAAACGATTGAGCTTCCGTCATAGGCAAAGAAGCCGCCGGTATTCGCAGGCTGGAGCGCGTCAAGCGCCTGAAGGGCCGATCGCGCGGCCTCGTCTGGCTTCGACCTTTCGTAGCCTGAGGAAAATGGATCCGACAGGGAGGTCGCAACACTGCCCGGATGCACTGCGACCAGCAGCGATGCAGGATTTGCCCTGGACACGTCGATCGCGGCCGTGTGGACCATCTGGTTCAGCGCAGCCTTGGAATAACGATAAGAAAATCCACCCGCCGAGCTTATTGTCGCCAATCGACCCCACGCGAGCCGACAGGAAAGCGAGGATCACCCCGCTTCTTCTTGGCAAGCAACGGAACAAAGTACTTCAATACTAATGCCGGTCCGATGGCATTGACGGCAAATTGGTTCATCATTGAGATCTGGTGGATCGATTTCTCCGGCCCAACACCATCTATCGTGAGAGCACCTGTCGCGCACACAATCAAATCGAACGACGTTGATTGAAATCGATCGGCTGCGAGATGGACGGATTCCTCGTCATGGCCGACGCCGCCACTGGCACCGATCACCAAGGCCGAGTATCCGGGGGCCAACGATGTCAGCAGCTTACCCGCCATTGAACGAACTCCCTTCACATAGGATGGTTAGCTCGAACAATCAGCCGCGCACCATCATCATAAAGCGCGACTGATCCTGCGCACAGCTGTCGAAACGGCCAAGGAATGTCGTCGTTATGGTTTTTGCACCCTGCTTTTGGATGCCGCGCATCGCCATGCACATATGTTCTGCTTCAATCATGACGGCCAAGCCTTTCGGTCGCAGGCTCTCATCGAAAGCTTTTGCAATCTGCGACGTCATCGTTTCCTGTGTCTGCAGCCGACGGGCATAAAGGTCCACGAGTCGCGCCATTTTTGAAAGTCCAAGAACGGCGCCATCCGGGAAATAGGCGATATGGGCAACACCGTGGAACGGCACCATGTGATGCTCACAATGCGAATGGAATGCGATATCCTTGACGACGACCATGTCTTTGTAACCGGCGACATCCGAAAACGTCTTCGCCAAAATCTCTTCCGGCGCTGCGTCGTAGCCGGCAAAGAGCTCACGATACGCTTTGGCGACGCGCTTCGGGGTGTCAAGAAGGCCCTCCCGCGTTGGGTCGTCGCCAGCCCAGCGGATCAAGGTGCGCACGGCGGCCTCGGCTTCCTCCTGGGTGGGCAGGTCCGCGGCCGCAAAAAATCCGGTGTCGTTTACGATTGCGTCCATCAGAACCGTCCTTCGCTATGATAACCGCGCTGTTACGGCGTCGATCATCGGTCGGATCAAATTTCCGGCACATCAGATCCCCACTTTTTGATCTGTTTCGCGATGACCTCGTAAACGCGCTTGTATTCTTGGAGCGATGAAAAGGCGCGAACAATCGTGACAGTTGGAAACGGCTTATTTTCGCGCGGTACAGTGAGTGCAATCGATAGCAGGGATCTTGTAGCTCGCATTCATGGCTGCCGCTCGGTTGGCGACGGTGGCGTTCGAAGCGATATGGTCGCGGTGTGCAACACTGGCCGTCCTGCAGCAGCAATGATCCGGCAGGCCGAGTGGCGCAACAATCCGGCCGTGAAAAGTGCAGCGGAGATCTGGTGCGTTCGCGACGCTTCAAAGCTCGCGGAAATTCAACCCGATGCTAGCTGTAAAGGGGCGGCGCACGTTAGCGGGCTGGTGCTGGCGAAGGCGCTTAGTAGCATGGTGGGTCAGTAGGATGGGCAAAAGGCACCGCGTTTTGGCAATCGTCTTGACGTATTTGGGAACGTTACCGTTTTGGCTGCTCATAGTTGTTTCGCTTATCGCGCCGCAATTTGAAGCGCAGCGCGCGTTCCTAGCGTATGGAGCAATTATCGCCTCGTTCATGGCGGGAACGCTTTGGCGGAGCGCACTCAACGGTCGCGCCGGCGTCTTCGTTACCCTGTTTAGCAACGTTCTGGCACTGGTCGCATTTGCAACGCTTCTCATCGGATCCATGACGATCATCCTTTTGGCTCAGATGATTTTGTTTGGTATTCTCCTCGTCGTTGACGCCAGTACTATCGTCGAAGACGACGACCTGCGTTGGTACCTGAAGCTTCGTGGCAGTGTGACGCTAGTCGTTCTTTTCGCTTACTGAACGATGACGCTTTATTCAGTCCTTTAAGCGGAGCGAGGCGAGAATCAGCCGGAATGGATTGCTCGCGGTGGTCCGCTCCGCATTGTCTAATATGCGAAGATACGCCGCATCACGTCGAGACCCGGTAAGGTTTGGCCCGAGCTTTAAGGACCTGTCATAAAGCTCATCAGATGAGCCAAAGCAGGACTGCATTGCGACAGATACAAGCTATGGAAGGATCATAGCACCAGTCTTGCTCTCTGGAGTGCCCCCCATTTCGCCGGACAGCTCAGCTATTGAGACAATGCTTTGATGAACTCCCTTGGGGAGGCCATTTTGAGCGCTGAGTGTGGATGGATTTCATTATAGTCTTCAATCCATCCGTCGATCTTCCGGAGAGCTGTGTCGGC
>NZ_JBFTMO010000016.1:0-128110 GCF_056396985.1 Rhizobium sp. 05N430 | reverse complement strand
CTTCAAAAACAGTTCCGCACATGAGCCCAAAACAGCAAAGGAGAAACGCAAGAGCTTGACCATCAAGACCGACACGAACGATACCTAAAAGGCGGGTCACTTCTCAGTGCAAATCCCGGGTCAACTCTCAGCGCAAATCAACACTGGCATAGAGGTCGGCGTAGATCGCGAAGTTCTGCTCCGCGTTGTTGGGCCAAAGATCGTTCGGTTCAAACCGAACGCAATAAACCGGCATTGCGGGGCCGACGCCGTCCGATCCCGTGTCACAGAGGTAGGTGTAGACCCCGTCATAGACCGTCTCGACAACACCCTGTCGGTCGCGCAGGAATCCGGGGAGTCGCGTGTGTTCGACAGTTTGGACGTCTTTGACGGCGACCAAATCGCCGACCTTAAAGTCGAATGTTGCAGCTACATCGCGCTTGGGGCTGTCGCCATCGACCAGATACTGGACGACGCGCTCGTCGATCTGCCTCGTTTCCAACGAGGGCAGCGGTTTGCCTGGATCGCGGTAGTATTGCTCGGTCAGCTCGTCGAGTTCGGCCTCGGTGACATAGCCGTTTTCGATAAAATAGCCAGATATGCCTCCTAGCCACTTCTCGTAGTACCGGTACTTGAAGTAGTCGAACGGATTGAGGCTTTCGGCACCTTTGCGGAGGTCGGCCCATGTCCAGATTGTGTTGAACGAAGATGGTGTTGCTTGCAGCGGCAGCTGCGTCGACAAAGCCATCATGGCGGTGTGAATGCCGAAGATCCGCTTCTCCCATTCTTCGACGAAGACGCGAGTTTCGGTGCTGATCGGGCCAAGCCCCTGCAGGCCACCCAAGTAGTGTTGCAGTTTCATTGATGTTCCCCTTGTTGAAAGTTTATGCGGTGGCTGACTTCTTAGAGGCCAGCATGTTGGTGCCGAGTTCGGAGACGTAACCGAACAGCCCGCCCAGCAGCATCGCGGCCATCGCCACGAGTGTCGGCTGGCTAAAGCCCGCGGTGGTGACCGACGTATCCGTTGCGGCTGTGGTGCCTACAAGGGAGGCAAACCCGAACACGATCGCTGGCGGGAAATTGAGGATCGGAATGGCAGAGACAAGGATCATTGCCGAGGTGCCCGCGCCTACAAGAATGGCGGCGAAAATCGGATGCTCCGGGCTGAACTGGATTATCAGCAACGTAATCGACGCAATGATAATGCCTGTAAAGTTGGAGACTACGGACTTGATCAGTCCGCCCTGTCCACCACCGCAGGCGAAGAACGATGCCCAAGCGATGAAGGTAACCCAGACCGGCACGGGAATTACTGTCGCCGTCAAGTAGGTATCGATGGCTCCAAGGACGCCAAGGCTGACCATGGCTGCAATAAGCGGGGGCATGTTCACATCTCCTTTGTTGTTGTCTCTAAGACGCCAGGGCTGGCGAATTTGCGAGGCAGGAAACAATGCCTGCCTTCAATCCCATGCGGTCGAGGTTGCGACCTATGAAGACGATGTCGCTAAAAGGCACCGTGCTAGCCCATGGCTTCCCGGGTCGACCCTCCAGGGTCATGTGCACGCCGTGGAACACATATCGCCTGGCCTCGCCTGCGAAGCCGATAACGCCTTTCATTCGAAGCAAGTCTTCACCGTGATCCTGCACCAGTCGATTGAGCCAAGCGTTGAAGGCGGCTGGATCCAGCGGAGTGGTTTCTCTGACGGCGATGCAGCCGATCGAGCTGTCGTGCTCGTGCTCATGTTCGCCGAGGATGTTCGGATCAATAGCCAGGATGTTTTTGAGATCGAATGCGGCTCGGTCGATCACTTCGACAGCAGGGATGTCACAGTTTCGCGTGCGCACGATCTGGCAAAGCGGGTTCAACTGCCGCAGCTTGCGTTCGACCATATTGAGCTGTTGCGGTGTGACCAAGTCGATCTTGTTGAGTAAGATCAAGTCGGCGAAGCAGATCTGCTCATTGGCTTCGTCGTGAGCCAGCTGGAGATCAACGTGTCTGGCGTCTACTACAGTAACGATCGCATCGAGTTCGAGCCTCTCAGAAATGACGTCGTCGAGAACAAAAGATTGAATCACCGGAGCTGGATCGGCAAGGCCTGACGTCTCGATGATGAATCGGTCGATGTGCCGGCCGGAGTCGAGAAGGCGCTTGATCGCAACGATCAGGTCGTCGCGGACTGTGCAGCAAATGCAGCCGTTGTTGAGCTCTACGATTTCATCTTTCGTTTCGACAACCAGTTGGCCGTCAATGCCGACCTCTCCGTACTCGTTGACAATCACGGCAATTCGCTCGTCTGGACGCGAGGTTAGAAGGTTGTTGAGGAGCGTGGTCTTTCCTGCGCCAAGAAAGCCGGTGAGGATCGTTGTTTTGAGCTTTGGCATCGGTAACCTTGGAGTAGCGACGTGCGTTTGCTCGGCGCGTTAGCCGAGCATCCGTCGTCGACAGCTGTGTCTGGATCGCCGACAATGCGGCGTTGAGAAGGATTACACTCGATACATGCTGGCTGGACAATATCGGCGGCGCTGCGTTTTCGGCCAAATGAATGTCACGAAGCGCCAAAGTGAGATCAAAAAATAGGCATGTATAGAAATTGAGCGACTCGCCAGCCTTGCGGTGTGCTAGGCAGTCTTAAGCAGCAGCGCGGCAGTCTAGTCGATAAGATTTTTCTTTGAGAGCCACTCGGTCAAAAGTATCGCGGTGGCTATTACTGAACCCAGGACAAATCCGACGGGTAGCCCGTAAATCAGCCCGCCCTTCATCAGGCTGATGGGATCCTCCGAATGCTCCTCGAGATAGGACTGGACTGCTGTGACTACGCCCAACGCGTAGAGCGGTGTGAAGACGATCACGGTTACCAAGAGCCCGACGCAAAGCGCTAGCAAGGCGCTTGCAATGCTTGTCCAAACTCGGCGTCTGCTAAGTCGCTCGAAGTCGAAGTTCACGATTGCGACAACGAGGAAGGCAGCACCAAATATGCTTCCTGGGAGTAGAAGTTCCGGTGTCATCGGTGGACGATTGTGCATCAGGCCGAAGAAAGATGTCAGGAAGGGTGCGGTCAGAGCGCCCGCAACTGCACCGCCCATGCAGCCGCCTAAGAACGCCCATAAGCTAGGCTTAGCCACATCATGGTTGCTCAAATTGGCCCTGGTCGTCCAATGCCGCGCCAGGCCAGCAAACAGAAATGAAAGTATCCCTAATGGACAGGCGGCAAAGGCAGTGCCGTAGGTGATCTCCAGGGATAGTTGGCCAAGTGAGATCGGTGGAAATGGCCAGCCATAGTAGTAGAGTGCACTCAAGACCGGTGCAGCAACCAAGGACCCCAGGATTCCACCGAGCAAACCTTTTTGAACGGCTGTAGAAATCAATCGCGTGACGAATGGCCTATTCGTCTTACCTCCCGCTAATCGCCCTCTGAGCCTCGAGTACACACTCTGCACGCCAAACAGAAGGATGGCCAGGCTAACCGCGGGCAAAGCAGATGCAGCGTATAAGTAGTAGCCGGGGGCGCAGTCCCAGCATTCTGCCAGGAACATCGAATAGATCGTGGTCGCCACCAGCAAACCAAGCAGTGCCATGAAGTTGCCGGCGAAAAGCAGTAAGTTGCCTGGATTAAAATAGAACGGTGCCATCAAGGATGACTGATCCCAGGTCTCTTGCCGCTCGTTGGTGTTTTTGAGGACCTCCTGCCGCACCCGGCTCATCATATTTGAAATCGGCAGGTCGACGACATCGAGGTATTTGACGAGCGATGATGTGAACGGGCTTAGCTCTCCTGTGCCTGAACCTGCGTACGCCACGTCGCCTGGGGCTGCCGCGAAGGCGATAAACGTATTACTCTTGGTTTTTATTCCAGCCAGTCCAGGAGCCGAGACAGCGTTCCCCGCGATCGTGAATTCCTTCCCGATTTCGCGACCAATTCCCTTCCCAAGGGCGAATTGTTGTGCGTCCGCGTTGCTCCGGCAGGCATCCATGAAGACGATCCGGATGGCCGTCTCATTTGTCATTTTCTCCAGGATTGACTGCACGCTTATCAAGCTAGCTTTTCCAGCCTGCGCGGATTTGAAGTCAATTGGTATGATATAGTTTGTGTCGTTAATCTGGATGCCATGGCCGGAATAATAGAGGATCGAGGCTCTCGTCGCAGGATCCGCAACACGCTCAAGAAAAGTTCGAACTGCGATCTCGGCCCGCTCGAAAGTTGCGTCGATCGCAACCTCGCATTCGATCCCGAGTTCTGTGAACCTTGATGCGACGCTCCGCGCATCATGTGCCGGGCTCTCCAAGTGCATCGGGTCAGGATAAGCCCCATTGCCAATCACTAGCGCCTGCGTTCTGCCAGCCATAATCCGCCCCCCTGAATTCAGGCTAGAACGTTTGGTTGCTCCTTCCACCAAGGCCACGTAGCCTTCATGTCCGGTGGAAATTTTTTCAAAAGCCGCCTTTCGCCCGCCGCTTTCCTCTCAGCATTGCCTTCCCAGGCGCCATGACCAAACGAGCGGACCGCAAACAAAATCGCGCTGGAATTGATAGCGCCCACACTCATATCTTCCATCGCCGCTTCCAGGACATCGTCAGCTTGGGCCTTGGTGCAGGTCTGTTCCCAATAAAGATAGTCGTGCAAGATGGCGGGGTACGAGTATTCGGCTTGACGGGGCAAAATGGTCCAAAAGATACGAGGAATACTCGCCAAGTCCGTGACAAAACCCTTGGGGACGCTGACAGCCTGTGGCAATGCCGCGGTGTTTTTCGACTGTCGCCAGTCCAAATTGCACGTCAGATAATAGTAATCCCAGTCCGCAAACGGAACGAGCGGAGGTGGTTGATCTACAAAATCTTTCGTCGGGTCCAATGACGTACGAAAGAACTCAGATTTCGCGGCTGGCGAAGTTTTTGAATCGTCTGGATATGTCATCTCGCTTTCCCCTCGGAGCGCAATCGACATTTTCGATATCGGTACAACTAAGCGTGGTTTTTGTCAAACTTTTAATCAACCTAGCTTGCCGACTCTACTCGCTTGTGAAAGTATGTGTAATGTCTATTCAAGCTCAAGAAAATAAGGCGACTAGCTACTTTCGTGCCGGTCACGCGTCGTAAGCCAAAGCTTTTTGTAACAACGGGCCTGCAGGTAAATACCGACCGAGTTCGGACTAATTGAAGACGCTGTCGTTACTTTGCGGATGCGGTTTTCAGCCGCATTCCTCAGAATGCATTTTTGGAGGAATTGGAATGCGAAAGCATGCCGAGGTTTACTTCCCTAAGCTTCAGGTGGCCGCCGAACTCCTCCACAGGACTCGAGGGTTTGTCCTAATCCTCATTCTTGTGACCGCTTCGGGATATATTCTTGCATACGTTCCTCAGGGGCAGGATCTTCTTCGAACGGTGACCGACGTCAATCGCGATCATAGTTCAGGCTTCAGCTTTAAAGTGTTTTGGCTTTGCCTCTCCGTTGTAGCACTGGGCTTTCAAGGGTGGTTTTGGGGGCGTACTATAGCGGACAGATACACCGATTACGCAGGCAACTGGCTAGGGCATGTGTATCTCACTTGGGTTCCCCGGCTGCTTGGATTGATACCCTTCGGTCTCTTATTTATTGCCCTTTGGCGTGTCCAAACACCAGGTGCGTGGCCGGCATGGATATTGTTGGTCCTTGGATTGCTATTCCTCATTTTCCTCTGGACACGAAAAGCCGCAGTTCGTCGGATGCGCTCTACGTCTGACAAGCTCGCTTCTCAAGGAAAGACGAGAGCGGCCGCTGTGATCGATCGCTCTTTGCGCAATATTAAACCGCTCATTTTCTGGGGCGGCATTGGCTACGCCGCTATAGCAATGATCGTTGTCACCCTCGATCCCGTTACGTTTTCCGTCTACTTCGGGCCCGGTGCGGTAGTATTGACGGCGTGCGCACTTCTGATCCCTGTCCTTGCAACGCTGTCGTTGTTGGGAAACACTTTTCATGTTCGCGTGGTCGAGGCGCTATTCGTCTTGATCGTTGTTACGAGTTTGTGGGTAGATAACCACGAAGTCCGCCATTCGCCATCATTGCAGGCGGACCAGACTGCGGCGATAAAAGCCCGACCGACGCTTGAGCAGGCGTATCAGTCATGGAGAGGTCAATTCCCATCCGATGACGGCCATCGGCAGATACCTATGATCTTTGTGGCCAGCGAGGGCGGTGCATCACGAGCGGGGTATTGGACCGCAGCCGTCATGTCGCGCCTTGAAGCATCGTCGAATGGCGAGTTCTCAAAGCACGTCTTTGCCGTCAGCTCCATCTCAGGCGGCAGTCTCGGTGTTGGTGGATTTCTCGCTTCGATAAGGGACAGTAAGACCCATGAGGCGATTGAAGCAGGCAAGGCCAACTTGCCCCAAGTCGTTTCCGAGTTTGTAGGTAGAGATTATCTCAGCCCCGCTCTCGCGGGCGGGATGTTTCCAGATTTCCTACAACGGTTTCTACCAGTCGCTGTTTTCCCGGACAGGTCCGCAGCACTGGAGAAGGGATGGGAAGCTGGTTGGCGAAGCAGGTGCGACGTCACTCCTTGCGATGACAATGAGCAGCTACAACACGATTTTCTCAGCCTTTGGAAAGGCGGTCCCTCGGGGAGCTGGCTTCCTGCCTGGCTTATCGGCGGGGCGCTTGAAGAAGATGGTCGACCCATACTCACAAGCAACATCGACTTTGGAGATGCGATTGACGCCTGGGACTTTCACGATGTCGCTCAACGCGATGTCCGCCTTTCGACCGCAATTCTAAACGGAGCACGGTTTCCGATTGTCAGCTCGAGCGGGACAATACGAAACCCGGCGTTGCCGCAAAAGACCAAAGCTGTACACATCGTTGATGGCGGGTACTTTGATGCGGCAGGCGTCGAAACGGTTCGCGGCCTTGCACGGCGGATGTTCGGCGTGAACGGCATCGCAGCAAACGATAATGTCGAGCCCATTTTTTTGCTATTATCTAATGACGGGGTGAACCCGCCCTTTGCGCCCTCAACACGCGCCAATATAATGCCGGGATCTACACCCGTCGCCTGCCGGGGCCAAACGGTGAAATCCGGTTGTCCGGGAGGACCCGGCCTCGCGACAGTCGTGCCGGATCTATTTGGTCCATTGCAGGGCCTATTCAGAAGTCGCGGTGCGCATGGGGAAAAGTTGAAGACGTTGCTCTATCTTGACCCACCAACCAGGGCCAACATCGAGCCGCTTGTGCTCACAATGGATCTCTGCTCGCTCGACGTTCCGATGAATTGGGCACTGTCTCCCAATGCGAAGCGCATCGTCGATGAATTGTTGGACAACCGCACGCACAAAGCCTCGGGCAGTTGCGAGGAGCGAAATGATATGGACTTCGATCGATTGACAGCGCTGCTATCTTCCTCAGCTGAGCTGCAGTGAAGCGAGCAGACTGCTGCTACCCTGCTCGTTAGCAGGCTCCTTGCGGGCCTATAACCTCTGTGATCGATATTTTCAGGCCTTTGATCTCAGCTGCTGGAACATACAGTTTCCCAGTGAAAGACTGTGGAGTACCTGCACCATAGTAGCAGTGGTCACGCTGTATTGGAAATTTCAGCACCTGAACAACGACGCCATCCACGCCCTCAAACTCGAAAACGGCTGTCTGCATCCCGCCCTGCGTGCCCCCAGATCCGCTCCAATTCCACCGCGCCAGATAGCTATCGGGGGGCGGTATATTGTGAAGCAACGAAACTTCTATCTGGCGCATCTGGCCCGATTTGTAACCCTCGCCGTCTCGGCCAATGATCTCGGGCGGAACTGGTAGTCCTCTAGCGAACGGCACGTCCAGAGGTCTCGGCGTTCCGTAGTTTCCTTGGGTCAGCAGGAAAGCGGGTATGGCGCACGCTGCAACAATCACTGACGCTATCGCCGCCATTCGTCTGTATGGTAAAACGCGATGAACTTGTGGAGCAGCGCTGCGGACAACGCGAGGCTCGGTATGCACCATCCCGCCAATATAGGCCAGTGCTTGTCGAATTTCGTGATCGTGTGGTCGTTCAATAAGGTCCGCTTCCAGCCTCGCCCGTAACAGCACTAGTTGTCCGTCCGACGCCGCAATCACCTGCTGCATTGGCGAAAGCTTGTTCACTGTTAACGGAACGCCTGCCACTTCTCTTATAAAGGCTTGGACTCGACTGACGCGGACGTCCTTGGTTGCCGGTTTTGGTAAATCGACGTGATCGGAATCTATAGGAATGGGATTCACGCCGGCTATGCCGGGGTTTGACGACGCCTCGTCGACGACGAGAACGCCATTGGTCAGCATCGTCTCATAGAACACGAGGACACTCAGCTTCAATCGATCAAATCGATTCCTGAACCAATTGTTTAGCTGCAGCAGCTCTGGTTGGTTGTTTTTGAGTTCGGCGACTGCAGTGCTAGGCGCAATGAGTTTTATCGCCGAAACATAGGTTGCGAGTGAGGCTCCGGAATGCGGAGTGCCCATGAAAACAATTCCAGCAACAGAACTGGCGAACGGTGCGTACTCTTCGGCAAGATCCAGGCTGGTCTGCAACATCCGCTTCGCGAGCAGCCCTCCATAACTATGGCAGATCAATATGGTGGGGCTCTTGGTGTCGATTACTGATGCTATAGTCGCCAGCACATTGATTGCACGCGCACCGATTGGCATTGCGCCTCCGCGCGTGACAGCAATTCGGTAGGAAAGAGAGTAGATGCGGACCTTCGGAAAAGCTTCGATCACCCATTTGATCCACGGCGAAGTGTCCGACTGAAGCATCCATGTTCGATCAAATTCACCGCCAAGGCCGTGGATAAAGATGACGTTCAATCGAGCGTCGGCACCGCAATTGTAGAATTCCACTAACTTGGTTGGCTGTTGTTCACGCTTCGCGAAGCCGATGATCGATGTGAAGAAACCCATCTCATTCGTCCTGGTGCGAAACCTGTTTCTCTCTGAACTTAGCAGTGGAGGTCAACAAGACCAGGCCCAGGGTACTCAAGGCTCCCCCCTAAACAGCGAGTTTAGAATGTCGCCGGCAACTGACTGGCTTCCAGTCTTCCCTACCTCCGCTTCGAGGAAAGTTTTTAGTCTGACGCGTTGAACTGGGTCTACGATAGAACGTGCCGCCGAAACTCGAAGTAGGTTGACAGTGTCGCTCTGGTCGCCGGCTTTCGAAACCGTTAAGTACCGATACAACAACAATGACTGTAGGTAGTTTAGTTCGGCATCTTTGGTTTCTTCCGCTGAGAGGGGCCAACTCTTCATCAAGGCAAAGTACCCGGGAACTGCGTCGTCAGACACGGAACTACCATTAGTCAATGCGGCTTTAAGAGCGTCAATGTTCGTCAGTCCGGCGCCAACGCCGAGGCTTCCAAGGGTTTGGGTAAGAGCACTCGTCAAGTACAGGCGGGTGATCAGGTATATGCCCAAGAAGCCCAGCGTGAAGAAGTAGAGCAGGAGGAGGACGATTGGACCTTGGGCCTTCCCCGCATCGGTCGTGAGATACGCGGCGAACGATTTGATCCCAGGAATTATAGAGCCCATTTGGACGAGAGTTGCTCCCACCAGCAGAGTGGTCAGCCAATCTGAGATCCGCTCAAGATTGGTGTTCGACGCCAGAATTGCGTTGGTCTTATCAGCTGTCCCGCCATTTGAGGCAGCGCCCGCTACAGCGGCTCTAGCAGCTGGGTCAAGAGTTCTTGGTATCCCAAATATGAAGCCGGCTAGTGCCCCTACTGATCCGGCCGACGAGGCTGCGAGAAGGTTCATTCCTAGCAGTCTTAGCACGTCTGCGTTGCTTCCATCTGACGAACCAAATGCCGCGACAAAGCCCACGGCGATACCAAATAATGCAAAAAGTGCTGTTACTGCAGCGATGCGGTAAGAAGCTGCATTGATCTTAACCTCGCTCGCGCCGAAGGTAGCATTCACCTTCTGTTTCATCGCATAGTGGACGCCAATCATCCCGGCAGCGGAGACGATAACGGCCACCGGAAGCGGCCAGAGAGACCTGGCGGGCACAGTTTGCTCAGCGGCACAAGCCGCTTTATCGAGCGCAATCAGGAGAATGCCTGTGATCGCTGCTGTGGTGAGTGCCCGCCATGTTCTCACAGTGTGACGGTCCCATCGGAGACAAGTTGTTTGAGGATCGAGGCTGCGCCCGGCTGCCTTGATACAGCATTGTCGTCCCACACATTGTCCGCGACGTACTTTCCCTTCTTGTATTGATTAGAGTAAGACCAGAGGTATGCCGTTGCGTGGGCCTTTCGCCGAGGACCCATGCCGTTGAATTTTTCCAGAAGGTAGAGAATACGGCTTAGGCTCCAATCGCTTTCGTCAGCGTATCCTTGGTAGGTAAGGGCGTCCTTCGCGCTTTCTTCCCAGGAAAAGTTGGAGCCATTAGACGTGGGGCGACCTCGTGGTACGTGGACCGTCGGTCTCGTGAGAGGGTCACCGTTATGCAGGTGTGTTTTGAAAGTGCCTACATCACCCGAGGCCTCCATCGAATGGACAAGAGCCACGAAGTACCAAGGCATACGGTTAAAGTTGGAAACGAAGTTCTCGTAACGAGACCGACTGTTTCTAATTCGTCGAGCGAGTTCGCCGATCTCTCCTCGCTTATCTTGAACCAAGCAAGTGGCGAAGAGCCTTTCATATTCACCCTTCAACGCGCCGAAGCCGGTATCGGTGCGCACGATCGCGCCGAATTCGTCGGAGGGCATCGTTAGTAGTGGGTTGTTGCCGTTGTCATCGTTACCTGCGGCTGCCCCACCTCCCAAAGTCAGTGGCGCATCGTCCCAATACGGCAGGCCCAAGGATCCGCCCGTTTCTGGGCCAACTTCTCCGTCGGGAAGAAGTCCCTCTGCAAGTTGGAACGAGAATACCGCCGCCTCGGTGGCGTTGCCGAATAGGCCGTCAACGTTCCCAGGATCGAACCCTCTATCTTTGAGGGCAATCTGAAGTTCGACAACGTGGTCGTCGAACACCGGATCATCTTGCACGCGCAAAATGAGCATTGAGCTGGAGCGTCTAGGTTCATCGGAAATTTCGTCGGGGCGTGTCGAGGTGTAATCAATCCCTGGCAAGAGCACCCCAAGGTCCCAGCGACGACCTTCGATTGGTCCTATGCGAACGCCGAGCTTCGCCCCCGCGGCCTCGTACACTCGCCCATCGCCGATTGCGATTGCTACATGGCCTATTCGCTGGACCGGCGAGGTCACTGGCTTTCTTATGAGAAACGCGCCCGGCGTTCTCGCTGCTACCTCGGCCGAAATACGCCGATCGCTCGCAGCTGCCTCCGATGCCCAATAGCCGGAGTATGGGTCGCCCTTCGATACATTGCTGGTTCCGCAGCCGAATACTATCCCGTATGTCTGGTAAGAGAGCCAGGAGCAATATTCAGCGCAATCCCAAGGTCCGCGCCAGTTTCCATTCTGCAGAGGCGCTCTGGCACCAAGTATATATCGTTCCCCAAGGTGTTCCTTGGCTTTAGTTAGTATGTCTCTTCCAAGCATGCGCATTCCTTCCCTAGAAAGAGTATGAGCTCTTCGCGCGGCGTGAATTGTGGACATAGGTTGGTATTAATAGGAGATAATACTGATATAGATCGTACCGCAAAGCAAGATTACCGGCGGACAAAAATCAACTAAAAGATTACTGATTTCGAGGCGGGAGGAGGCTTGAAGAGAGGAGATAACACCACGAGATATCCCAATTACTAAACAAAATCAGTAAGGTGGAATTGGATGGGCCTTTATTTTTATTGACAGAGAACAATGATCATTCTGTGAGAGGTCGACCTGGGCGCAATTTTAACTTTAGCGAGAGAATTGCCTGAGAGTTAAAGAACGGTATCGGTGGGATGTATCAAGCGGCACTTTGGGGGTCACAGGTGATCTCGCGGCCAGCAACCGAGGAAGTCATGTGTCGGTTTAGGCCAAGTATGGAGCTACACTTTCTATAGTTCTGTTGTCTGAACAGGTTTCAGGAGTGGTCACGGGAATGGCCGTTCCTAAGTGCGCGAGGCAAACTCGTTGGGCTCGCTCGGACGGAAGGGCTTGACGGTCGCAGATCGCGAAGGGATGCTGTCTCCAAATCCGGCGCCGGGCAGGGGGGGCGTTGCATGGAGTTGATCCACGTCCCGGGGCCATCGTCGGAAACTTCCTTGGTCCGCGTCGTGTTCGTTCATGGGCTCGATGGGCACCCCTATTTGACATGGAAAGCCAAGGTTTGCGCGAACCCATGGTTCGTTTGGCTTATGCGCGATTTCAACGGGATTGCCGCATACACGCTCGGATACGACGCCGGTGCGAGTGGTTGGAGGGGTAACTCTTGGTCGCTTGAGGAAGCGGGCAAAGAATTGGCCCGGCTCCTTGTGCGAGAGGCAGGCGACGGTAAGCCGTTGGTGTTTATCTGCCATAGCCTTGGTGGACTAATAGTCAAGCAAGCGCTCGTTACGATGGCTGCCGGCTTGGTCATGGAAAAGGAAGTTACCAAGCCAGTCTTGGATTCAGTGAGGGCAGTTATCTTCTATGGCACCCCTCACGGTGGTTCGATGTTTGCAAACCTTGCAGGCTGGCTCCGTTGGCTCGTATGGCCGACCGCGACCATGAGCTACCTTGCTAGGGGAAGCCAGCAGACAGGGAGGCTGAATGAGGAATACCGGAACTGGGTACGAGACACAGACGTCCGGACGGTTGTTATCTACGAGACACGATCGACACTGTATGGGACAATTGTCCAGCGTTCCGATCATGATCCTGGCATTCCTGGCGCAAGTCTCATCCCATCACCCTATGATCACTTTCAGATCTGCAAGCCGACCGACCGTGAGGACCAACGATATTCCGTGTCTTCGGACGTCGTTGGTGCGTTCACTGATCGCGTAGCTTCACCGACCGCTCCGACCGATGATCCGGTTGTCCTGCCTCCGGTCAGGCCGCGATCTAAGCCGGTGATACTCCATGTTCTCTTTCGTGCCGTGCTTTTGCTATTTGTTGGATATGTCGCTTTCAGAGGCCTAACGGGCATCTATGACGATGCCTTCCAAGACAGCCTTTTGAGCGCTGCAGAAAGGGCCGGCGCGAGCTCCGAAGAGGCCAAGCAAACGTCGGATCGGATCATTGCTGACCTCCAAAACCTAAAGATCGGAGAAGAACCGTTCGCGGAGTTCGTGCGGAAACATGGCCTGCCACTCTCCACTTCGCCCAACCAGCTCTACGACAATGTCATCAAACTCGCGAAAGACTTTAACGACGTCCAAAAGCAACTGGACATGGCCAGGAAGCAGGACACACCGGATACACAGGAGGTACTAAAGCCAGCCGAGAAGGCGTTCGATGCAGGAGAACTAGCGGAAGCACAACGGCTTCTGAAATCTTCGGCGCTCAAACAAGGCGTAGCGGCGAATGTGGAATTTACGACGAATGCCGAGAGACAGGTTGTCTACGCCGGCGATTGGGACAAGGAAAACATTGTCCCCGTAGAAATCCCTCAGCTTGCGGAGCTAGCTAAGCCAGCGGGAGTTACAGTTTTGTTCCATCGAAAGGGAACAGCGCAACTCCGGAAGGCATTTGACGAGGTCGAAGCAGCGGGCCTACTTCCCACGATCGAGCAATGGTGTGGAAGTTTCGTGCCACGCACATTGATGACGACTAAAATATTGTCTGCACATGCTCTCGGGTTGGCATTTGATATAAACTGTGACCGTGCCTCATTAGCCAAGGGAAAGATATTCTCCCCGCAGTTCATGCAGATGGTGAAGATCTTCGAGGATAACGGATTTGTCTGGGGAGGCCGCTACTCTCGTCCCGATAACGGACACTTTCAGCTATACGAGTTTCGGTCGCCTCTATCGGGGAGCCAAACCTCATTCCTGAAGTCGCCGAGCCCGACCTAATTTTATCTTTCGTCGCGAGCGACTGGTCCCGCCGAGCTAGCGGAGCACGTAGGTATGCTACCTAGACCAATGCAACGCTCCCCGCCAAGAGCAGCGGGGAGACATAATCGGTGTCGGAGCGGAGGTGATCTAGAGCTGCTCTGTTGTTGCCTTCTGGTACTCGGCAATGGCCGGGTTCGCGACGCGCTCATGGACGTGAGAATGCGGGGTCCGATCAATCATCAGGCTCAGCACGTCCGGACGGCTGTAGTGGCCTCTAGAATCCATCTGTCGCTTGCGCTTGGAGATCTGCCAGAAATCAAGATCTGCGATGACCTCTCCCTCACCAGAAAGAAGGGGCTCTCCGCCCATGTATTCTCCTTCGGGGGAGACAATCGCCGTCAGGCATCCGCTGGAAATCGGACCGAGATCTGTGGTCTTGGTATCAGCCAGGATTTGCTGCTGCTGCTCAGGGTAGAGCCACGCGGTCGCGTTTACCACGAAGCAACCTGCCTCGAGCGCGTGTTGCCGGATACTGACCGACATCTGCTCGGCGAAAAGAGGGCCTGCGAAGGAACCCGGGTACATCGCCGCATGGATTTGCTCGCCGTCTGCCATCAGCGCGTAGCGAGCAAGCGGATTATAGTGCTCCCAGCACGCGAGCTGCCCTACGCGACCAACCGCGGTGTCGACAGCACGCAAGCCGGACGCATCACCGACACCCCAGATCATTTTTTCATGGTAAGTCGGTGTAAGCTTGCGGCGGCGCTGTACCAGTGTACCGTCTGCGTCGAAGAGAAGCTGCGTGTTGTAAATCGTCTCTCCGTCACGCTCATTCACGCCGATCGAAACCACGAGCTTAGCTTTGCGTGCTGCCTCGCCGATTGCCGCCGTCGTTTCCGAGGGCACCGTCACCGCTTGGTCCAGCAGCTTGTAATGTTCCGCGCCCATCTCGAACGGAGATTGAAGGAACGAGAAGTAGGGGTAGTAAGGGATCACGGTCTCGGGAAAGACAGCGAACTGCACTCCTTTTTCGCCTAGTTCGGCGATTTTCTTCACGACCTTCTCGACGGTCGCTTCTCGGCTGTAAAGTACCGGGGCGATCTGCACGGCGGCGGCCCTAACAATTGTCATCTGATATCGTCCTTGTTTTTCGACCCAGCGGTCATTCTCGTTAAGCCCAGAAGGGGGCGGTGTTCGCAGCGGCGACCGCTGCTGCTCTCCTGCGCGGAGGAACGCGCTGGAATTCGATGTTGTAGATACAACATACAGGATAAAAATTATGCCTTGTCCATCAGGCTCGTGGAAATGTCCATGGAGACTTTGACGCCCTCATCTCCCAGAAGCTTACGAGCGCGAGCTTGCGCTCTTTTGAATGCCGCTCCTGCACTTCTCGCCAACGTTTCCCCTGCTGGTGTCAAAGTAAGAGGGCGGGCGCGGCCGCCTGCCGGGTTTTCGACTTCCGCGATCCATCCCTTGTCGATCAGCAGAGCGAGATTTCTAGTGAGCGTAGAGCGATCTTGATTATTGTAGCGGCCAATTTCCGCCCGGCTCGGGCGGTCCAGTCGATGAACCAACAGCAGCAGTGTCAGCTGCCAGGAAGTCATCCCCAGCGCACGGTACTCTTCATCGTAGATGCTCGACAACGCACGGGATATGACGCGCGTACGAGTGAGGACGCAGTCCTCCGCCATCTCGATAAGCAAATCTTTGGCCATATCAAATCTCCAGTCTCCGCTCATATGTTGTACATGCAATATGATGTCAATCCCGTTGGTGGTGTGGGTGGATTTTTGGTACCGGGTCGATCTTTTGCTAGCGATACATCCCGATCAGATAGCGGAATCTGGAGGACCGCAGCAAGACCAAACGATCGCGCCCAAGTTCGTGCTCAAAAATTAGGCATCAGACAGGAATCGACGCGACCAAAACACTATAGTTGCAGCGAGGTTGCAGACCCTGGCGGCGGCCGAAATATTTTTGCAACAACGAGGCGACAGCGCTGCGGCCGCTATTCGCGGACCTACCGCGGGATACTTCGAAACGACATGGCGTTTAGCCTATCAGCGACTTGTAAAGATCCCCAGTCGTGCCCTAGAACAGAGAAAATTTCTGCCAGCGAGTAACCGATGAGAAATGTCGCCAGTGAAGACCCCATTTAGGAACTTTGCATCGGTTGCTTCTGGTAAGGGCCTCGGGATCGCCGCAGCGTTCGTGCTGCTAGCGGGAGTGTGTGGGAACTTGGTGACAGATGCTAAGCTGCTGCCGTCGCCCCATGATTTCGGCGACTATGTCCGGCTGGTAGTTTACGCGTTCATCAAAACGCTCAAGCTGTTCTCCCTTGGGCTCCCGGAGAGCGGCCTTCGAGAAAACTGGCTCCTCCTATCGGCTCGCCTCATTGGATCGCTGCTCGCTATGACAGCAGTATTCAAACTGATCGCAACAGTGTTCAGACAGGATGTCACCGCTTTCTTAGCTTCGTTCTATCGTGGCCACGTTGTCGTGCTTGGTTTTGGTACACGTAACGCTAAGTTCTTGATGGGTTCCCAGACAAATCCAAATCAAAGGCCGATCATTGTCGTTGACAGCGACCCCGACAAGGCAAGGCTGGCAAGTAATCTTCGGCGCACTTTTTTCTTTCAGTCGGATCTCGGAATAGACGGGAGCATCAAACCCGCAAACGTTGCGAACGCCGAGCTCATCTTAATCGGTGCCGGTTCCGACGAGCGCAATCTCGCGCTGGTCCGTTCGGTCGGGCTATCACGCTCAAGCGCCAAAAAGGCCGGCAAAGTCGTTGTAACCATTGACGATCCCACGCTTGCTGAACGGTGCGCACGTGATCCGGATATCGCTCGTCCCCAAAACGGCGACGAACTTTTGGTCTTCAACGTAGCAATTCTCACAGCGCGTAGTCTCCTGGAGAGAACGCCATTCTCGGATCTTGCCCTGTCTGCTGGGCAGGAACGTGTTCACCTAATTATGGTGGGGTTGTCAGATGCATCGCGGGAGGTAGTGATGCAATTTCTAAGGATCTCACCATGCACCGGTCTCGGTCGTCCGCAGATTGATATCATTGTTTCCGATCGCGAGATGGCTATCAGTCGGATGCTTGAGAGATGCCCTAACCTAAAATTCGCGTTGGACCCTCGAACTTCAATCACAGATGACAAGGCGCCGCTTGCATGGGCCGCGGACATACGCATTCACGAAGGCGACGCCGCTTCGGTATGTTACGATGAGGTTCTGGTCGCGGGAATCGGTCGGGACAGTCTGCCAACCGCTTTTATTGTTGCTGCAACAGATACAGTCGAGAACGTGAAAATCGGACTGGCGTTGAAATCCGCTATGCGGGCAACCGGGCGATACACTGCTCCCGTGTATGTGAGGATGACGTCACGAAGTAGCCTCGAAGCGCTGCTCACACGCTCCAAAACGGAAGGTCTCCTATCCACGCCGGGCTCACAGTACGGGCTTCGAGACACGTCGATTGCAGCGGAGGTAATTGAACCGTTCGGGTGCTTCGAAGATATCTGTAATCTAGACTCGCTTGATGGACGACGCGAGCGGGTCGCGAAGGCGTTGCATCAGGCTTATCTTACGAGGCGCAAAACCGAGCCGTTGTTGAATATAGACGGCTCATTAGAGCCTTGGCAGAATCTTCAGGAAACGTTTCGACAAGCAAATCGGCGAGGCGCTGACCATTTGCCCGTAAAGCTTCTTTCAATTGGCTTTGAGGGATGGCGAACGGCGCAAGACTCGGCAGCATTAAGCGCAGCTATCACAAACTCTGAGCGTCTTGAGGAATTGGCGCGTCTGGAACACATGTCATGGCGCATTGACCGGGAGTTGGACGGCTGGAGGTATTCGGATCAACGGGACGACTGGCGGATGACTCACCCAGACCTCGTGGATTATGCAATGCTTACTGCGACAAGTAAGGACCTTGACCGCGAGATGATAAGGGTCGCAGCAGGCGTCGAAGCGACGACATAGTTCGAGGGAAGGCAGCGGCGATGAGGGAATGCGCTAGGATCGGAATTGTCGGTCACAGAACCAACCACACACTGCGCTCAGAGGTGCGGGGTGATATTGAGAGTGCATTCTCACTTATCGAAAATGCATTACCATCAGGCACGGATTTCACACTAATCTCGGGCCTAGCCGAAGGCGCCGATCAATTCGCGGTTGCCGTGAAACCTCTTGGGTGGAGTCTTGAAGCCATCCTTCCATTCAGTCGCGAAAACTACGAAGGCGACTTCGCAGCAGCGGCTGACGGAAGTAACCGCGATATGCGGCCAGCTCTCAGAGAGATACTGCAGCTAAGCGACCGCGTCACATCAATCGATTCAGGACGGGACGATAAACTCGCTTATTATCGCTCAGGACTTTTCATGACGAGGACGATCGACGTCCTCGTTGCAGTTTGGGACGGGAAGGCTCCAAATGGCCCAGGCGGTACCGGCGATATCGTTAGAGCGGCGGTTGAAGCGAAAATCCCTGTTATTTGGGTTACAAGCAATGGAGACTTTCCCTTGCGCTTGCCTGTCCAGAGGGTCGAGGCGTGGATCTATCAGACGACAGATAATATTGACGTCATGCGCGACCGTATCAAAGAGGCCTTTGAGACGAAGCAGGATCTTGGAAGACACCTTGGAACCGGTCACGGAAAGCCAGACCTGTCAGAAAGCGCCAAGGCGGAGGTGTTTCACAACGAAGATTGGCCGGTTACCAAAGGAATACAGGTATACTCGGCGTTAGCGCGACTTCTGACCCCGCCGCACCGCAGGTATGATAGATCTCAAGCTGTGACCTTGTCGTGGAAGAGGCTTCTTGACGAGATGCCTCGCGCTGCAAAGCTCCACGATGATATCGAGAAGGAAGTTGGTCCTCTTTATGAGAGAGCCGACGGGCTTGCTATGTACTATGCGAACACGTACCGCAGCGCCTACGTCATTGCTTATTTATCCGCGTTTCTCGCTGTTGTTCTGGCGCTTATGGGGCTTGTGATCCCGCATACCTACGCGATTACTACGCAGGTTCACCTCAAAGCGCTTTTGGTCGGCCTGGAGCTCCTCACAATTTTAGTCATCCTTGGACTTGTAACAATAGGAACGCGAAATCGCTGGCACCAAAAATGGATGGAATATAGAGCGGCTGCCGAGATGCTAAGGCACTTATGTTTCCTCGCGTTCTTGGGTGCTCATCGCCGTCCCGATGGTGACCTGCGCCATGGTAGGAACCGGCCGTGGACAAGTATCCTAGTCGATCGTGTGGCCAAGCGGATCGGACTTCCAGATGCTGTAATTGATAATGAATATCTGGGAAAACTTATATCGGCGGTACGGGACTTCGAAATCGAGCCTCAACTCGACTATCATACAACGAATGCCCGCAGACTTTACACAATAAATCACGTTTTGCATGGCGCTGGAGATTGGTGCTTCTACGTCACTGCAGCGTTGCTGGGATGCTTTCTTACTGTATATGGGCTTGATCAAGCCCTTCAACTCGCGGGTCACGACACAGTAATTCACAGCGACCATGATGCTCCCGCGGGCTTGGTCGGGGTACTTTATGGCAGCAAAGTCGCCGTAGGCTTTCTGGCTGCACTCCTGCCGGCATTAGGTGCCGCTCTTTCCGGCATCCGGTTCACGGGAGAATTCGAAACATTGGCCGGTCGGTCGGAGATCATGACGCTTGCTCTCCTTGACTTGCGGAAGGGCTACACCGATCTACTTAAAGCCCCTGATTTTGACCGCACAGCATCCATTGTCATGGAGACTGCGGCAACCTTGTCAGCCGATATTGACGACTGGAAAGTTCTTTACACCAATAAGCGCCTCAGCCTTCCCGCTTAAATATTGGTCCGTCCCGGCGACGCGCGAACATGTCCTTTTATTCAGAGGGCCCCGATATGTCCACGACGTCTCGAACTGTGGATTCCGCTTCCTGACCCTTTGCCAAGAATCCCCACTTCCCGTTAACTTTTACCGGAGCAAAGCCTTCCTTGAACGCGTACGCATCTTCGAACTGAGGGTTGACAGCTTCCGTGACCAGAGAGCCGACATGGCTTACGAACCCGCGCTTCTTCTCAATGCGGATGAGTGCCATGCCGTCTTGAAAAGGATATGCAGCATCATATTTGGGCTGAGCTATCAGCTTTCCCTTTTGGTCAATGTAGCCCCACTTTCCGCCGACTTGAACGGGCGCAAGGCCTTCCGAAAAGCTACGCGCCTTCTCAAATGCAGGCTTAACGATCCACTCCCCAGATTTGTTGATGTATCCCCATCGCTTTCCGTCAGAGGTCGCAGGCGCACACCCTTCGGAGTAGGTCCCGATCGCAGCAAAATCTTTGTCAGGCGAGGAGCCGTCAAGGTCGATGAGTCTAAAACGGCCGTCCTCAAAGCTTATCACCGCAATGCCTTCGGAGAAATCCGATGGCTTTCTGTTCGATAAAGCTGCCCCAAAGTAATTATCGAGCGCCTGTCCTAAACTCGTTCCAAGTACAAAGCCTTCATCGGGGATGGTGATAAATTGCCTGCCTTCATAGCGACGGCCTGCGTAGTCATATCTTTGGGTCGTTTCCGTGGAGCCTGTCGCGTCCACGTAACCGCATTTGTCTCCGATGCGAAATGCGGCCACTCCGTCGCTGAAAGGTTTTACATCATCGAAACGAGGGCTAATGAGCATTTCCGCATTCGACTTCATAAAGCCCCAAACGCCTCCTTTCTCTACGCCAAACCTCCCGTCTGTCCCTGCCATTACTGCTTGGAACTGTGGTGGGACGACCTGAACACCCGATGTATCAATAAATCCCCATTGGCCTTTGACAAGGACAGGCGCGATACCCTCATGGAAATGGCCAGCGTCGTCATATTGTGGATGAATGATCATTTCTTGCGCTCGGAGAAGTCCTGGCGCAAAACAGAAGTAGATCGCTTGCATCGTGACGGAAAAAGCGCCAAAAAAACCGACCGAGAATAGGTGCCTCTGTTGTCTCATTGCAACCCCCACCGCTTTCAGGCGCACCAATCGTAGTTCTAATTAAGCAACTTTCAAGCCCCTGGTGCTCCGTATGAAGTTCAAAACCGGTTTTTGCTCGCGTTCCACTGTGAGAAAGGCAACTCTGCTTCTCATGTGCGCAACCTTTGAAATGGTCTTTTTAGTTGCAGTTGGGCGGGCAGGGGAGAGTCGCTTTCTATTGCCAAGCAAAGATGCTTCGGTCGTCAATGGCTGGATCGAGAAAGAACGCCCAAATTTCCTGCCTCCAGTTAGTGTGACAGGCATCTCGGTCCCGCACCACATGCTTGCTGGCGATTTGATAGCGCGGGGGTTCTGGGCCGCCTCTAGAGGAAACTATAAACGCATTATATTGATTTCGCCGGATCACTTCCACCGCGTGGAGCGAGAGTTTGCTGTAGACCCTCAAAATATCTCGACGGTATTCGGTGAACTCAAAACAGACACCACGGAAATAAAGAAGCTTAGCGCCAATTCGAAATTATTCGAGCAACTTGATCTAAGCCAAGAACACGGTTTGCATGCGCTAGCACCCTTTATTAAGCGGTTCTTTCCCGATGCGGCGGTTATACCGATCGCAGCGTCGAACAAAACAAAGAAGGCGGATTGGGATAAAGCGGTCGCCATGCTATCGTCGATGGTTGATAACGACACCTTGATTATTCAATCGACAGATTACTCGCACTTTCGTTCAGTTGCCGATGCGGCAGCCCGCGACCAAGAAGCTCTCTCGGTTATCGCGCACGGAGATCCCAATGCGGTAGTGGGCCTTTTGCAGCCTGATCATTTAGACTCGAAGGCCGCGCAATACATCCAAATGCGCCTTCAGCACGAGATTGGGGCAAGCTCGGTCGTCATCGGCAACCGGAACTCTTCGGAGTATAGTTCCATTGACGATGTAACAACCAGCTACATCGTCACAGTGTATCACCGTGACGCTGCTGCACTGTCTCTACTGAGGTATGCGGACCAGAGAACCGCCTTCTTCGGCGGCGATTTTTTGGCCGGTCGCTATTTCTTGCCGATCCTTCTGAACAAAAACTCGAGGAGGGCGGTCCTCGACGCGGTGACCAAGATCACACTCGGCGCTCCGATGATCATAAACTTAGAAGGCGTTCTAACGAATGAGAACATTTTGAAGACGCCAGTGGGCTCCCACTTAATGAACTTGGCCATCGCAGGTCCCGTGTTGAAGGAGCTGAATGTCGTAGCGGCTGGCATTGCCAACAATCACAGCTACGATTTTGGATTGGAGGGGGTAAAACTTACCACGGCGTCTCTTCGCGAGCTCGGTATAGCGGTGCTCAGACATGGCGAGCTTTCGGACGTCGCGGGATTAAGGGTGCTTCCTATTTCATTGGTGCCATCGACTAAACACCCCACCCAACCTCTTACGACTCTTGATCGCGTTGGTGATCTTTGCAAGCTACCCGCTCAACCTCCATTCGCTCTTTTCGTTCACTGGGGTGCCGAGTACACAAATGCCTTCGGAGACGAAGAGTTGGCCATGCTCCAAAATATGGCTCCGTGTGGAGCAACTTTCATAGTAGGTGCGCACAGTCACCGAGCGGCCACCGAAATCATGAACCAAGGAGGACAGACCCAAGCAGTTTTCTCCTTAGGAAATTTCCTTTTCGATCAGAATTCAACCCGTGGAAATGGTAGTTTGCTGGAAGTGCGGTCGTTCTCGCAGGGAACTGCCATCGCTCGGCTAGTACCGATACCAAACCTTTTCGACCTTGGTAGAGCGGCATTGGAGAATGCCGCTCAATCAGGCACTTCAGAATACAAGTCGGGGAAAGGCTTAGGTTTAAAATAAAGCACCTCAAGAGGTCTGGACGCTACGTCACGCCCGTCGGCGAGTTGCGCCACTATGCGCAGTTTGTGCGTCGACGACATTTCTGCATCTAACTGGATGCGCCACCGCGCCGTTACACCTGCCGGTACATCATCTGACAATGGCACGGCGATCTTGTAATTTTCGGCATCCGTCCGCAGCATAAATGGCTTCTTGAAACGCGCCTCAGCGGTTCCGCCTTCGCCGCATTCAGCCTCTGTGTCGCGGCTGCCAAAGCCCAGAGCCAAATTGAACAGGGACTTTTTAGAATGACTCTGCCCGTTTGTATCTTCCCAATCGTACGATATCTCTGCATGATACGGCAGAACGAAGTTTGCGCCTCTTATGCCAACTGCTTCGTTAAGCTTTCCGAAGATGCCCGCTCTCTTCGCTTCATCGAGGCATTTGTCATCAGACACGCCTTTGCCGCAATAAAACTGCGTTTCGCGCAGCCGAGTTACGTCCGCACCAGAAGACCGCACGTCAGCTTCGTTATCAAGATCTAGTGAAGTCTCAAAAGCCCCAGGACTCTTATCGAACGATCCGTTGACCGGGCTTCCATCTGCCTTAACAAATGAACCCTTTAGTTTGATGTTCTTGACTTTGGCCCATCCGTAGTTCTCAAGTTTTACCTTGGTGTCAAACCCTGGCCCCCCGCAGCCGCCCCAGTTTGGGCCGACTGCCTGAAGGGCAGGTTCGCGGTCTGATTTACTCTTTTCTACGTTCAGAAACACGCCTGTCACCCGCAGTGGACGAGGAGATTTGTTTCGAATGTCGAACACAAGTGGCACTGGCTTGTACTTGTCCGGCGGCCCCAGAAAACTGCGATTGCCTTGAACCGAGTCTTGTTCGTCGTCCGTCAGTCCAATGTCACCATGCCCACGCCAAGCTTCGAGGAGCCGTTCGTCATCAGGAAAAACCTTGAGGCCTGCCTCGCTGCTCTCGGACGTGTAACTCATAACACTCGCCCACGCGTTCTGATCCTTCACGGGACGGCGATCAACGGACACGCCAAGTTGGACGTCAGGATAGTCAGAAAAGGATGCGAGTTCCGCCCTCTGCCAATGTTTGGTCGGCAACGTTTTGCGGGATCCGTTGATCTCGGTACCGTTTTTCCAAATTGCTGTATACGTGACTCCCTCTGGGAGCCGCATCACGCCGCTCCCCTCGCGACTTCCAAGAGTGAAGCCTCCTTCGTAGATTTGGCCGGCGCTGTCGATGTATTTGCCAATACCGTCCCTGCGACCTTTCTTGAAGGTGCCGACATATTCATCGCCATTTGCGAGGTGGAGTCGCCCCCGGCCATGCATCACGCCGCCTTGCCATTCGCCCCTATAGAATGCTCCTGACGCCTCGATGAATTCACCAATGCCGTTCGCCATGCCATTGCGCATCTGTCCTCGATATTCAGCGACAATCGCATCCGTTTCGTAGGAGATCGATCCTTGCGTTCGCCATACAATTTGCCCTTCGCCTGAAACTGCGCCATCTTGGTCACTGATACCGTCCTTGGAAACCCAGCTTATGTCCAAGGACCGTTGTGCCAGTGGGTCCCAGATGCGGATCAGCCTTCGGTTCAGCTTCTGAAGGCGCGAGTCCCAGACAAGCTGTGATTTGGTTCGCCATGCGCCGTCTTGCGGCTGCTCGAATACCATCTCTCCGATGTTCAGACTTCCGACTGGAACCCTCTCGATATCTGACGCTAAACAAATTGTCGGCAAAATCCCGCCTATTGACGTCGACACCGCCAATAGCCAGCACGATGCTTTCCCCCGATGAACCTTCATATCAGTCCCCTAAAGTTGGATCCGTTTCCGCATAGCGCCAGATACTTCGGATCCGCGCAGCCCAATGGTTTAAATCGGTTGACTGGAGTCGGAACTCGCCAATCGTGCTGCCGATCGCTAGCGTTTCATCATCTCTCCAGTCCATTGCACTCGCTGTGCCAGATCCTCTGAAAATAGGGCGAATCTGGAAGTCGGTGCGAAATTGGTCATCTTTGTTCCAAACTGTAATTCGTCCGTCGGACGACAACGCAGCGAGACGCTTCCCGTTAGGAGAGAAGCGTACAGTCTTAGGGGTCGGGCTCCCCGTTGCCAGCCGCTCGGCTGATTTGTCGTCGCTCGTGTTCTTTATCAGGACATCACCTGAAGAGTCGCTGTAGGCCAGAAGTCTGCTGTCAGGGGATATCGCTAAACTCGATACACCGAGAGAAGTGACGTTGCTATCGGGAGTTTTTACGGCCATTACCGCAAGTCCCGATTCCGGATCGATGCGTCGAAGCGAGCCATCTGTGTAGCTAGCCAAAAGAGTGCGGGACTTAGGGTCCCAAGCAGAGCCCCAAGGTGTGCTGTCGAGGGCACCATCATTAATGAGCTGTAGCTGTCCGCCACCAGCCGGTAGCAGGCCAACCCTTCCCCCGATGGCCATTAGAGCGATGGAGTGTTCATCAATCCACGTCGCTTCATGCATCTCACCAGCGTTATCAATGGCAGTGTATATGACTTGTTCTCCGGGTCGGTGCAGTAGAACGAGCCCACATCCGTCAACAACCGCCGCCATCTGACCGGCGCGGCTGAACGCTATCCGGGACACTCTCGATGCCGGCCATTTTACTGGCAGAGCGCTTAGCGATCCATCATTGCCGAAGTAGATCTGCCCATCGGAACTCCCGATTGCTATTGATCTTGCCCCTGTGCTTATCTCCAGGCTGGTCAACGAGGAACTTCCCAACTCCAGGAATTGCTGGACGCTTTTATCTTGTCTGCTAAACCAGCCTCTCAACTCACCATCAACCGATGCCGAGGCAAGCCTCAATCCTTCAGAATCCCAGGCAACCGCTACAATTGTTGACGTATGGCCTATCAGTCGAAGTGCTGCTGTACGATCTTCGGTGGTCGCCGCGGACCTTACGCAAATGGTTACAGCATCACAAATATAAGCCAACTGCGCCGATGTGGGTGACCATGCGACGAGCGGAGTTCCCACACCGGATCCTTTCTCATCCAACAGCGTCTTGCCTGCCTGCAGACCTGAGACACCTATAACGCGGATTGAGTTGGAGTTCGATGCGGTGGCGAGTAAGCTCTCATCGTGCGACCAGTCGAGAGCGACGAGCGGCTCGGGTATTCTGTAGGAAAAGATTGTCTTAAGGTCGGCGGTTGAGATAACGGAAATGACTCCGTTTTCATGTCCTACCGCAAGTTTGGTGCCAGAAGCACTTAGCGCGACCGCAGTGCTGTTGTCATCGTCGATCGTTTTTGTAACACAGTTCAGTCTCGGTTCAGGAGTGTGGGTGCATTGCCAGATGGTCACCCCATCGGAGTGTACGGCTGCGAGCACGTTGCCCTCGCGACTTGCCGATACAATCGAACCTCGCCCCTGTAAGGTTACTCCCGTTGGCCCACCTTCTGCATAGGCGGTCAGGTCTCCATCTAGGGCAGTGACCTGCCCGTCACGGAAGATCGTCAGCAAGCCTTGGCTCGTAGAAAACGCCGCTATCGACGACCTATCGGTGCCGTCAGACGGCGGCTTCGCACTATCAACGCTGACGACAGTTGGCCGGCCGACCTTGACGAACCGTTGAACGGTGCCTTCCCTTGAAAGGCTGATCAGTTCTCCGCCATCCCAGACCAAGCTCACGGGGGCTTCACCTGCAAAGTGATAAATGAAATCCAGATTTGGCGAAATGGCTGATCCCGAAGTGAACAGTTGCGAGCGACCGATAGCATCGTTTTTGCTCCCGACCGCGTTTAGCGCTAATAGCGCGGCAGCTTCGGAATGTGCTTCGCGCTGGGCGTCAGCTGACTTGGCAAGAGATAGTGAAGCCGACGCAGCCAATCGCGCCTCATTAGCTTTGCTGTACTGGACCCACGAGAACGCAGCAAAAATTGCTACCACGACCAAGCAGCAAATAGCCGCCGCCAGAAATTGTTTGAGCGTCCGAAACTTCCGCTGTTCGCGGGCGGTCTCGGCTTCTTGACAGCGATTGAGGTACTCAACGTCCGTAGGTTCAAGAAGACGCGCAAAATCCTCGTTATTGCGCGAGCGCTGAGCCTCAAGGAGGCGTAAGCCTGTATGGGACAGCCATTCCTTGTTCTTACCGCTAGACGCCCAATCGCGTGCCTGTCGTTTAACGCCGTAGATCGCGCTGTAATCGCCAAGGTTTTCTTGCAGCCACTTGTCCAGATCACCCCATTGTCTTAGCAGCGCCTCATGGGCAGGCTCAATGGTCTCTTCCCGGGTGACAGGGTCGCGATCCACGGCAAGAAGGCGCTCCTCGACCATGATTTTCATTAGAGGCTGTGCCTCGGTCGGAATCTCCGATAGACGTGCTACACGTCGCCGCGGTGAGTTCGTTTCAGGATCTATCGAGGCCAACCAAGGAATCAACCCGCGACGAAGCAACACGAACTGTGCAGCTCGATCGCTCGGAAGGCGAGGATCATCTGTTGCCTTAACTAAGACCCTTTCAATAGCAGCTTCGATCGAGCCTCGTATACGTCCGAGCTTTATATAGTGTGGCAGGGTGATCTCACCGCTGTCGCCAAACTCTCTGTAAAGCCGTTGGAGAGTGAACGAAAGAAGCGGAAGCGAGTCCTTAGCGCCGCCGGCTTGGATATCCTCCAGGAGCGCATGGACGAGCTGCTCGTCTACTTGCAGCTTGCGTCCGCTTTCTGTCTGCCTACGAGCGGGCCCGCGAATGATATTGCCATACTCGCCTATTGGCATCGCAGACAGGCTGAAGAGTTCCTGCGGTAAGTCTTTCAACTGCGGCGTGAGCTGCAGGTGTTCGTAGCTATCAGTTCGAATGGTAACAACAACAATTAGGCACGGCCTGCCTTCCTCCGCGGGCGCGGTGACGAGTTCACCTATAATTTTCAAGAACTCTGAGGCTTCGCTGTTAGCTGTCAGCGAGACCAACTCCTCAGCTTGATCTACCGTTACGACTAAAGATCGAGGAGTATCGCTGTCCCTACTCAGCGCTTCATCATCGGTAGCTATCGCGGCCAACATTTGCCAGATGCCGCTCGGTCCGTCATCAATGGCTTTACGTACGTCGTGCCTGCTTACGGCTTTACCTTCGCTTCGGAGGGCATGGAGCAATGTATCCACAAGCCCTGTGTCTCCCGTGATTGGAAAGTTGCCCGGTCGAATAGTTGGCAGTACCGCAAAGTGCCGCCTGTCACGTTTGACCCTTGGGACAATCCCCGCACGTAGGAAGGATGATTTGCCGGCCCCGGAAGCGCCCAAAATGGCGACGATTTTGGAAGTCCCACGGCCATTAATCTCTCGCAGTAGGCTTAGCGCGGATGCTATTGATCCGTCTCGTCCAAAATAGACACCGGCTTCGTCCTCCTGTACCGGAGCAAGGCCCGGATAGGGGGAACGGTGAGGCGACCCCTGTGGTGGCCAACCGAAATAGTTTGCTTTTATGCCGATCTCTTCGAGGCCGTGCCGCAGTTTCTCAGTAGCATGGCGGGAAAAATCTCGCGTCTCCATCCTGCCATCGAGGTCCGCTGACAATCGCAGATCGTGAGGCTCCTTGGTAAGGTCGACAATCTGCCACTCCGGCATCAAAGCGAGTGCGTCGCTTATTGGAATGGCTTTAATTATACAGGCGAGAATTGGCTTGTGCTGTGTGTTGGCGAGATAGAATTCCGTTCGGCACCAGTCCGATGCTAACCACTCTGGTGACAGGAGTACGAGGACCGCCTCCGCCGCCTTTATACCGTTCGCGATTTCATTGCGCCATTGGGTTCCAGCTTTGATGCCTTGCGTCTTGTCGAAATCGATAAAGAAATCGTTCCAGCCCTGTGACTCGAGCCAAACGTGTAGTAGTTTTGTCTCCACGTTATTGTGGCTTGAGTGACTGACAAATATTTTCGACATCTAGAAGAGTCCAAAATCGGCGAGATGCTGGTTTGAACAGTGAAGTCTGGCTATAGGCTTATAGCTAACCCCCACGACAGATTTCACCATGTAAAGAGGTAATGCAACCAAAAATCTATTTCATGGGATCAGATATCCTTTCGGACGTTTCTATAAGTGGCAATCCCGATATTAGGGTGCGCTTTTGTGAAGCTCGGACGTCCGGGCAGGGCAGTTCGCACCGCGCGACGTCGAATTAGATGACCCACGCGCGTGGCCAAAGATAAGTTGGCTGGCCGCACCGTCATCTCCGCTAAGCTAAAAACGCGTCTCCGACGCGAGCTTTCTGGCGACCCCAGTTCTTCCGTAAGTGTCGCCCTATCTTTCCTCCGCTTCAATCAAGTGCTGACACTTTGCAGGCCAGTGAGGGAGGAGAACCTTCCTCTCTCCGCAGTCTACTTTTTCGGTTTTGGCTTGGCCGCAATTGCCGGAGCACTCGTGCCTGCCCAGGCGAGATTGTTGACGAAACTGCTACAGGCGTCTGGTACGCCCACGAGGAAGATCGCCGACATCAATCGACCATTAATGTGCTCACGCGCCGTTTTTACATCGGCATCGGTAGCACCAAGGGCACGCGCCTTAGCCAGGTTCTGTTCCGCATCAGCTCTCATGGTTGCCACAGAGCCGTATCCACCATAAGCAGGGCAGTTCATCGCCGCGGCCTCAGCGCCAGCGTAGCGGTTTAGGTAAGCTTCCATTGGTGACGACGGTGCAGCAGTCGCGCAGGCCGTCAGAGATGCTGCCAGTAAGAAGGCAGCAAACGACTTGATCATTTCGGAAATCCCCAGTCCAATATACACTATGGAAAATACATTCGGGTCTGGGTTTTCACAAGCAGTGATTGAGTTTTTGGTTAAGCGTCAAACAGGTTCATCTACGGACAACGGCTCGCAACTTGGCGCTCGTTGCGACTAAAATCGCCTGTGGCTAAGAGCAATCTGCGGTCCACGTCTCGCTAGGGAACTACTCGGCAAGAGGACCGGCGAATATCGCGTCGCTTTCATCTTTGTTGGCACGCACCGGGCAGGTATACGTCATCCAACTAGGCACTGAGCAAACTCAGCTGGCAGCTGAGCCCTCGTTGGCGTTTCCAAAGCGCAAAGGGCCACCGAGCCTGACGCGGCGTCCTTATTCGAGACCATACCCAGGTATAGTGGCGGGATAAGTTCACAAATGGCAACTTCCTCTGTGAACGATTATCGATCAAACGGAGCTTATGAAATGAAAGCTATGACGATTGTTTTGGCAAGCGCTTTAGCGCTGCTCTTAGCAGGATGCGCAAGCACTGTGCCTCATTATGGCCCGTCGTATGGAAGTGCGGGAGCTGCCGCCATGAACGCTTCTACGGCCCACTGATGGTTGATGCGCCGATGGCTAAGAGCTTAGTTAGCACAGTTTGACAGGGCGTATGAACCAGCGACTGAAATCGAGGTGCTTGCTTGCTGCAGAAAACCTGATCTGTTCGATTCGATGAGCGATCGCGTTTTAATTGTCATAGAGATTGCTCGCGGCCTCGCACACGGAAATTATCAATCACATTAAGATAATCCTTGCGAAATTCACGAGGGCGCCCCAGCATTTCGCTATCGTTGATCCAAATCAAGGACACGAAGCAAGGAGAAGAAGGTGTTAGTTGTCATTCCGTTTCCAGGCGCCGCTTGTATCGGGGGCGTCAATCCACAAAATTGCCAATCGGCGCGACGCCAGCATTTAGAAGAACGACGCTAGAGAGTAACGATCGAGTTAGTCTCTAGCGTGCGACGTTATTTTTCGTCTTCCTGGTTGCTTAACTCTGCGAATTAAATCACCTCTAAGGCCACAGCTATGCCCTGGCCGCCGCCAATGCAGAGGCTGACGAGTCCGCGTTTCAGTCCGTCACGCTTCATCGAATGAGCCAATCTCGTTATCAAGACCGCGCCGGTTGCGCCAATCGGGTGACCATGTGCAACAGCCCCGCCTTCGACGTTTACGATATCCTGGGAAAGCCCGAGTTCACGAAGGACGACGATCGGTATGGCAGCGTAGGCCTCATTGATCTCGACACGATCCAAGTCGCCGATCGACCAGCGGGCACGGCCCAATGCTTGCAGGGTCGCGGGAACCGGTCCAAGACCGAACTTACCTGGCTCAACGGCGGCAATCCCGTAGGAAACAATGCGAGCAATAGGCGTTAAGTCGGCCTTGTCCGCTGCTTGACGGCTCGCGACGATCATTGCGGACGCGCCACTGTTCAGCCCGGGCGCGTTGCCCGCAGTAATAGAGCCCTCGGGGCGAAACGCGGGTCGCAGTCGCGACAATCCTTCCATGCTGGTATCAGGCCGCGGAGGTTCGTCGACAGCGAATTCTGTTTCTCCTCCTTTCTTGTTCTTGATCCTGACCGAGACGATTTCGTCCTTAAACAGACCAATCGCATTCGCCTGTGAAAAACGCTGCTGCGAGCGATACGCCCAAGCATCCTGCGCTTCACGGGAGACATCCTTTTCGGCGACCAAATCCTCTGTATGCCATCCGGAGTGCTGTCCGGAAAATGCGTCATCAAGACCGTCTCGCAGCATGCTATCGTAGATCTCTGCAGGCCCCATTCTATAGCCCCACCGGCCTCCTTCCATGAGATAGGGGGCGCGGTCCATATTCTCCATGCCGCCGGCGACCACAAAGTCACTCTCTCCCAGCATGACCTCGCGTGCGGCGCTGACGACGGCTTGGGCGCCGGACCCACAAACGCGGTTGACAGTGAGGGCGGGAACACTCACTGCCAGTCCGCCACCAATCGCTGCTTGCCGCGCAGGGTTCATTTTGTTGCCCGCTTGGACAACGTTGCCCATGACGACGCTACCGATGCGTGATTTGTCCAGACCGGAGCGAGTAACTGTTTCCTCAATCACTCTTGCACCAAGCTCGGTGGCAGGTACCGTCTTCAGCGAGCCGTTGTAGGATCCAATAGGGGTTCTGACCGGGTTGCAAATTACGATATCGATTGTGCTCACGCTACAAACTCCGTGCTTGCTGAGACCTCATGAGCGGACGCGCGTGGTTCCGGCGCGTCCAGCCTGGGAAGTGTGTGGGATGTGCCGCCACGTGCGTTGCGACGTATCGACTGCGGTGGCTGACGGAAAACCCGCAGAAATGCTTGACGCATCCGCTCTCGATCGACGAACCCGCATTCTCGGGCGACGAAATCGACGGGGTGACGGCCATCTTCCAGCATCAGTCGCGCAGCTTCCGCACGCAGTGTTTCGATAGCTTTGGCAGGAGTCTGGCCCGTTTCCGACCTGAAAATGCGACTGAATTGCCGGGGGCTGATATTAACCGCAGCGGCCAGGTCCTCGACGGAAAGCGGCGCCTTGAGATTTTCTTTGGCGTAGGCGAGGGCGGTCTGCACGCGATCAGACTTGGGATCCATTTCGAGTAGTGCCGAAAACTGCAGCTGCCCGCCGGACCTGTAGTTGTACATTACCAGCCGCTTTGCCACGTTCCTTGCCATCTCATGTCCCAAGTCTGCTTCGACCATGGCCAACAGCATGTCGAAACCAGCAGTCATGCCGGCGGATGTCCACGTTTTGCCGTCGACGACATAAATGCAGTCAGCATTCACGTTAACGTCAGGAAACTTCGCCTGCATGCGCGGCGCGGCCGCCCAGTGCGTGGTCGCCCGCTTGCCGTCCAGTAGTCCGGCTTCCGCGAGATGCAGGGCGCCAGTGCATATCGCTCCGACGCGCCGCACATTCGGAACGGCCTTCCTGAGGTAGGAGACGATTGCGGAATCCTGTTGGGCGCCCGCACTCAGTGTTCCGGCGACGATTAGGGTATCGAAGTCCTGGTCGCCAAACTTCTCGGTCGCGACAGTGATCCCGAGCCTTGCAGATATCGGTCCGCCCTTCGCAGACAACAGGCGGACCTTGTAGAATTCGGACCCATAGCAAGCGTTGGCGGTATCGAAAACAGCGAGACAACCCACCCCAATAACTGTGAAGTCGGGATATACAACAAATCCAATCGACGGCATGGCGGATGTCCTTTAATCCTATTATGCCATGAATTTATGCCATATTCGAACGTGCGTAAACGGCCATATTCGGCGGGTTGAAACCTAAAGCAGCAGGCCGAGCGGCTTTAGTGGTCCGAGAGGCGTCAGCTCGAATTCCATGAAGCCTGCTACGCCAAGCGGAAGCGCCTCAAGCAGTTCCTTTGCCTCTTGGCGATCTGCGACGTTCAGGATGAATACGACGCCCTTTGGACCTTCTGTTTTGTAGAACCAATGCTCGATCTTGCCTGCAAGATAGAGACGAAGAGTTTCTCTGACTTCGAAGGGGCGGACGGCGTCGCGTTCGGCCGCGGTGCCTTTTGCCGTGATCGATCCCACGGCGAGCATCTTCGTCGTCGGAATACTTACCTCTTCAAGGTTTTTGAACTCACCGACCGGGGGTGGGTTGTCTTTGCTGTAGAACGACATCGTCACTTCTCCGGGTTCGTCATGATCATGCGGATGGGGCTGATTGGTCCGAGCGGGATCATGTCGAACTTCATAACGCCGGCGACACCCATCGGAAGCTTATCCAAAAGGGCGTGGGCTTCGTCAGCCGTTTGCACGTTCATCAGAAATACAACGCCGCTTTTGTCTTGCTTGACGTACCACTGATCGATTTTGCCCTCGAAATAGAGGTCGGCCGTCTCCTTTGCCTCGCGGGGCACCATCGGCAGCCACACCTTCGGAGATGTGCTCGGTGTAAAGGAGCCGATCGCCAGAACCTTGGTTGTCGGGACTTCGAGCAGTTTCGGGTCCGGAGAGGCGGTCTGGGCCTGCGAGGATGCTGCAAGCAGAACACTGGCGGTGAATGCCAAAAGCGGCCACGGGCGTTGATTTATAGACATCGTAAATTCCTTTTCAGTGCCGGTCGCACAAAAGGGAATTTCTTCCTCCTGATCCTTGGTGAGTACCTATACGAATGTATGGCCGACGGCGCTGTTGAAAGCCTGGTCCAGAACCTTAAGCTGTGCTGTCGTTGAGAATTCGGAGGATATGCTGATGGCGGAAATTCCCTATCGTAGTGCGTTGATTGTTGGAACAGGGCCTGGCATTAGCTCCTCGGTTACCAGGCAACTGAGGTCGGCAGGGATTCCAGTCGTCATTGCATCGCGAAACGTCGAGAAACTTGCCGGGTTGGTCGAGGAAACAGGCGCCAGGCCGCTTCAGGTTGATGCCACTAGCGCGACAGACGTAGCGCGGCTCTTCAGGGAAACGGAAGAGCTGGTGGGCGCTCCGGAGATTGTAATCTACAATCCGAGCGGCCGCGTCAGAGGGCGGATAGTCGATTTGGATCCTGCGGACGTTGAGAAGACCGTTGCTGTTTCTGCGCTCGGGGCCTTCTACACTGTTCAAGAAGCTGCAAAACGGATGCTCCCTGTTAGGCACGGTGCCATCATCCTCACTGGCGCGACAGCCGGGATCAAAGGATTTGCACTCTCCAGTCCGTTTGCGATGGGGAAGTTTGCTCTGCGTGGTCTTGCACAGAGCGCAGCAAGAGAGCTGACGCCGCAGGGCATCCACGTGGCCCATGTTGTTGTCGATGGAAAGGTGCGATCAAAAGTTCGACCAGATCCAGCTGACGCGCCAGACAGCACGCTTGATCCCGAGGCTGTCGCCCAATCCTATCTCGATCTCCTTAGGCAGCATCGAAGCGCCTGGTCTTGGGAGATTGAGATTAGGCCGTGGGTCGAAAATTACTGACGCAATCTCAGAACTTGTAGCCGACCTGGATGCCAGCGCGGGTCATGCCGTCGTTCGGCCCATCGCAAAGGTTGGCATGCGAAGAATGAGCCAGTTGCGCCACCGCGTTCCAGTGTTTGTCAAACCGGTATCCAACGCCAACATATTCGTGGAATAGCAGGTGGCAACCGAGCTCTGGCCCGTCATCGTTCGCACGAAGCTGGCCGTCGTGCCAAACACCTCCAAAACCGGCCTCAGCGAACATCCTGTCACTGAAGTCGACGGTCCAGGCGAGGCCTGCGAATATTTGGGTCGCGGCTCCCGAGGTTCCAATCGATGTCCCGACGTTAACACGCGGCCGCGCGAGCTGCGCCTTCCAGTCGACTGCGGCGTCATGTCCGAACGGGTCAAAAAATAGCGTTACCTCTGGGAAAACGCCATCCTCGCGGGAGTCTCCGCCCTGAACCGAAGCTGAGGCGCCGAAACGCAGTTCGTCGAAGATCGTGTCGCCGGCGAATGCTGGTGTCGATGTCGTAAGTGTAAAGAAAGCAATCGCCGCGAGCGCTGTATTGAATCGCATTCTTGACGTTCCCTTGGCGTGCAACGCTCGTTGGATGGCGTACCGACTCTGCCGTGATTATGGTTAACGAAAACTTAATTTGCGATCAATGGCGGTCGAATGCAGCAAGCCCCCGCTGGAAGCCTGGCCGTGACATCACATTGTCAAACCACTGCCTCAGGTCAGGCAACGTGTCCCATTCAACGTGCCTCTTGTAGGCAAGGATGAAAACCGCAGCGGCGATATCCGCCAGCGAGATTGTGTCGCCTCCCATGAAAGGACCGTCTTTCAGGAAACGCCCCGCATCCACCCAAGCGCCTAGAGCGCTCTCGAGTAGCGACATACGAGCGTCGTCGTCTCCCCGCGTCCGAAATGCAGCCATACCTGGCCCGATGACGTCGGTTACAAAGTAGAAAAAGCGCTCCAGTACGATCGCACGTTTTCTATCCTCCTTCGGCAGCAGCACGCCGGGAGCTCTTTGATCAATATAGAGGAGGATTGCATTCGACTGCGAGAGGACGAACGGTTCGGTTCCTGACCTGTCCACGATAACCGGAACCTTTCCAGCTGGGTTCAGCGCAAGATGCTCGGGCATATAGTGCTCTCCCATCGAAAGGTTCACGTGATGAATCACGTAGGGCAAACCTGCCTCCTCCAGCGCTACCGCCACCCGTAGGCAGTTACCGGTATTGTAGCCGTGTAGTTCAATTGCCTTAGTCATCGTATCTCCCATGCGCCACGTGGCAACACATGGCACGGCCTCGTGGGCTCTCACGCACGGGTAGGCTGATGAAGGTCTCTCTGGGAACCTATACGAATGTATGGTCCTGTCCGCTGCTTCGACTATCGCCGTCGAATCCGACGCGCTGAACTGACTGGAGCGTCAGGTCCGAAAGTGAACAGCCACGTCGATGGAGCGAACGTAAGGCGGGCTGAATGCCCGTCCGGTTCGTTCGCCTGCTTTCAATTGAAGGGTGGTCACACAGTTCGCAGATATCTGAATATCGCTGGGGATGATCATGGCGGATTGCGGCCGGTCAGTAACATCGAGGGTCCAGCACGACCTTGATTCAACATCCAAGATCATCAGCCGGAGATGTGCCTGATCCCGCCATTCTCCAAGCTTATCGTGCGACCAATCCCAGCTGAGCGACACGACCTGACTGGGTGACCGGATCTCAAAGTGCGGGCCGAGTACGACGCCGCTCATCCAGTCCCCGCAGGTCATCGCAACTGGGCCAGGACCATTGGCCGACCATCGTTGCCGTTGGTTTCCCTGTGGGCGTCTGCTCTCCGGGGCCGCGGCGCTTGCCCTTTGCAGAACCTGCTGCGCGTCCATTGGAAGCGAATGCTTGATCAACATAATCGAACTCGAAATTGGCCAATATCCGACGGTAACGAGAGACGCTTAATTTCACGTTTTCTCGTGGTTAGGCCGGACGGTGCAGAATATGGCAGCGTGCCGAGCCGGGGCAGAATTGCCCGGCACGCTAAGCCTTTAGCGCTTGAGATTCACAAGGACGTCAAGAATGTCCGACCCCGTCTGAAAGACCTTGGAGTTCGCGGTGTAGCTACGCTGAGCTTCAACCATTGTCGTCAATTGGTCTGCCAGATCCACGTTCGAGGTTTCTAGCGATCCCGAGTTGATGCTCCCGAGCCCGTTCGTCTGGGGGAAGCCGGTAACAGTCACGCCGGAATCACCGTTTGCTGCGAAGACGTTGCCGTTGAGCGGCGTTAGCATGTCCGGGCTTGCAACTGTTGCCAAGGGAATGCGGTAGATTGGCTTCGGGTCGCCGCTCTTGTAGATGGCGTATACCGTTCCGTCCTTGTCGATCTTAACGTCGGTCACCGCACTTGGAGCCTGGCCGTTCAGTTGGCCGGTTCCGGAAAAGTCGGACGCAACCTGGCCCATCTTGCTGAAGTCCATATCGATCTGATTGCCGGTTTTCGGATCGTTGATCGTGACTTCACCGGTGCTCGTTTGCTTGCCGTTCTTGTCGAAGGTGAGCGTCTGAACGGCAACTGGGCCCGAAGAGTAAGGGAACGGGCTGTTGCCGGAAGCCGCGTCATCGTTACGATACACTGCAACTTCCCAGCTGGAGTCTACTGGTGGGGAGGCATTCGGGTCACCGTCCGATGTCTTGGTGAAATACAGGTCATACATCACCGTGTTACCGAGATTGTCGTAGCCGACCACTGACATCTTCTTCATGTCGGCAGTAGTTTTGGTAGGGTCATTGGCGCTTGGCAGGGTGTCGGTCCCGGTTGGCGCGACCTTCGACTTGGAGCTTAGGTTTCCTTCGAAGGTGCCGGAATCCGAGGGCCGTGCAACCATGCCACCTAGATTTTTGACGTTGATCGGGACGAGACCATCGAAGCCGTTCACAACAACAGCGGGAGAGCCCGATGTGTACGGGTAACCCATGAGCGTAAATCCGGCAGAGTTCTTCAGATTGCCTTCTTCATCCGGAAGGAAATCCCCTGCTCGGGTGAGGACTGTCGTTCCGTCGCCGCCTTGCACGATGAAGAAGCCATCGCCTTTGATGGACAAATCGCTTCCCGAAGTCGTCGATGTGTAGTTACCCTCTTGTGTGATCGAGTACCGCGTTGTGCTCTGTACGCCGCCGGAGTTGTAGTTGCCGGATGAACCTGGAACGACCAGGGTTGAAAACGAGATTGACGCGCTCTTGTAGCCGACAGTGTTCACGTTAGCTATATTGTCGGCAACAGTGCTCAGACGGTTAGCCTGAGCGTTCATCCCCGAGATCGCGGTTTTCATGCTTCCAAAAATACTCATGTCGAATTCTCCATTTCGTATTGGATAAGGTGGGCGACGGGCCCGTTTAAGCGTGCGAAGGGGCTCTCAGCGTTGACGCCAACGCTGACTAAAACCCCGTTATGGCGACCCGATTGGATCTGTTTATATTGATGAGTGGGGCGAGACCCGCTCTCTAGAGATCGGCAATCAAAGAGGTTTGCTTATTCCTCTCCTCATCGGCGATCGCAAATTTTTGGCCTCTGCTCATGCATTCCGGAAGTGCTCAATGAAGGGCAGTTTAATCGCCTTCCAACGCGTTTGCTTGATACGTGCGATCATGGTTGAGGCGCCGGGCTTGCTTCAAACTTGCGAAAATTGAGTATGGCGCCCGAGTGTTTCAACTCACACCATATACCACTTAAAGGTTGAGATTTACGTTTAGGAAAATCTCGTTAAGGTAGATATAATGCAATTGGTTGGACGCATTGACAGACAGGCTTTATCGAGATTCCCGTGTCCATTGGTTCGCCACCGGGACACTGGGTGCTTTGGTGGGCGAGGTAAAAAGCTCGAAGATGCTATTCGGCCTGAACTTCGCCATCAAACAGGTAACCGTACCCACGCACTGTTTTGATGAATCGAACGCCGGCCGCATCAAACTCAATCTTTCGTCGAAGTCGCAATATGATGCCGTCCAGGCTTCTGTCGGTAATTTCGCCCTCATGTAACCGGCTCGCCGACAGAAGCCGCTCGCGGGTCAAGATGACTTGTGGGTTCGCCAGAAGCACCGTGAGAAGATTGAATTCCACCGTCGTAAGCCTGATTTCTCTCTGCGCGAGGTGCGTAAGTACGCGCAAGCGGACGTCCAGCCGGTAGGGGCCGAAAACATAATATCGTCGGTCGCGATTAAGAGCAGAAGTAGCCCTGTTCCGAACAGCGGCTCTCAGTCGTGCCACCAACTCGCGGTGGCTCACAGGTCGGCAAATATAGTCGGTCGCGCCAGCATCCAGGCCACCAATCCTGTCGTCCTCATGCGTCTTTGCTGAGCTGACCACCAAAATGGGGGCATGGGTTGCCATCGCAAGTTTGCGAACGTTTTCGACGACCTCATCATCAAGTTCGACGAGCACGGCGTCTATAACTTCCTTTGATAGCGCACCGAGCAGGGCCCTATGTTCCGAAACCAGCGTGGCTCGGATGTCGTGCTGGCTTAGAAGCCTTTTGAGCTCAACTTGGCCCGCCCGATCACGCTCGAGCACGAGAACATGCCTCATGACGCGCTACGGCTTCGCCGTTTTCTCATAGACGTTTCTTGCGCCGCTGGAGTCAGCGAACGGCTAGCAGAGGCTTTCATTGGCGCGATGATGTGCAGGCAGGCTAGCTGCCTTCAGAATATGAGATTGAAGGAAATGTTATAGCTTAGGAAGGTGTTGTGTTTCAGCGAAATCCGCCGACGCGCTACCGGTATGGGAACGCCGGCTCGCGAGATACCTATACGAAAGTATGGAGATTTTTGTTGTTGATACGATGGAGCATGCAGGCAAACGCAACGGCTATATCGCTAGCCCACCAGCCGGAGCCGGTGGGTTGAGAAATGGCGGGCTCAGAGCCTTGTTGGGACCAAAAACATGATTTTCTGAACTAGTATTTTCACCGGCTTTTCGCCAACAAAGCGCTGGGCACCTTGGCTTAACCAGCCTCGCGACCCTTAGCGCGTAGCGCAGCCATCGACGAAAATGTGGGCGCAGAGACGAGCCCTTACGAGAATCTCTTCGTCACTGATTTCCGATATCTGGCCGAGCATAACCGCGCGTTGCGGCTCCATCGCCATCATGCCGCGAAGCATACCTGTCGCCGCGGCAACGTTACTCAGGGCGAGCTTTTTCGATGAAACCTGCTTCGCAAGCCAGTCTTCCATTGCCTTGCTGGTTCGCTTTATCGCCTGCTCGTAAAATACTGAAGCAATTTCCGGGAATCGATCTGACTCACTGAGGACAAGCCTGGTGATAATGATGGTCTCCGACGATAGGGTTAGCCTCCCATAGGCGACCAGCAGTCGCTCGATGCCTTCGTGCAAAGGCAAATCAGCAAGGCTGTCGGAATCGAGGCCAAGGAAGAAGCGCCCAATCTTTGCGGAGATCACATCGGAGAAAAGGTCAGCTTTCGCCGGAAACAGACGATAGAGCGTCTTTGTCGACACACCGGCAGTTTGCGCAATCGTACTGATGCTGGCCGAGGCATAACCAGCTTTTTTGAACTGATCGTTTGCCGCATCGATAATGACCGTGCGCGTTTCCTCGTCGGACCGTACCTGAGGTCGGCCGCGCGAGCGCTTTTCGACCGGGGCTTCTTGCTGAATGTCGGTATCCAAATTTTCCATAGGATCTCGATACAACAGTTTATGGAAAACATCAAGTTTCCAAATAACTGGTGTTTGGGCTCGACTCAAACTCGGCCCGCTTAGGCTTAGCCAGGCTCCTCGCCATACATTCGTATAATTTCGGTCGGGCCTGAAAATGGGCAGTCATGGTGCGTGACTTCGTGACCCATGGAGACCGACATGGACGAGAATGACATTCCAAGCTGTCCCCAACCCTTAAGCGCCTCACGCCGCGACCTCCTAATTGGAGCCGGCGTCTCGGCCTTGGCACTAGGGCTGCCTGTAGAAACCTTTGCAGCATCCAAGAAAACCTCACACCAAGGAACGCATATCATGTCGACAGTGACGACCAAGGACGGGACCAGGATCTTTTACAAAGACTGGGGCAAGGGGCAGCCGGTAGTTTTCTCTCACGGATGGCCGCTCACTGCGGACGCCTGGGATAGTCAGATGCTGTTCCTTGGCCAAAACGGCTTTCGCGTCATCGCCCACGACCGCCGCGGACATGGGCGCTCCGATCAGACCTGGAGCGGCAATGACATGAACACCTACGCTGACGACCTCGCCCAGCTGCTTGAGAAGCTCGATGTCAAGGACGCTATCCTAGTAGGGCATTCGACAGGCGGCGGTGAGGTGGCCCGGTATATCGGCCGCCACGGCACATCGCGTGTCGCAAAGGCAGTTCTCATCTCTTCGGTGCCGCCGCATATGCTGAAGACGGAGACGAACCCCCAAGCCGCGCCGAAGGAGATATTTGACCAGATCCGCGCAGGTTATTCGGCCAACCGTGCCGAGTTTCTGGAAGGGTTCGCGATCCCGTTCTTCGGGTTCAATCGTGACGGCGCAAAGAAGTCGCAGGGAACGATAGACTCGTTTTGGATGCAGTCGATGCTTGGCRGGGTAAAACCCCACTACGACTGCATTGCGGCCTTCTCCGAAACTGACTTCACCGAAGATCTCAAGAAAATGACCGTGCCTACGCTGCTCTTGCATGGCGACGACGATCAGATCGTGCCCCTGCAAATCTCGTCGGCAAAATCGGAGAAGCTCATTCCCAAGGCGACTCTGAAGGTATTTCCGGGCGCTCCACACGGAATGTGCGTCACCCATGCCGACAAGGTAAATGCCGAGCTCCTCGAGTTTGCGAAGGCTTAACGCTAAGTTTCGACCAGGCCGACACCGAAGCCGGCCTGGTCACCATCAGAGATGTATTCACGTTTCTGCATTTTCGAGATAATCGTAGTCAGTGTACCCATGGCTTCCGCCACCATAGGCAGTTGACCGGTCAAATTTATTCAGCGGTGCGCCCACACGGATCCGCTCAGGTAAATCTGGATTGGCGATAAACATTCTGCCGAATGCGACCGCGTCGGCAAGGTTGGCAGCCAAAGTCGACGAAGCACTTTCAGCATTATAGCCACCCGCAGTAATAATCGGACCGCTGAACGTCGACCGAAACAACCGGACATTATTAGCACTGTCGATGCTCGCGTCATCACCAAGACCGATAGAGGATGCACGAGGTTCAATCAAATGAAGGTAGGCGAGACGACGGGTCGAAAGCCACGCTATTGCTTGCTTGAAATGGCCAACTGGATCGCTATCGCTAATACCGCCCAGGTTTCCGTGTGGTGACAGCCGGACACCGGTCCGTTCAGAGCCTACAACATCAGATACTGCATCGACGACACTAAGCAAAAGCTTTGCCCGGTTTTCGATAGACCCTCCGAACTCGTCGTGTCTATTGTTGGATCCGTCCTGTAGGAACTGGTCGATCAGGAAGCCATTTGCGCCATGGATCTCGATTGCATCAAACCCGGCAGTCAAGCCATTGCGTGCAGCCTGCCAGAAAAGATCAACGATCTGCGGTATCTCATTAGCCTCCAGTGCCCTTGGGACTTCGAAAGGTACTTGCTGAAACTCCGGATTGAACGCGTTGCCGCTCGGTGCGATAGCAGAGGGTGCCACCGGGAGGCTTCCATCGGCATTGTAGCTCGAGTGCGACCATCGCCCGTGGTGAACAATCTGCAGTGAGATTCGCCCACCCTTGCGGTGAACTTCATCCGTGACCCTCCTCCAGCCTTCAAGCTGGTCTTTTGAATAGATCCCCGGCATCTGCGGATAGCCGTGAGCGTTTGCGCCGATAGCAGTAGCCTCAGTAATGATCAGTCCGGCGCTTGAACGCTGGGCGTAGTATTCTGCCATCAGCGTCGTCGGAACGCCGTCCGCTATGGCCCTCATGCGGGTCAGAGGTGCCATTATAATGCGATTGGGCAGCGAGAGAGCGCCGAGAGCCAATGGGGTGAAGAGGTTCATCTTGTTCATAGCCGTCGACCTTTTATAGAAACGAGATGTTGCTGAAGTCGAGTGAGACAAGAAGGGGGTCGGATACCTTCTGCATTTGATCGTCATAGGCGAATATGCGGCGCTTAGTCGGCATTTTAATGCCTTGGAACTCCTGGTAGTCGCTGCTGTAATTCGCACCGGTCGCCCCACCAAGAATGTCGACCGTGTAGTCGTGACGGCGCATCAAACCGTCAGGCCCGAAACGCGTAATCTGATACTCCGTGTGGCTTGTAATACGCTTCGGGAACTTGACACGCAGGCTGCGCCACGTCTCTCCGTCTTCATGCCAAGGTTCGATTTCCTCGACCTCGAAGCCCGGCTGCGCGTATAGAAACGGAAGGTTAAGATAGGTCCAGAGCGCCTCGCCGACGAAAAAGGCTGCATGCAACTTGTCCCAAGGTGTTTCTCTGACCTGTCCCTCGAATGCCCTTTCCGGATTGTCACGGCTCTCCAGCACAGTTCCTTTTGCGTCAACGATTTCGAGGCGTTTCGGCGTATAGTGATAGGTGCCGCCAGCAAAGGGCTCTACGAAGAGATGCTGCTCGCGAAGAGTCGCTTCGAACTTCTTATTTATGAAGAGGCCCGGGACCTGTTTAACATGCCAGATAGCACCGTCAATTGTTAGGTCAGACTGCACTTTCGAGAAGCTGTTCCAGCGATCGAGTCCGCCGTGTGCTTCAACGGCAAAAGCGAGAAGGTCGTTCATGTCAATTCTCCTGGTAGAGGTCCGAGTTCGATTGGCCATTTCGTTCTGGCCTGATTACGAAGATGCTCGATGACGGCTTTGCTCGGTAGCCGTTGTTTTCCGCTAGGATCTATGCGTGATCTACATCAATTGACTGGAAGTAACTGTTCGCGATTTGCGAGCCAAGAAGTTCGAATTTTGAGTTGCTTAGGCGAAAAATCGTAGCCATGCATTTTGCACCGGAATACAGATTTGAGTATCTGACGAAATCAGGAACACACAAATGGCTTCGACCATGAATGGCAGACTGCGGGATATATTTGCGCTTCGTCTGTATTCCAGAGTCGCCCGCCTTGGGAGCTTTTCGGCTGCAGCTAAGGAATGCGGCTTGTCTCAGCCGCAAGCTTCAAGGATCATCGCTGATCTTGAGGCTGACCTTGACGTAAAGCTGTTTAGGAGGACCACCAGAGCTGTTGTGCCGACAGAGGCTGGGTACAGCTTCCTTTCAAAGGTAGAGCCCATCGTTGCCGCCCTTGATGAAGCAGAACTAAGTGTCCGCGACGACGGCGAACTGAGGGGAGCCGTCAGGTTGAGTATGCCAACGAGCGTTGGTGTGCGGGAAATAATTCCAAGGCTTGCTGCCTTCACGAAGAAGCACCCGTTGCTGCAGGTTCATTTTCTGTTGGAGGATCGCCGTCAGGACCTCGTCCGCGATGCCGTGGACGTTGCAATTCGTCTAGGGCGCCAAACTGACTCGACGGCGACGACGAAATTGATTGCTACAATTCCGCGCAAGATTCTTGCTTCTCCAGTCTATCTCGCAGAACGAGGCGTTCCTACTTTGCCAAGCGAGCTCGAAAGCCACCGGATTGTAAGTGGTCCAGCTGCGGCTGTGCCCTCAGCCTGGGTGTTTGAAAAAAACGGGGAAACACAATCGCTGGACCTCAAGCCACACTTCATAACCAATGAGAATGAAGGTGCGGTTGCCGCGGCTGCAGCTGGGTTGGGCGTAACATCAACGTCGGGTTGGGCTTGTCGTCGGGAGCTAAGCGACGGTAGTTTGATCTCGCTCTTTGACGAGTGGGAAACGCAGCCTATTCCGGTGTTCGCATACTATCAAATGGGTAAAGCCACCGCGTCGGCAGCGAGGGCGTTGGTTGATTATCTTGTGCAGGACATCTCCAGCTCCCCGTAGTCCATTCCCATGCGTATTCGTTAGATTAGTTGCCGACAAGTTATTTTGGGAAATGAATCATTTTCCAAAATGGTCTTGACGCGCCTGTCGCTACACACTATTTAGGAAACTACATAATTTCCTTAAAAGTAGTCGCACCCAAGCTGGTGCAGGAGCGGCCTTCCATGACCAAGCATGAACGCATTGGTAATCAAAGTGAACTGCCGCTTACAGGCTATCATCCGCGCTTCGGGTTTGAGCTCAGGAAAGTCGCGACAAGCTTGTCGGAGCTAGCTGGGCACTACGGCCTCAGCTATTTTCTGTTGGTAGAATTACCGCGAGGGGACCGGACCACGTTTTCTGAGAACCTTATTGCCTCTAATTGGCCGAACGAGTTCACGGACTACTACAGAGAGAACGATCGCTTCTTTTGCAGCAATATCATGACCGCCTTCAGAAGGACCATCTTACCCATCTCAATGGGTCCTGAGGCATTCGGCTGCGCGGCTGCTAACGTCGATGATACAGAGCTGGAAGGTCTTTTCGTGAACCAAGGTGCAAACAACACCTTCGGGTTCACGCTTCATGACGTCGATGCAAATGTGTATGCCTTCGCATTCTCCGGAGCGAGAGACCCACTGGAGTTGAAGGAGCAATCAGACATCGTGCGGAGGGCAACGGAGGTCCTAAATGATGTTGCACGGGATGATCTCATGAAAGATGGCCCGCTCGAGAGACTTTCACATCGCGAGCTGGAATGCCTTCGGTGGACGGCGGCCGGCAAGAGCAGCGACGAAATCGGCATAATCCTTGATCTGTCATCACACACGATCGTTGGTTACCTCAAGACCGCAATGCGAAAGCTTGATACGGTCAATCGCATGCAGGCCGTGGCTCGTGCGTATCGCTACCGGTTGCTATGACTAACAGCTTCACCTGGCAATCTGGTCGAAGCGTCTAGAAATCCAGTCATCGAGCGGCATATCTAGCGTCGCTGAATCATCAATCGGCGACCAGTTTGCAATCTGTGCAATTGGGATCCGTAGTGTCGATTCTCCCTTGGTCGCGCACAGTGTGGTTCCGTCGCAGCTGACTGCTTCAACGACGAAAGCACGGCAATCACCTTCGGGGTCGACCGTATCAATCACGACCTGCATTTAATAATTCCCCTGATAAATCGCATTCTTCTGGTTTAGGCCAAGCTACATCCTGTAGCTTGCGTGCAGCCGCACACTCAAAGATTGACGGAGGCCAGAAAAAGACCGCCCCAGGGCGGAACGGGGCGGTCAATGCGGATCGGGGTCCGCGGGGCGGAGCCAGGGGGAAAGCTCAGCCCAGTGGCCAAACGAGCGGCCAGCGTAGATGGGGTAAAACATCTCGCGAAATGCACGGTAAGCGTGAAGTCCGACCTGATGTACCTATACGAAGGTATGGCCGGGATGAGCAACTACGTCGATCTCTAAACATAGGATATCGAAATGCTCTGCGGACGCTCCGCAAGCCCAAAAACCCTAGATACGAATGCATGTCGGTGCTCGCGCTGTCTTGGCGCTAGGCGGCCCGCTCTCTGCTGCATCCATCAAGGAATTGGTCCACACACTCTGCGGCTCGTCGCTCAATTGCGGACCTGTCGAACGGGTTTTGTTGCAGCATCAGCGATGCCCTTTGCGGCTCCATAATCATCATGCCGCGGAGAATGCCGCTGGCTACCTCAGCATCCTGGATCGCCAATTCTCCTTGATTTTGTTTTTCACGCAGCCAGTCGCTGATCACGACATTGGTCGGGACGATAGCTTTCTCATAAAACGCGATGCCTACCTCGGGGAACCGAGACGATTCCTCAACGACGAGCCGAGCCATCCGGATTGCCTCGCTCGAGAGCGTGAGCATCCCGTAGGCGCTGAGAAGTCGCACAAGACTTTCACGAGGTGACATCCCCCTCAGTAGGTCAAAGTCGATGTCGATGAGAAATCGCGAGATGTGTCGGCTAATGACGTCTGCCAACAGCTCCGATTTGCCTGGGAACAGGCGGTACATTGTCTTCGTAGAGACGCCTGCAAGGCTCGCTATCGCGCCCATGCTCGCGCCCGAGTAGCCATCGGCTTTGAAGCAGGTATCTGCGGCCTCGACAATGCGCTCCCGGGTCTCACCATCGGGTCTTATCTGAGGCCGCCCCCGGCGACGCTCGGTATCACATTTATTTTGGAACATGAAAATTTTCCAAATTCTTGTTGACAACGAAGAGATAGGGCATATTTTGGAAAACAGCAAGTTTCCTTTTTAACCAAAACGGCTGCGGCCCCCAAGACAGCAACCGAAACTCAGGAGTGATTTCGATGGATGAGAATGTTATCGCGCTGGCCGGCAAGTCTGACCGCAAAGCCGCTACAGCGGAAATCCCTGCTACCGCAGATGCCGGTCATCAGCCCGTTCCGGCTGCGCCTGTCGCTGCGCCTGTCGCCGATGTTCAGAAGAAGAAGGGCGGTGGGTTTAAGAAGGCGCTGCTGGGTGTCTCCGCTCTCGCCGTCATCGCAGCCTCCGTATACTATGGTCACAATTACTGGACCACGGGCCGCTTTCAGGTGGAAACTGACGATGCCTACATCAAGGCAGACAACAGTGCTATCGCACCCAAGGTCTCCGGTTACCTGGCAAAGGTTCTCGTCGGTGACAACCAGACTGTGAAGGCGGGGCAGGTGCTCGCAATCATCGACGATCGCGACTATGCAACCGCTCTGGATCAAGCGAAAGCAGACGTCGACGCCGCCCGTGCGACAGTCGATGCCAAGAAAGCCGCACTCGTCACCCAGCAATCAGTGATTGCCGCCGCGCAGGCGTCGATCGAAGTCGACCGCGCCAACGAGACCTTTGCTGAGCAGAACGACAAGCGTTACTCGCGTTTGGCCACGAACGGATACGCTCCCGTGCAGACGGCACAGCAGGCGGCTGCTCAAATAACGGCAAACCGCGCCACAACCGCCCGCGACGTGGCCGCTTTGGAAGGTGCTACCAAGCAAGTTGATGTCCTGAAGGCCGAAGTTGCACAAGCAAGTGCGGCGCTTGCCCGCGACGTTGCTGTTCAACGACAGGCCGAACTGAACCTGTCCTATGCGACCATCGTGGCACCGATCGACGGTGTCGTTGGCAACCGTACACTCCGCGTCGGTCAATACGTTCAGGCTGGAACACAGCTCATGACCGTCGTTCCGACCAAGGCCGCCTATGTTATTGCAAATTATAAGGAGACGCAGCTCACAGACGTGAAGCCGGGCCAGGAAGTCGACATTGAAGTCGATATGTTTCCTGACCATGTCTACCACGGAAAGGTTGAGAGCCTGGCACCCGCTAGCGGCCAGGAATTTGCGCTTCTTCCGCCAGACAACGCGACCGGCAATTTTACGAAGGTCGTGCAGCGTATTCCCGTCCGCATCGTTCTTGATGCCGAGAGTGCCGCTACAGGCGATCTTCGCCCCGGTATGTCCGTCACTCCCACCATCGATACCAAGGTCGGCAACGAGTAGCCCAAAGGGCGTTCGCCCGGATCCAGGAGGATCAAGTCATGTCTAACGTCACCACGTTGCCGACATCTGCGGCGATGCCAGCCCCTGCTGCTTTCCAAAAGGCAGGCGCCAAGGAATGGATCGCAGTTCTTGCAGGAATGATCGGCGCATTCATGGCAATTCTAAATATCCAGATCACCAACGCCTCGCTTCTCGACATTGAGGGAGGCATCGGGACAGGTGTCGATAACGGCGCCTGGATCTCGACCTCATACCTGATTGGCGAGATCATCGTCATTCCGCTGACGGCGTACTTCAGCAATGTCTTCTCCTTCCGCCGATACATCCTGGTGAATACGATCCTCTTTCCGATCTTCTCGATGGCTTGCGCCTTCACCCATGATCTGAACTCGATGATCGCAATGCGTGGATTGCAAGGCTTCGCAGGCGGCATTCTAATTCCCATGGCGTTCACCATGGTCCTGACGAAGCTGCCGAAGCCCCAGCAGCCGATTGGCCTGGCCATCTTCGCGCTTTCGGTCACGTTTGCTCCGGCAATCGGCCCTACGATCGGTGGCTTCCTGACAGAGAACTACGGTTGGCAGACCATCTTCTTCATCAACACGATTCCCAGCGCGATCATGGCTGTTGCCCTTGCCGCGACGCTTGAAAAGCAGCCGATGCGCCTTGGGCTTCTGCGCGAAGGTGACTGGGCGGGCATCATTACCATGTCGATCGGGTTGGCCGCGCTTCAGACGGTGCTCGAAGAAGGCAATAAGGATGATTGGTTTTCATCGCCGTTCATCGTAAAGCTCAGCATCATCGCATTCGTATTCTTGACGGCATTCATCTGGATCGAACTGACGGTCGAAAAGCCGCTCGTCAAGCTTCGTCTGCTGAAGCAGCGCAACTTTGGGATCGGCGTGGCAGTCAACGTACTTATCGGCGTGGCACTGTTCGGCACGGTTTACATCCTGCCCCAGTATCTTGGTCAGGTTCAACGCTACAACGCGCAAGAGATCGGCAATGTCCTTGCATGGACTGGCCTTCCTCAGCTTCTGCTTATTCCGTTAGTACCGATGATGATGAAGCGCTTTGATGCTAGATATATCGGGTTTATAGGTATCAGCATCTTCGCAGTCAGCTGCTTCATGAACATTATGCTTTCGGCAGACAATGCGGGTGACCAGTTCTGGATACCAAACATTGTTCGTGCTATTGGGCAGGCGCTCGTCTTGACGCCGATCACAGCCATTACCACTGGTGGTATTGCCCCCCAGGACGCTGCTGCTGCCTCCGGCCTCACGAACATGCTTCGTAATCTTGGCGGTGCGGTTGGTACTGCTACCTTGGGCACGGTCCTGACCAAGCGTGAGCAGTTCCACTCCAACATCATCGGTCAATCCATCTCGATGGGTCGCGATGAGGTTCGCCAGCGCGTTGATACCTTGACGTCCTACTTCCAGTCGCATGGTGTCTCGGACCATGCAAAGGCCACCGGCCAGGCAGTTGTGGCCATCGGGCGTATCGTCAAGCGCCAAGCACTGATAATGGGCTTTAGCGATACTTTCGCCGTGATCGGAGTTGTTCTGGCTTTGGCTGCTATCGCGGTCTTGCTTACGAAGCGCACGACCGGCGGCGGCGCCGGCGCTCACTAAGGCATAGCAAAAGGCGGGCCGAATTTATGCCCGCCAACTATCTCTCCGTATAGTTTACCTCCTCAAAAAACGGCGCAGTATGTCCAGCACCCAGGTCGGGGCCACGGATCGCCGCGATTGTGGTGAGCATTCATCTTCCAAATCAAAGCGGACGCTGTTCGCTCGAAAGGATCCGAAAATGAGTACGCCATTTCCCAGCCACGAAGGAAACGCCCGGGATTTCAAGGAGCATCGCATTCACCACGATCAGGGTAACCTGTACGTCCGCGAGTACGCGGGAGACGGGCCGGCCTTCGTATTAATGCATGGCTTCCCCGACAATCTTGGCATTTACGACTTCCTCGTTCCGCATCTCGTTGACGCTGGCAAAAAGGTCGTGACGTTCGATTTCCTTGGTTTCGGTGCATCCGACAAACCTGAAGGCGCAAGGTATTCGTTTCCGCAGCAGCAAGGCGATCTGGAACATGTCATTGATGCGCTGGGTCTGAGCAAGATCATCCCCGTTCTGCACGATTCCGCCGGCGTCCCGGGCATCAACTTCGCGATTGATCATCCGGAAAAAGTCGCAGAACTTATTATTTTGAATTCGGTTTACAACGATGTTCCCGGGGACCGCGTACCGGAGCTCATCGAGCTGTTTGCGACCAAGAATCTTCAGAAGGTTTCGATGATGATCGCGCAGAAGCCGGAGTTCATCGGCTCTGTGCTGAACCTTCAAAGATCTCTCTTTCAGGCCGCACTTTCCGACAAGCACGTTAAAACCTACGTGGAATTTCTTGGCCCGCTGATCGACTCGAATTTTCGTATGTCGCCGAGCAGCGGTCCGGCGTTCGTGCAGATGACGTCTGGCTTCTACGACGCCACCGCAGCAAACAACGCGCGCCTCCTGGACGTTCAGAAGCTTGAAGTCTCGGCCAAAATCATCTGGGGAGAGCGAGACCCTTACCTCTCGGTCAATACTGCCAGAGACTTTCATGGAAATTTGAAGAACTCGACACTTCATCTCCTCGACGCTGGTCACTGGGTCCAGATCGATGAAGGAAAACGAGTGGCGGAGATAATTCTCTCGTAACGCGCGGGCTAAGTCGCCTTCGAATGCATGCAAGTTTCGACCTGGTAAGGGTGGCGCGTCAGTAGCGCCGCCCTGGTTTACTATAAATGTTAGGAAAGTGAAATGAGACAAACTAGCCTCCTCAAGAGCCATATTGTGCTTAGCCCGCCAGAGGCCGCTGGAGGCGCCGGTGCCTCCGACAGGACGACGATCGGTCACATCGACATAGCTCCTGGCCTGACGCTTCGCCATCTCGTTGGCAAGAGCCCAGCTGCAAAGGGCACGGTGCTCTTCTTGCATGGATTTCCGGAGACAATGCTGGTTTGGAAGGCCATCGCAAATGAGCTTGTCGCCGATTACAATGTCCACGCATTTGACTGGCCTGGCTACGGCTTGTCATCTCGGCCTGCGGCGGAGGATTTCGAATATTCTCCGAAGGGCTACGCGGATATTCTGAGGGCCTATGTCGAAGCCGCTGGCATTGATCGCTCGGTGTTGACGATTTACGCGACCGATATCGGCTCGTTGCCTGCACTATTGGCCGCACTTGAGGAGCCAGAGATCGCGAAGCAGATCTTCGTCGGCGATTTTGCCCCGTTGAACCGGCCTCAATATATGAGCGAGAACCTTCAAAACCTGAAGTCCGAACCCTCGGCCTCTCACGCACGCGCCTACTTCAAGAACGCTGGAACCCAGATCCCCGCGAACGCTCATCGTGCTGGCCTTGATGCAACGGAACAGTACGATCTTCTGCCCGATGTCCTTGCGGACATGACAGCAGCTTGGGAGGAAGGCGGGATGACGTCTGGCGATGCGTTCTACCACTACTACTCGAAATTCACGCGTGACGAAGATTATTTCGAAGCCAACATCAACGGTCTTAAGACGCCGTTCAAGATACTTTGGGGTGAAAAGGACGTCTACATCAACAAGGGCATGGGTGAAGAGTTGGCGCGTCTAACGGGTGCTCCGCTTGCCATTCTGCCGGGGCTTGGCCACTATGTGCATCTTCAGAAGCCGGACGTAGTCGTCGAGGAGATCCGGGCTTCTGCCTGAAGAATATCTGGTGCTCGCTCATCGATTGTGCGAGCGCCAAATGGTCAATGTGGTCGGTTGGCGAGGTGGCTCAGCGTTTCGTTGCCATCGAAGATTCAGGTCATCCGCCAACCGGAGTTCAGCCGATGATTGACGATGATTTCCCGCCGATTCCGCCATTTCGCACGGGACCCAGAGGCCTTTGCCCGCGTTGCGGCAAGGGCCACCTTTTTTCGGGATTCTTGCAGCTGCGCCCAAACTGCGAGGTTTGCGGTCTGGACTACTCCTTCGCCGATCCAGCTGACGGGCCGGCTTTTTTCGTCATTTGCTTCGCATGTATTCCAACCGTGCTGTTGTCAGTCTGGCTGGAGGTTGCCCATGACGCGTCACTCTTAACCCAAGTGCTGGTAACAGGACCGTTCCTAATTGCCACCTGTATCCCACCTCTTAGGCCGTTGAAGGGCTGGCTAGTTGCGAGCCAATATTTCTACAAGGCTGAGGAGGGGAAAGTTTCCAGCAACGTAGACCCCTGAGAAGCCCGGCATCACCAGGCAATGCCCGCCAAGGTGCATGGCGGGCATCGTCGTGACGCTCATTCGACGGGCAACGCAACTTCCTCCGCACTCGACCGATGCGAGACCGCAGCGGTATCGCTGGCGCTGATGAAGGTCCATGCTGCAAGAGCTGCAGCGCAGGCCAGTACGGCCGCAGTCAAGAACACTGCAGAGTAGCCAGAGGCGATGGCCATTATCGCGGCTGTAGGGTCACCAAACGCTGCAGCAGCTCGGGCGTCGCCTGCCACCAGTTGCTGAGCCAAGGTTGTTGCTTGTTCGGCTGTCCCAGCCACTTCGTTAACCAGGACGCTGACGACCCGATTGAACATGATGGCGCCAAGTGCGGCGAACCCTATCACGATGCCTGCGAAGCGGATCGTTCCGCCGACACCTGCCGCCATCCCTGCGCGTTCCGGAGGGATGACAGTCATGGACACCTTAGCCGTTTCGCCGTTCAGGAAGCCTGCGCTAATGCCGACAATGAGCATCCCTGGCAGCATCGCCAAATAACTCAACTGGAAAACTGCTGCGCTTAGAATGAGGAGGCCAAGGCTGCTCAGGCTGAGGCCGGTCGTGATCAGAACGCGACCCGAAAGACGATGTGTCAGGTAGCGCGATACAATTCTCGGCATCAGGAAGATTGGCACCGCCATAGGGAGCATAAACAAGCCGGCCTGCTTTGGCGTAAGTCCCAAAGCACTCTGGAAGAACAATGGGAGGTACGTCAGCATGGTGAGGACACATGCCGCATACGCTACTCCTGCGACATTGGCGCCGATATATGTCGGGTAGCGGAAAAACTTCAGATCCAGCATCGGCCGCTGCTGCCTACTTTCGACAACAAGGAACGCAACGAAGAAAACTGCTGCCGCGAGGAACTCGGCCAAAACGCGCGGGTTGCTCCAACCTGCATGATTTCCTGAGATCAGCGCGTGAGTAACTAGGCCCAGAGCAATCGCGAACGAAGCAAAGCCAGGGATATCGAGCTTTTTCGCGCTTGGATCCTTTGACTCGTTGACTGAGGTAAGCGCGAGTAGACCCACGCCAATTCCAATCGGGATGTTGAGATAGAAAGCCCATTCCCAACCGACGGTCTCGGTAATAAGGCCGCCGCACAACGGGCCCAACGTGATGGCGACGCCGATAACACTACCCCAGAAGGCAAACGCCTTTGCCCTTTGGGGCCCACGAAACTCGTAGGAAAGCAGGGCCAGGCCCGAACTCAAGAGCAACGCTGCACCAATGCCTTGGACAGCTCGTGCAGTGTTGAGCACCAGCGCAGTCGGCGCAGCGCCGCAAAAGAATGATGCTACTGTGAATATTGTCAGGCCGACGAGCAGAATACGTCGCCGTCCATAAAGGTCCGAGAGAGTGCCCGCCGGAAGGACGAGTGACGCGAAGGTCAGCGTGTAGGCGCTGATGACCCATTCAATTGCCGTAAAGTCTGCATTCAAGGAATGCGAGATCGAGGGCAGGGAGACCGCCACGATATTGGCATCGAGGTTGATCATGAACGAGGGGATCGACACGCACAGCAGGACGAGCAGAGCTGATCGGCCGCTAGATTTGGGGATTTCCATGAGATCGCTTTCTGCAAAACTGGAATGGTTGCATATGCACGTATTGCCATTAGTTGCATATACACATATATGTCAATCCATCAATTTCGGTGGAGATGGACTTTCCGACGATGAGCAAACAAGAAATACCAGCTCGTAGCCTTGGGCCATGTAACGCGACCGCGCTGCGCAAGGCGGCCCGCCATGTCACTCAGCTTTACGACAACGTTTTGGCGCCCAGCGGATTGCGGTCCACGCAACGCTCCATCCTCGCGCAGATTGCCCGCTCGCACGGAGCAGGGGTCGTTGAGCTTGCCGATGCGCTTGTTCTCGACCGAAGTTCCTTTAGCCACAATCTGCAGCCCTTGGTGCGCGATGGCCTCGTTAGTATGAACGTTGACCCGCGAGACAAACGCGCTCGTATTGTTTCTCTCACGGCGGAAGGTAAAGCGCGGCTGGATCATTCCAATGAACTGTGGAGCTTGGCGCAGAACAAATTTGAAGCAGCCTTCGGAAAGAAACAAGCTGGAGATCTCAGGGACACGCTCATGCGAGTTGTCTCGGTCGAATTCTGATGGCGCGATCGTCAAATGAGGTTGCGGCATCACGTCGAGCGGAGATTGTCGCTGTTGGTGCGCGGTTGTTCTGTGAGCGTGGGATTGCCGCGGTTAGCATAAATGAGATTATGCAGGCCGCTGGCCTGACCCACGGGGGCTTCTACAACCATTTCGCAAGCAAGGAGCAACTTGCAGCGGAGGCTTGCTGCTTTGCGTTCGAGCAATTCAGCAGCTATCGGATCAAACCTTTCGAAGAGCTTCTTGACGCTATTGGAGAAAGCTCCTGTCCTGTAATATGCTTCGCGCATGAGGCGGCTGAACACAGAGACTCTAGCGAGTTTCGCGAGGCCTATGCTGCCGGGGTGGCGAGGCTGTTTTCAATTTTTGCGACCGCGGCCACTTCGAGATTTCCCAAGGCAACTGATGCAGCTATCCGAATATCATTCGGTGCCTTGGCAGGCGCTGCGATATTGGGCACGGCAGCCGGTCGGGAAGGGTATCTTCGCGCCACGCGCCTGTCGGTCCTCAAGGCCCTATGGGAGTTCGGCGACCATACATATGTATAGCTGGACGCACCCGCGACGCTAGCGACTATGCCTCTGAATCTTGTACGAAGCGGATCGGAGCACGCATGACCCATCTTAACGGAAATTCTGAAATGCCCATGGTGATCGCATGACACCAGCGGAGACGATGGCAAAGATTGTTGCTCTCCGCCAGGAGGGCAAAATGGAAGAAGCCTCGCAATACTTTGTAGAGGATGGTGTACTCGTGATCCAGCCAGACGCCCACGCAATCGGGCGAGCGGCAGTGAAAGAGGGACTGATCGCGATGTCGAAGGTGTTCCCGGTATTTCATATCTCCGAGCGTACCGTGGTCCAGACTGGTTCGATCGCTCTGCACCACTCACGCTGGACTGCTCAGTCGGTTGGAGAGAAGGGCGAACCCGTCGAGGCTGGTGGGGTAACTTCCGACGTCTTGGAACGCCAGGCCGATGGAGAATGGAAGGTTGTCGTAGACAATCCTTGGGGTGGCAATATTTTAGACTGAGGGAACTATTCCACTAATGAAAGCTGCAGTTTACTACCAGAATGGGGGTCCCGAAGTCTTTAAGTTCGAAGATGTCGCGGATCCGGTCTGCTCGGCCGACGAGGTGTTAATCAAAGTTGTGGCGGCCTCTGTGGAGGGCGGAGACCTGATCAATCGCGAGATCAGGCCGTTGGCTCGTGTTCCCCACATCGTAGGCTATCAATGCGCGGGCACGATCATAGCAATCGGTGCTAACGTTGCGGACCGCTCTGTTGGCGATAGGGTAACAGCGATACTTCCTTGGGGTTCGCATGCTGAGCTGGCCCTAGCAAAGGCAAGCGAAACTTGGATCATCCCCGATCAGCTCGGCTTCGTCGTCGCGTCTGCCATACCCGTTGCGTGGGGGACGGCAGCCGAATGCCTGTTCGAACTTGGAATGCTGTCTGCGGGGGAGTCGGTGCTCATCCACGCAGCGGCCGGCGCCTTGGGAATGGCAGCTATACAACTTGCAAAGCGAGCGGGTGCGACGGTCTATGGTACTTCCTCTAGCCCTGAAAAGCTCGACCGATTGAAGCACCTCGGCTTGGACTTCGGCCTGAATTCACGAGACAGCGATCTGGTCGGGACAGTCAAGAGGCTCACTGACTCGCAGGGCGTAGCGCTGGTGATCGACAGCGTCGGCGGCTCGAACTTAGCAACAAGCATTGCCTGTGCAGGATACCGTGGTCGAGTCATTAGCGTCGGGGTGTCTGGGCGCGATAGCGTTCACCCAGATCCGGTTTCCCTGTGGCGAGGCAGCAAAACGCTCCAGGGCCTATACTATCCGGAAGTGCTAGCACAGGAGCACGCACGCGTTCACGCGGTCGTGGAGGGCATTATTCGAGATGTCGCCCATGGTGAACTCGAGGTTGCCATAGACAAAGAGTATCCCCTCAGTGAGGCAGCGCAAGCTCACCAGCGCGTTCTTTCGCGAGAGGGGTGGGGACGAGTAATTCTTCGGCCCTGAATACTCTAAGCGGGCGGCAAAATTGGATGCGGACGCGACAACGGTAGAGTAGACTGCGCCCGTCTGATCGAATGGCCATCTAGACAAAGGTTGCCCGCGAGGAACTGATGAACTGGGACGAGGCTCAATCAGATAGATATACGTCAGCGTCCGCTTGGGACGTCGGCAAAGTTTTTCATGCCTTGCCGGCAATCGCTCTCGCGCTGTTGATATTCTATCTGGACACTTTCACTGAGGCTGAAAGCGCCATTGCTGTCCTTTACGGTCTGGCATTGCTCCTGGCCTCCGAATTTCTGTCCGCACGTGGGATCGTGGGTGCGGCACTTTGCTGTTCAGCGCTCACACTCGGCTCCTTTTTCATCAGCCATGGCGCCCATCCCATTGAAGGGGATGTCAGGGCGCTGGTCTCACTCGCGGCAATCGGGACAACTTCCGCTGTTTTGATGCGCGGCCGAGTCGCTACCGATCACCTCAAGAATTCGAACTCTGCCCTTAGGCGTAGCGAAGCGCGGTTTCGCGCGATCTTTGAGCAAAGCCGTGTTGCGCTTTGGGAGCAGGACTTCAGTAAACTCAAAGCGAAACTGATGGAGTTGCGCGAAGGCGGCGTAAGCAATCTCAGGAGACACTCGGCCTCATCGCCAATGTTCCTGCTCGAGTGTGCCGAACTCATCGAGAGTGTCTCCGTGAACGAAGCAACGCTTGAGCTTCTGGGACGCGACGCCTCCGAAATATCGGGACCGATCCGAAGGTTTATCCCAAAGGATGAGGAATGCCTTTTTGGCATCGTAGATTGCCTTTTCCAGGGGCGCACCAGCTTTGAAGGGAAAGGGAGGATCGTACGGCCTGATGGTTCAACGCTTTCGGTGCTTCTAGTGCTCAGCTTTCCTGAAGACGGCGTAGGCCTGGAGCGCGTCGTCGTCGGCATGTTCGACGTCACAGAGCGAGACCGGGCTCAACAGGCGCTGCTTACAGCTCAAGCAGAGATGGCCAAGGTGTCGCGAGTTGCGATGGTTGGGGCTCTGTCCGCGTCGCTAGCCCACGAATTGAATCAGCCCACGGGAGCAGTTGTCCTGAACGCACAGTCCTGTCTGAGATGGCTGAGGCGGGACGCGCCGGACATTGCCTCGGCGACTGAGGCGGCGGAACGGATCGTACGAGACGCACATCGAGTTGCCTCGATATTGGCAAGTACCCGCCAAATGATCATGCGCAACCCCGCAAAGGCCGAGTTCACCGATGTCGGCAAGCTGATCGGTGAGACCTGCCTGCTTCTGGAACACGAGCTGACCAGTGGATCCATAGTGCTGCAGACCCGTCTTCCATCGCATATGCCAGAGGTCAAGCTGGCGAGAGCCGAGCTGCAGCAGGTCTTGGTGAACCTCCTCAATAACGGCATTCAGTCAATTCGGTCAGGGGGAGAACTCGAGCGGAAATTGACTGTCGAGTGCATGATCGAGGATGGATCGAACATTGTCATATCCGTTCGAGACTTCGGAAAAGGAATAGAGGACGGCAACCTGCCGAAGCTGTTTGAGCCGTTTTTCACAACAAAAGAAGCGGGCATGGGAATCGGCTTGTCCATTTGCCGAGCAATGGTTGAGGCTCAGGGCGGAAGGTTGACCGCAAAGAACCACGGGGACGGTGGCGCTTTGTTCAAGGTCACTCTGCCGGTGGAGGTGAACAATGAGTGACCAGCAGGAAGTAGACGTCTTCATCATCGATGATGACGAACATATGCGTGCTGCGATCACTGACGTGTTGAGATCGATTGATGTTAAAGCGCTCGCCTTTGGCGATGCGACATCATTTTTGCACGACATCGCTCCAGAGACTCCCGGGTGCATTTTACTTGATGTTCGTATGCCTGGGACCGATGGCCTGGAGATACAGCACCAGCTGGTGTCGGCAGGATATAAGATGCCGATCATTTTCATTACCGGCTTCGGCGATATTCCCATGACGGTGCAGGCAATGAGGGCTGGAGCGTTGGATTTTCTGACCAAGCCGTTCAACGATGAAGATTTGTTCAAATCCGTTAGAAACGCGCTTGAGCGTGATCAGGAGCGCCGCACCAGAGAAGCCGACCTTGACGCTGTCATCGCGTTGTCCAAGACGCTCACGAAGCGGGAGCGCGAGGTTATGGGGCATGTGGTTAAAGGCCTGATGAACAAGCAGATCGCGTACGAGATGAGCCTCACTGAGATCACTGTGAAGCTTCATCGCGCAAGTTTGATGAAGAAGTTGAAGACGCGGACATTGCCAGATCTGGTGCGGCGTGCCGAATTGATCTTCAATCACTGGAAGGCCTCTCCCCCTTCCTCAGAGGCTGTTTCGGAACGTGAGCATTAGGAAAGCGATGGTTGAGATGTCGCAGGATCGGGTGATCGCAATCGTGGATGACGACACCGCGATTCGGGAAGCCCTCCAAGATCTACTCAGATCGTTTGGCTACAGGACTGAGGCATACACGTCAGCAGAAGAGTTCCTGGCGGGCTGCAGCCTCAGTCGGGTGCAATGTCTGATCTTGGACGTGATGATGCCCGGGCTCTCCGGGCTGGAGCTTCAACAGACAATATGCAGTAGCGGGTCTGTTCCCCCGGTCATTTTTATGACCTCGCATAATGATGAGCGCACTCGAAGCGCCGCAATGCGTGCCGGCGCTCATGATTTCCTTGGGAAACCGGTTGACGCAGACGTTCTGATCAAGAGCCTGCGGTCCGCACTTCGGGATTGAAAGCACGCCAGACTGGCAACGGGATGTCCGAAATTGCCCGTAAAAATGTCATATGCAAACGCGTGAACTTCGCTAACTTCCGCATTCTATACCTAAGATCAACAGGATAGCTGCTTCACTTGAATCGATTTCGATTTCTCCATTCGGGAGGTTACCGACATGGTCTCATCGCAAGGTTCTTCCGCCGAAGCATTAGTCGCTTATGGTCAACCTATTGGAATGCTGTCTGGCGGAACTGGATGCGCGTTGTTAGCTGAAGTGATGGATGCCCATGGGGGGCAGGAACAGTTCAGGCGTTTTCGCACAGCGAGAGGTAACTTTAGGATCGAGGGCGACATTTGGTCGTCGAGAGGCGGCCCGCCCGCGCTTGTTAGCGGGATTTTCGAAATCGGGCTTCGTGATCAGACCGTGCGTTTACATTGCGCTGTGCCGCGTAGGATCGAAAGTAGTTTCACACCGAAAGTGATAGCGATTCACTCGCCGGAGGGCGGGTTTGTCGAAACACAGTATAATCCCAGGTCATCATTTCCCCTGCGCGAAACAGAGCGACCATGGGACGATTTCCAATTAGCATATATTTGCAGTTATTCGCTCTGGAACGTCATTACGCAGCCGTTCCTGTTCGCTTACGATGGTTTCAGAACAATCGAACTCTCGCCATTGGAGGTCGATGGAAGGCGATTGCGTCGAGTGGAAATTACATTTCCGCCGCATATAGCAGCCCACGCTCCGAGGATTATCTGCCACGTGGCGCCAGATGGTCGTATGCATTCACAGGATTTCAGGTTCGATTTGCTGGACGCCGCGATGACAAGTGTTTTCGCTGACTACGCTGATGTCCAAGGGGTTCGACTACCAACTCGTCGAAGCATGTTCAGGAAAACGGAACTCGCACGAGCGAACCCCTCGATCTTCGCGGAAGTGAAGATCGAGAAGCTTACGTTTTACTGAGCTCGCTTGAGCAGCTTGACAGTGGCCGACATGCCTGGACGCAGCTGACACGCTTCTCCTGACTTCGGTCTATGCCAAGGCGCACTGCATGCGTTATACCATGCGCATCGGCGGTGCGGAAGCTGCAGAGAGAGGCGCTCTGGACGCGCGGCGTGTCCGCGGCACGCTGGAGGGTAGGGCGGGCCGGGGACACGCTCCGTCTCGTGGGAGGAGGCGAGATCGGTAGGTAGAAGATCTCACTTATGACGCATTGGTGACAGCTATACGTCGGTATGGTTTGTTAAATGGCGCGTTCTGATCGGATTGCCCTGCGAACGGCCTGGGGTGGGTGACCGAAAAGGTCTATGAAGGCTTTGCGCATGCGGTCGCGGTCGTTAAAGCCGGTTTCGCGGGCGATCATATCTATAGGATGCCGCCCTTCCTCGAGCATCTGCCGGGCTGCTTCGGCCCGCATCCTCTCGATCGCCTTGGCGGGAGACTGCCCGGTTTCCCCTTTGAACGCGCGGCTGAACTGTCGAGTGCTCAGGTTTGCAACGCGTGCCAGGTCTTCAACTGACAACGCGGTCGCGAGGTTGGCGCGGGCAAAGTTTACGGCATTTTGGATGCGGTCGGATTTAGCATCGAGTTCCAACAGGGCCGAAAACTGCAGTTGGCCGCCCGATCTCCGATTATACATCACAAGGATCCGCGCGATTTCTTTTGCAAGGTCGCTACCAAGGTCGTCTTCGACCATCGCAAGAGCCATGTCAGTCCCAGCGGACATCCCTGCTGAGGTCCAAAAGGGGCCGTCAGTTGTAAATATTCGATCTTCTTCAGTCCTTACTTGCGGGTATCGGCTGCGAAACTGGGCCGCGTAGTTCCAATGTGTTGTCGCGCGTCGTCCATCGAGCAGCCCGGCTTCAGCTAGGGCGAATGCCCCGGTGCACATTGATGCAACACGTCGGAAGTCGGAAGATCTGTGTTGAAGCTCCTCCAGGAAGCTTTGGTCGAACGTCTGGAGCCTGTCAGCACCCGCAATAATGAGCGTGTCGCCGTCAAATTCCGAGAACGGCGACGAAGCGACGTCAGCCCCCAACGAACTGCGGACCATGCCTCCATTTTGTGAGACCATGGTGATGTCATAGTAAGGACTACCTCGTCGAAGATTAACCATCTCGAAGGCAGCCGTTGCCGCAAGGCTCATCGCCGCAAAATCTTGATAGAGCATCAGTGCAATTTTTGGCACGGAGAGAATCCACTGTCTCGCTAATGCCGCCCTGGCGACACCGCGGCTCATGTCACCGCGCTTTAAAGTGCGCGACCTATACATTCGTATGGTATCGGCAACCCCTCAAATTTGGGCAGATTTTCTTCGACGGGTCTGGGGTAAGTTATATCGCCTATCGCACGCGCGACCCCGCGCAGCCTCCGCTTTGCGGAACCGTAGTTTGACCACAGGAGCAGCTCTTGACGTTTAAGATTACTGGCGATCCGCTGATCGGCGGAGGCGAATACCCTTCTTCGACATCTGTGGCTCCCGCGCAGCCCGCGGCAGGCGAACATGTCGTCGCAATCAATCCCTCAACGGGCGAAAGTCTGACACCCTCGTTCAAGATGGCATCCGCCGCTGACGTGGACCGGGCATGCGCCGCTGCTGCCGAAGCTTTCGACGAATTTCGCGCGAAGAGCCTAGACGAGCGTGCGTCGTTCCTGGAGAAAATCGCGGACAACATTACCGAAGTTGGACCGCAGCTTCTTGATCGCGCCGTAGAAGAGACCGGATTGCCGCGCTTTCGTCTCCAAGGTGAGTTCACGCGGACAGTCAATCAACTTCGACTTTTTGCACGCGTAGTCAGAGCTGGTGAGTGGCTCGACTTGCGGGTAGATGAAGCGATGCCGGACCGTCAGCCGCTGTCACGCCCTGACATCCGTCTGCGGCAGATTGGCTTGGGACCTGTAGCAGTTTTTGGCTCAAGTAACTTCCCTCTCGCCTTTTCCGTGGCGGGTGGTGATACTGCCTCAGCGTTTGCAGCCGGCTGCCCTGTCGTCGTTAAGGGCCATCTCGCGCATCCTGGGACAGGTGAACTAGCGGCCCGCGCCGTTCTTAAGGCGGTGAAGGACTGCGGGATGCCCAACGGCATATTCTCGCTCCTGCCGGGCGCTAACGAGACCGGTGCTGCGCTGGTCGGTCACCGCGCTATAAAGGCGGTTGGATTTACAGGATCTAGGGCAGGCGGGATCGCACTGGGCGAGATCGCCGCGAGGCGGCCCGAGCCGATTCCGGTTTATGCTGAAATGTCCAGCATCAACCCAGTATTCTTGTTCCCCAATGCCCTGGATGCACGCACGGAAGAGCTGGCAAGCGGCTTTGTTAATTCATTGACAGTCGGAGCAGGGCAACTCTGCACTAATCCCGGCATCTTGATCGCAGTCGCCGGCGCCGCACTAGAGCGGTTTACCTCAACGGTCTCCAAGCTCATTGGGGAGCACGAACCCGGGCCAATGTTGACAAGTGGCATACACGCAGCCTTCGACAGGGGCGTGGAAACTCTAGCGTCTCACGACGGAGTTCGGCAGGTTGCCGGTAGCCGCGTCAGCGCAGGTCAGAATCGAAGCCCGGCTGTATTTTTCGAGACCAGCGTTGAACAATTCATTGCCGATCCGCGACTAGCTGAAGAGATTTTCGGAGCAAGCAGCCTGCTCATCCGTTGCGCTAGCATCGAGGAGCTTGTTGGCCTTGCCGAGCACTTCGAAGGCCAGCTCACTGCTACCCTTCACATTGACGCTGAGGACTACGTTTTCGCCAGATCCTTGGTCCCCGTGCTGGAGCGCAAGGTCGGCCGAATTCTTGCCAATGGTTGGCCGACAGGCGTGGAGGTATCTGACGCGATGGTTCACGGGGGACCGTTCCCGGCGACTTCCGACAGCAGGACGACGTCAGTCGGCACAATGGCCATCCGTCGTTTCTTGCGACCGGTTTCTTATCAGAACCTTCCCGCGGAACTTCTACCGGTCGAGCTCAGACCAGAGGGTGTAGATGAGCTTCCAAGGCTTGTTAACGGCGTACGAACAGCTGCGAAGGCCTGAGGCTGCATATGGGCTCGAAACACAATGTATCGCCGGGGGACGGCGTCTCCCTGGCACTGTTTCGCGCGTACAATCGAATGCTGGCGAATTATCGTCCGCTGCTTGAGCCCTATGGATTGACGTACATGCAATATTTGGTGCTCGGCGCACTTTTGGATCGGTCGCCCCTTACAGCGGGTGATTTGGCTATGGAGCTTGGTCCAGAGGCCAGCTCTATCAACAACGCTGTTTTGAGCCTTCAGACAGCGAGGCTTGTGCTGAGAGTCCGTGATCCCGAGATGCGACGCGGATCCAAGATCGTTTTAACCGAAGGTGGTGAGAGTTTGAGAGAAACCTTATCAGCGTTGTCCGCCAATTTCGACAAACTCGCAAACGCCGGTCCAGAAGCGGACTCAATCCCGGTCATATTGGATCGGATGTTCAGCGAGTAGCCGGTCAACGGTCATTGACCCGCCAACAAACTCGGAGGCAACGTAAGCGGTTTTCACATCAATGAGTTTATCGACGAAATCAGGATGTGTTTGGCTGAACGCAATCCCGAATGTTACCGAAACGAACTTGTTGGCATGCTCCATCATCAGATCAGTCACCGGCGTCACAGTGCCCCAGGCGACGGCCCAATAGAATTCGTCGTAATCCGCCATAAATTTTGTGAGAGTCCGCTTCACTTCGGCTGCAGTGAGGAACGTAGTAGCCATTTTGTGATCCAAATGCACATAGTAGAAGGGCGCGTTCTTACATCAGCGCCCTATAACAAACTCTCACCTCTGTGTCTGGTGTCATACTTTGTTCTGCTGAGACTGCTCTTGAAGCTGGCGCTCGATCTCCTTTTTGATCTGAGCCTCCATATCAGCACGAACGTCTGGCGGAAGACTAGACAAGTTGGATTCCGACATGCCGTGTGCCTCAAGGTATCTAGCCCGGATCATCTCGGCCGGCGTCATGTTCGCGTACTTGGAAAATTTGTCCAAAATCTCCTGATGCTTGCTTTTTACGCTCAGTGACGGTTGAGAATTCGTGTTTGAGCTTTCGTCGCTATCGTCCATGGATGGGGCAGGCGTTTGCCCAACCTGATCTAGCGCCGAGGAAAACGCGCTGGAGCTGCTGCCACTTGGGCTACGTTTGACGGAAAGAAAACCCTCGACGTTGCTACTTGAATCGACCTTCATGAAATACCCCGTTTCAGTAAAAGCGAATCTCTATCGCTACGTGTATGCGTAGGACTTACTCATCAAGCTGTACAACGTCAAAAACACTGGCAATTTAGGACGCTGCTGAGCTGCGCCACAGCACGACTCAGCAGCGGCATCGTCAAGCGGCCGGAGGGGTGAATGATTCTGCGTGCTTCTGGATGAATTCTTTTACGCCCATCGGCGCGACGCCTGTGAGCTTCTCTACATCACCACTGAAACGATCGTAGCGGTTGGCCTTGTGAAGCTCAGCCATAGTCGCAACGTGAGAAACCACATGCTGTGGAAGACCAAAGCTAGCGAACTTCTCCTTCCATACGGCCACCGGTACGTCCATGTATGTGATTTCGCGGTCCAAAGCGTCAGAAAACTCCTTGGCTACGGCCTGCATATCCTGAGAAACTGGACCGGTCAGGTGGTAGGTCTGGCCGATATGGATGTCCGGATTGCTAAGGATTTCTGCCACAACACGTGCCACGTCATACGCAGCGATCGCTGAATTCTTTCCTGCGCCAAATGGGGCAAGTATTTTGCCCTGAGCGGCCACCAATGAGGCGTTCTGCAGATATAGAGCTTCCAAGAAAGCAGTCGGTCGAACCGTGACTACAGGCAGGCCAGACCATTCGAGGGCTTGCTCAGCCAGCCAATGCTGCTTCTGTTGCGGGCTCGATGTCGTGTTGTGGATGTCCATTTCCTTGACGGTCATCTGGGACATGTTCACAAACGCTTTGACGCCATGGTGTTTGGCAACAGCTGCTACGTTGATGGTGGCCTCGAGGTAGCTAGGCGAGAGCGACATGCTGAAGTAGATTCGTTCGCATCCCTCGATTGCTCGGTGGACATCGTCGAGGCTGAGAAGGTCACCAACGACAACCTCGGCGCCGAGTTCGCGCAACGTCGCTGCTCGATCATCGTCGGTGCGCACCATCGCCCGAACGTTGAAGCCGCGCTTAATCAAGATTTCGGTAGCGGTTCGGCCCACGGATCCGATGGAGCCCGCGGCTCCGGTAATGAGAATAGGGGTCTTGTAGTTGCTCATTTTGGTGTCCTGCATGGTGAAGGGTTTGCTGAAGCGGGAGAGCCAGCCATCGAGATCTGATTAGAAATGCAAGCATGCTCCCGCCAAACGGGTTTGTCGTGCAACAAATGTTCTGCGCTCGATCGTTATTCGCTCTGCGCGGGCTATCGTGACTACGCGCCAAAGGGCTACAAACACGCGCGTCGGCCCGCAATGTCGTAAAGCACCGTCATTTCGGACATTGATCCCAAATAGACAAGAAACACAGGCTCATAGAAATGTTGCATATGCAACATATATGATCTCATATGATCTGTTCAAGGCTGTTAGCTGTTAGGAATCAAACAGTCCGGTGTGGAGCCGGGGGCATAGGTGAACTGCGTCGAAAGCCGAGATACTTTAAGGAAGCTTGGCGCCGCTTAGCTCGCCGCATAGAAGGGCAAGGACGAATTGGAGGAACCACGATGACAGAAGCTCTGGATGAGGGACCCTTTTACCATGGCACGGTCGCAGTCCTGCGGCTGGGTGACCTACTCACTCCGGGGTTTAGGTCAAATTATCGTCCCGAAGTCGTTATGAACCACATCTATTTCACAAGCAAAATGGACAGTGCGGGGCTTGCCGCTGAAATTGCAGCTGAACTCGCGAAAGGTGGAACCCCTCGTGTCTACGTCGTAGAGCCAACCGGGTCATTCGAGAACGACCCCAATGTCACCGACAAGAAGTTTCCCGGTAACCCAACCAGGTCTTATCGCAGCAGCGCACCACTCAAGGTCGTTGGCGAAATCACCGACTGGACCAGACTGACGCCCGAGGCACTTCAAACGTGGAGAGACCGCTTGAAGGCACTGCTCTCAGACGAACGAGCCGAAATCATCAACTAACGAGAGAAGTGCGAATGACCCCAACAGTTCGCCTTTTTGCTCCTGTTGAATCCGTCTTATCTGCCATATGATCGCCATCTGCCTTGCGCGGGGAGCGACGTGGAAAATTCTGTAACAGTTGTGAAGTTGGGCGACGGCTGGGCAGTTTACGTGCTTGACGGTGGCGTCGTGACCAGCCAAATCTTCAAATTCGAGGCCTACGCGACTGCTTGGGCTGATGGTCAACGTTCACGGCTCAAACTGCCCCCGTTCGATCGGCGCCCCCCTTATGTAAATTCCACCTCCCCGCTATTAAATGAGTGAGCTGCTCGGCCTCTCAGCCGATCAGCTCACAGCGCATAGGTTTGCCATGATGTCCAACCGTGTATGGGGCTTGTCATGTGGACCGGCCAGATCGGGGAACGGAATGTAAACGTGCCATTCGTCCACGCACTCAAAGGTGCATTTTTTCCCTGACAAGCAAAGTGCATCATCGCAAAAGTCTAGCGCTATCTAGTGCCAGAAATGAGAGCTTGCACAGGCTTCCATTGCAACCAAGCAGGACGGAAGGCCCATGAAGGACAGCACTTCACTACGTTGCATCTGTTGCGAGAATACCTTTCTTCCCTCCGCATCTGCCCCATGTGCCTGAAAGACATTTTCTGCCAGATCTCAGCCTATCACCGCTGCTGATCATTCCATTTCGGTTTCCTTCGAAAGAAACCATCTTAGAATTGGCGATGCCCTCTTGGCTTTCAAGAATTCGATCTTTTTTTGCTGTTACCCCCCACCGCCCTATCATCATCGGGTGGGGTGGCTACACCGAGCTTGGTCAGTGTGTGAGGAAAACACGGCTCACTGTTAGTATGACGCTCGCCAGAAGGGATCACGATACGCCATGGCGGGAGCGTATCGATACGAGAGCGCCGCTGCGGGGTCCGTTGACCACGGGGCTGCTGCGTGCCGAGTTCGGCTGGCGGACCGCTACCTCTTCATATCCGGGCAGAGGTACGGCGTTTTCACCGGCACATAGCGGTGATCGATTTTGTCCTTTCCAGCGCTTATCGAAAGGACAAGCTCCTTTTCTGAGACGGACTTAACGTCTGCTGAGACGGGAATCCCATTTTCGTCCCACGACAGCTTCTTCTGCGCCAGGCGCTTCCACCGTGTCACCGAGTACGTCTCCCAGCAAGAATCCTGCAGCAATGTCCCGTCTGACAGAAACGTCGTCATCACGCCCGGAAGGCCGTTTGACGGGTTTTGCTCAGACCAGATACGATTTGTGAGGAGGTCGACTTTGACTACGACGTCAGAGGCCGGCTGTTGGCCTGATGCGCTTGTGAATGCCCCGATTGTGGCGAGGCCACAGAGAGCGAGCCCTATAGCGAAAATCCTGGTCTTTCTCGAAATCATATCATCCTCGTTGTGGTTGCAAAATGGAGACGGCCGCCGGACCAGGGAGCTAGGCCTTGGTTGACAGCATTGGCACCCTAAACCTTCGTATAGTTGATCATGTGGAGCTAAGGTTCTCCGATGCCTTCTGATTTGCAGGGAGAGCGATGTGCGGAAGCGTGCGGCGAGCGTGTACCGCTGGCTGATGGAAGAAACAGCCGGCAAGCGGTTTATAGATGCTATCCTGGTGGAAATGTGTGAGCGGCTGGTCGCCATCGGCATGCCTCTGGCGCGAGCGACGCTCTTTTTTGACAGCCATAATCCAGAGTGGCTGGGCGCACGCGTTTTGTGGACGAGGGGCGAGTCGGACGCTGAGGTTCGAACCTTTGACTACGGCATCAATGAGCGGCCAACCTATCTGAACAGCCCGATGTATCTTGTCGACTTGGGGCAGGCCGAGGTTCGACAACGCCTGACCTTCGAGGGACCTTACGAAAACGACTTTCCTATCTACACGGAACTGAGCTGGGAAGGGATGACTGACTACGTTGCTTGGCCGCTTCAGCATTCGCTTGGAAACCGACATGCCGTGACCTTCGCCAGCGACGCTAAGAATGGATTTTCAGAGGAAGATCTAGGGGACCTTCGTGCGCTGCTGCCGCCGCTGGGTCTCGTCAGCGAGATCCGACTGAAGAACCGTCTCACTCGGACACTGCTCGACACTTACGTTGGTCCGCATGCCAGTGAGCAAATACTCGCAGGCGCGACTACTCGGGGAAGCGGCTTCACGGTTGGTGCGGCAATAATGATCTGTGACCTCCGCGACTTTACGGCGATATCCGATTCCCTTCCACGGGACGAGGTTCTCATGCTGCTAAACGGCTTCTTTGACGCTATGGGGCAACCAGTCGCTCAGAATGGGGGAGAGATCCTCAAGTTCATGGGTGACGGCTTTCTGGCTATTTTCGACCTGAAGGACCCCGAGGCGCCGACTAACCTTTTGCGCTCGGTTGCTGAGGGACAGCGGAACCTCGACGCCTTTAACGATATGAATTCACGCAGCAACATGGCCCGGTTGCAGTGTGGCACAGGTGTTCACGTTGGTGATGTCATGTATGGTAATATCGGCTCAAGAAATCGGCTAGATTTCACTGCTATCGGTCCTGTGGTCAATATCGCTTCACGTCTTGAGACACTCACAAAAACTCTTCAGCGACCAGTTCTGCTATCCCGGGAGTTCGTCGACATGGCGTCATGCCGCCCCACCGTCGAACCACTTGGCTCCTTTCAGCTAAAGGGGCTGGGTAGACCAGTCGAGGTGTTTGCGTTCTCTGGGGATTGCGCAACAATCTGAAACGAGAGATTCGATTGTGGCCCTTCATTCGCTAAATTTGATGAGGATTCATGCGACGGACAAGCTTTAGCAAGTTCAGGTGCCCGGTAGCGCAAGCGCTCGACAAAGTCGGTGACTGGTGGAGCATTATTCTCATTCGGGATGCATTTGAAGGGCTTTCCAGATTTGATGAGTTTCAACAGAGTCTTGGGATTTCCTCAAATTCGCTAACCAGCAGGTTGAGATACCTCGTTGAGGTAGGGGTCCTTGAAAGGCATTTGTACCAAGAGCGGCCCTCACGATATCAATACGTCCTGACGCCATTGGGAAGGGAGTTTTTTCCAGTTCTGATAACCCTATTTGAGTGGGGTAACCTACAGAACAAAGCTGATGACGTTACAATGCTTCTTGGAGCAGTTAAGGGAGGGGCCGAGCGCCGTCCTGTGGTAATGGACAAGGCAACAGGCGAAATAATCACGGAGAAGAACACGCGATTGTTAGCCGGACCGGCGGCGGACGCTGCAATTCTGGAACGCGTCGCCCTCGTAAAATCGGTCAGGGCAGGGAAGTAGCAGCTGGCTTTCCTAGTCTAGCTGAACCAGGCGTCACAGATTTCAATCTGTACAAGCAGATCCGCCGGCTCCCCCGTTCGGTCATCGTCGTAGAATATCTCGTGCAAGGTCGGAACGCGAATTCCTTGGAAATTCCGGTATCTGGACGCCCGGTTAACCGTGCGTATTTCCAGCACCTCGATTACGTTGTCGCACCGTCTTAGAAGTCCGTCAGGTCCGAAACATGCGATCTGCTCACGGGTGTGGGTAACTACGCTGTCCGGGAATGTGACCCTAAGCCTCCTGCACTGCTCACCTTCATATTCGCAGGGTTCCAACTCTTCGCTCTCGAACCCCGGATACGTATAGAGGAACGGTGCCATAAGGCTTGTCCAAACCGCTGAACTTGAGAAATACGCGACGTGGAACTCATTCCAAGGGGATTCCGCCGACTGGTTTCTGAAGGCTGAACGGGGATTGTAGCAACTTTCCACGATATCGGCATCAGCCTCCTCAAATGTTACCCGGCCCGACGAGAAAGTCATGCGATGACGCGGGTGCGATGCGCGGCTCATCCAAACTTTCTCCTCGTGCGTCTCAAGTACAGAGGTCATTCGGTCAAGGAGCCCAGCTTGGCGCTTCTGCTGCCATATGGCTCCCCCTATCGATAGCTCGGCCGATAGCCGTCGGTACTCACTCCACCGACCAATGCCACCGTGTGCCTCGACTGCCTCCGCAAGAAGTTCTGTCATAGGAGCGCCTCTCAAGTTCCCGACAAGACTTGATGGTGAGGGTGCAATGGGATGCAATGAATCGCGAGTTAAAGGATATTTTAAATTGTTATCGCGCCATCGAGAGGCCCTGCAACGCTCAAAAACGCTCAAAGGCAGACATTAGCAATTTTTAACAAACGTTATCTGGCGAGCAATCTTCGGTCGCTGCAATCTGCTCACGAGAGGGGTCGTTACCAACCACGACGACAACCAGAGCTGGGCGATCGATCAGGGTGTCATATGAAGCGTGCGCTAGAGGGCAAAGTGGCACTAGTGACCGGAGCCACCAGTGGGATCGGCGAGGCAGTTGCCCGCAGATTGGCTGAAGACGGTGCAAATCTCGCACTTTCATGCCGATCTTCAACCGCTCGCTGTGAGCAAATTGCGGCCGAACTCGAAGCGGCCGGCGAAAATTGTGCTTCGTTCAGAAGCGATCAGGCGGCAAGGAATGCCGGGCCAAGGCTCGTTAGGTCAGTCGTGGCGCACTTCGGCCGCCTCGATATCTTGGTTGCGAACGCAGCAGTTCGTGCATCCTGGCAAGTGGATGATCCAGACGTTGACGAGGCTGTCCTTGAGCATCAGTTCGCGGTGAATGTGACGGGGACAATTTCCCTCATCCGGTCCGCATGCAGGGCGATGAAAGAAGGTGGGAGAATTATCGCCGTCGGCGCAGGCGTCGCCGACCGCGTGGGATCACCTGGTTTGGCTGACTTCGCAGCGACCAAAGCGGCTCTGGCCGCTTTTTGCCGTGGTGCTGCCCATGACTTGGGACCTCGCGGCATTACCGTCAATGTCGTTCAGGCTGCCGCAATCGCGACAGCGTCTACGCCACACTCCGGGCTTATCGCGGACGCGGAGATCGCGGCTAATGTTCTCCACCGGTTCGGGAATCCATCGGAAGTGGCATCGGCGATTGCGTTTCTCGCGGGAAGCGATGCATCCTTCGTGACCGGAAGTGTGATAAACGTAGACGGCGGATACTGCGCTTAAGCCCAAGCCGCGGTGGGAGTTCGGTCATGACGCATGAGAGTGATCTTGCCAGCTCCCGCGACTTGATGCGGCGAGTTAAAACCAGTCGCCGGTTTGTTCTACTTTGGCTCACCGCCGTGTTTTCGATCAACTTCTTGGACCGGCAAGTCCTATCTTTATTCGCTCAGCCCATCAAGGCAGAGTTCGAGCTCACCGACTCCATGGTCGGACTTCTTTACGGGATAGGCTTCGCGCTGATTTACGGGACGGGTGGTTTCCCGATCGCCAGGATCGCAGACCGCGGTGTGCGAGTTCCGATCATCAACTGGGCTCTTATGTTCTTTAGTGCAATGACTGCGGTCTCAGCTTTTGCCGGCGGATTCTGGCAACTCGCCCTAGCGCGGATCGGAGTTGCGGCAGGGGAAAGTGGCACCAATCCACCGTCACATTCGATCATCGCGGATCTCTATCGGCCGCATGAGCGGAGTATCGCGATGGCGACTTTTTCCCTTGGGCCTCACATCGGCGTGCTGGCCGGGTTCTTGGTGCTTGCATGGATTGGAGGCCATTGGGGGTGGCGTACAGCTTTCGTGATGATCGGTGTCTTCGGGGTTTGCGTCTCACTTCTAGGGATGTTGATGATTTCGGAGCCTCAACGCAGTGATCAAAGAGCGGATCCCGCTCCTCGATCGGTGGTTGCCGCGCTACAAATCGCGTTCAAGACCCCGGCAGCAAGGCATGTATTCATTGGAGCGACGCTCTTTTCGACGTTTTCGAACGCGATCTTGGGTTGGCTCCCGTCTATGTTGGTCCGCCATGGAATGTCGGTTACTGAAGTCGGCACCACGCTCGCGATTGTCCTTGGCTTGGTCGGTGGATGTGGGACGTTGCTGGGAGGCATACTCTCGGACAAGATCTCAGGTGGTGACCCATGCCGCCGCCTCAAAATTCTTGCAGCTGTACTTTTCCTTTCGGGCCTAGCGTGGGTCGCCGTGTTCCAGGTGGTGTCACCTGCAGTGATGGTAACTCTGCTCGTGTTGCCTGCCGGGCTTCTAGGCTTTTACCTTGGGCCCACGTTTTCAACGATCCAGTCGCTCGCAGCGCCCCAAGTGCGTGCAATGGCTGCCGCTGCATTGGTGTTCTCCGGAAATGTCATCGGACTGAGCCTTGGCCCGTTGGTGGTCGGCGCCATAAGCGACATCCTCACCCGTTATGGTGTCGACCAATCGCTCGACATCGCTCTAACCTGCATCACGCCGCTATGTGTGTGGTCTTCGATCCATTATTGGGCGGCAGCGCGAACCGTCAACGCCGACATTCCAAGGGCGGGGCATAAGCGCTCTTATACGGAGCATCGATGAGCAGGCACTACTTCACCTTCGGCCCTTTCACGCTAAATCCGTCTAAGCGGCTATTAGAGCGTGACGGCAAAGCGGTGAAAATTAGCGGACGTGCTCTCGACCTTTTGACGGCCCTGATAGCCCAGCCTGGAGATTTCCTGTCAAATGAAGATTTGATGCGCCTCGTATGGGGCCCAACGGCGGTCGATGAAGGCTCGGTCCGCGTGCACATGTCGGGGCTGAGAAAAGCGCTCGGCGAGAGCCAGTCGCATGCCAGATGCATCGTGAACGTTTCCGGAAAAGGATATAGCTTCGTAGGCGACTTCGAAAGGCATGATGTTGCCGTCGATACTCCTCCGTTGATCCCTGTGAAAAAACAAGCTCTGCCCGCACCAGTTGCCAAGGTGTTCGGTCGTGACTCGTTCTGTGAACTCATATCTGACGAGCTTCCCGCAAGCCGGTTTATTACAATTGTTGGCCCGGGTGGCGTGGGGAAGACGACCGTTGCCTTGTCCGTGGCAAATGCGGTGCAGGAGAGGTACCGCGATGGCGTGCTCTACGTCGATTTATCAGCCACAAGCAGCAGCGAGCAGGTGCCTGCAGCGATAATGTCAGCTTTAGGGGCGGGCGCCTACGCCGATAACCCGATGTCCGACATCCAGTACGAGCTGTCTCGCATGAATTTGCTCCTGGTTCTTGACAGCTGCGAGCACGTTATCGATGCGGCGGCATCGGTCAGTGAAGGAATTTTGCGTACTGCTCCCGAGGTGCATCTGCTTGCGACTAGTCGTGAGCCGCTTAATGCGGAGGGAGAATGGGTGCGCCGGCTGCAGCCCTTGCCTGGTCCAGTGAGCGACATCGAAGTTGTTGCAAATGTCGCCATTTCCTATCCCGCCATAGAAATGTTCGTCGCGCGGGCGATCGCAAATGATCCCAGCTTCGGTATTTCCGATGAGAACGCGCCGACGATCGCGGAGCTTTGCCGGAGGCTGGACGGACTGCCGTTGGCGATTGAGTTCGCAGCGTCTCGGATCGAGGAGTTTGGACTTGAGGGCGTGGCTGAGCGCTTGGGTGATCGATTTGCGCTTCTCAGCAAGGGGCGGCGAACGGCGCTGCCTCGTCATCGGACACTGCGGCAGACGCTCGATTGGAGCTACGAGCTCCTATCCGAAAATGAAGCTAAGGGCGTGCGGATCCTCTCACTGTTCCTTGCGCCTTTTTCAGTCATCGATGCCGCTTCGGTAATGAACATCGCCGACACCGTCGAGGCTGAACAACTGCTTGGGGGTTTGGCCTCCAAATCGATGCTCTCGGTGGTACGCGAGCCAGCGGGTACAGGTTACCGCCTGCTAGACATGACGCGTGAGTACGGTCGTTTGAAACTATCGGAGGTGGGAGAGGCGGAGGGCTGCTTTTTATCCCATGCCAAGCACTGCCTCGAACTTTTAAAGCTGGCTGAAAAGGAATGGGACAACGGATTGTCCCCCAGCTGGCTTTGGCGCTTCGGTCGTCGAGTATGGGATGTTCGGCAGGCAATAGATTGGGCTTTGTCTTCTGCGGATCATGTGGGGTTGGGGATCGAGCTCACGGCCCACTCCGCGGTGCTATTCACGTCCCTTGGTATGGTTGATCAGCACAGGAGCGAACTTGAGCGGGCAATCTCGGCTAACGCGAAGCGTGGTGATCGTGATCCAATCATGGATGCTCGGATGTTCTCTTCGCTCGGTAACGTACTCTATCAAGTTCAAGGCAACCTCAAGGATGAGGCTGTGCGCGAAGCGTTTCAAAATGCGGTCGCTGCATCTCGTAGGGCCGGCGACAAGTCGTTCGAGGTGCGTTCGCTGTCTGGTCTGTCGGCATCTTACATTATCAGGGGGCGTCATCCAGACGCGCTTGCGCTCGAAGACGAGCTGATCGCCGCTGGCGGGGTGGCTGATCACGCCGTCCAGAGAACGCTCGCGCACAGCACTTTCTTCGAGGGGCTAATGTCCCGGGCCAAGGTTCACATCGAAAACGCTCTTGGCACCTCGTTTGAAGCACACGATATCCGTAAGACCGGTGCGCAGTTTGATCACCGGATGGTCACCCTCAGGTCCACGCTTGCTGCGTACCTTTTCCTAAGCGGTAGGCCGGAGGCTGGGATGTCGGTAGTCAAGGAGTGTGTCGACGACATCTCCTCACTCAACCACCCTATTTCCCTCTGTCACATGATATGCGGTTCTGGATTCCCTATCTCGTTTGCGCTTGGCGGCCCCGATATGGCTCGGCCGTTCCTCGACCTGTTAGCGAGAACGGCTCAACTGCATTCGATCGGCACATGGAAGTTATGGGCTGTCTGCTATGACGCGTTGATGGTGCCCAGGGAACGGCGCGTGGGAACGCAGCGAGAGGCCGTCCTCCATGAGATGAGCGGGCAGGTATGGGGTACCCTCGTCGAGTTCATGTCAATTCTGGGGGAAGACTACGTTGAACCGGCGTTTGTTGATGCTGCCCTCGCAACGCCCTCCAAATGGTGTCGACCCGAACTGATCAGGGTACGCGCCGCGCTTGACTTGCGGGCTGGCGGAAGAGCCGACGAGGCAGAGAAGGCCTTTCGAGAGGCGGTTGAAATGTCCAAGGCCGGGGAAATGATAACCTGGGAGCTGAGGTCGGCTACCAGCCTTGCAGAACTGCTGATCCGTGTTGGAAAGAAGGATGAAGGGCTGACGCTTTTAACCTCTGTGATGGATAAGGTAACCGACGGCTTTGATGGTCGCGATTTCAAACGAGCGGCTCACGTTGCCATTGGGTGAGGCCATTCAAAATATTGGCTTGACAATACGTTGATATCATCCTAATTTTGAAGAATGACAAACGAACTCGACTTTCACGCAAGACTTATGGTTGACCGCAGCTGCTTCGGCCTGAACATTCATCGCGCTGGGCGGGCGGTCGCAAAGAAGTTCGACGACGCGTTTCGGTCGGCGGGCGTGAATCATTGGCAGTTCGCACTGCTGATGACAGTTAACGTCCCGGGTGGCCTCAGCGTGAGCGAGCTGGCGCGTTCGCTGGTAGTCGATCGCACGACGATCACAGCAAACGTCAAGCCGCTTGAGCGACTAGGATTGATATCTATCAGGGTCGATGAAGATGATGCCCGGTCGCGCCGCATAGAGATCACGTCGCAGGGATTGAGTGTCCTGGAGAAGACATATCCGGTGTGGCAGCAAATTAATTCGGAGATCGCGTCAGCGGTCAACTCGGACAAAGATGAGGTTCTCGGTGCTTTGGCAACGATCACCGCGTCAAACACTTAACAAACAACATAATAGGTTGACCTCAACGTGAAAATAGGTTGAGGTCAACATTACAGGAGAGAGGCGATGGCCCTCAAACGAGTCTACACATTTGACGAGGAGACTGGACTGAACCTGCTACGGGTGACTCCGGCCGAGGCCGTATCTCACGATGAGGTCCTCGAAAAGGAGCGCCTCACGAACTGGGAACTGGCGACGCTCTACGTAGTCGGTCTTGAAGGCAACGCTACCGCGTCCGAGATAGGCTTTGCGCTGGTAATGGATCGGTCGACAGTCGCCGAGATCATTCGTCCGCTCGAGCAGCGGAGGGCCATCAAGAAGGTTGCTGCGAAGCGCGGCCGAAAGGGCGCTGTGGCGCTGACCGACGATGGCCAAGATTTACTAGGGAAGGGACTAGACCTGTGGCGGTCCGCGAACGTGGCGCTGCCAAAGGCTGGGAAAACAGAACTCGGGCCGGTTCGGAATGAGATCGAAAGCTCGAAAAAAATCACTGCAATAGCGTAAATACGTTGATATCAACTTAAATAGGGACAAGTCACATGAACTATCTTGCTGTAAATAGGGGACTTGGCGCCATCAGAGCGCTATCCAAGCTCGCCCTTGCATCCACTATCCTCCTCGCTGTTCCGGCCCTTGCCGAAGACGGAGGCGACCCTCGGATGAAGGCGCCCGTCGTCCGGACTGCACTCGCCAAAGATATCATCGCTGGAAAGCGGTCTTTCACCGGTGTTGTGATGGCACGGGTAGAGAGCAACCTGGGCTTTCGCGTTAGTGGCAAGGTTATCGAGCGCCTCGTCGATGTTGGCGAGACTGTTCGAAAGGGCCAGCCACTGATGCGATTGGATGACATCGACCTTGGTCTTGCACTCCGCGCAAAAGATAATGCGGTCATCTCGGCTAAAGCGGCGCTTGCCAGAAGTGAAGCAGATGAAAAGCGCTTCGCGCGTTTGCTCGCAGCCGGTGCCGCTTCACATCAGCTGTACGACCAGGCAAAGCAGGCATATGACACAGATGTTGCTCAGCTCGATGCCTCCATTGCCGATGCCGACTTTGCCAAGAACGAAGCGTCGTACGCAGTTCTTGTCGCTGATTCCGATGGTGTCATCACAGAAACTCTCGCAGAACCTGGCCAAGTAGTTTCAGCCGGTCAGGCCGTTGTTAAGCTTGCTCATGGTGGCGAGCGTGAGGCGAGCGTAAACCTCCCCGAAACAGTTCGCCCCGCAATCGGATCGACCGGCTACGCGTCGGTTTATGGCCTTGACGGCTCACCGATCGACGCACGCCTTCGCCAGCTTTCCAGCGCGGCCGACCCAGCGACTAGAACATTCGAAGCTCGCTACGTTCTCAAGAGCGAAGGCGAAGTACCGTTGGGATCGACAATCAAGGTTACGATTGACCTGCCAGGTGATGAGACCTCCGCGTCGTCTGTCGACGTCCCGATCGGCTCGGTGTTTGACCGCGGCGCCGGCACAGGTGTCTGGGTCGTGACGGGCGACAAGGTCGCCTTTGAACCAGTCAAGGTTCTCAAGGTAGGTGAAGAAAACGCGATCGTCACAGGCATTGACCGCGGAACCACGGTGGTCGCCGTTGGTGTCAATCTCCTTAGTGAAGGCATGCCGGTTCGGCTTGGCGATGAAAGGATTGCATCGAAATGAGCGGCTTTAATCTCTCGGCGTTTGCCGTCAAGGAGCGTGCTATCACGCTCTTCCTCATCATAGCCATCGCTATCGCCGGTGGTTTTGCCTTCCTCAAACTTGGTAGAGCAGAAGATCCGCTGTTCACGATCAAGCAGTTCACGGTGACTGCTGTCTGGCCTGGTGCCACCGCAAAGGAAATGCAGCAGCTTGTAGCTGAACCCCTCGAAAAGCGGCTCCAGGAACTCCGCTACTACGACCGCGTCGAGACCATCGCGCGACCCGGCGCCGTCTTCATGACTGTAAGTCTCCTCGACAGCATGCCACCGTCGAGCGTTCCCGAAGAGTTCTACCAAGCCCGGAAGAAGGTTGGCGACGAGTCACTCAAGCTGCCGAACGGTGTATTGGGACCGTACATCAATGACGAATATTCGGATGTAAGCTTTGCCCTATATGCGCTGAAGGCTCAAGGAATGCCCGCTCGCGAGCTGGCTCGTCAGGCCGAGGCGCTGCGCCAGGAAATGCTTCATGTCCCGGGCGTCAAGAAGGTCAACATTCTTGGAGAACAGGCCGAAAAGATCTTCGTAGAGTTCTCCTACGCTCGCCTTGCTGGGTTAGGCATTAGCCCACAGGATGTCTTCCAGAGCCTACAGCTGCAGAACAATGTTGCTCCCGCCGGCTCGATCGACACCAACGGTCCGCAGGTCTTTCTGCGTGTTGATGGTGGCTATGACGATGTCCAGAAGATCAAAGACACGCCGATCGTCGTCGGCAACCGGAATATGAAGCTGTCTGACCTTGCGGTTGTTCGCCGTGGTTACGAAGATCCTGCGACGTACCGTATCCGTCATCAGGGTGAAGATGCTCTGATGCTCAGCGTGGTTATGCAAGATGGCTGGAATGGCCTCAATCTCGGCGCTGCCCTCGAACAGAAGGCTTCGGAACTGACTTCCACGCTCCCGCTTGGTGTAACGCTGCAGAAGGTCACTGACCAAGCCGTGAACATCTCGGAAGCAGTAGACGAGTTCATGCTCAAGTTCTTCGTGGCACTTGGCGTCGTATTGCTCGTCAGCCTTCTTAGCCTGGGCTGGAGAAGCGGTATCATTGTTGCTGCCGCGATCCCTCTCACGCTTGCCATAGTCTTCCTTGTCATGATGGGTACCGACAGAGCGTTTGACCGCATCACGTTGGGAGCTCTTATCCTGTCGCTAGGTCTGCTTGTCGACGACGCAATCATCGCCATTGAAATTATGGTGGTGAAGATGGAAGAGGGGATGGACCGGATCCATGCCGCTGCCTACGCCTGGAGCCACACCGCTGCGCCGATGCTCTCTGGTACGCTCGTCACCATCATCGGCCTGATGCCGGTCGGGTTTGCGAAATCCAGCTCTGGCGAATATGCCGGCAATATCTTCTGGATTGTGGGCTTTGCTCTGATGGCATCTTGGTTCGTCGCAGTTGCTTTCACTCCCTATCTTGGTGTGAAGCTGCTGCCGAACATCAAGCCGGTCGAAGGTGGTCATACGGCAATCTATAATACCCCGAACTACCGTCGCCTCCGTGCCGTGGTTAAATGGGCCGTTCGCCGTAAGTTCCTCGTAGCATCAGTGGTATTGGTAATGTTCGTGGCCGCAGGTGCTGGCATGACAGTCGTCAAGAAGCAGTTCTTCCCGGCCTCTGACCGCCCCGAGCTGCTGCTTGAAGTGCAGATGCCCGAAGGTACAAGCATCGAAGCAACCGAACGCGCGGTGAAGAAAGTAGAAGACTACGTTCGTGCACAGCCTGAAGCCAAAATTGTTACCTCGTATGTCGGCCAGGGCGCTCCACGCTTCTTCTTCTCATACGCACCGGAATTGCCCGACCCGTCCTTCGCCAAGATCGTTGTCCTCACGCCTGATGCCAAGGCTCGCGAGATCCTCAAAATCCGCCTGCGCGAGAAGGTTGCTGACGGCCTGGCCCCGGAAGGACGAGTTCGCGTAACCCAGCTCGTCTTTGGTCCGTACTCGCAGTTCCCGGTCGCCTATCGCGTCATGGGTCCCGACGAGAGCAAGGTTCGTGACATCGCCGACAGCGTCCTCGATATTATGCGTGCAAACCCGCATACCCGCACCGTCAACCGTGATTGGGGTGACCGCGTAGCCTCGGTGAAGTTCGTCTTCGACCAGGAACGTCTGAAGCTGATCGGTCTCTCCCCGGTTCAGGCTGCGCAGCAGCTGCAGTTCTTGCTGACCGGTGTGAATGTTACGGCAGTTCGCGAGGATATCCGCTCGGTTGCCGTGGTTGCTCGCAGTGACGGTGAGGAACGTCTGGACCCTGCACGCCTTGGCGACTTCACGCTTGTATCTCCGGACGGCAAGACGATCCCGCTTGATCAGATCGGCCGTATGGAAGTGACGACCGAGGACCCTATCCTCAAGCGTCGCGACCGCACTCCCACGATCACAGTGCGCAGTGATGTTCAGGAAGGCATTCAGCCTCCGGATGTTGCTGCTGAGGTAACCAAATCCCTGCAGCCTCTCATTCAGTCGCTGCCGGCTGGCTACAGGATCGAGGTCGGTGCCGACGTCGAAGAGTCTCTAAAGGCCAACGTAGCGCTGGCCAAAGTATTTCCGATCATGATCGTACTGACCATGCTTGTCATCATGCTGCAGGTTCGGTCATTCTCTGCCATGGCGATGGTGCTCCTTACCGCGCCCCTTGGTCTCCTTGGTGCTGTGCCGACGCTGATTATCTTCCATCAGCCGTTCGGGTTCACCGCCATCCTCGCCTTGATCGGTCTGTCGGGTATCCTGATGCGCAACACGCTGATCCTTATGGAGCAGATCAAAACGAACATGCACGAAGGGTTGGATACCTACCACGCAGTTGTTGAAGCGACTGTTCAGCGAGCCCGTCCGGTCATCTTGACTGCCCTGGCTGCCGTCCTCGCCTTTATACCGCTGACCTTCTCCGTGTTCTGGGGCGCACTTGCCTACACTCTGATTGGTGGCACTGCGGTAGGCACAGTGATCATCCTGCTGTTCCTGCCGGCGCTCTATGCCATCTGGTATCGGGTCCGTCCCCCCGTGGTAGAGGTAGCGTCCGAAGAGCTTGCGCCTGCACTAGATCAAGAAATCGGCGACGGTTCGGCAGCAGCCTGAACATAGCCTTGGCGGCACGGACCCACTTCTCTCTCTCCTTGGTGGGGCCGTGCCGTCAAAACCATACCTTCGTATAATTGCCAATCGCCTACCCACCTCCACACACTCTCGCGATTATCTGCACGGAGACCTGACCATGAACCTACTTCTCGCCTACACACTCTTTCACGTGCTCGTCAGTCTGGTGGAAATCGCCGCGGGCATCGCCCTAGTTCGCGCTTTTATTAACCGCAGCCCCTCCGACGGTCCGGCCAAGCTGTTCTTGATAACTGCCGCGATTACACTTTTCGGTGGCTTCTTGTTTCCATTTCATGGCGTCACGCCCGCTATCGTAATCGGATTGCTGAACGTCGCTATACTAGCGGTCACGATTTTTGCGTGGCGGAAGGCCAGCACCGCACGAGTTTGGAATGCGACGTTCGTGATTGGTGCACTCGCCTTGCTCTATTTCAACTGTCTTGTGCTGATCGTACAGTCTTTTCAAAAAGTCCCGGGGCTGCATGATCTGGCTCCGGTTGGCAATGAACCGGCTGTACTTGTCTCGCAGACGGTTTTGCTGATCGCAGCGGTGGTAGTTGGCTATTTTTCCTTTCGGGGCACGCGGCGGATCGCCTAACGAATCAAGACCCCGGTTTTTCTCTCCGGAAGCTGCGATATGACCCAGAGCTAAAACAGCGCCGAGCCGACCTTTCTGCTCGGCGCTTTAACACGATTGAGGACGAACTCGGACTTGAACGGTATGAAGATGCCACCCGGTTAGGGAGGGGGCTTACGCCCTATCTGACAGCGCGGCCGAGGAAAAAGCGGTGAAATAGAAGTCTGTCCCGAACGATCAGTGCGATGTGGCGATATCTGCAGAAACTATAGATACTTATATCTTTTTGCTTTCGTGACTAAAGCAATCGCTTGATCTCGCGCTTTAGTCAGAGACACTGGGCCGAGGCCCGTTAGGGATCGCTATCGGGCTTTGGCCGTTAGGTTTGAAGAGGAAGTCGCGGATTGATCGGCGCGTTGCCCAAATTATTGCGTTCGAGGCGACGCGGACGAGACCACTCGTTACGCGCAGTTTCACTGAGAACAAGACCATGGCCAAATCGGTCAGGCGCGTAGGCGAAGCCGTTCGAGATTTCAATCGGCTGCTCGACCAGGTGGTCAAAATTCTGGAACGAATACTCAAGCCATTCCACCTCCGGAAGTGCCACCGCCATGTGCACGCCCACTTCAAGAAACGTATTGCCAAGGCTCACAGGGACGCCGAGTTCTGCCGCGAGCCAGCCAATCCGCATGACGTCTGTTACTTGGCCGTGGACGTTCAACAGGTCCGTCCCGTAATTTTCCATGAGCAGGCGCTTACCTGCTGCATCGAGATACTCACCACTGTTGATTTGGGTCCAGTTGACGGCGTGACGCAACGTTCGGAGGCCTTCAAAGTCGTGGCGAAGGATAGGATCTTCGACCCAGAGCAGCGCGTGGCCAGCGTCACGGATTGCCGTCAGTTTGACTAGTGCCTCCTTGGAACTCCAGGCCTCGTTCGGGTCGATCATGATTGAGGAGCCGGCGGGGACAATCTCTTTTAAAAGGTCCAGCCGGCGCATATCACGCTTGAAGTCCGGATGTCCGACCTTGATTTTAAACGCCTCGTATCCAAGGCTGGCAGCATGCGCAAATAGTGCGCAGAATGCATCGTCACTTAGGTGGAAATCCAAGCCGCTTGCATAGGCACGGACCCGGTTGCGGCGGCTACCGAGAAGTTTGTGCAAAGGAAGGCCTGCTTCTTTGGCGGCGAGGTCCCACAGGGCAACCTGCAATGCCTCATGAAATGGAAGCGAGAATGCTCGCTGATTTCCACCCCGGGGCCGATTGACGCGATGGACTAGGCCAATCGCCTCTTCATTGACTATTGAAGGCCAGACCTCGTTGGCGAACACGGCCTCGATCTCAGACTGGTCGGGCAATGGATGAAAAAGGGTCTGCATAAAGCCCAGGCCGATTTTTCCACTCTCGCCGACGAGTTCGAGTGCCGCAACATTGACGTCATCGGCACGAACCTGGCTATCGCCGATTATCCTATCGCGGGCAAACTGAAATCGCGTTATACGAAATTCGGAAAGGGGCATGATCGTGCTCTCTGATCGCTTTAGAATGATAATTGATCTATCAGGGGTATTATCGAAGCTATGAGAAAATCGCAAGTGCGCAAAACGAATGTGAGTGCTTCGGAGGTCGCGGCCCCCCGGCTGAGTGACTTGGCTTACGATCGTATCCTTGAAAGTCTGTTCGATCGAAAGGTGCCGGTTGGCGCCTTCATCTCCCAAGGTGAACTATCTGAAATCGTTGGTGTGCCGGTCGCCCCGCTGCGGGATGCGTTGCGAATGCTTGAGGCGGAAGGGATCCTCACTATCCATCCCCGCTCAGGGATACAGTTCGTGCGTCCCGGCCTCGAACTAACAAGGGCGACATATCAGTTCCGTTCGATCGTCGAGCGATCGGCGGTGCGCGTATTTGCAGAAGAGGCCAGCGAAGACCTCATGAACAATCTAGAAGTCCGCCATGCCAGGCTGTTGCGCAAGCTTGAAAGTGATGGATTGGCACCAGACCACCTCGCAGAGATGGATGCGTTGGAACTGGACCTCCACGGGCAGATTGTCGCTGCTCTGCGAAACCCGCTGATCGACACAGCCTATCGTCGAATGCACAACTATCTGCGTCTCCTTAGACTTGAACGCAAGATGACGGCACCCATACTCATTCGGACGCTTAAGGAGCATCTTGATATCCTGGAAGCTTGCTCGTCCAGAAACCCGGACGTCGCGGAGCGGGCGTTGCAAGCCCATTTTCAAGCGGCAATCAACCGCAATCTCGGCCTCACCTGACTCGCTCGCCACGCACATGTCCAAATCGGCAGTTGCCCATGCAATGAAAGACTGCTATCTCGATCTGATCGATCAGAATGTTTATCTGATATCTGGGAGGATTGAGAGATGCAGATCACTAAGCGCGAGTTTCTCGTCGCGACAGCAGCCCTCGCGCTTGCAAGCGGCGTACGATCAGCTAGTGCCGCTACCGCGATTAACTATTGGCATCACTTCGCTAGTCAGTCCGAGATGGCCGGACTCATGAAGATCATTGAGCTGTTCGGCAAAGCTCATCCGGACATTGCGGTCACGCAGGAAAGCATTCCGAACTCCGAATATATGGCGAAGGTTTCATCGGCTGTCGTGGCCGGTGGCCGTCCGGACACTGGAATGGTGATTGCCGAGCGGTTTGCCGATTTGATCGCGATGGGTGCCTTGACCGACATTACCGAACGGGTGAACGGTTGGAAGGGCAAGGCCAACCTCCCGGAAAACCGTTGGGCGGGGATGTCTCAGGATGGCTTAATCTACGCTGTTCCGGCCTTCGCATTCGTCGACTGGATGTACTACCGAAAGGATTATTTCGAGGAGGCAGGGCTCTCCGGGCCGCCGAAGAATTTCGAAGAATTCGTTTCCGTTTGCCGCAAACTGACCGATGCCGACAAGGGCCGCTATGCGTTCGGCATGCGCGGTGGGGCAGGTGCATTCAAATACGTGATCGATGTCATGGAAGCTTTTGGCTCACCAATCGTCAAAGATGGTCAGCCTGCGATCGACAAGGCAGCTGCCGTCGAGGCAGTGACATTCTATTCGAGCCTTTTCCTGAAGGAGAAGGTCGTGCCTCCGAGCGCACCAAATGATAGCTACAGGCAGATCATGGAGGGCTTCCGGACGGGCCAAACTGCGATGGTCTGGCATCACACCGGGTCACTCAGCGAGATCTCGGCCGCTCTTAAGCCCGGCGAACAATTTGCTACCGCTCCGATGCCGGCTGGGCCAAAGTCGCATATCGCTCGCGTCGCGTACGCGGCAAATGGCATCATGAAGGACGACAACATTGACGCGGCCTGGGACTGGATAAGCTTCTGGGGTGAGACGGATGCCGCTGTCGCTCTCCTGGAGGCGACCGGCTATTTCCCGGCGTCTACGGCGGCGCTGCAAGACCAACGGATTACCTCGAACCCCATCTATCAAGCGGCGTCCGAGACACTCGATTTCGGGCGGTTGCCGAATAGCTTTGCGGGTGCCGCGGGCTGGTCCGAAAACGTCGTCAATCCGACCTTCCAATCCGTACTGACTGGTCAGCTGACCCCCGAACAAGCGGTTGACCAGATGGTTGAGGGGCTCGAAGCCGCCCTGCGTTAAGCATTGGCGCGACGGTCTCTCTCTCGTCGCTCCCGGAGGACGGCATGCGCCGCGACATCATGAAGCCTATATACGCACGTGGTCCAAAAACCTTCCTCGGGGACCTATCCGAAACACGATCTTGGGTATACCTGCTGCTGATCCCGAGCCTGACCCTGCTCGTGCTCGTGGTTGCCTACCCCACGCTTTACGGTTTCATCATCAGCGCCAGGGAGATGAGGCTTACCCGGCCTGGCCTTAACGGCTGGGTCGGAGCAAAGCATTATGTGGCAATGATGTCGGATCGGGTGTTCTGGATATCGCTTAAGAACACGGCCGTCTGGGTGAGTGCGGCAATCGCGATTGAAGTAACCCTCGGATTTATCGCCGCCGTTGCGCTAAACCGCAATGTACCAGGTACAAGGATCTTCGGCGTTCTCATCCTGCTCCCATACTTTTTGCCGAATGTTGTTGCGGGACACATGTGGGCGCTTCTTCTCGATCCTCGCCTCGGCGTCATCAATGACATATTGGTGAGGATCGGGCTTCTGAGTGCCTATAAGGCTTGGTTTGCTGATCCGGCCACGGCGCTGGCTGCGACCATTCTCGTTGAAGCCTGGCACGGCTTTCCTTTTTTCTCCCTGCTGTTTCTGGCCGGGCTCAAAGGCATCCCCGAAGATCTCTATAAAGCGGCTGCTGTCGATGGCGCAGGCCCAGTGAGGCAGTTTCGCTTAATCACCGTGCCGATGCTCAAGACCGTTATCACCGCTGCAATCATTCTACGTGTGATCAGTCTGGTAAATTCGCCAGACTTGCTTCTAGTGCTGACAGGCGGAGGACCGGGAAACGCGACGCAAGTGCTTTCACTTTACGCGTTCCAGACGGCCTATCGCGAGTTCAACTTTGGCTACGCTGGAGCTCTCTCGGTAGTCATGTTCGTGATCCTGATGGCATTTGCAACCCTCTACATCAGGTTGGCACGGATATCGAAGGGATGACGATGATCAGAACGAGCAGGAGCCGCCGACGGGTGGCCGACATTCTCACCTATGCAGTTCTTGTCACGATGACGGTCTTCTGTCTCGGCCCAATCTTCTGGATGCTTTTGACATCTGTGAAGAACGAAACAGACATCGTCACATCCCATATGCAGTACATTCCGCGCTCGATCACCTTCGGGAACTACCGTGCAATCTGGACACAGTCGAATTTTCCCGTGCTGATCACCAACAGTCTGATCGTGACGGCGATTACCGTTGCGATCTGCGTGAGCACCGGGACTTTGGCTGCCTATGCATTCTCTCGATCGTCGTTTAAGGGCAGAGAAAAGCTGATGATCGGTTATCTGCTCGTACGAATGTTCCCGGCCGTCATGGTTATCATCCCGCTTTTCGTGGTGATGAGAACAGTCGGCCTTGTCGATAGCCGCTTCGGTTTGGCGCTAGCCTACACAAGCTTTCTGCTGCCGCTCTTCGTCTGGATGTTAAAAGGTTTCTTCGACGCGGCGCCAAAGGAACTGGAAAGCGCCGCGCGTGTCGACGGCTCGACGCGGCTTGGCGCTATGGTGCGCATCATCCTGCCGCTCACGAGAAATGGTCTAATCGCCAGCTCCGTGTTCATCGCGATTGCCGCTTGGAACGAATTCATCTTCGCCCTCATGCTGACTACGGGGCAGGGGTCGCGAACCTGGCCGGTCGGCCTTCAGTTGATGGTCGGGGAATTCCAGCTTCCTTGGGGCGTTCTGGCGGCCGGGGGTATTCTGAGCATCCTGCCAGTGGTCATCCTGTTTGCAATCGTTCAGCGAGCAATGGTCCAAGGCCTCACAGCAGGTGCAGTCAAGGGATAAGGAAACGGGTAATGGCAGACTTGTCGATCAAGCACATCCAAAAGTCCTACGGCGCAGTTAAAGTGCTCCACGGAATAGATGTCGATCTCGAAGACGGCGGCTTTTTGGTGCTTCTAGGGCCGTCTGGATGCGGTAAATCAACCCTGCTCAACATCATCGCTGGCTTAGAGGATTCTTCTGCCGGCGAGATTTCCATTGGGGGGAAGTCGGTAACGCCGCTGCCGCCAAAGGACCGAAACATCGCAATGGTTTTTCAGTCTTATGCACTATACCCGACGATGTCCGTCGAACGGAATATCGGCTTCGGGTTGGAGATGCGCGGTATCCCGCAAGCTGAGCGAAAGGCGCAAGTTCACAAGGCTGCGGAGATGCTCCAGATAACGCATCTTCTGGATCGATTGCCTGCAAACCTCTCCGGAGGCCAAAGGCAACGGGTGGCGATGGGACGGGCGATTGTGCGCAGTCCCGATCTGTTTTTGTTTGATGAACCCCTGTCCAATCTCGATGCCAAATTGCGTGTCGAGATGCGAACTGAGATTAAGCGCCTTCACGAGCGCTTGGGGACAACGATCGTCTATGTCACACACGACCAAATCGAGGCCATGACTCTTGCAACGAAGGTTGCTGTCATGAAGGGAGGCTACGTTCAGCAAATCGCAGACCCTCGGACAATATATGAGCGACCAGCAAACATGTTCGTTGCAGGTTTCATTGGATCGCCAGCGATGAACTTCATCAAGGGCCGACTGGTCTCGGACGCTGGAACGCCGCGGTTCGAGAGTGCGGGTGTCGCTATCACGTTCCCTAAGATGCCGATAGAGCAATCCTCCCGGAACTGCGTACTCGGTGTCAGGCCGGAGGAGCTCAAGGCCGCCCCAGCTACCGAGGCTTCGATCACGGCAACGATCGACGTCGTAGAGCCGACCGGGCCCGATACGATCGTAACGGCTATGGTCGGCGATCAGACAGTTGTCGTTAGAGCTGCCGCGCGGTTTAGCGGGCGAAGAGGGGAGAAGATGGGCCTAATTGCTGATCCGACGAGCATCAGCCTTTTTGATGCACTGACTGAAAACCGCATCGATACAGGTAATTGACCGATACGTTTCCACCAAAAGGTTGTAATATTACAATGCGTCAGGTGCTATCGTCGATTTCTCCACTGACGCCAGAGAGAGTTCTATCTTATTTGAGACTTAGGAACCTGGATCTGTCGAATTGCCGCTGGACGACGAAGCTCCAAATTCATGCAGCGAGGCATTAGCTTCGCACTACTGCATTGGGATCGGCGCCTGCACGAAATCCATCGCTCACTCGATGCTGCCTTCCAGCCTGACTCTTTGCCGAAACCAATGAATCGTTTGCGGTGCATGCTTTCGCGTTCTTCTACGTCGATGCAGAAATCAATCGCGGGATCAGGGTGGTAGCTAAAGTGGCCGAGCCGTTCCTCTGAAATGCCCATTCTCATGCTCGACTGGGGACGCAGTGGCCGGATTGCCGAGTACGACGCCGGCGCCGACGTGTGTTGCGATTTTTTTTCGAACTCTTTTCAAGTTGAGGCTGAGGCAATTACAAGCCTGCGGTTTGACTGATGGTCGCCGGCGTGAGCCTTCAATTTTTGGCAGCAGCGGTACCAACGATCGTGAGATTTCTCGATCTGGGCTCGTGACGTTGCGGGCATGCACGGTCATGAGCGATCAGAGCATTCCCGGTATCACGACATCTACCGTACTCCATTCCAACGGAATCAAGGGATATCAGGATTTTAGTTTGGAACGGAACCTTTCGAATAGCCGAACTAAGTGCTCCCAGGCAGGGATAAATATCCCGGACGCAGAGTTTGCAAAGCATGCTGAGGCAATGTTCGCACCGCTGACGCGGGCCCCCGTGAGTAGCAGGCCCCTTGTGCTATAGTGCGTTCTTCAAGAATTGCCGCTGCGTTTGACCCCGATCGTCTCGACCAGGACAGCTCGACCTTCATCAAGATTTCTGGCGAGGTTCGCGGTCATTGTTTTAAACTCTGGACCCATAGCAAGGTGAAGCCCAAGAGGGCCGGGCCCCTTGATCGACGCCTGCGACTTACGCAGCTGCGCGAACCACGCAAGTGCAGCATCTGTTCGGTCGACCCATGACGAGATCTCAAAACCTGCCCCAACCAACTGGCTCTTCATTCCCGCCGGTGTAAGCAGGAAACTTGTCTCTTCGCTTTTTGACCAAGGCACGGGGTAGATGAGCGGCCCGCCGCCACCTTGCAGGACGTCGTAAATTGCAATGCGTCCACCGGCTTTGAGAACACGATATGCTTCAGAATAAAATCGGTCTCTGTCTGCGATATTCATCGCCACATGTTGGGTCCAAGCGATATCGAAGCTGCCACTCTCAAACGGGAGCGATAAGGCGTTCCCCTGCATGTAGTTCACGCGTTCCGTCAGTCCGGTCTTTTCAGCCAAGAAAGTCGCCGCCTCGACAAAGCTATCGCTAAGGTCGATACCGGTTACATGGCTCCCGAAAGTGCTGGCAAGATAGCGGGAAGGCCCACCAAGACCAGATCCGATATCGAGCACCCGATCCTTGGCCGATGGTCCAAGAATCTTGCCAAGCTCGATCGTGGCCTCCAGACCACGTGAATGAAACTGATCAAGTGATGCCAACTGTGCGGGAGCAATTCTGCCAGCTGTAAAGCCCGCAGCCGCTAGCGCGTCTTTCACGCGATCAATAAGTCCCTTGCCTTCGTAATGTTCAGCAACCTTAGCGCTCTCGACCATCTTCTCTCCTCCAGAGGTCTGATCGACCGTCTGCCGGTCTGTGACGGGGTAAATAGACCTCTACGACCGCCGCGCGAACTATACCCAGGTATAGGCTGACAGTTCGCCTTATGCGTGCCGCACTGAAACCGGTTGCTCCATCCACGCGTCATTCCGCAGCGGCGATCAGAGCCTTATAGATCTCGGTGTCCAGTTCAAATCCGATCGCGGTGACCTCGGCGTTTCCATATTGGCCGAATTGCTTTGACGGAAGGTCGTATTCGAATACCGATCCACCACCGGAGCCTTCATACAAAACGACACGAAGCGGCGCATATTGTCCGGCAGCCAGCACCTTGCTCGTCATCTTCGAAGCCGTCAGGGGATTGCCTATCTCGTACTGGAAGCAGTTTCGCCGATAGTCGATCATCTGGTCTGTGCTTCCATGGTCCCGCTTCATGAAGATGAAAAGCGGACCCCCGGCCTCCAATTCCTTTCGGACTGAAGCCGCTTCACCATTCTCCAGCCGCTCCCAGATGCCGTCATCGACATGGGGAATTTGCCGTTCAAGTGCTGCTGCCGTCTCCAGGAAGGGCTTTGGGGAGGTGAGTGTCACGTGCTCCACGGTCAAAGCGTGACGGGTGATTGAGACTGACATCTGATACTCCGCTTGGTTACCTAAAGCTGCCGAAATCATCCGCTATTTCGAAGCCCTCTCGCACCCCATACATTCGTATAGCTCTCAGACGTTCTTCCCCTTCCCGCTGATTGGTGAGCGCGATACCCGCAGCGGCCGGAGGGTTTGTTGGAAGCTCTTGTTTTGCGAAAGCCGGGTGATGCTGTCGAAGCAGCTATAGAGCGGCTCCGAGAAGAGCACTTGCCCGAGATTGATGTGCTCATAATTGTCCGCTGGTGAGCAATCCGGATTTTCGTATGGACGTGACATAGCTTAGCCGCTACGCACGGCCTAAAGAGATCTCAGCCGTGCCGGTGGACAGCAGTAGAGAGGCCCCTTAGAATCTTCTCAGTGCCTCGTGAGGGAAGCCTTATTTTCCAGGGCTTTTCAAAGCGACGTTCTGAATGGTTCAGGCGCCTCGCCCCGTTAGCTTGGATCCCATGTTTAACTTTGGAAAACGCGGTGTTCGAAATGATGGGAGCTTGTACACTTGGCCATCGCGGGCGGCGCGGCCTTTTCGGCCCGGCGAGGCTAACAAACGTCCGGTCGGCTTTCGCTTTAGTGCAAGAATTTGTCCGGCCCACCTCATCATCCATTAACCGCCGCGCGTTCCATTCAAAGCGCGGTAGCAAGCTGTTAATCAGGCACGCCTATCCGAAGCTAAGTAAGAAGCAATCGGGTGCGAACTTGGCAAAAGAAGAGACCTACGGCGGCCGCTGGAAAGCGAAAAACAAAACGCGCGAGGGACAAGGGGGCAGGGGCACGTCTATAGGGTCACGGATTTAACCGGCGAACATGAGGGTGAGCTTGCCCTCAAGCGCGTGACCAACTTTGAGCGACATGAACGTTTCAAAAGCGAAATTGCGAGTGTCGAGCGCTGTGACCATCCGAATATCATAAGGATCTTGGACCACTCGCTTACCGCGACGACCGACCCCGAGATGACCAAGCATTACATCGTAATGCCCCTTGCTCAGGGCGGCAATCTGGCTCAGCGTAAGCTGCGATACCAATATAACCCTGAGACCACTATCGACGTCGCCATTAGGTTAGCCGATGCGCTGCGTTCCGGTCACAAAGTCAGGGTGATTCATCGTGACGTAAATCCTGAGAACATTTTATTTCCAGGCAATGGGCATGATGTTTGGTTGGCCGATTTTGGCATCGCGTACATTGGAGACCAACCCCGCCACACCGAAACGGGTGAGGTCGTTGGTCCGGCACACTTCATAGCCCGGAGCTAGAGAAAAGCGGCAGGAGGGATGTCAAAGCGGCAGTTGATGTTTATTCGCTTGGTTAGGTGATCTATTAGTAAGCGCGAATTTCTATGCGCCTTCTGAAGCGCAGTGCTCTGATGCATGAAGTGTCCACCAAAAACAGGTGGACACCAAATCATGGACGATGCTCCTAAACTGCAGGTGCGGCTTGTTGGCCGCGACGGCCGTGTTCCTAAAGGGACGAAGCGAGAAACCATGGGCAGGCGCTGCGGTAGTAGGGGAGATTTTCGCTACGGCAGGACACCGTCTCGTCTTAGACACCTCAGCAGCACGGGGTAGCGCAGGCGTGGCTTTCGAAGCGATCTGTGAGGCTTTGCTGATCTCACCGCCTACTGAGACCATGTGGTCGCGAGTTTAGCATCCTGTCCCCCACCGAAATCATACCACCACTCAACCTTTGGTGGCATATCGACGGAGGAATCTCAACGCCGATCTAGCCTCCCCAACCATGAGACGCTTAGCCTTTTTTGGGGGACTGCCTCTGATTGCCCGTCCGCCACCGTCATGTACCGAAGATTGATAAACGCAAGCCTCTTAAACGCTTTTGGCTTAAAAGCACAATGGGCGCTCAACCCGTCGCCAGGCAGCGCCCACTTGTTGCTTAAGCGGGGCAAACGCTGAATGACGCCTCGATAAGCGACATCGTCGGAAGGAAGCCAATGAACTCCTCTCCACCGAGACGGGCCATAAAACCCTTTACCCCTATCACCTGGTTTCGCGTACCGGCAAGCAAGACGTCCGACCCATCCCGGCTTTCATTTAGGTCAATAGATCTCATCTCGATTCCGTCTGACGAGACCCTTCGCTAACGAAGCTTGAGTCAAAGGCTTTCTATACTCCATGACAAAACGTGAAATGTCGTCGCCCAGTTTTGATGCGATGGCTGGTTGAAGAACACGACCGGCCCGATCTTGTTTTTATTGGTCAGGTGATCGGTCGCTGACACGGAATAGATAGGTATGAAGAACTCGCCGTCGCGAGAAAACGAGAACGTGAACTTGCTCCCATCGAAAGTCAGCCTCGACCATATCGGCTCATTCGGCAGCGGCAGTCCGGGATCAAGCACCGCGGAATCGCCGCTATAAGAATTGAACCCGCTCCCTCCGCTTGTCTTTTGGTAGTCGAACCTTCGCACCCCATCACCGCCCCCAATTCCGAACTGAACCGCGCGACTGGTTGACGTGTCACGCACCGCAATTCCGGGCACGACGTATCGCGCAACAGTACCAGTGTAGACAGACAGCATGATGGCTTGCCAGTTTCCGGCAGGCACGTTTTGCTCAGCCATCATAGCCGTGAAATCGCCGGCGGTCGCCGTGGACGTGAGTTTAACACCTCGCGATGTCGCTCCTATCGCTGCCCCCGTTGGGGACGTAGAGCTTGTGGCGAGTGAAAACTGCCCGGCCGTCGGCTTGACAACCGTGGACCCATTCAGCCAGTCGACCCCGCCTCCGCTAGGCGTACCCGCCGTCGAGACGGTGATGCTCCCCGGGCCGTTCGAGATTACAATACCTGTCCCAGGGGTGAGCGTCGTCGGCTGCGGCGGACCACTAGGCGCTCCCACCAGGATTTGGCCGTTGGCGAGAGGCCCCACCGCACTGAAGCTTCCTGAGCCACCGTTCAGTTGTATCGCATTTTGGGCGCCGGCTGGAACCGTCTGATCAGCACATGCCGCAACGGAGGAGAAGTCGGACATAACAGGGGCGGCATCGAGAATGGTGCCATTGCTGATCACATTGGGAACAACGCAGGCAGCGGAAGCTGCACCCGCCATTGCGAGGAGCGAAGAAACGGCGATGCCCGTCAAGGACTTGAATTTTTTCGCGCTCACGTGCTTGCCCTCAGATTGCTGTCAGGTTCCAGGAGAGGATGTGGAAGTTCGAACCCCAAGTGGGGTTTGTAGGTGCTCCGTAGGAGGCAGATGGTCCAATCGTACTCAAGTTCGTTAGCCAATCGGTCGCGGAGACGGTAAATGCCGTCGAATAATTCTCGCCATCCTGCGAAAATGCCCAAACCAGATTCGTGCCATCGTAGGTCAGGCGTGACCAGACCGGCTCGGTGGGGTAGGGGAAACCGAGATCGGTCTGCGCCGACTCCCCGGCATAATTATCCAAACCGACACCCCCGGCCGACTTGAAATATTCGAAGCGCGTACTTGTGTCGCTCTGAGCGCCGACCCCGAAGAAAATTGCACGAGCGGCAGCTGTGTCTCTCAGGCCGATCGAAATCGTAGCCCAAGAGCTCATGGGCCCAGAATAGACCCCGAGCATGGTCGCCTGCCAGTGCCCTGTGGGTAGTGGCATGTCGGCCATCAAATTGCGGCTATCGGCCGTCGCGGTAGTCGAAAGCAACATTCCCCGACTTGTTGCCGCCAAGGCGGCGCCAGCCGGCACTTGAGTCGAGGTTCGCAGCGTAAAATTCGCGGCAACTGGCTTCACGACCGCGGATTGGTTAAGCCAGTCGACACTGGAGCCCGTACCGCTGCCCGTTGCTGAGATAGTTATCCCGCCCGGGCTGTTCGCGATTGCAATCCCGGCGCCCGCCTGGATCTGCGCGGCCCGGGGCGGGTTTCCCGTCGAACCAATTACCAACTGGCCATTTACCATTGGCGCAATGGCCCCAAAGGACCCGCTGCCCGCATTAAATTGTATGCCATAGGGTGCCCCGGCTGGCGCTGCATAGCCGAGGCAAGTCGCAAGCGCATCAAAGTTTGCCATCACTTTTGACGCGTCGGCCAAGGTAGAGGATGTCAACGGGTTTGGAACAAGGCATTGAGCAAGGGCTAAGGTCGAGAAGGAAATGCCAGCCGCTAGGGAGGCGGCAAACGAAAACGCGGTTCTGGGCATGAAACACCTCGTAATGAGCGCACGATCAGAGCGCGATTAAGCTCCAGGAGAGGATGTGATAGGCCGACGGCCAATCCGCGTGCGATGACTGGGAAAACAACGTCCCTGGTCCGACCCGATCAGCCGTTGTGAGGTTATCATTTGCGTTGACTGTATATCCTTTTACGAAATTCTCACCGTCACGCGAGTAGGACCAGATAAAGCTCGTGCCGTCGTAAACCAAACGCGACCAAACGGGCTGGGACGGCGGGGGGAGACCGACATCATTTGCGCCTGTCTGACTGAGGATCGTGTCGAGGCCGTTACCGCCGGCGGTTCTGCTGTAGGTGAATTGAAAGGGGCTGCGGGTTCCAGCTGATATTCCAAACTCGACGGCCCGGTTGCTGCTGGTATCCCGCACGACGATCGCCGGGTAGCCGGACGTTGACATTGAGCCCGAATAGACGGCCAACACCGTTGCCTGCCAGCCGCCAGCCGGTGTCGCTGTCTCCGCTATTAAACCGGTGCCTGATGCGCTTGCCGACGACCGGAGGGCCATTCCCCGCGTCGTTGCTTGAAGCGTTGCTCCCGTCGGTGCTGTGGTGCTGGTGACGAGAGTGAAACTCGAGGCTTGCGGCCGTGTCACCGCATTCTCGTTCAACCAATCCACGCCCGGGCCCGGGCTGCTGCCCAATGCGCTGATCGTCAGGCTTCCTGAACCTGGTAGGATCGCGATCCCGGGTCCGGCAGCCAATGAACCAGCCTGAGGAGGTGCGCCCGTCGAGCCGATAGCAAGTTGGCCCGCCGTAATAGGAACACCCTCAACGTTTCCGGACGCGCCTTTGAACTGTACCGCGCCGGCTGGGCCGGCAGGCGCCAGTGCGTCGGCACAAGTGATCAGTGCGGAGAAGTTCTCCATGACTTCAGTTGCATCCGCGGTCTGGCCGTTCGACAGGTCATTCGGGATCGCGCAGGCTGCCGCCGCCGAGCCCGCCATTGCCGAAGCAAGAAAGAGCGACAGTATCGCACGTTCAACAAAAGTGCGCTTGAGTTGCATAGATCGAAATCCTTGAGCAGAACCGGGCGATCAGAAAATGCAGGCATAAGGTGCGTTTTTCATCGCACGGCAAAAATCACTGGTCAATATAGAAAAATTTTAAACTCATATCATACTGAGAACAAATAAATTAAATTTTATCAAATCCCAGTAAATCGGTGGGATTTACTTGGTTATAAAAAACAATGTATCGTATTCCGCGATTTTATTGATTGTTTTTCACGCGTCGGCATGCAAAATAAAGGACGTATTGGTGTCGGGGCGAGTTCCTATTCGAAACCTCGGCTCGGCGGGACGTTGTGTATTCCTTATCTGCGTTATTGCCAACGGAAATTTCGGCAATCTGTGCAGTCGAGCTACCGGGAATGCTTCTCATGATTGTGCGTATGAGCTTCTATCCTATTGCTGTTGCAGCACTTATGACGTGTGCTTCCCCAGCGTTGGCAGATACAAAAACCTCCAGCTTCGGTTACGATCGCAATGGGCGCCTCACGACGGGTCTATACGAGAACGCGGCCCGCTGCGTGGTATGGGCCTATGACCCAAACGGCAACCGCACGTCTCAAGACAGCGCGACGAAAGTCGCGGATCCGCCGCTATGGGGTGAGGCGAAATGGGGCGAGGCGGATTGGTCCAAAGGCTTCGCCAATCAGCTGTGGGGTGCTGCGAAGTGGGGCTGTGTCATGTGGGCGCCTGGCTCGTAAGCGGCCCGATCGTCTCGCAAGAAAATTCTTTAAATGAAAGAGCGACCGCATGTTGACGTTTAGATCAGCGATTGTCGGAATTTTCCTGTGCGCATCCACGGCGGCGAGTGCCCAATCGATACCGGGTTCTATTCGGATTGCTCCAGGACTGAGCGAGCCCCTGGTCGCGGCCCGCTCGACAACCGACGTCGAGGATCGCGACCTTCGGCTTGCTTTGGATCGGTTTCGGGTTCGCCCCGACAGTTCTGATGTTTCGGCACTGACCGGTTATCTCACGGCGCATCCTGACAGTGGATGGTCGGCAGCCCTCTGGGCCAACCTTGGCTACAGCTATCTTCACGATGGATATTTTTCCAAGTCATTGGACGCCTGGAGCAGCGCCTGGAAAGAGGGCAGGGACGCCTCTTCCCCGGAAGCGCGTGCGCTTGCCGATCGAGCGATTGGTGAGCTTGCAAACCTCAACGCGAATTTCGGGCGTATGGACGAGCTCGGGCGCCTTTTTGACGGGCTCGGCGATAGAAAGGTTTCAGGTCCAGCGACCGAAACGATACAGACCGCACGCGAAACCTTGATGATGGTCAAGGCCGGCACAGGGCACCTGTTCAACTGCGGCCCCTTGGCGCTACGAGCTTTGATGGTCTCGGAGGGCGTCAAGCCCGAGGCTCTCAATCTGCTTCAATACTACAATCCCGGCCCGGACGGCACGTCGCTTGAAGAGCTGGCCCAGTTGGCGGACAAGCTGAAGTTCAGCTATCGGCTGGTCAGCCGGTCGCCCGGGCAAGCCGTGCCGATACCATCGGTCGTCCATTGGAAGGTTGGCCACTTTGCTGCGATCACCGGGGAACGCGATGGCCGGTATCATGTGCGCGACGCGGTATTCCCAAATTCCGACCTTTGGGTGACCAAGGCCGCCTTGGACTCTGAGGCGAGCGGTAGCTATCTCGTGCCGTGGAGCCAATCGCCTCCGACCTCATGGTCGGATCTTTCCTCAGAAAAAGCGGCCCTTGTCCGCGGCAAGGGTCAAACCAACCAGACGCGGGCAGGGGACGCCGGCGACGAACTTGCCAACAAGGATCCTCAAAAGCCTACTCCGAACTTCCCGAGTGTCACTCCCGCCAATCCGGATCCCTCATGCCCGCTTTGTGTGGTCGGGATCAAAGAGTCGAGCGTCAGCATAAATCTCACGGATACGCCAGTCGGTTATGTTCCGCCACTCGGTCCGTCGATGAAGGTGCGTATCAGCTATAACCAGCGTGAAGACAGCCAGCCAGCAAATTTCGATTATTTTAATATCGGGCAGAAGTGGTCATTGAGCTGGTCAAGCTACGTGATTGACGACCCGACAATGCCTGGAGCCAACGTCTCCAGGGTGATGGGAGAGGGAGGGGCGTTTTACTACATCGGCTATGATCCCGCGCGGCGGACGTTCGCGGCTCAAGATACAGATGGTTCCGTTCTTTCACTAGCATCGCAGTCGCCGGTTCAATATCGAAGACAGCTGCGAGACGGGAGCCTCGAGTTATATGAGCAGTCAAATGGTTCGACTGCGTTCCCGCGAAAGGTCTTCCTGACGAAGGTCGTTGATCCCCATGGGAATGCAGCCTCCCTTCACTATGACGGCCAGAGCCGTCTGCTTTCGATAACGGATGCCGTTGGCCGAGAAACAACGTTCAGCTACGCCGTGTCTGGTCGCCCATTGCTGGTGAGCGCGATAACCGATCCTTTTGGACGAAGCGCCAAGCTGACATATGACGATCTCGGTCGCCTGGCTTCGATCACTGACATTATCGGGCTAACCTCGGCATTCACCTACGACGCCAATTCGTTGATCGATAGTCTGACAACGCCCTATGGCGTCAGCCGCTTTAAGTATACGGCACCTGGAACGGCCGCCCCGCCCCGGTTCGCGCAGGTTACAGATCCCCTCGGGAACAAGGAGCGGGAAGAATGGCTCGAGCCGGCACCGATTCCGAACAGTGAACCTACCGCAACTGTCCCCGTCGGCATGCCGATGCCGTTGATGAACAACTATCTTGTCTTCCGCAACAGCTTCCACTGGGACAAGAGCGCCTACATCGCCGCCGGCTGCGCTGATAATGGCGGGTGCGATTATACAAAGGCCCGGCTGCGCCATTTTGTTCATATGCCGAATTCGACGATCAAAGGTACCGCGGTCGAGAGCGAGAAGTATCCCCTTGAGAACCGCGTCTGGTATACCTATCCGGGCCAGACAGAAGCGAACTACGGCGGAACCTACGATAAGCCGACAGCGGTCGGTCGCGTCCTCGATGACGGTAGCTCACAGATCAGTCGCTACGCCTACGATACAAGCGGCAATCTCGTTCAAGAGACTGACCCCGCCGGTCGATCCACCTTCTATGCATACACTGACGGGATCAATCTTGCTTCGATCAGCCAGGCAAGCGAATTCGGAACCCGATCGACGCTTGCCCAGTACGTTTACAACAAGCAGCGCCGACCGACCCTCTATGTCAATGCAGCGGGGAGGCCTACGTCCCTTGAATATAATCAGACAGGACAATTGACATCGAGCACCAATGCGCTCGGGCAAAAGACTGCCTACCAGTATGATGCCAACGCGAACCTCGCGTCGATCACGAATGCGAACAATGCGACGGCTGCGAGTTATACCTACGACCCCTTCGCGAGAGTTCGCACCTCTACCGACTCTGAAGGCTGGACGGTTACCTATGATTATGATGCCGCGGATCGGCTGACGAAGGTCACCTATCTCGACGGCACCAAAGCGACTTACACCTACGATCGGCTGGATCTTTCGTCCTACAAAGATCGCGAAGGGCGTCTTTGGAAGTATCAATATGATGCAAACCGGCGCTTGACGGGCGTTATCGATCCTTTGGGTCAATCGGTTGGCTTGTCCTACGATCCATCCGGAAATTTGGTAGGCCTGACGGACCCCAAGGGAAACAACACCCTTTGGTCCTATGATATACAGGATCGATTGACGTCCAAGACCTACGCCGACAACACCGCCGTTGCCTACACATATGAAAATGCAACCAGCCGACTTAAAAGCGCGTTGGATGCGCTCGGCCAGACGAAACAGTATGGCTATACCATCGACGACAATCTGACAGGTATCACCTATCTTAATGCCGTGAACCCGACGCCGAATGTGGCCTTTGGCTATGATCCCTACTTCAATCGCATTTCCTTCATGACCGACGGCACCGGCCGGACGGATTACACCTATTATCCATCCTACGATGACGGCGCCCAGCAGCTTCAACAGGAATGCTTTACGGCGACTGGCGCGACCGGGTGCTCACATAGCATCTCGTACAACTACGATGAGCTCGGCCGGCTGGGGACCAGGCAGATTTCCGGTAGTGGACCGGAGACATTCGCCTATGACGATATTGGGAGGGTGACCGGCCACACAAGCGATCTCGGCGCTTTTCAGCTTAGCTATCTCGGCCAGACGCCCCAGTTGACGGTCCGGCAGTTGCTGCCGATGACCTCTAATCTGAAGACCACGTGGAGTTATCTTGACAATGTTCACGATCGTCGGCTGGCCGGTATAGCCAACACCGGTCTCGTCGCGGGGGAGTTTACGAATTTTACCTTCCAGACATCGCCAGAGAATTTCATCACGGGAATTACACAGAGCAGCGATGCGACGGTGGCCGAACCTGATCCGGCAGCGCAGAAAGTCACGTTCAACAGCGTCAACGAGATTGGTGATGTTTCGGGGCAATCGTATAGCTATGACGCCAATGGCAATATGTTGTCCGATGGTGAACGGACATACGAATGGGACGCAGAGAACCGGCTCCTCGCTGTGTCACGAGTATCTTCCGCACGTGGGATGCAATTTACTTACGATGGGTTCGGTCGAAGAGTTAAGACGAACGACATCACGCAGCCAGATCAGAATATTGTTGCGAAAATTACTTGGTGCGGGAACGACTTGTGCCAATCCATCGATGAAAATTCTTCGGCGGTGTCGACTTATCTGCCGGAAGGCGAATTCCATTCGGGAAATCCTGCTGCTTCGATTTACTATGGAGTAGATCAACTTGGTTCGGTCCGCAGAACCTTTGACGGCATCACAGCAAGCGTGCAAGATTTTGATCCGTGGGGTGTGCCACTAGTTTCTCAGGCAGAAATCAGCGACCTGACCTATGCCGGTATGTTTCAGACCGGAGACATTGACGTCGATCTCTCCTGGTTCCGTCCGTACAGCGCTCAGAATGGGCGTTGGTTAAGCAGAGACCCTCTATCTCGCGGCCTCAATTCCCTATCCACACAGAATTCATATGAGTATGTCCTCAGCAATCCGCTCGCGAAGACAGACCCCTATGGCTTGGCACCATTGGATCCAAATGGTACAGTTCCTGGCGGGCCTTGGACGCCCGCGGGCCCGGGTCAGCGGCCCGGTTCATTCTTCGGTCCGGCTCAACCCGGGGGGCGAGACATTTGCACCTGGGTCCCTCCGGAAGCCGAGGGCGGCCCCCCAGGATCTCAAGGCTACTGGAAAGCAAAAGGACCGAACACCCCTTGGGAACGATATAATCAACGGGGTGGTGGTATCTCACCAGAGGAGGCACATCCGGGAAACCCTGGTGGAGGAGCGCCGTTCCCATTCGTGCGGTACGCTACGCCAGCCGGTGCGTTTCTAGGAACCTTCTTATACAGTTCGCCCGCATACTGAGTACAGGAGGAAAAAGATGGCCGTACAAATTGAGACGCTGACTGACGAGGCTCTCACCTCCGCATTGCAGGAAATCGGCTTGCGTCTCCATGATTGGCACAGCGTCCGGCTTTCCGATGGGAGTAAATTTGTCTGGTCCAAGGTCGCAGCGCCCCCCAAGGGGATAGAGCTTCTCACCTTTGCCCAAAAGGCGTGCAGTTGGTTGCAACTTAGCAACTCTTACATCGTGATCTTTGACGACTCCAACGTGTTTGAGCCTCGTCAACGACGTGTAGTTGAAGCAATTATCGGCTCAAGCGTGGCCGGATTTGAATTCTCAGGTGGTGCTAGACTAAGTTCCGATAACGATCTCACCCTTTCGGACACACTATCAATTTTGATTTTTTTTAGTGCTATCTTCGGCAGCCACCTATATGTCTGCTCGGAGCAGGCTCCCGGACGCCTGGTTGGCGTGCTGGACTCACAACTATATGTGATGTCTCATCCGCTAGATCCGCAAATGTCTGAAGTACCCTCCTATTTTACAACTTGAATGGGCACCATCGCGACGACCACTGCGCGTGCGGTCGATGATTGCTATATCCAACGGACAGGTGTGGACCGAGTTAAGATGTCGGTCGACCCTCTCATGGTTCCTATAGAGATCCGATACTGGGTCGGTTTAGGATAAAGATCGGAAAAAGCACGGTGGTAGTGAATGGAAGCGGTGGCCAAACCAAAAGCCGTGGGAAAAAATTGAAACCGTGAATCGGTTCGTCCCGATTGGTTCAACGAGGGGAAAATCCCGATGATTAGCCAAACGTCTTCCGGCGGGTGGCGTAATGCACAGGCTACCTTGGAAAGATATTACCCAGGAACTGAGCCGCTCGGCTGGAGGTTGCGGAGCGCTCCAAGAAACAATGGACGAGATCCTATGCTCTTTCCGGTGGAGAGCTGCCATCTGATCTCCGAAAACAGAGAGGGCAAATCCTCCATCGGTTCAAGGAAATTTCGTCGTACATTTTTAGTTCTAACCCGGTGGTAGTTGTGACTGTACCCCTCCTGCAGGGCGTTTCACGTCCCTCAGCACGAAAAGCTGAATATTTGGAGGAGCTCGGCCTTGATGTTGTTCACCGAGGTACGGCTGACCCTACTAAGGAATTTGCAAACAGCTATGATATCTATGCCATGGTCAGCGATCTCACAAACCCAGCACTAAATCATCTAGTTCTGGAAGTCATGAAAGCTCGCGTCGAGCAGGCTGTGTTAATCGCGTCTGACGGCAACTTGATAGCCCCCCAACGATGCTYACGGTTGCGTCCGGCTYATATGTCTCCTGGATGATGGCAAGCTTCTCYGCCGTCGACCAGCGACGGCGGCGCTCAGGGSCSGACAGGACTTCTATCTTAGGACTGTGACTTGATGTGAAACCACCGCCGCGGTTGCCTCCCAAGTTTTGCTTCTGTGGATGTAGACGGAGAATCAACCTGAGATGGAGTAATAATCGGAAGTTACGGAGGAAGGCAACCGTCGCTATTGTTGATCACCGCCACGAGGAGCGTCGGTGCGAACGTACCTTCACAAAATCAATTGCAAACTCCACTTGGGTGATGCTGAATCGCGGTCCATTGACGCCCAGCAATGCGAAGAGTTCGGGTCCGTTTCTCAAACCCGTGATTGATTGCAGCGCAAAAGAATCTGATCCGGAAGAAAAAGGCCGACCGGCCGGCTGAGCCGGAGTAGACCATGTAAATGCCTACGGCGTGGGCCAAAAATTTACTTCCGCCGATAGAGTTTTCAGGTTGTTACATGAAAGACATGACTGCTAAGGCCATCTGCATATGGAAGAAACCACAATATATCAGATGATCGGCCCCGAGCTTCGAGAGCTCGAGCAATCGGAGGCGATTATACCGAGCGGCATGGTCATATGTTTCGACACACGCTCCATCGAGTTGGTGGCGTCCCGCAACGCCTTGGCGTTTGATGTGGCGCTCGTCGCCCCGACAATGCGCCAGGCTTTGTAGTCTACCGTTTCCTTTTTGGCGTACGCAGCTGGGTCGCCATCCCAGAGCTGACTACGGAGATGGTTAAGTCGGTTGACCTACGAACTCGCGAAGGTCTCGTTGCTGCGCGTAACATGCAAGAGCGCGTAGAACGCGAATTGGCGAAAACCGTCCAAAGTTGGCGAACCGATTGCGAGGACGGCACCAAGACTGTCCGGGAGTTCATTGCATTATTCGGTCCAAATTCATTCGCAGACGCCGAACAGAAGAAGCGTTGGAGCCCATCCAGGGTAACCGGTGTTCCGTCCCCACGTTGTCCTCGCCGCCCTGATCTGTGATCGGCTTTCCATGGACAAGCAACGGGAGTTTCTCCATGGAGACTACATTGGAGTTTCTCACAACCAGGAAGTCTGGACGTGAGAGCCACCGACATTGGCCGGACGAGGTCAAGGCGCAGATCGTATCGGAAAGTCTTCGGCCCGGTGCGAAGGTGAATGAGGTCGCCGAACGGTTTGGATTGCGGGCGAACCGTCTGTCGACTTGGCGGACGATGGCGCGGCAGGGCAAGCTTATTCTGCCTGCACCTGAGGATGGGGTGGAGTTCGCAGCGGTGATCGTCGAACCACCTGTTTCCGAACCGCAGGTCAAGACGGCTAGCCGTCCCGAGATCATCGTTGGGTCGGTCACGATTTGTCTGGAAGAAGGCGCGTCTGCCGCCCGGATCGCCGCTGTGGCGCGTGCCTGCGCGATTCCGGCATGATCTTTCCATCGAACCGGGTCCGGATCATGGTGGCGACAAAGCCTGTTGACTTCCGCAAGGGCCACGATGGCCTGGCGGCCCTAGTCAAGAACGAGCTGCACAAGGACCCTTTTACAGGGACGGTCTTCGTATTCCGGTCACGGAAAGCAGACCGGCTGAAGCTGATCTACTGGGATGGTAGCGGACTGGTGATGGCCTACAAACGGCTGGAGGAGCACACCTTCACCTGGCCGGGTATCAAGGACGGCTTGATGACGCTGGGCCACGCTCAGTTCGAGGCGTTGTTTGCGGGCCTCGACTGGCGTCGGGTTCGTACGGTGGAGGCGAGACCGCCGGACGCCATTGAATAGATGCGGCACGATGACTCGGTCGGCGGATTCTTCCGGCGAAGCTTGACGGCGTTTGATAAACTTAGGGCATGTTGGACGCCGCCGATCTTCCCGACGATATTGCTGCGCTGAAGGCGATGCTGATCGCGGCGCAAGCGCGTGAAGTTCGCAAGGATGACCGGATCGAGCATCTGGAGAAGCTGGTCGCCGCTTTCAAGCAAGCAGCCTTCGGCCGTAAATCGGAAAAGACCGATCCCGAGCAATTCGATCTCGCACTGGAGGACCTGGAAACGGCCATCGCTTCCATCCATGCCGAAGATGAAGCCGATAACCCCTCTGGGAAGCCGCAGTCTAAACCCCGTGCCACCAATCGCGGTTCTCTTCCCGCTCATCTTACTCGCGTCGAGGAAATCATCGATCCGGAAAGTCTGATCTGCGCCTGTGGCGGCGGCCTGCATTGCATCGGCGAGGACGTGTCCGAGCGGCTGGATGTCATCCCAGCGCAATTCCGCGTCATCGTTACTCGTCGTCCCAAATATGCCTGCCGTGCCTGCACCGATGGTGTTGCCCAGGCTCCAGCACCTGCAAGATTGATCCACGCCGGGTTGCCGACGGAGGCGACCATCGCGCATGTGCTGGTCTCCAAATATGCCGATCACCTGCCGCTGTACCGACAGGCCCAGATCATGAGCCGCCAGGGCGTCGATCTCGACCGCTCCACGCTCGCCGACTGGGTCGGCCGAGCGGCATTCGAGCTTCGCCCGGTCTTCGATGCTCTGATCACCGACCTGAAGCGGTCGACCAAGCTGTTCATGGACGAGACCCGTGCGCCAGTCCTCGATCCTGGCTCTCGCAAGACTAAAACCGGGTACTTCTGGGCGTTGGCCCGTGATGATCGGCCATGGGGTGGAGGTGCTCCGCCTGGTGTAGCCTTTACCTATGCTCCTGGTCGCAGTGGACAGCATGCCGAACGGATATTGCAAGGGTTCACAGGCGTCCTTCAGGTCGACGGCTACGCGGGATATAACCGGCTGATCGCAGCGGATCGTGTCGGTCCCGACATCCGGCTAGCCTCTTGCTGGGCGCATCTATGGACGCCCCCGACTTTGCAAGGGTAAATGAGCAATTCTGGCGAACCTGCGGCTGCAGTCATCTATTCGGCCTCTTAGCGTGCCGCACCCTGCGGCCCCGGCCTTGATGGTAGATCCGCAAACCAGCTCCCAATCACGCACCACGAACTCGAAGTTCGATGCGCCCAACGGGCTCTGCTGGTTCCCGGTTAGCCCGGCTTTGCCATCATTTGCTTTCTATCCTCGCAACCACATCGACCAGTGCGGGTCGAATTCAGCGTTTATGCCGATCTCATTGTCGCGCCATCTCCGGGATGCCCGTAGGTTCCGCCAAACATCAGCAGCGCCCAAATGATACGGGCCGTTTTGTTTGCAACCGCGACCGCAGCAACATTTGCAGGACGACGGTCCCTGAGCTTCGAAAGCCATGTCCAGGAGCGGCCGCGCCAACGCATGATTGAACGACTACCGTGGATCAAGAGCCTTCGAAGATAGCCATCGCCTCGTTTGCTGATCCCTCCGAGGTTCTCCTTGCCTCCGGTCGAGTGCTGCTTTGGGACGAGCCCAAGCCAGGCGGCAAAATGTCGGCCCGATTTGAAGTCAGACGGCTCTCTCATTGAGGAGACCAGAGCTGTCGCCGTAACGACACCGACGCCAGGAATTGTCATCAATCGCCTGCAGGCATCGCTTCCTTTTACGATTCGGATTAGATCCCGATCTATGCGGAAAAGCTTCGTCTTCACTTCCCTCAGTTGCTCGACGAGATAACGCAACGCGTGGCGAGCTACGGCCGGTAGCTCATCGAATTCTTCGTCCTCGATCAGTTTGGTCAGAAGGCCGATATTGTGGGCGCGGTTCGGGGCAACGATGCCGAATTCGGCAAGATGGCCTCGGATCGAGTTTATGAGTTGGGTTCGTTGACGGATCAGCATTTCCCTGACGCGATGAAGGACAAGAACTTCTTGTTGCATCTCTTCCTTGATCGGTACGAAGCGCATCGTCGGTCGCGTGACTGCCTCACAGATCGCTTCGGCATCAGCGGCATCACTCTTGTTGGTCTTGACGTAAGGGCGAACATATTGTGCCGGGAGAAGACGAACGTCATGACCAATGTCACGGATCAATCTGGCCCAAAAATGGGAGCCAGGGCATGCTTCGAGCGCGACAAGGGACAGCGGTAGTTTCCTGAAGAACGCCTCTACCTCCTCACGTTTGAGCCTGCGCCGGATGACGGCTTTACCGGCAGCATCTGCACCATGAACCTGGAAAACAGACTTCGCGATATCGAGACCAACAACACTGACTTGAGCTTCCATGATGAATCTCCTGGTTGATACGCCTCCATCATCCATCGCGGCTGGCTCCGGCGGAAGGGGGCGTCCATACCATCACGCGCGGCGCAAGCTAGTCGAGATCACTCGCACCGGTTCCACACCAATTGCCGAGGACGGCGTGAAGCGGATCGGCGAACTCTATCGCATTGAAGCAGAGCTGCGCGGTCTCGACGCCGACGCTCGACTGGCCGGAAGGCAAACGCGGTCAGCACCTTTGATCGCGGACATGCGGACTTGGCTCACGCATCACCGTGCCCGCGTCTCTGGCAAGTCGCCGCTTGGCGAAGCGCTGGCCTATATCGCCAAATACTGGGACGGGCTCTGCGTATTCCTGGCCGATGGCCGCGTTGAGATCGACAACAATTCCGTCGAACGAACCATCAGGCCGATAGCGCTCAACCGGAAGAACGCTCTGTTTGCGGGGCACGACGAGGGAGCAGAGAACTGGGCAACCATCGCCTCGCTCATCGAAACCTGCAAGCTCAACGTCGTCGATCCGTTCGCCTATTTGTCCGCCACACTTGCCGCCATTGTCAACGGTCACAAGCAAAACCAAATCGATGCGCTGATGCCGTGGAATTATTTGCGGCGGTCGAACCGCTAAAGTCTCCAATCGGCCCAAACGGACACGAAAGCAACAGAGGCCTTCATTGTGAAGTAGTCACGCTAGACCGCCTAGCTTTAGGGTCGTAGCAGCGGCAGCCATGAAGACCACGACGATCCAAGGCGATGTCCGCCAGATCACCAGCATCAGAAACCCCGTGATCGCCAGCAGGAAGTCAGTCTGGGTGAGCACAGCGCTTGTCCAGACTGGGTGATAGAGGGCGGCACCCAGCACACCCACGACAGCGGCATTCGCGCCCCGCATAGCAGCTTGAGCTAAAGGAAAGCGGTTGAGGCTGCCCCAGAACGGGAGAGCGCCTACCAACAGGAGGAAACCCGGCAGGAAGATCGCGACGAGACAGATCGCTGCGCCGAGAATGCCATTCGGGGTCGGGGACGTGATTGCCCCCAAATAGGCGGCGAAGGTGAATAACGGTCCGGGAACGGCTTGAGCAAGGCCGTAACCAGCCAGAAACGAACTATCGGAAACCCAGCCCGGTCTCACGATTTCCGCTTCAAGGAGAGGCAGGACAACGTGACCACCACCAAACACTAGCGAGCCAGAACGATAGAAAGCGTCGAAGAGATTCAGGCCTTTGGAATTGAATGCCCCGGCGAGAATGGGCAGAGCGAACAGAAGACTGAGGAAGGCAAACAAGCAGACGATGCCGACCGACTTGGACACGCCGAACGCGATCAACTCTCTGGTCTGTTGGGCAGCGGCTCGACATAGGACGAGGCCGAGAAGGCCACCAATGACGATGGCCGCGAGCTGCCCGAAGATACCGCCGAAGATGACCGCAACGACTGAAAGGAGGGCAATGCCTATTCTCGGCTGGTCTGGGGTCAAGGACTTTGCCATTCCCCATACCGCCTGCGCTACAACGGCCACAGCCACGAGCTTCAGACCATGTAGCAGACCTTGTCCAAGCGGATTGTCGAGGGCCGTTGCGGCTGTAGCGAAGATGATCAGGATGATGGCCGACGGCAGCGTGAATGCTGCCCATGCCGCGAAAGCGCCCAACGGGCCACCGCGCAGAAGACCAAGTGCAAACCCGACCTGGCTGGAAGCCGGGCCGGGCAAGAACTGGCAGAGCGCGACAAGGTCGCCATAATCCTTCTCTTCGAGCCACTTCCGCCTAACAACTATTTCATCGCGGAAGTAGCCGAGGTGAGCGATTGGGCCGCCGAAGGAGGTCAGGCCTAGCTTGAGGAAAGCAGTAAACACTTCGCCAGCAGTCCCCTTCGGGGCAGCATCCCCTCCATTAAAGGTTGCTTCCATTGAGGACTTCACGACACACATCTTTCGCCCTTTCTCTGTTCCAGAGCTGCAACTCCATCGAGAGCTACGTTGTATAGCCTCCAATCAAATTTCGATGTGGAAACAAGATAGTGCTTTGCTTTAGTTTTGTGACGACCGCGTGAAGGGTCGACGACTAGCAGATTGGGTCCCGGAGAGATGTAAGATATCAGGGCATTGCAGAGCGAGCTGATCGCTCTCATCGCATGTGGACGATATGATTCATGCCATTGTTTCGGTGCTTCACCATCCTGATGTCCACCTTTGGCGAAATTGTAGCCGCCGATGTTGCGGTGGTTGCCTCCGGGAAGTCCTACCGCGCTTGGTCACTGTGTGAGGGAAACATCGCTTACCATCCAGGTTGCTTGCAACGGATAGATAGCGGCCCGGGGTAGGGGCTAAGCACCGAACCAATCAACGAGCAAGTTGTCCAGGTGCCAAGCAAAGCACTAGAACTACAAATCCTTCTCGAAAACCATGCTCTCTTCCTCTCCCAGCAGTCGCGCGACGTAGGGCCGCGGTCGCCGCGCCGTTACCCTATCGCTGGCCTGCGCATGAAGGCCGTCGATTTGTTCCAGTTCGTTCTCGTTCTCGAACATTGGCAGAATGCGCTCCCGACACATCGCATAGGCGTCTGACCCGCAAGCCTCCTGAGCACAAACGAGGACGTCTGAGACAAAATAATGCGGAGCTACAATCACCGAAAAATGGATCGCCCAGGACCACAAATATGCGTTCCCGCGAGCCGCAAATGCCGCCGCAAGGATTGCCGGGAGCTTTCCTTCAGCGGTACGTATTTCGTCCGCAAGCCGGGAGAGCGCATCGGCATCACCGGGTCGTTGTATGACCTCGTCCTCTATGAACCAGTCGGCCAGTATTTTCTTCAGTCGCGCCTGCGGTGCGAAGCCGACGTCTTCCGCAGGCGCGACTGAATTCAAAAAGGAAGACGCCTCAAGGAATTCACCGCTAAAATATAGAGCGTCGCCAAGGCAAAATACCGCATTGGGTTCGGCGGAGAGTTCAACGGAACGGCGATAGGCGATCGCAGAACATCTGTATCGCCCGCGCTCGAACAACACTCCTCCTAACTCCTTAAAAAAGTAATCGGACGAAAGATACTTCGGCCGGAGCTTCCGAGCGGCATTGAACGCCTCGAGAGCTTTGGCGGTTTGCTGATTGTTCGCCCTGACGTTCCCCATGGAATACATAATTGCAGCCCTGGTATCATCCGTGGGAGCTAGCGCGAGCGCGGGGAGATAGAACTCCTGGATCGCTGCAGCGATCTCCGACCGATCTGCCGCGTGTCCCGTGAGAAGCTCGGTTGTAAATGCCAGAAAGATGGGATCCTGATGATGGTGCATCCCAGCAAGAACAGCAAGCTTGGCTGCTTTGAGCGGCTCGCCTTTCAATGCGATGCAGGCATAGATCGATAGCTCTCGAGGCACCACGTCGACCGCATCGCCAAGGGTGAGGCAATAATTTGCGGCGCTGGCTGCCCGGTCGTTGAAACCAATACGAGATAGAACGGCGCAGAAAGCATAAGCCAGAATCTGACGGGTGCGAGTGGCATCGTATTGGATTTCGATATCAACGAAACCGCGCCCGATGGCGATCCTTATGTGATCGGCGAAAAAAGATACTTCAATAGGCACTCGGCTGTCGTCGTCGACTTGTTGGATAAAGGACAGCTGTCCCAGTACAGCATTCAGCGCTTGTGCGGCCGCTAGCTCTGAACTGTAGGAAAGGACATATTTCGCCGACAGCGCAAAACGCTCGCCCGATCGTCTCTCGTTAAGGCGCCGTATCACCTTCAGCACCGCGTGAAGCTTCTCGGGCGTTTCCTTGGTCCACTCATTTAAAAATTTGATCGTTGCCGATGCCGCATCAGGGTTGGCCTGACTGAAAGCTTCAAAATCCCATAGCCAAAACAGCCCATCCGACGCGGAGCAATATCTGACAATGATCGCTGGGAGTTCCAGGCTCTGCAGATACCTGATGCGGTCGACCTCGATAGGCATCTTCCGTTCCCGCTTTATGTCATCGGTCGCCTTGAGTTGCACATAGAACATCAGGCCCGTGGCGGTGCGATCCTCGCCGAAGATTTCGACCTCCATGTCGACGCCATAGTCGCGGCCCTTCTCCCGGCATACCCAGCGCCGAGGAACAGAGGCTTTGAAACGATCGATAGACTCGTCTTCAAGTTCATGGGAACGCGATCGGATAGGCATGAGAATCTCCACGGTCGAGGTGGAAACTACGACGATCTAGAGAGGCATGCCAAGCGCAGTGCCTTCGATCTAACTAGAAGTTCAAACAGCCCATTCGACGAGACCTAGCGAGACGGTTGGGACGACACCCCGGTGACGACCAATTCAGCAGTTATACCAGCTGAGGGTAGAGGTGCCGCCCCGAGCTGCTCGTGTGAATGGCTGCCACCGTTCTATCGAACGGCGCCAAGTATTTGTACATCGTTAACGCCCGAACTCTTAAAGGGTGAGTCGGTGACAGATTTGAAGTCATCGTGACTGGCTGAAATGTGTTTTGAAAATTGGAGCAGAAACATTGACGTTACAAATCTTTCGCATGCCGCAGACCCTCGGTCATGGGTTGCGGCTCTTTATCGAGAACGAGCTTTACGACGATAGCTTCAATAACGTTGCCGAAATGCGACGCTGGTTTATCAGGAGCCCGAAGCATCTTAAGGGGAACGAACTCGAGCATAATACACCAATATTGCAAACCGTGATCGCGGAGACCTTCGGCAAGGAAGACACGCACCACGTCCTATCACAAGAAGACGGCAAAGGCCCTTACCTGGTGATTGGACCAAGCGCCGTACTGAGGAACAAGCTGTTCGAAATAGGTTCTAACGCCACCGATTACGCGATTTCAGAAGCCACGAAGTACGACCTTCTCTAGGTCGAGCTATCGGAAGTCTTCTCGTTTTTCCAGCTGATGTTCTGCTCGTTAAACAGATCGAGCAGAACGCCTTGTCCGTGCTTAGCCTCGTGACGCCAAGCGGGTACTGCTCGAACAATCAACCTGCCGAATTCGCGTACGAGATCAGGATCACCGCATTCGACTACCCGGGGTCCATTATAGATTATGTGCCCACTCAGCGTAACGTAATCTTTTCGTTTTTCGCAGTTGAGCATAGCCTCCAAGAGCGTGGCTGCACTGAATTTCATCACGATGTTAGTTCCTGACCCGTGGTCATTGGTTGAATCCTTATGGTCCTCCAGCTCTTTGTCGGCCGCAAGTTATGTCTGACGGTCGATTGAATTTTAGTAAGAAAAGAGGCGAACCGAATGGGGGCCCATCTTGTGGCACCTGTGACAAAGTCTACTGCCTGTGATAAATATTCTTAAGGTTGCATTCCATGGATCTGAGCGCAAACTCGATCTCGTTTCTTCTAGAAGATCGAAGCAGACCACTGTGTGATCTCTGGTAACGGTACTCACGGCAATCCTCATCGCAAACACTAAAGACTATCGCGGCGGCTCGACCTCTAGACAGCTTCAGCGTTAATCTGACCTACACGGCGGATGAGCGTGATATCACGAATGAGCAATGGTTTCAGGGGTTAAGACAACCCCTCATTGAGAGCAGGCGTAGATTCCATCGACATCGAAGAACTCGGACATATTCGAAACAACGGACGGGGACTGAGCGCGGCCGAACTGTTGGGCTTGGTATGGCGCTAGCGTTGGTCGAAGAGGCTTTGTCGCACCTCTCCACAAGTGGGGACGATAGGTCTTGGGATGAAGATGACGCTCTCACTCACGATCGGACGGCGATCGAACGGTTTGTCTATGGCGCAGCCTCTGCCCAGGCCGTTGGCCTCGATCTCGACCTGGAACCCGCAGAGGTACCCGCATTTGCAAACAGGTTCCGAGAGAGGTTTATGTCAATTCGAGACGGAGTTTTGATTTCGGCAGGGCCGATTAACGTCAACTTCCTCTAGTTGCGACGCTAGGTTGCGACTGATAGCGACCTAGTGACCGGTGCGGAGCGGACATCTGTGCTTGTCGGTCGCGTTAGATCTGCACCGTTCGTTCGAAACGGCGCAGCTGCGTTTACCGATCTCAATGACAGGCAGCTTGTCCGATGTGTACAAGTGCCTTCAACGAGTGAGTAATGCGAAGCCACTTTGTCAAAGCCAGTTTCCGGAACCAGCGACCACTCGTGCGACGTTCGCGCGGTCATCCGGAATGCTGATTGAACTTGGTTTGAAGTTCAGCGACAAACTCGGACCAGCATTCCATGCAGTCTTCCGCAAGCCGAAGCGCATCTACTAAGCCATCGGAAGTGATAATCACGTACTTCGCCTGAAGTACCTCTCCCGCCTCGGAGCCGGAGAACCAGGTTGACGCTTGGTAAGTCTTGCCAGCGAGGTGAGGTTGACTTCCGCTCCTGGTTTGTCGATCGAGTTGGCAATGTTTTGTTCCATTGCATAAATCGGCACAGAGCTGGAGGCAGAGATTGGCGTTTATGAAACTGTCGACATCGCGTGCTGTCACGCCGGCTTTGTTTAAACGGATGATCCAGTCTCGAACGTGATAGCAATGCATGAAGAACGAAAGCAAATCGTCCTCGTATTGGTCCCTATCGTGAAACTGGGCGAAGGTGCCGGCATAGGTTGCTCGAATCCTGGCGAGGTACCTCTCGGCGCGTTTCAGTTGCTCCATACGAATCTGTCCAAAAATGCCGCAAGTCGGTCAAGGATTACTGTAGCAGAGGGGTCGGTGTCGATCCAATTGTAACTGGCCGTTGCACCCACCAGGATACTCATTGATTGGAATAGTGGGTTGTCAGTCAGAATGACCGACGCTGACTGGTCAGAGGCGGACGGCCGTTCAGGCTTAAATCCGTTAACTGCCATCAATACCTTCTGAAGGCTCTCTAAACCAAGTTTGGCCTAGTGCTGATGAAAAACGGGCGTCTCCAGCAGAGTCGGGGCCAGAGATTCAACGTTTCGAGTCTTACCCATGCACGCTATCGGCTTTCCCGCTGATCTAGCCTTTTGCTCGATCGGGGTGTCTCAAACGCCCTCTGGCTCTACCTAAAAGGTCCTGGCTACCAGACCAAGGGGCGACTGAGTAGATTCAAGAGGGCGTCGCTAGGCAGGCGCGGCGCCCAAGTAGAGGCTTGTGAAAAAGATGGCGGCACACCGATGCCGCCATCTACTTATCAGCTCACAAGCTTAGCTTCCATGGTGATGTTTGCGTTGAGGAGCTTGGAGACCGGGCAATTCTCCTTGGCAGCCGTGGCGAGCTTCTGGAAGATCTCGTCCGTGGCGCCGGGAATGTCGGCTTCGACCGTCAAATGAGCTGACGTGATTGCAAAGCCTTCACCAACACTCTCGATGGCAACGGCCGAGTTCGTCTTGATCTTTGTTGCAACGAGTTGCGCTTCACCGAGAATTAGTGAAAAGGCCATAGAAAAGCAGCTGGCGTGTGCTGCGCCCACCAGTTCTTCCGGATTGCTTCCCTTAAGGTCGCCAAAGCGTGATGCAAAGCCGTAGGGATACGCGCTCAACGCACCACTCTCGGTAGAGATGGATCCCTTGCCCTCCTTCATCCCACCTTCCCATTCAGCCGAACCTTTGCGTACGATCTTCATTTCTGTTCCTTTCATCAGATGGATCTGCACCGCCAATCGAAGCGGTAATTATTTTAGTGGCAAGGGAAGCCCAGCAGATGCCGGCCGTCGTGTACGAACTCATGCACATAGGACGTCTTCAAAAGCGAAGCCGCGCCTTCTTCGGTTCCCACGAAGTAAATCGTCAGGAGGCATAACAGGCCGCCAAACACGGCCCACGGTATTAGTTCACCAATCGGCACAGCGGTTGGTGTGGCGACTTCACTAGCGATTGCAATGGCCTTCATTGTCCGTGTCCTTAATCTCGATGTTTGAGAAGTGGGCTGTCAGCTGACAGGTGAACTGACGGCTATAGGTACACCGCGTGGTACGGCCCTGTGATGATGTGCTGGGGGGCATCCGGCATTACCAAGATCGACAGGTTGGCCATGGGGAGTGTGGAGGTAGGCGTCTCGCCACATAATCGCGCGTGCATCTGTATCGCCGTCATCGATTATGCCCCGGGAAATCAGGATACGCTCGAGCGCAAATACCCATTGCCGGTAATAGGCTTGGGTTGAGCTCTCCCCGTCCATTTCTGGGGACCGCTGGATTTCTGCGCTGAATTCTTTGACCCAGTCGTCCCAGCCAAACTCTCCAACAGCGTTCAAGCGAACCACCATAGCAAAAGCCTGCGCTTGCCATGGTCCTTCGAAAGGTTTGCCGCTGTTTGGCGCGGGTAGTCTTTGGCTCTCAGTGCTCATTTCGCACCGCCATCTGCGTCTTCAAGGTAGTCCTCCCAGAGACCCAGTCGCAAAGTGTTGCGTGGGTCGGCGTTTGGTCCCCAAAGTTCCTGCGCCGTAAAGCTAACGCTGTAGACATGCTGGGGCGTGGGGATGGATCCATGTGCCATCGTGTCGGGGAACGTGAAGACGCCCAGATCGGCTTCTACCGTAGCAAGGCGACCGCGAGCGTATCGCACTAACCGTGTATGGCCGAGCGGTTGGATTGTCTTTGTTCGAACCTGTTGCCCAACCTGAAATTTTGGCTCTATCGGCTCGTCGACCCGAGTGGGCGTGCCTTTACTCAACGCATATGGCACAATGTCCTTGGTAAGAACCATTGTCATGTTTTGGCTCCCTTGAGTTCAAGCAGCTTGCTGGAAAGCTCCTCGCGAGTGATCAGGCCTTTCTCGCAGAGCAGAGTCTCGGTCGCATGAAGCCAATGCTCATGTACTCGACCGGATGCATGCGCTCCATGGCATGCCGAAATTCATCAGTGTTGAAATGGCCGACGCCGTTGACCGAGACGAGCATGGCAAACGTCCGGCCTTCCCACTTGTTGAAAAAAACAGGCTCCTCCGGAGTATGGGCGATCGGCCCAAGTCCATGCATGCCGCCCATGTCGTGCACACCATTCATGGCTGCCTCCTAGCAGTGGTTCCATTCAGCGTCTTTAGGAAAGCCGGCACCGATCATAGAGTCACGGGTCACAAGCTCGGCGAGATGGTTTTCGCCCCAGCCGTCAGTGCCTGTCGGCCTCTCGGGAAGCACCATGTAACGCGTCTCGGCCGTGCTATCCCATACACGTATCTCTTTGTGTTCTGGAACTTCCACGCCCATCTCCCTGAGGACGCCACGGGGATCGATGACCGCGCGAGAGCGGTAGGGGGCTGCTTTGTACCAAGATGGCGGCAGGCCAAGCAGAGGCCATGGATAGCAAGAGCAAAGCGTGCAGACGATAAGGTTGTGAACCGTGGGGGTATTCTCGACGACCGCCATGTCTTCGCCCTGGAGGCCTGAAAACCCCAGTTCTGCTATCGCAGCCGTGCTCTCGCTGGACAATAAACGAGCCTTATAGTCTGGATCGGACCAAGCTCGGGCTACGACAGCTGCACCGTTGCGCGGACCGATACGGTTTTCATAGGCATCGACGATCGCATCGAGTGCTTCCGCATCGACGAGATTTTTTTCGATGAGCAGCGACTCGAGGGCTTTAACCCTAAGCTCTATTTCAGACGGCGGTTTTGTGTGTTCGTCGTCGTGATCGTGGTGGTGCGATGACATGAAACTCCCTCCAGAGTTAGTTAGTGCGAGCTGCTGCCGAGAGCCTGCGAGACTGCCCACGCTATCTGCAGCAGACGCGCATCGCTTTCGTGAGGACCGTCGAGCTCGAGGCCAATGGGCATGCCGTCGGACGAGGCGCCCATCGGAATAGTGATCCCAGGCAGCGCTGCGCAACTCGACGGAAAGGTGTTTTTCGCAATGTTAAGGTAGGAGACCTTGCGGCCACCGATGATGACCTCATCGCCAGTATTTGAGGGCGGTGCGACAAGTGGTGTTGTCGGGAACACCAGAGCCTCAATTCCATTGGCATCGAACGCTTCTCGGTACCTTCGCCGAAGCGTGGGTCGTAGAAACTCAATGGAATGCTGATAGGCTGCTGACGGGAAGTAGCTCTTTCCGTCTGGCAGGACGAAGTCGGTCCATAGGTCCTTAAGATTTGAGCCGATGGCATTATAGATGTCGTCAAAGCCCGCGGGGGCGTTTGCGCTGGCAAGGAACTGAGACAGGTGAGGCTTGGTCTCGTGAAAGAAAATCGGCCAGTTTGCGCCTTCGGCTATGCTTGTGAAGTCGCTTCCGAGATCAACTTCCACAAAGACGACGCCGGCAGCCTTTAGCTTGTCCACGCTTTGCCAGAAGGCCGCTTCGATCTCTTCGTCGAGAAGATCAAGGAATTGCCGGGGCGCGTATCCAAGCCGAACACCGCTAAGGTCTGATGGCGTTTCGAGGTCAGGAATTGGCGCCCCCGTAACGACGGCATCCAGGAGAATGCAGTCCTCGACGGATCTTGACATCGGTCCGGCAGTGTCCAAGGTGCCGGCGATTGGCGCAATGCCTCGGCCTGGCCACCTGCCGGTAGTCGGCCGAAAGCCAACAATGCCACAAAACGACGCTGGCACGCGAATGGATCCAACAGTGTCGCCTCCTAGAGCGGCGGGAACCAAACGTCCGCTGACTGCAGCTCCTGCCCCGCTGGACGAGCCACCCGTCACACGCTCGACGTTGTGGGGGTTTCGAGCATTTCCGTGATGCTCGTTTACACCTGTGAGACCGTACGAGAGCTCAACAAGGTTGTTCTTTCCGAAGATGATCGCGCCTGCAGCCCTGCAAGCAGCCACGACAGCGGCATCATGCTGTGGTCTGAAGGACCTCAGAGCTTTCGTGCCGACTGAGGTTGGCATGTCGAATGTCGACATGCTGTCCTTCACTGCAATCGGTACGCCGTGAAGGGGACCGAGTTCAGCACCCGACGACCTTTGTTTGTCGGCCTTTTCTGCGGCTTCAAGTACGCGGACAGCCTCGACAGTTATAAAGGCATTCAGGTCTCGTCGATCGTGCGCACGGGTCAGAAGTGCGGCTGCGTACGCTTGTGCGCTAAGGGAGCCATCCCTTAATGCCGCTGCGGCCTCCACAAGGGTAAGCCGTGTTATGTCATCCGCTTGGTCCTTGAGCGCTAGCGACATCTTCGATCCAATCAAAAGACTGCCAAGGTCGGCAGTGTTTGAGGATCTATAGTGTCACGTTGGACGACGATGGGTACCTATACGAAGATATGGCCGAGCCAAGACCCGGTCTTAGCGCTGCAATTCAACCATACACAGATATAGGTTCACGAGACCCCGCGTGACGCGCCTAGTTGCGCCACGGTGCGAAGATGCCGCTGAATGGCAGGGAGGTCATACAGGATGCGCCTCAAAGTCCTCGACGAGAAAGTTTACAAAAGTTCGAGCCGACAAACGAGTGGCGCGGCCCGCAGGAAAATACGCGTGGACGGGGATGTTTGCCGTCTTCCAAGTTGGAAACAATCGGATCAAGTTGCCGTCGCGAAGCTCGGCTCTGCATGCCCACGACGTCGTAGAGGTTATTCCCAAGCCGTGCACAGCGGCAGCAAGCGCTCCCTCGGTGTCGTTAACAGATATCTGCGGAGCTACTTCAACGCTGATGGCCTGCTCGTCCTGTTCGAATTTCCAAGACGTGGCTTGAGAAGCTGCGGGGCCACCCAGGATTCTATGACCGGCGAGATCGGATGGATGAGCTGGTGTTCCGTAACGAGTGAGATAGGGAGGAGACGCGACGATGCACCGTTGCATCGTTCCAATCACGCGAGATGTACCGGTCGAATCTGGCAGTTCCCCTACGCGTATGCCGACATCTACGGCCTCTCTTACCATGTCTTGCCAGGTATCATCGAGAAGGACCTCGACGTGGAGTTCGGGATGTCTATCAGCGAAAGTCGAGAGCCGCGGCAAGATTACTCGGCAACCCATTGTGCTCGGCATTCCGACGCGAAGGCGCCCACGGAGCTCCCCTGTGTCGCGGACGCTATTCTCGGCGTCATCCAGTGCCGCCAATATCGGTTCTATACGCGCGAGAAATTCGACGCCCGCCTCCGTCGGGGCGACGGCTCTGGTCGTGCGGGCAAGAAGACGAACACCCAGAGAAGCTTCCAACTCGGCGATCATGCGCGAGACTTGCGACTGAACAAGGCCACTCTCACGGGCCGCGGCAGAGAAACTGCCCAGCCGAGCAACCCGGGTGTAAAGACGCAGGGTTTGTATGTCCTTCATCGCAGTCTCCTCGCTGTGAAAGCTGCTCGTTTGTTAAGGCGAGGCTCAGCGTCTTTGATCATTGGTCAGCATCGTTCTCAACTCATAGGGCAACGAGAAGCCGCATGAAACCGCTCATTTATGCTGAGACAAGATAAATGTTAGCGCAAATCACTAGCTACCGCGCGACGTTTGCGAGGAGCATCTTCTCCCCATCGGAAAGCGGTCGGCAGGAGGCCCATCGGCTTTCCCGATCGAACCCAACACCAAAAGCCCAACCCCTCGATACTGAAGGATCTCCAGTCATGTCTAAGAAAGTTCTCATCACCGGCGCAGCAGGCGATACTGGCCGCGCTGCCGTACGTGAATCGTTGGCACTCGGTCTTGATGTGCGTGCCATGGTACGTAAGTTGGACGAGCGATCCGACGCGCTTGCGGCCCAAGGCGCCGAAGTCGTTGTGGGCGACCTGAATGACGTCAACACTCTGGTGCCGGCCCTTGATGGCGCCGAAGCAGCGTATTTTGTCTGGCCGGTCGCTCCGGGTCTGATCAGCGCTACGGTCAATTTTGCGTTGGCGACCAAAGAGGTCGGCACCAAGGCGGTTCTCAACTTGTCGCAGCGTTCTGCGGATCGCAATTCCACCAGCGATTCCTGCCGTGACACCTACATCTCCGAGCAAGTCTTTAATTGGTCCGGTGTGCCTGTCATTCATTTGCGCCCGACCTTTTTCCTGGAGTGGCTGCTCTACCCGTGGCAGCTCCCGTTCATCCAGCAGGGCGTCCTCCGCATGCCGGTAGGGAAGGGTCGTCACTCGCCAGTGGCTGCGGACGACCAGGCACGCGCGATTGCTGCTCTACTCAAGAGCCCGGAAGGGCATATTGGCAAAACGATCCCGCTGTCCGGACCCGTTGAAATGGACCACGAGCAGATGGCCGCCGAGCTCACTGAGGCACTCGGCCGTAAAATCGTTTTCCAGGACCTGCCGATCGAGGACTACATCGCCTCCCTCAAGCAAATGGGAGTGCCTGCCTATGTCCTTCAGCACTTCACTGGCGCGATGCTTGATTATCAGCATGGCCACATGTCCGGCGCCGATAACAACATCGAGAAGCTGACCGGGCGCCGTGCCATGACAGTAGGCGAATATGCAAAGCTCCATTCCGATGTGCTGAATGGCAAGCAGTGAGAGATGCGACGCCGGCGGCAAATAAGCTTCCTGCGTAATCCTAACCTCAAAAGAGGCGTCCGAAAGACGCCTCGACACCACCCCAAGGAGATGGAAATGGACTACTTTGAATCATTGGCTTCGCGCAACGCCGAGTTTGCTGAATCTTCCTTTCTGCCCGAGCTGAAGATGCTGCCACACAAACGCGCGGTCATTCTAGGGTGTGTCGACCCCCGCGTAGATCCCGTCGAGATTTTCAAGCTGGAGCAAGGTGAGGCTGCTGTCATCAGGAACGTTGGCGGCCGCGTCAATGCCGAGGTGGTAGAGACAATCGATATCCTTGGAGCAGTCGCCAAGGTGGCTGGCAAAGAGGTTGGCGAAGGTTGGAACCTCGTCGTTCTTCATCACACAGATTGCGGTATCAAGGGCTGCTACAAGCATGCACCCGACCTCCTTGCCAAGTACATGCAGGTTTCGAGAGAGGGCCTCGACGAGCTTGCTGTGATGGATCCTTACAAGGCTGTCGAGATCGACGTGAAAGCGCTGCGTGAAAGCGCTGAGGTGCCCTCGGGCTTCACCGTCACTGGACTTGTTTACGACGTTGCAACTGGTAAGGTTGAAACTGTTGTGCCTCCCACGCGCCTGCGCGACTAACAAAAGCTATCCAGGCATGGCTTCCCACAGCTGTCATGCCTGGCCCGGCCTAACGTCCCCTTGGGACGGCTGAAAGACCTGGCACCGTCGTTGCGGCGAGGGGCGGTGGGAATGCACTGACCCTCCCACGGTACCAATGGGAGGAAATAGCGTCGGCGGATGCCGCGAGACCCTTTCCAGACCCGATATCTTCAGCTTCATCGAGTTGTTTGAAACCAACGAAGACAAAACAGGTCGTCGTCCGGATACGAGCACCACACTCGAATAGGTCATCTCGGGCCAGCGATACACTAACGATTTCCGGCGCCACATCGAGGCCGCGCATCATATCGTACGTGATCTGAGACGGTATTTTCTCGTCCCCAAAATAAGCTCCGATGAAAGCGTTATCGTGAAAGTCCAAGAGGGCAAACGGCAAGATGCAGGGGTCAAGACAGGATAAGGTGCCGTCCAGCGGGTTAAGAGATGCGGCTGCTGTCTCGCCCTCATCAGGCGTCACATAGCCGTTAAACTGGTACCATATTGTGCGGGAAAGATATTCGACACTCCACACAGCACGCTCGCATGAGGTCGCGCCGCAGCAAATCTCTGTAAGCTCTTGAACGGTTTCGTAAAAGCTTGTTCTAAAACTGGCGGGTCTCATTTCAAAGATCCTTTCCGGCTGTGGGCTACACGTCTATCTTGTCGCTCGCATTGAAGGCGAGCGAGTTGGTCCATGGAGGTCCACTCCAAGGTGGGATAGATTCCGCTTTCTTGCAGTTAGGCCGTCGCTAAAGTCTGCTCTTCATGACTAAGCTTTGCCGGCCGCATGCTTACCAGATCAAAGTGTTCGTCCGAGGTTCTGGCACTTCTTCTAATCGTTTGCGGTGTGGTGCCGTACACCTTCAGAAAGGACCGGCGCATTCTCTCTCCATCGCCAAGGCCAGTCTGTTGGGCGATCGTTTCCATCTGTAAACGACCTCCTTCGAGTAGGAGGCGTGCAGCTTCAACTCTGAGAGCTTCAATGGCCCGAGCGGGGGTCTGCCCAATTTCGCTCTGAAATGCGCGATTGAACTGCCTGACACTCAGGTTGGCCGCGTCCGCGAGCTTCTCGACCGACAGATCACTTGCCAGGTTGGCCCGAGCGTAAACCAGCGCCCGCTGTATGCGATCGGTCTTAGGCTGCAAGTCCAACATTGCTGAATATTGCATCTGCCCGCCAAGGCGGCGGTGGTAGACCACTAGGAGCTTGGCAATCAGTCGCGTTGCCTCCTCGCCTATGTCGCTCTCCACGAGAGCTAATGCGAGATCGATACCGGAACTCATTCCTGCCGAACTCCAGATCGGCCCGTCGATCACAAAGATCCGATCTCCTTCCAACTTCACATTTGGGTATCGGCTCTCAAATTCTCGGACATTGAACCAATGTGTTGTGGCCCTCCGACCGTCGAGCAAGCCAGCGTCCGCGAGCACGAATGCACCTGCGCAGATCGATGCTATCCTTCGTGAGGCGGCATGGGCATCCTTAAGAAAAGTCAGCAGACCTGGACTACTCGGCTCGATTTCAGTTCCACCGCCTACAATAAGCGTGTCGAATTCAGGGTCGTCAAAAGCTTCGGTATCGATCGACACCCCGAACGACGAGCGGACGAGGCCGCCTTTTTCCGAGAGAACTTGAAGATTGTATAAGGGCTCCTCGACGACACGGTTGGCAAATTCGAATACGGGAAGTGCAGCCAGACTCATCATCTGGAAGTTGGGGCTGACTATAAAACCAACACGCTTCATTCGCGATTCCTTCCAGACCTCATCCTTATCTTGGAAGAGCCACTAGCATACTTCAGCGTTGCGGCGAATATACCCATCCGTGGGTATAGTCTCAGCCAATAAAACAGTCCTGCCGCCGCTACTGACCGACCTCCATACATGGTGTATGGTCTGCGGTTGATGAAGGGTTGGAAAGGGCCGTTGATGGGATTAGAAGAGAAGCGCGTCTCGTGGGACGATATTGGGACCTTGCAGCGGCGTACAATTGAAGCTGGGGTCATCGCCCCCATTTACGAGGAAATGGCCAAGGAGATAGGTGTCGAGAAGGCTCAATCCATTCTCAGGGCCGCTATTGAAAAGGCAGCGATTGCTGCTGGCGCTGATTTCGCGGCGAGGACGCCTGGAGGAACGAGCCTCCGCACCTTCGAAGAGCTTCAAGTGCTTTGGACAAAGGACGATGCGCTGCAGGTTGAAGTGCTCAAGAGCACAGACAGTCAGTACGATTACAACGTCCTGCGCTGTCGATACGCCGAAACGTACCGCGAGATGGGACTCGGTGATATCGGGCACCTCCTTTCCTGCAACCGCGACGGAGTTTTCTGCCAGGGTTACGATGCTCGCATCAAGTTGAAGCGGACACAGACACTAATGGGTGGTGCGTCATACTGCGATTTTCGCTATACGTTTCAAGCGGATGAAGGCTCAAACTCAAGCGAATGACAAATGTTGCGATGATCGTTTTCGACAACGTTCAAGCCCTTGACGTTGCCGGGCCGCTGGATGTGTTCGATGAGGCTAACGCCTTTATAGAGAAGACCGAACGGTACGAGATCACAATCGTCGGGCCGAGCGGGATTTTCCGGGCATCCAATGGTATGCTGATGGCGGCGAGCGTTTCGTACGGCGACCATACCAATGATTATGATCTTGTACTGGTGGCCGGAGGCCCGTCTTTGCCGGATAAAGTGGCGAGCGAAGAGCTACTGGAGTGCGTGAGCAGACTAGCGTCAAATTCACGCAGGTACGGCTCTGTTTGCACCGGAGCTTTCATTCTCGGGCAGGCGGGTTTGCTCGATGGGAGAAAGGCAACAACACACTGGCAAAATGCTTCAGCTCTGGCCGACCGCTTTCCCAATTGTCAGGTTGATCCAGACCGAATTTACATCAAGGACGGTCCATTGATTACGTCAGCCGGCGTGACAGCTGGTATCGATCTCGCGCTCGCCATCGTCAATGAAGATCACGGGAGCGTCACGGCACTCTCAGTTGCCAAGAGGCTGGTCGTAGTAGCGCAACGCCAGGGCGGCCAGTCGCAGTTCAGTCCGTATATCGCAGCTCCATCGGACGACAACTCTCCATTGGGCAAAACGTACGGCTACGTGATGTCAAACTTGCAAAAGCGACTCACCGTGTCAGAGCTTGCAGCTGAAGTGGGCATGAGCGAAAGAACGTTCGCTCGATTTTTTGCTCAAGAGGCGAATACAACTCCAGCAGAGTTCGTCGAACTTGCACGTGTTGATGCAGCACGCAACCTTCTAGAAGGAAGCTCATTGGCGCTGAAGGAGGTCGCTTTTGAGTGCGGGTTTGGCTCGCCCCATCGCATGCGGCAGGTTTTCGCCAAACGGCTAGGTGTAACACCGGGCCAATATAGATCGGCTTTCGGGCAAAATGGCTGAGGCTGAAAAAGGACGGCGGCCCATAGGCCGCCGTCGCTACTTCAGCTTTCCCACTTTGATCCTAGAATCAAGTCGGCGAAGTCAACCCGCTCGTAAGTGGGATCCATCTTCGAAAGAACGTCCGCTTTGACATTGCCGAACGTGGTCTCCGGCTTCCGGATCGTCCCCATGCAGAATGATGACAGGATTCCGTGTTTGAATTTCAGCCCTCGCGGGTGGCAGGAGCAAACCTCTTCGCGTTGCTCTTTGGAGAAGTCGTCGTACGCAATCCCAAGTACGTCCATCTCGACGCCGGCGGTAACCAAGGCGACCGTGGGACGCTTATGTTGAGGAATTCCTGGGGTCGTGTGAAGCGCAATCGAGTCCCAAACGTCATCAACGTCGCGTTCGGAGACGTTATACGCCGACAGGAATGACTTGGCAGCATTCGCGCCATCCACCTCAAAGCGGTCAGTATCGCTTGCGTGAGCGTCCATCAATCCCATGTCGTGGAACATGGCGCCGATGTATAGGAGCTCAGGATCGAAATTGAGTTCTTTCCGCTCTCCGGTCAAGGCTCCGAACAGGAAGACGCGACGCGAATGGTGGTAAAGTAGTTCGGTTTCTGCATCCCGCACCAGTTCCGTCGCGGCTCGTGCCATTTGGCTGTCAGGGATGGTAATCCCTGCGATAGTCTCAACTTTGCTCATTTGCTTTCTCCTAGTCAGCGGTGTGATCGACCGCAATTCCAAGTGCCTTTGCGACGCCAGCGCCATAGGCGGGGTCAGCCTTGGAGCAGTGAGAGACGTGGCGCTGTCTGATGTGCAGCGAGACTCCCTCCATTGCTCGGCCGGTATTGGCAAAAAGGGTTTCTCTCTGCTCGGCGGTCATCAAGCGAAAGAGGTTGCCAGGCTGCTCGAAGTGGTCTTCATCCACCCGATGATCCCAATGATCCGCTGACCCTTCGATCGCAAGCGGAGGCTCTCGGAAGTCGGGCTGCTCTTGCCATTCGTTGTGCGAGTTCGGCACATAGCTCGTTGTCGCGCCGCGATTCCCATCGACGCGCATTGCGCCGTCGCGGTGGTAGGAGTGGTGAGGGCAGCGCGGAGCATTCACGGGGATTTGGTGATGGTTTACCCCCAATCGGTATCGCGCAGCGTCGCCATATGAGAACAGGCGGGCCTGGAGCATCTTATCGGGGGAGAAGCTGATCCCGGGAACGACGCTCGCAGGTGTAAATGACGCCTGTTCAACCTCCGCGAATACGTTCTCTGGATTTCGGTTTAGCTCCATGAAGCCGACCTCGATCAGAGGGTAGTCAGCGTGCGGCCAGACCTTAGTGAGGTCGAAGGGATTGACCGGATGCGAAGCCGCGTCCTTTTCCGGCATCACCTGAACATAAAGTGTCCAGCGCGGAAACTCGCCCCGCTCAACGCTATCGAAAAGATCGCGCTGATGACTTTCTCGATCACCGCCGATCAGGATCTTGGCTTCGTCATCGGTTAGATTTTGAATGCCCTGGTGCGTCTTGAAAGTGAACTTGACCCAAAAACGCTCGTTTTCAGCATTGATGAAGCTATATGTGTGACTTCCAAATCCGTGCATATGACGGTAGCTCTTGGGAATGCCACGCTCGCTCATAACGATCGTGATCTGGTGCAGTGCTTCGGGGAGCATTGTCCAGAAATCCCAGTTATTTTCGGCGCTGCGCATTCCCGTGCGAGGGTCACGCTTAATAGCGTGGTTCAGGTCAGGAAACCGAAGCGGGTCACGGAAGAAGAAGACCGGTGTGTTGTTCCCGACGAGATCCCAGTTGCCTTGCTCGGTGTAAAACTTGAGTGCAAAACCGCGAATATCGCGCTCTGCATCGGCAGCCCCACGCTCTCCGGCGACGGTTGAAAACCGAGCAAACATGTCGGTCTTCTTTCCGATCTCGGAGAAGATTGCGGCTTTGGTATAGCGAGTAATGTCGTGGGTGACCGTGAACGTACCGTAGGCACCCGAACCCTTCGCATGCATACGGCGTTCAGGGATTACTTCGCGGTCGAAGTGAGCGAGCTTCTCAATCAGCCAGACGTCTTGCAAAAGGGCCGGTCCGCGGGGGCCAGCAGTCTGTATATTGAAGTTGTCAACGACGGGGGCACCCGCCGCAGTGGTCAATTTGCGGTCAGTCATCTGCGTCTCCTAGCGAGGGATCGGAACAGGTATTGATAATCAGCGGGCGTTGAACCCGTTCTAGTCAGGGGGGATCATCGTGAAATTGAGCGGAACCTTCAAATCATACGAAGGTGCGATTGACGCCAAACTCGGTTTGAATCCTGCCAAAGGCGAATGGCTTGGGTCATAGCAAGCCCATGCGGATTGCCGCGACAACGGCCTGCGTTCGGTTCGTTGCACCAAGTTTGCGAATAGCGGATTGAAGATAGTCATTTACGGTATGTGCGGAGAGCTCTAGGATCGTTGCGATTTCTTCGCTGCTCTTGCCGGCGGCAACCCAACCGAGACAGTCAGTTTCTCTCGCGGAAAGCATTCCGGATTTCCTGGGGTCAGGGACAAGATCGTTTAAGGATCGAAGAGACTGTAGCAGCACGGAGCCGATCAGCCCGTCGTCGATCTTGGGAGACGGTCCAGAGAAAATGAAGAAGTATGGCTTCTTCTCAGCGTCGTAGGCACAAAACGCCAGTGAATTAGAGAAGCCGACACTGATGCCAACCGAACCATCCAATTCGCTGCCATTTGGAGCTGCTGCGTGGATCAACCGGTCTGCGATCACGGGAAGGGCGGAGTAGCGCACTCGACGAATGACTTCGCTCTCGGTGAAAAGATCAGTCGCATCGTAGCGGGCGACCAAGTCTTCTGGCCAGTTTGTGATGAGCAATACGTCTGGCATACGCCGCTTCAGGACGTCTGGAAAGCGTCCGACTAAGAAGTACGCGAACCCATGAGAATCTGCGGTTGCACAAATTGCCTCAAAAAATCGATCGATGCGTTTGCTTGTGAGCGGGGTGCGGCGGCTGTCCCAAGAGCGCATGGTGATCCTTAGAAGAGATCATTTTCTTCAGGCCGTAGTTGCTTGCGGTTCGATATGCCCGCTCCTGTTGTTTTAATCGTAGTGACAACGCCCTCGGCATCTATACCTATGTATGGTCTCGTCTCATCCAGCCGCCCCCCTAGATTTCGGGGAGAAGGTTTTCCCGGTGGTATTTTGTGATCCGACGCCAGATGTCGTTAACCATAGCCGTCTAGTTTTTGAAGCGCGGACTGGCGGACTTCTTTGACTAAACGCACTCCGCCCGAAATGTCCTTGCGAGGGTGCGGTTTGACCGACCGCGACGGTGCGCATGATGCCACCTTTGCTGCCAGCGGTAGCCCTCATAACTCTCAATAGAAATCTACTGAATAACGCGCGTCCTGCTGGGCGCCGAGCGCCGATCCGTGCCCAGAGGATAGTGATGAATACCCGAATTCTAATAGTCGACGATTCAGCCAGCGTACGGATGACCGTGAACATCACATTGGCGCAGGCGGGCTATACCATCACCGAGGCGGTCAACGGTGCCGAAGGACTGGCGACCGCGCAGACCGCGCAGTTCGACCTGATCGTCACCGATCTCAACATGCCTGTGATGGACGGGCTGACGATGATCGAGGAACTGCGCAAGCTGCCGAGCCAGGCGGGCGTGCCGATTATCTTCCTGACCACCGAGTCCGACGCCGACCTCAAGGCCCGCGCCAAGGCCGCCGGCGCCACCGGCTGGCTGACCAAGCCGTTCGATCCTGAAAACCTCGTGAAGATCATCAAGAAAGTTCTCGGCAGATGAGCACGCTCGATCCGGTCGCAGTCTTCCGCACGGAAGCCGCCGAATGCCTCGAGGCAATCGAGGCCGGGCTTCTCGATCTCACCCACCAGCTCGACGACAAGGGCCTCGTCGATGCCGTCTTCCGCGGCCTGCACACCCTCAAGGGTTCCGGCGCGATGTTCGGTTTCGAGGCGCTCGCAGCTTTCACGCATCACTGCGAGACGGCATTCGACCGCGTCCGCAAGGCCGAGGTTCCGGCGACCGCCGAACTTGTGGCGGCGGTACTAGCGGCGCAAGATCATATGCGTGCGCTCGTCAGAAATCCACAAGCGCAACTTGACGAAACAAGCTTCGCTCTGCTCGGAAGCCTACAGTCTGCTGTGGGGGGAAATCACGTCGAAGGTTTGAACGATACGGATCGGCCGAGGCGAGAGCCACTGAATCACTGGCGGGTAAGGTTTCGGCTGCCGCCCAACGCGGGTGTGAATGGCACCAACCCGGTGGCCCTTTTGGAAGAACTACGGGAGCTAGGGGAGCTTACGGTTCGGGCCGATCGCACGAACCTACCCTTGCTCCAGGATCTCAACCCAAACGAATACTATCTCTCGTGGGAAGTCACGCTGAAGACAAGTCACGACCGTTCGGCGATCGATGACGTCTTCATCTTCGTGTTGGACGACATGGAGCTCGAAGTTGTCGATATCGATGACACCGCCCCGGCTCCCGCGCCCGTCGCAGCCGAGCCGGTCGAGGCCGCCGAGCTCGCACCGGTCGTGGCGCCCGTTGCCGCACCACAGGCTGCCGCCGCTCAGGCCTACAAGCCGATCGAGGCCGTTCCCGTCAAGCGCGATGCACCGGCCGCTGCCGCGGCCGACAGCCGTCAGGCCAAGGCACAGGAGAACGTCCGTGTTCCTGCCGAGCGCCTCGACGAGCTGATGGACCGCGTTGGCGAGCTTGTCATCGCCCAATCGCGTCTCAGCCAGCTTGCCAGCTCCAGTGCCGATATTGCCTTGCGCTCCGTCTCGGAAGAAATCGAGCGTCTGTCGGGCGAGTTGCGCGACACCGACAC
>NZ_JBFTMO010000015.1:0-131300 GCF_056396985.1 Rhizobium sp. 05N430 | reverse complement strand
ACCACCTTCGACAAAATCTCGATCCGCTGCAGATCGCGTTCGCTCATCGCAATCAATCCCATCTGCAATCTCCCAGACGTCATTCAGACCCGGGGAGTGTGACATTCCAACTTTGCAGAAACAGGACATTCTAACTTTGCGGCTACACACGATGATCGCATAATCCACATTATGGAACTCACTGCAGCAGGAGCCGGCGGTGGCACGTCGGGAGATGACGGATGGCCATAACGTTATCTAGGATTGCAGCGATACCGGGCTGCCCCTGCGGCAGCATCCGATTGCCTTCCTCCGCGAGGATCTTTCGGCGCGCAACATCATCACCTGCGCCGATGCGGTGAGCGCTCGCGACGTGCGATGGGTCTATACGACCGGCCTTGTCCTCGTGCGCCAAAAGCCGGGATCCGCAAAAGGCTTCATGTTCATCACCATCGAGGACGAAACCGGCCCGCCAACCCTGTCGTCTGGCCGACGCTGTTCGAGAAGCGCTGGCAGGTCGGTCATCTCGTTGCCCATCAGCTGTTCGACCTGTCTGGCGATCTCGACCTCGCCGATCGCGACGAGGCCTTCAGATTGCCGGCCGGCCGCGGCGACGCTTTTGCTGAGGGCCGGATCCGCGGGATACACCGAAGCCGGTCATCGCTCCGCGCGATATGTTCGTTCCGGACCTTCATATCGACACACTGAAGATCAAGGCGCGGAATTTTCACTGATAGCGGTGCGGTTGCGTGAATTAAGGACCCCTGCTGTTTTTCACGATTGCTGAACGTTGAAGTCGATGGTTCTGTTTCTTCGACGACAACAGCAGCGCTGCCGGAACAGCCGATCAAAAGAATCATGGACGCAGTTCGATCGTCATTGTACGTATGTATGACGTACAATGATCCATCTGCTAACTTGACGTGTACGTCGTTTAGACGTACATACATAATGACACTATTATCCTGACCAGGAGGCGATGATGGTTGCTTTCAAAGATATGACCGCAGAGATCGATGAGCCAAGCGACGCACGTATGGGCTTTCGTACGAAGGCGCGGATCAAGACAGCAATCCAACGTGCTGCTGCGCTGTCCGGTGTGGACGATTCGGCTTTTACCATCAACGCGGCTTATCAAGCGGCTATGACCACGATTGCCGCTCATGAACGGACCCTTTTGCAGCCGGCCGATCATGCTGCCTTTTTTGCGGCACTGGACAATCCGCCAGAGCCGACAGATAGCCTTAAGGCAGCTTTCAAGCGCCATAGCGCGACTGTCGTCTCAAAATAATGCCGCAGAGTGAGGCACCAAAGCCGATCATCGAGCCGTTCGATCCTTCGAAGCACGATCGGGCGGCGTTTTCTTGCGGGATTGAGCAGGTCGATAACTTTTTCCAGAAGACGGCAAACAAGCTTCAAAAGAGCGACAATCTTCGTGTTTTCGTGATGACTCGAGACGGAGGCCTAGTGATGGGCTTCTACGCCATCAACAACCATGCCGTAGACTATACCGAGCTTCCGAAGAAGTTTGCCCGTGACCGCCCCGGACACGGCTCAATTCCGGCCGCCTACATCTCGATGATCGGTCGCGACCTGAAATTCGCGGGCAGCGGTTACGGCGGCGATTTGCTGATCGACTGTCTCATGAGAATAGCGCGGATCTCCGATGAGATAGGGACGGCTATCGTCATGCTCGATGTCCTTGATTGCGGTGATGCAGCGCGAACCGAGAGGCGGGTGAAGCTTTACAAGCGATACGGCTTTCAGCCCTTGGCCACCAACGCGATGCGGATGTTCCTCGCCGTCGCAACGATCAAGAAGATGTTCGACTAACGCCCTGCCGCTCAGACGTCCTTCGACGATTTTCCCGTAAAGATTCAATGCCAGTTTATAATGTGAGGCAGGGCGCCCGAACCGCCGCGTCGTAAACCCGGAGCACCATGCCACGCTAGTGCTACCTGATTTCGTTGCGCTCATTCTCCATGCTGGCAAAAGCTGCTGTCGCCGTAGCGTCGGCTGACCGAAAAGCTGGTTTGCACCGCTATCGATTGCCTGTGAGTGCCTCTACTTCCTGAAGGTATTCCTCAGCCTGTCTGGCCAGATCGGCAAAGAAATCCTTGGCGACGGCGGAAGCCGAATAAACGGCCGGTTCGGCGCCCAGCCGGATAGGCGATCTCACGTTCGAGCGTGAGGATCGTCTCGTCGCGCAGGTGGTGAAGAATGCCGAAGGTCTCAATATCGTTCCAAAGCGTCGAACACCAACAAACGCATCCGACGCTTCATGCCCGGGGACACGGATCTTGCCAATGTCACCCAGCAACGGTTGACCGACTTGGGGCGAAGCCTTTGCTTCCTATTTGCGGGAAAGTGGCTGATGCCCTACCCTCAAGGCGGCCATAATGCGCTTGGGTTAGCTTCTCTAGAGAAACGCCTCATCGACCGGAATTTGCATCGCGGTGACAAGATGATTTGTTTGCCCTGCGAGCCCTATCACCGCCAGCAGTTCCGCATGCTGAGCTTCAGTCATGCCACGCGCCTTCGCTGCGGCCGTGTGCGAATGGACGCAATAGGAACAGCCATTTGCGGTAGAGACCGCTATGTAGATCATCTCGCGCGTCAGCGGATCGAGGACGCCTTCGACAGCCATGACGGCCTTGAGGCTTTCCCAAGTGCGCTTCAGCAAGGGCGGATCATTGGCGAGGCCACGCCAGAAGTTGTTGATGAAATCCGACTTTCGGGTCGCCCGGATATCGTCGAAAACGGCCTTCGCAGCCGGGATCACTTCGATTTCGGCATCGGTCAGGAGTTTCACGGTCGCCATTGTCGTTCCTTTCGCTCGTCAGTGGACGGCAGCGTACATGATCTTTGCCTCGGTGGAATCGCCTGGCGAAAATTCCTCGACGATCCGGCCCTGCCTGCAGACAAGGATGCGGTCCGACAGGTTCATGATCTCTGGCAGATAGGATGAAATCACCACGACCGCCAATCCGCGATCGGCGAGCTCATTGATGATCTGATGGATTTCAGCGATGGCGCCGACATCGACGCCGCGGGTCGGCTCGTCAAAGATCACCACCCGCGGCTCCTGAACGAGACCCTTGCCAATCACGACTTTCTGCTGGTTGCCGCCTGACAGTTCAACGACGCGCGCGTTGTCGTTGATCGCGCGGATGTTCAGCTTGCTCGTCCACTCGACGGCAAGCTTGTGCATCTCGCTCTTGCTGATGATGCTGCTCTTCTCGCGGTCGGCGGACAGAAGACCGCCGAAGATATTCTCGGCAATCGACATCGTTTCGAAAAAACCCTCGCTCTTTCGATCCTCGGTGACGTAGACGATGCCGTCCTTCACCGCCTCGCGGGGAACGTAATAGCGGACGGGCTTGTCATCGAGCTCGACAGAGCCGCCGCGCTTGAAGTCGCGCTTGTAGATGCCGGAGACGACCTTGAAGGTTTCGGTCCGGCCCGATCCGATAAGCCCGAAGACGCCGGTGATCTGTCCTTCGAAAATCGAGAACGAGTTGTTGCGCACAACATTGCTCATCGACAGGTCCTGAACCGAGAGCACCTTCTTGCCGGGCTTACGGATGGTGGATGAATCACGCTTGCGATAAAGCTCTCCGGTGAGCGTTCTGCCGACCATCGCCGCGATGATCTTTTCCCGGTCGAACTCCGACGTGTCTCCCGATGCGACGAGTTCACCATCACGAAGGATGGTGATGCGATCGGCGATCGCCAACGCTTCCTCGAGCGCATGGCTGATGAAGACGATCGACACTCCCCTCGCCTTCAACCGCCTCACGAGTGCAAAAAAGTGGCGCTTCTCTTCAGGGGTCAGCGTTGCAGTCGGCTCGTCGAAAATGATGATCTCGGCATTGTGGTGAACGGCGCGGGCAATCTCGACCATCTGCTTCTTGGCGGCACCCAGGGTTTCGACCATAGCCGTCGGATCGACAGGGAAGTTGAGTGACTGCAAAAACTGCTGAGCGGAGATGTAGATGCCGCGCAGGCGGTTCAGAAAGCCTTCCGTCCCCAGATAGAGATTTTGTGCCACCGTCATGGACGGTACGAGACTGGTCTCCTGGAAGACCATTGCGATGCCGGCGTCCAGCGCCTGGTACGGCGAGCCGTAGCTGACCTCCTTGCCATGGTGGGTCATGGTACCGGACGTCCGTTCGACGACACCGGCGATGATCTTCGTCAGCGTCGACTTGCCGGCGCCGTTTTCGCCCAGCAGCGCGTGGACTTCGCCCTTGCGCAAATCGAAGCTGACATTCTTGACCGCGGGAACGCCGCGATACTCCTTGGTGACGTTCTCCAGGTGGACGATGATCTCGTTTGCTGCCGCCATTCTATCTGACCTCCGCCACATCCATGGATACGAGCATGCCGGCGCCCTTGCAGGTGATGAATAGCCTGCCCTCGTGTTCGGCAACGCTGGTGGTGCCGTGCCTGATGCCATCGGCGCGGCTGTGCAGGCTTGATAGCGGTTGCAGCCGGGCATCAAGCTTGACGACCAGACCGTAGGAGCGGCTCGGTGACCAAGGCTTGTGGATTCCCATGGTCTTGATGCCGCCGCACTGCAGCGGCTCGAGAAAACTCGTTCCCGATGAGAGCGATGGCGCGATCCAGAATTCGGGCGGGACGCTTGCCATCATGTCTTCACGATACCGCTGCTCCTGAAGAACAAATTCGATCAGGCGGTTACGCGGAGCAAAGATCGAGAGCCACGCTCCCCCATCGGCGGCCTGAGAAAGCCGCGCTGGGTATCCGGGAAGATTGTCGACCACTGTCTCTATGGGGCCTGATGCCGAGATCCTGACGATCCGGTGATGCCAGGCTTCGCTGACGGCAACGCCATCGGAATTTGCCAGAAGCCCATAGGGGAATGCCAGGCCGCCGGCGACCTTGCGCGGCGCCCGGCTGCCGGGTTCGATCTTCCAGACGCTTCCTGAGCGCCCTTTTGACATGAGATCCCGTGCCCATTGATCCGGCGCGATGCGATCTGCACCATTTGCCAGCCACAATGCCCCATCGGGGGCGAAGGCAAGCGCGGTGATGCACCTGATCTCTTTAGGGAGCGGCAGCGCTTCGCGATCGAGAACGAGTGAGCCGGACACTAGAGCGATCGCCAGCGTCCCCGACGCCGACGCCGCCGTTGCGCAGATTTCCGCATCGAACTCCTGCAACACCTCTTGTTGCCCTGTGGACGAGATAGAAAGCAGTTTTCGTCCGGACGAGACGACGAGCCGGCCATCGTGCACGAGCGCATTGTCGACGTCAGGAAGTGTCGCGATCAGCGGCGCATCGTCGAGCGCCTGGTTCGGACGAAATGCACCGTCGAGCGGCGGGATGGTCACGGCCTTGCCGCGAAACAGATCGAGGATCGGATCGAAAATCATCGAGCGCTCCCCCAATAGGAGGACGGCCCGGTCCATGTCTGACTGGCGCTCGAGAGCTTGTAGCGGCCGACGCGGTTATTCAGGATGCCCCCGACGTAGAGATAGCCCTTGTGCTCGCGCATCGATGTGACCATCGGGTGTGAGACACCGGAAAGATCGGCCATGGCATCACGGATGGTTCCGGTCTCATCGAATTTGACGATGCCGCCGGTGTTAATGTTCGGAAACAGCCAGTCGTCCTGAGGGAGGCGCCGGGTCATACGCTTGCGCATGCCTGGGTGGCGAAGCGACAGGTCGAAGCTTGGTGTTCGCATGCCGAGCCAGGCCATCCAATAGGTGCCGTCCGAGGCGCGATTGATATTGTCGGGATAGCCAGGCATATCAGCGATCACGCATTCGGCGGTCCCGGCCTTCGGCCCCTCCAGCCAGTAGCGGTGAACACGGCAGGCCCAGCTTTCGGCAAAGAAGATTGAGTTGCCGTCATGGGCGACGCAAACGCCGTTGGTGTAGCGATACCCATCCAGCAGGGTCTTGGTCTTGCCAGTCTTTGGATCGTAGACCAGCAAGCGGCCCGTCGCGCGGTTTTCGATCGAGTCCAGCGCCCAGTCATGCGCGTCGTATCGCTTCGTCGAGTCGGTGAAGTAGATCCGGCCGTCGGGCGCGATGTCGCAGTCGTTCGGGTCGCGCAGCCGCGCGTCATCGACGACGGAAGTCCAGGACCTCGATGTCTCGGCCGTCAGCTTGGTCACCGTACGGTCCGGCGCGATCGAATAGAGACCCATCGCACCGACACAGCTGATCAGGTTGCGGCCCTTGTCGAAGGCGAGGCCCAGCGGGAAGCCGCCGACATGGGCAAAGACTTCCGAGCGCTGGTAATCAGGGGCGAAGAAGCGGACGATCTCGCCGTGACGCGTGCCGCAATAGAGATTGTCGTCATCATCAAGGATGACATCCTCGGGACCTTCGAGCTCGCCAAGGCCGATATATTGCGTCTGCGACAACCGGTCGTCCAGCGCATAGGGCGTGCCCGAACCGGGGACGGCGGATTGCGCTTCCCCCATGCGCAGGTAGACGGGAGCGACATAGACTTCGTTCAAGACCTTGTGACGGTTCTTCAGCCATCTGATATCGATCGTGACGGCGACTGCCAGCATCAGGCCGAGTACCATCTGGTTGGTGCCGGTTCCGTAACCCAGCCGGATAAGACCGTTGGTCATGACGAGGACGATGATTGCGCCCATCAGGCCCTTGATGACCGACCCTCTTCCGCCGCCAAGACTATTGCCGCCGACGACCGCCGCCGTAAGCGCCAGAATCTCGAGGTTGAGGCCCGTGCCGGGCCCTGCCCCGCTCAGCCGGCAGGCAATCAGGAAGCCTGCGATCGAGGAGCAAAGCCCAGAGAATACATAGGTCAGGAACACGGTCCGCTTGACCTTGATGCCGGCATTATGCGCCGAGCGGCGCGAGCCGCCGACGGCGAGAATATGCCAGCCTGGGCGCGACCGCGTCAGGGCAATATGCGTCAGGACGATGAAGACGATCGCCGTCAGGACGGACACAGATATGCCGAGCACCGTGCCATCGCCGACGAAATCCCAGACGTCGGACATGGCCGAGGACATCTGGATCTGGGCGGCGAAATTGACGACGAGGATGTCGTAGACCGCTCTGCCGATGATGAAGGTCACCAGCGTCGTCAGAAATGCCCGGAGCCTGAGAAAACCGACCAGATAGCCGTTGATCGCACCGAAAGCGACACCGGTCGCGATCGAGGCCAGCAGGGCGACCCAGACGGGCTGCTCGAAGATGAAGAAGGTGGAGACGGCCGCAAAGCAGGACAGCGCAAAAATCGAACCGACCGAAAGATCGATCCCGCCCCCCAGCATGACGACGGTCAGCCCGGTGACGACGATCGAGAACTCGCCGAGCTGACGGGTCGAATCCTGGAGCGAATTGATCTTGAAGAAACCCGGGATTGCCGAGCCAAATCCGGCGACGACGATCACCAGGGCAAGGAATGGTATTGCATTGTCGGTCCAGCGCTTGGTCAGGATCTCGCCGGCGAGGTGATCCGGGATCAAATTGTATCGCCACGCCTGCAAGCGTTCTCTGAATGTCATGTGTATGGACCGGATGAGATGGGGAAGACGTGCGAAGCCCCTCGGCCGAGGGGCTCCATTTGCAGACAGGTGCTTACTTCGCAGCCGTCTTCAGTGCCTTGAGGTCCCAGCAGCTGTCGGGCTTCAGGTCCGCCTTGGTCGTCGCCTTTTCCAGGGTGTAGATATAAGCCTTGGAGGTGCCGGCAGGCTGGCCGCTCTGCAACAGGAATTTGATGATGGCGTTGATGTCGCGCGACTGGTGATGAAGTTCGGTCATCACGACAGCGCCGTAGGTGCCGTTTTCCAGATTATCGCAGTCGGCAGCCTTTTCACCGCCGCCGGTGGTGACGAGGAACACCTTGTCCTGCAGCTTGGCATCGCGAATGGCCGCAGCTGCACCCGAGGCGTCGCCATCCCAGAAATCGATGATGCCGCAAATATCGGGGTGCTGTTGGAGCATCGTCGTGGTGACGTTGCGGGAGGTCGTCGCATCCCAGTTGGAATCGGGTTTCGCGACCACCTGGAAATCCGGGTTCTTCGCCAGAACCTTGGTGATGCCTGCATATTGGTAGAGGCTGGAGGCATTGACCTGGTCGCCCTGGACGAGGCCGATCTTCTTCGAGGAATTGGGCCCGCAGCCCTTGATCACCGCTTCGGCTTCCAGCTGGCCAAGGCGGTCCCAATCGCTGCCGACGAAAGCGTCAGCGGCGAAGTTTGCAGGATTGTCGATCAGGATGACGTATGTGCCGGCGGCTTGCGCCTTCTTGAGCAGACGCGCGTAGGAGTTCAGGTCCGGCGAATGGACGATGAGGACATCCGGCCGGGTGTCCGAGGAGATCGCCTCGGTGATCGCCTGAGCGCCGGCCTCGACGCTCCAGTTGGGGTCGCGGGTCTCGAACACGCCGCCGAAGGCCTCAACTTCGGTCTGGAGATAATGCGCCCAGCCCTGCGCGAGGTCGAAGCCCATGGCCATCGGAACGAGCATCACCCGCTTGCCTTTGAGGGCCTGGGAATAAGCTGCCGGACCCGGATCTTCCTGCGCTGGAGCGGCGGTTACGAAAACCGACAGCGACAAAGTCGCTGCGGCAAAGAGTGCCTTCACGTATTTCATGGGGTCCCCCGATGAGTTGACGGATGAATTCGTTCGTCCCGCGCCACGTTCAGATGTCCCCCTGCTGGGCCGTCTGCTCGTCACGCGGATTGAGAAGCCCGTCGATTACGATGGCGACGAGCAGGATCGTGGATTTGATCAGGTTCTGGTAGATCAGCGGGATGTCGATGATGGTCATCGCGTTCAGCATGATGCCGATCAGCGCCGACCCGAACAGCACGTTGCGAACGCTCCCCTTTCCCCCCGAAAGGCCGATCCCGCCAATCACCGCGACCAGCACGATGTCATAGAGGAGCGTCGAGTTGACGACGCGCGTATTGATCGAGTGAAGGCTGGCGGCCGTCAGCAGGCCGGCAAGAAACGCGACGAGCGCGGAGAGGACGTAACGAAAGACCAGCATCGGCCGGACGGGCATGCCCGCGTTGCGGGCGGCGACCGGATTGTCCCCGGCATAATACACGTAGCGTCCCCATTTGGTGTAGCGAAGGAACAGGAAGATAACGAACGCGAGAGCGGCGAAAATGAAGACCTCGATCGGGATGTCGAGAAAGCGCAGGCCGCCGAACAGCTGCAGCCAGTTGTCGGGCGGAACCGGCACGGCATCCTGGGCGATCAGCTGCGAGCGCACGAAGCCGAAGACGAACGAACCGCTGGCAAGGGTGACGAAGATCGCCGGCACATCGGCATAAGCGACCAGAAAGCCGTTGAGCAGGCCGATACCGACGACCCCTGCGAGCACAAGGGCGAGCCCTTGCCAGCCGGAGCTTCCATCGTTGAGCAGCTGGAGATACCACGCGACGGACATCGCCATGACGGCGACGGCCGACAGATCGATGCCACGCCCGATGATGACGACGGCCATTCCAAGCGCCAGGATGCCGAGCACGGATACCGAGCGGATGATCGAGACGACGTTTTCGGCCGTGAAGAAACCAGGCAGAGTAGCCGACGCCACGATAAAGATGATGACGGCGATCGCGGCCACGATCGTCTCCTGGCTCAACGCCGTCAGATGCAGTCCGCTACGTTTCATTCCACGTCCCCAAATCACGCGAAGCCTGCCGATGCGCGGGAAGATCGTCAAAGTTTGAGGCCCCTAAATACAGCCGGAGTTGGAGAAGGAATTTCGACGCAAAGAGGCTTTCGCGCGAAATCAAATTCTCGGCGCTCCTCCACGCCAATGCGCGGAGCGGTGCATGCTGTACGGTGCTATTCGACTTGTTCCCGCAGTCTGTTGCTGCGTTGCGAGAACGTTAGGCCTCTGCCCGCCGCGATGTCAATATCATTTCATGATGGGATGAAGCGCAAAGGCTTGAAATGAGATCGACAAGAAACGGGGACGGTGCCACAGAAGGGACAATCTGAAAAATTCCTTTCACATTTTGCCATTTTACTGTATTTCGCAGATTGAAATTCAGGGGGAGCAGCCGTGACGGACGTCAGGACATTGCTGTTGGATCAAAAGCTGGTGCTGACGCCGTCGGAAGAACGGATCGTGCAGATTCTGCTGGCCGACTATCCGGCGTCCGGCCTTGGTACGGCCGGAAATCTCGCCAAAAAGGCAGGCGTCAGCGATGCGACTGTCGTTCGTCTTGCGGTCAAGCTTGGCTTTGAGGGTTTTCCCGATTTGCAGAAGCGGTTGCTGTCGGAAGTCGAGGCCCGTCTCCATTCTCCATTGCTGATGATGGAGGCAAAGAGGCACGATGGCGCGGTCCAGGGCATTGCAGAGGCCTATCTTCACGCTGTCTCCGAGACCATCGACAAGACGATCGGCGCGACGCCCAGCAATACCTATGATAAGGTCGCCAAGATCATCATGGCGGCCAAGGGACGCGTCGGCCTGGTCGGCGGCCGCTTCAGCCGCCACATCGCCGGAATGCTGTCCGGATATCTGTCGCAGTTTCGGCCGAACGTGCAGGATATCGGCACGCTTTCCGCACAGTCGTTCGACATTCTGGTCGACTATGGCAAGCGCGATGTGCTGATCGCCTTCGACTACAGGCGATATCAGAACGACGTCATCGCCTTTGCCTCGCAGGCCGCCGATCGCGGAACATCCGTCATCCTGTTTACCGATCAGTGGCTCTCGCCGATTGCGGAACATGCCGAAGTCACGATCATCTGTCCTCTGGACGTCCCTTCGCCCTACGACACGCTGGCACCGGCCGTGGCCCAGATCGAGGCGCTGGTAGCACAAATTCTCGCCTCGCTCGACGATGCGACGCGCAGGCGCGTTGAAAGCCTCGAAGCTGTGCGTGCCTACAATGCCGTCACGCTCGATGGCGCCGACAATGTCAGCTCCACCCAACCCGGCCCCAAGCGCACGAAAGGTACCACAAGCGATGCCTAGCCCACTTCTGAGGCGGGATGCCCCATACGTCCCAGGCGAAACGGCGATCTTGCTCGTCGACATGCAGCGCATCTGGCTGGAACCGGGGCTCGATCCCGATCATCCGGAGCGTGGTCCCGATCACTATTTCTACCGCCAGACGGCATCGGTCACCATTCCGAACAACGAGCGCCTGCTTGCAGCGGCAAGAGCGAACGGCATCGAGGTGTTGCACACGATCATCCAGAGCCTGACGGAGGATGGCCGTGACAGATCGCTCGATCACAAGCTGACGCCAATCCATATCCCGCCAAGCAGCCCTGAGGGCTTTCCTCCTGAAAATCTCGGCCCGAGGAATGACGAGATCCTCATCCCGAAGACGTCGTCCGGCGTCTTCAACTCGACCAACATCGACTACGTTCTCAAGAATCTCGGCATGCGCTACCTGATCATCTCTGGCATCATGACCGACCAATGCGTCGACATGGCCGTCAGAGACGCGGCAGATCGCGGTTACTACGTGACCTGCGTATCCGACGCCTGTGCCGCCGCGTCCCAGGAACGCCATGACATCGCCTTGAAGGCATTCGGTGGCTATTGCTGGGTCACCGACACCGATACGGTCGTCAACCGCCTGGCTGCGAGGTCAGCTGCATGACCGGCGCCGGGGCTCTGACCGGGATCGTCACGACCGACATTGCTGCGGTGACCCGGGGCCGCTTTGTCGCCAGCAGCGCTTTTGAAAAGATGCTTACGGGCGGCGTCGGCTGGCTGCAGGCGAACCTTTCGCTGACGCCGTTCAACGTCATCGCGCATCCCAATCCGTGGGGCTCCTCGGGCGATCTGCGATTGCTGCCGGATGCGGCAGCACGGTTTCGCACCGCAAAGACGGGCTCGGACACGCCATTCGATATGGTGCCGGGCAACCTTGTGGAACTGGACGGCCAGCCATGGGGATGCTGCACCAGATCCATCCTGGCAAATGCTCTCGATGACCTGAAGGCACAGACCGGACTGACGATCGTTGCCGCTTTCGAGCATGAGTTCAAACTGCTGGAAGCCGGTCTGCCGCGCGAACATGTGATGTCCTTTGCCGGCTTGCGGCGCGTGGATGGCTTCGCCTCGCAGGTGATGGAGGCGCTCGATGAAGCCGGCCTCAAACCAGAAGTCATCATCTCGGAATATGGCGAGGACCAGTTCGAGGTGACGAATGCACCGTCAACAGGACTTGCAGCCGCCGACCGTGCCGTCGCTCTGCGCGAGATCATCCGCGAAATCGCCCGTAACCGCGGCTGGAAGGCGTCATTTGCGCCGAAGACATCGCCATCATCGGTCGGAAACGGCGTCCACATTCATTTCAGTCTCGTCGGGGCCGATGGACAACCCGCCTCCTATAACGCTTCAGGGCCATCGGGACTGTCGGAAGCGGCTGGCGCCTTCTGCGCCGGCATCCTCAAGCATCTTCCCGCGATCACCGCATTAACGGCGTCGAGCGTATCCTCCTACTTTCGTCTGAAGCCGCACAATTGGAGCTCTTCCTACACTTGGCTCGGCGACAAGGACCGGGAAGCGACCCTCAGGATATGCCCGACGGTGACGATCAGCGGCAACGATCCGGCGAAAAGCTTCAACGTCGAATATCGTGCTGCCGACGCGACGGCAAATCCCTATCTGGCGCTGGCGGCCATTGTTCGCGCCGGTCTGGAAGGCCTGAAGGCGCGGCTGCCCTGTCCGCCCGTTCACTCCGGCGACCCCGACGAACTGACGGAAGCAGACCGCGCAGAGCTGGGTCTTCGACGGCTCCCGGAAACGCTTGAGGACGCCCTCGAGGCACTGCAAGGCGATCCGGTCGTCGCATCATGGTTCCCGAAGGTATTCCTGGATACATTCACCGGAATGAAGGCGTTCGAAATCAAGTCGCTTGAAGGCCTCGACGAGGAGGCGACCTGCGCCAGCTACAGGGCGGTCTATTGAGCAGCCGGACATCAGATTTTCACGCGTGGCCAGATCCGGTCGAGGTGCTCAACGCCGAAGGCCAGTCCGAGATCGTGCTGATTTGCGAGCACGCCTCGAATTACATTCCGGAGGTGTTTGACGGCCTCGGGTTACCGCCCGAAGACCTGGTTCGCCATATCGCCTGGGATATCGGAGCAGAAGCCGTAAGCCGCGCGCTTTCATTGCATCTCGACGCCCCGTGTTTCATCGGCAAGTATTCGCGGCTTCTCATCGACCTCAACAGGCCGCCCGGAAGCCCGACAAGCATTCCCGAGCGATCCGAAGCAACCGATATTCCCGGCAATTTCCTGCTTGGGGCCGAAGACAGGCAACTCAGAACAGACAGAATATTCACGCCGTTCCAGGCTGCAATCTCGCGGCATCTCGACCTGCGCCAGCAGCAAGGACGGCCAACCAAGATCATTGCGATCCATTCGTTCACACCAGTGTTCCTGGGAGAGCAGCGCCCCTGGCATGCCGGTATCCTGTTCAGCAGGTCGTTCGGATTGGGCAGGCAGATGATCAACCGTCTGACGGAGATCACCAAGCTGAGGATCGGCGCGAACGTGCCCTATGTCATCGAACGGATGAGCGACTACGCCATCCCTGTCCATGGCGAAGACCGGAGGCTAGATGCCGTGCTGGTGGAGATCCGCCAAGACCTGATCGGATCCGCTGATGGTCAGTTGCGCTGGGCGCGTTATCTTGCTGAGGCCTTGAGCTGAAGCCCGCATGTTCGCGATGCCTTCCTGAGCGCCGGCGGGAAATGCGCATCTTTATTGCCGCGTTGATTAATCGCATTTTGTGCTAATAAGTGGTAGATGACAGCCGACTGCACATGAGCCGTTGAGCATCATTCTCGAAACTGCGAAACGTGGGCCGGTACTGGAGAACTTTTTGGGTTGGAAAACACCGAAGTTTGAATATGTGAACGGCTATAAGATCGTTGAATTTGATGGGCCTGCCTTCAAGGTCTATGACGGTGACCGTCAACTCGGGGAAGATTTCCCCTATCCCGGCGAGGCTGCGGCCTATGCAACCTCTCTGCCAAAGCGGGATCAGCCACGCCGCTAGGCGCCAACCCGCGAAACAGCATTGAGGGCGCCCGTTATGACAACTTATCCGGATACGGTGCAGGATTGACCCGCTTACCCATACCTTCACCGCTCGAACTGCTTGGGTGGTCTGAATTCTTCGCGAAACAGGTCCAGCCCAGCGAGGTGGACTTGGTTCCCAGACGTATCGCTTCGGTTCACCGCGCACGCATCGAGGCAGTCGATGTCACTGGGCCAGTCGGACTGGAACTTCCAGCCCACGCCAACACTGCTGACTATGCGGTGGGCGATTGGGTTCTTGCCGATCCCCTGACCGATATGCTTGTCAGCCGTCTCGATCGGAAAAGTGTCTTTCAAAGGCGCCCGGAAGGTGGACGTGGCCATCAGCTTGTTGCGGCCAATATCGACACACTGTTCATCGTGACCTCGTGCAATGCCGATTTCAATCTCGCCCGGCTGGAACGCTACCTGATCATGGCGATCCAAGCCGGCAGTAGCCCGGTGATTGTACTGACAAAGGCCGACGTCACTGAAGACGCCCGCCGGTTCATGGCGGAAGCCGGGGCGCTACAACGGGATGTGCCTGTCGTCGCCGTGAACGGGCGCTCTGCCGATGCGGTGTCGCAGTTGAGACCTTGGTGCGGCGCAGGTCAGACGGTCGCGCTGGTGGGATCCTCCGGTGTCGGAAAATCGACGCTTGTGAACACAATGACGGGGTCGGAATCTGACGCGAAGCAAAAGACGGGCGCAATCCGGGAATATGATTCACAGGGCCGGCACACGACCACGGCTCGATCCCTGCACGCAATTTCAGGCGGCGGCTGGGTCATTGATACGCCAGGAATAAGAACACTTTACGTGAGCGATGTTGCCGACGGCATAGATACACTCTTTGCTGAAATCACCGAGCTGGCGCCGCTTTGCCGCTTTCGCGACTGCACCCATGCCCGTGAACCCGGATGCGCCGTCCGGGCAGCTGTTGCAAGTGGCGCCCTGTCCGCCGATCGCTTGGAACGCTGGCGCAGCCTGCTTGCGGAAAACCGTGAGCGAACACCTGTCTTGAGCGGACCACGCGGCAACAAGATCGTTCGCAAGAAGAAATATTGAACGCCTGTGGCGGGCGTCGCGTAAGCGGCGTTGGCAGGACCCGGCCTCGATTCGTATTCCGGCGGCTGCAGGGCAAAAGTTTATCAGCGCATCTTTCCTACCGTCATGCCCCGCCGGCACGGCTTATTTCTCGGCAGGGCCACGCAAGATCGGCAGCAGCAGATAATCGTTCCGGTTGGGATCGAAGGCAACGATCTCCAGACCGCACGAAAATGCCTCCTGCAGACCCCCGCGTAGCGAAAGGAGATCGGAATCGTCAAACGTGCTGTTAACGGCAGGTGGCACGCGAACTCGCGTGCATTGGTCCCATGGCTGTCCCGCGGCGCGACCCTGCATCGCTGAAATTCCTGGTGTTGAAGTCGATGCAGCATTTCCGCGCCGCCCTTCGAGCCACTCGCCGGCCAGGTCGTCGTCTGCGACAGTGGCGCTCTGGCCACGCTGCGCGCGGAGTTGCGGCCCTACGTCCATGTAAAGCGGCCGATCTGGCCGGTGGATCGCACCGGAAGCCTCATCGCTCTCGAAGCAATGCGAAGCCATAGCGCGACAATTGCTGCAGTTTCCTCTACGTTCCCGCCGGAGATGAAGCGGGCAGAGAGTTGAGATGGGCCGATTTGAAGATACCGAAGCCGCAATAACCGAACGGCTCCGTGCGATGAAAGGAAATCCGGATGTGACAATCAACCTTTTCGAACTCGGGGTTCCCTTGAATGCAGCGGGGTTTACGCAGGATGAGATCACGGCGGTGCTCGAAGCCCTGGAGCAGGACCGTATCGTTGAGTTTGCACCTGGCAACAGGCTTCGGCTGATTAGGCCGCTGCCCTGACATCGTGCTGGTGCGTCCGAACCGGCGACAATCTCGCTCTGGCCCGCTTTCCTCTTCAATCGGTCATTTGGCGTATGTTCTCGCGCAAGCCCGTCGCACAAAGCCCTTTGCCTCCAGCCGCTGAAGCTGTGTTCCCGGTGCAATCGGATGGAGCATTGCTATGGGATGTCACGCGACAAATGCCGCTCTGATCAACTCAATCCGCGAATACTTCCATCATCGCTTTCAAAACCAGAACCGCAGAAGCCGCGCCCGGGTCGACATGGCCGAGGGATCGCTCGCCAAGCCGCGCCGCTCGTCCGCGCACCGCCACCATTGAACGTGTGGCCTCCGCCCCACCCTCGCCTGCCACCACCACGTCACGCCACAGTTCCCTTACCCCGCTTTTGCGCACGAGTGCTGCACGAGCCGCCTCGGCGGCCGGAATCCAGGCGTCAAGCATCGTCTTGTCGCCACGCTGGCCCTTCCCGCGTTCCTGTATGCCAAGCGTTATCGCCTCCAACATGGCGACTTGGCCCGCAGCGTCCAGAGACTGCCGGCCTTCCAGTGCCTTTGCGGCACGTAAAAACGCTGTCGCATAAAGAGGGCCTGTCGAGGCGCCGACGGCGTTGAGAAACACCGATGCTGCGGTTGTCATCACAACCGACGGCGGCATCTCGTCGAGATCGGACCGTGCCAATTCACCAGCGACGGCGCCAAAGCCAAGAGACATCGTTATCCCATGGTCGGCATCGCCAATCGCGCCGTCAAGCTCGGTGAGGTAGTCTTTTTCTGCCGCGATCAAGCTGGATATCCGATTGAACATCCGGTTGAGCCTGCGCGCATCATTCTCTGCCATTGTTTCCCTCCCATGTGCACAAGACGCCCGATGATGAGGCCGGTGCATGCCGATCTTACGTTATCTTCAGCACCGCGGTGTCGCAGGGATGGTGCAAGAGTTCCGTCAGTTCCTGATCCAGCTCCATGATCGAGATGGACGCCCCGACCATGTCGAGAGACGTACAGTAGTGCCCGACCCAATTGGCTTCGATCGCAATGCCCTTGGCACTCAACCGCTGCTCGACACGTCTGAACAGGATATAGAGCTCCATCATCGGCGTCCCGCCAAACGAGTTGACGAGCACGGCGACGCGGCTGCCTTTGGCCGCCCTCATCTCCAGGAATATCCGATCCATCACCCTGTCGACGATCTCATCGGCGCTGATCATCTTTTCGCGAATGACGCCCGGCTCCCCATGGATGCCCATGCCGAACTCGATATCTTCGGCGCCGATCTCGAAATTGGGCCGTTGCGTCTGCGGCATGGAGCAGGGCTCAAGCGCCACGCCGACCGTATAGGTCTGTAAATTCGCCTTGCGGGTCACGGCTTCGCAGGCATTGAGCGGCAGACCGCGATCGCAGGCCGCACCAGCTATCTTGAAGGTGAAAAAATTGCCCGCCACGCCGCGCCGCCCATCCCGGTCTTCGATCGGCGAAGAGGTGATGTCGTCGGTGGTAAGAACCGTTCGCACGGGAATTCCCGCAGCCTCTGCCATCTCCGCCGCCATTTCGAAATTCATCACATCGCCGGCGTAGTTGCCATAAACGAAAAGAACGCCGGCGCCGCCGGATGCAGCTTTCGCGCAATGCAGGATGGGTATGGGAGGCGGTGACGAGAAGATGTTGCCGATCGCGACAGCGTCCGCCAAACCTTTGCCGACATAGCCGAGGAATCCCGGCTCATGTCCGGATCCACCACCGATGACCAGCCCCACCTTGCCCGGTCTTGGTCCGTCGCGCGCAACCAGCGCGCGGTGCGATTTTTCGATCGGCGACAGATACTTGCGATGGGCGCGTACCACGCCATCCAGCATCTCTTCGACGACATTGTCGGGATCGTTGAGAAATTTCTTCACGCGCGTTCGCGCGGCCGGCGGTAGAGGCGTCTGGCTTTCCGGCCGCAGGCGCTGGGGCGATCGCTGATCGATATCGGTCACGCCATCGGCGTTGAGAATGCCGCGGCCGGTCGCCGCGTCGGTAATCAGCACGTTGACATAGCCGCCGCGCAACGCCGCAAGAATGGACGGCACCTTGTCGAAGCCGCCGGCGGCGGCAATGCGGAGATCGATGTTCTTCAGCATCTCAAGGGAAATGCCGATCGTTCTGTCGTCGAGCGGCCCTGCGATCGCGCGGCCCTGCCCATCGATGAAACGTCCGGCCACCACGCCGACGGCGCCCTTGGCTAGATAGTCCTGCAGTGGAACAGATTCGAAGAAGCCGCTGGTATGAATGGTGGAATTGGGGCGCAGCGACGAAATGCCAAAAAGCGCCTTGTTGGCACCGGCAAGAGCACCGAATTGGCTCTCGATCAGCGGCTCTTGCATAAACGACTCACGCACGGCGTTCGCCGAGACGATGGCGGGTGCGGAGATGTTGATCAGCTTGCCGTTGACGGCGGTGGCCAGCGCCGCGGCGCAGAGTTCAGGCGTATAGGCGAAGCTTGCGCGCGTGCCGCCCGTTGCCTGCACAACGGTGACATCCTGCAATCCTGGAACCTCGGCGCGCTCGCTGATCGCCAGCACCGTGCGGCCCCACGACACTGCGACGGTATCGCCCGATTTGATCAATCGATGTAGCGCTTGGCCGCCGGCAACGCCGATCCTGTCGATCAGCGGCCTGGCGGTGTCCTCGCTCGGAACGACGAGGCAGTCGGCAAGGCCAAAATGCCGCTTGAGCGCTTGCGCAACGGTGAGAGATGCAAGCCGTGCCGGTTCGATAGCAATGTTGACGATGCCGCGATCACGTGCGTCGGCGAGATAGCTGTTCACCGTTGCGCGGGATATGCCCATCACCTCGGCGATATCGCCTTGAGTTAATCCGTCTTCGTAGTAGAGCCAGCATGCCCAGACATAGGGGTCGTCGCCGTAGCGCAACGGCATGGCGTCCGGCGCCTGTGCGAGGTCGTTCTTGCCTGCGCCTGCTTTTCGCGCCTGCTGGGTCTTAACCGCTGCCACTCTGGAATGAACTCCCGCTTAGATCTGCCGGGAAGATGCCGCCAATACCAACGCATTGCAACCGCGCGGCGCGCGGCCCGCCGCCATGGGGCGAGGCCGCGCTGTCTTGGGAGACAAGCCGTCTGATCAGCCGCCCTCAAGCCGGCTGGCAACACCGATTGAAATTTCACTGAGAATGAGGGCACAGGAGGTCGCGCCCGCATCCAGAACACCGCGAGAGCGTTCGCCCAGGCGGCTGGCGCGGCCGATCTTGGCGACCAGATCGATCGTCGAATCGCGCCCCTTTTCGGCTGCTTCCGCCAAAGCCGCGAGCGCATCGGCGAAAGACTTTCCGGATGCTGTCGCCTCGTCGAAAGCATTGACCGCCGGGACAAAGGCATCAATCAGCGTCTTGTCCCCGACTTTGGCCGAGCCGATCGACTGAATGCCATCCAGGCCAGCATGCAGCATCTGGCTGAACAGCTTGGCATCGACGATATCCCTGCCCTCGATCGTCTCACCGAATTCGGTGAACATGACGCCATAGAGCGGGCCCATTGAGCCGCCGATTTCGGTCATCAGCAACGTGCCCAGCGTCTCGAACGCGCCACTGAGCGATGAGTCCTGCCCTTTCAGACGCTCGGCCGCCATGCCGAACCCCTTGGCCATGTTGACCCCATGGTCGCCGTCGCCAATTTTGCCATCGATCTCGCTGAGATAGGCCCGGTTTTCAACGATACGGCCGGCCACTGAAAGAACGATGGCGCCCGCCGAGGGATTCTTGAAACTTTGCATGTCACCGTTCCCTAGAGCAAGATTGTGCAGGACGTTTCGAGGTCGAGCAGCGGCTTCGTCTCGTCATCGAGCGCAAAGACCGTCAGCGTCGCGCCGACCATCTCAAGCGACGTGAAGTAATTGCCGACATAGGTTTTGTAGACAACGAGACCTCGGCCGCTGATCTCGCTCTCGATCGTGTCGTTGAGAATGTAGAGTTCATTGAGCGGCGTGGCGCCCAGGCCAGAGACAAGAACAGCAACCTCGGTGCCTTCCGGAAGATTGTGATCGTCGAGCACGATCTTGCACATCTCCTTGGCCACCTCGACCGCAGTCTTGAGCGGCTCGACGCGCACGCCAGGCTCGCCGTGGTGGCCGATGCCGACTTCCATCGTACCCGGCTCGATCTGGAAATTCGGATGACCGACGGCCGGCAGGGTGCAAGGACCGAGACCGACGCCGATCGAGCGGCAATTGTCGATCGCCTTCTGCGCCGCGGCGCGAACCTCTTCGAGACTGCCGCCCTTGGTGGCCTTGGCACTGCCGATCTTCCACATGAAGATCTCGCCCGCAACGCCCCGGCGCTTTTCGCGTTCCGACAGCGGTGCCGAGCAGACGTCGTCATTGGCAACGACGGTCGCGACCTCGATGCCGCCCTTGGCGGCAAGTTTGGTCGCCATCTTCACGTTCATATTGTCGCCAGCATAGTTTCCATAGAGGCAGACGACGCCCGCGCCGCCATTGGCTTCGCGAATTGCATCGTGGAAGCTCTTGGCGGTCGGCGACGAGAACAGCTCGCCCACGGCGACGGCGTCCAGCATGTTCTTGCCAGTGTAGCCCATGAACCCGGGCTCGTGGCCAGAACCGCCACCCGTGATCACGCCAACCTTGCCTTTCACAGGCGCGTTCTTGGCGACGACAACACGCGGGTTTTCGGCAAGCCGCACGATATCGGAGTGGGCCTTGATGAAGCCCTTGACTGTATCCTCGACGACGAGATCGGGATTGTTGACGAACCGCTGCATGGGATCTCCTTAAAAATGTCCTGGCGCTCCGGCTCAGAGAATGGTGTAGCCGCCGTCGATCAGAAGATCGGCGCCGTTGATCATGTTCGCGCCATCCGAAACCAGAAAGACAGCAGCGGCAGCGATTTCCTCGGGATAAGCGAAGCGGCCGGTGGGGATCCGCTTCTTGGCGGCCTCCCCCTTTTCGCCCGCCCAGGCCTTCTTGCCGAGTTCGGTCAGGACCACAGTTGGCGAGATAGTGTTGACGGTTATGCCGTACTTGCCCCATTCGGCGGCAAAGGTCTTCGACATACCGATGACGCCGAATTTCGAGGCGCAATAAGCCACGTGCTCTTCAATGGCCACGGTGCCAGCCTGCGACGCAAGATTGATGATCTTGCCGCCTTTACCGGCGGCGATCATGGCGCGGCCGGCAGCCTGCGTGACAAGAAAGCTGCCCTTGAGATTGATGTTGATCGTCTTGTCCCAATAGTCGAGCGACAGGTCTTCTGCAGGCGCCAGGAACACGACGCCGGCGCTGTTGACGGCAATGTCTATCTGGCCGAAAGCGGCGACCACGTCGGATATGGCGCGATTGACGGAATCAGGCTGCGAGACGTCACAGACGAAGAATTTAGCCCCATGACCAAGCGAAGCCGCCTTGGCGCTTGCGATATCGGCATTGACATCCAGGACAGCGACCGTGGCGCCCTTTGCAGTCAATGCATCGGATATCGCCGAGCCGATCCCGGACGCGGCACCCGTGACGACAGCGATCTTGCCGGTCAGGGGGAAATTGAGGTCAATCTGGGGAGAAGTGTCTGTCATCTCTTCAAGCCTTTGCGATGTGGATGCCGGGGCGGCGCGACGCCGCCCCGGCGGTGCATTTTTTACTTGCGGGATTCGAGCAGCTTGTCGGCATTTTCCTTGGTGACCGGCGTCCACGGGACGAGGTAGTCCTTGGATGCGCCCTCTTCCCACTTCATGTCAGGATACTGGGTCCAGATCGCCGATTCCGGCTTGGCGTCCTTGTTCGCAGCCTTGATGGCCACGTCGAGAGCACCCTGTGCCTGTGCGTTGGCGTCCTGCAGGATCGATGCCATCTCGCCACGCTTGACGGCATTGATCGCATCGGTAACGCCATCGACGCCAGCGATCGCGAAGTCTTCGACCTTCAGGTTGGCGGCCTTGATCGCTTCAATAGCGCCGAGCGCCATTTCGTCGTTCTGGCCGATGACGCCGTTGATCTGGCCAGGATGCGATGTCAGCCAGTTCTCCATCAGGGTCTGGGCTTCCGCACGCGACCAATTGGCTGTCTGCTTTTCGAGAACCTTGACGTCAGGGCACGCCTTCAGCGCCTTCTCGTTGCCTTCGAGGCGCTGGATCTGACCGGACTGGCCGATCGGGCCCTCGAGGATGACGAGGTTACCCTTGCAACCCATCTTGTCGAGAACGGCCTTGGCTTCCAGTTCACCGGCCTCGACGTCGTTCGATCCGACGTAGGAGGTCAGGAGATCGGAGTTGACGCGGGCGTTGGACCCGACAACCGGGATGCCGGCATCGTGGGCGGCCTGAACAGCTGCGGCACCCGCCTCGACGTCCATCGGCACAAAGATGATCGCGTCGAACTTCTGGGTGATCATGGTGTTGAACTGTTCCTGCTGGACCAGCGCATCATAGCGGCCGTCGAATACCGTCAGCTCAACCTGGCCGCTCTTGACCGCCGGATGCTGCTTCAGCGCGGCCGACCAGATCTGCATGAATTCGGCATTGAGGCCGTAGGTCGTTGCACCGATCTTCAGCTTCTTGTCCTGCGCCATCGCTGGCGCGGCAAGGATCGCAGCGCTGGCGACGAGGGCGAGCATCAGTTTCTTCATGTTTTTCTCCTCCATAGAGATATCCGGTCGCCGTTATGACGCGCGGTTGGTCGACGGACCGCGGATGCGATCCGAATGATGAGGTCAGAGACCTTGATTTCGCTTCTGATCCAGCATGACGGCGCCGACGATAAGCGCGCCCTTGAGCACCTGCTGGTAGTAGGATTGGATACCGAGCAGATCGAGACCGTTGTTCATGACGCCGATGATCAGCGCCCCGATCAGCGTTCCCGTCACCCGGCCAACACCGCCCGAGAGGCTGGTGCCGCCAATGACGACGGCCGCGATGGCATCGAGCTCGTAGGCGATACCGGCTTGCGGCAGCGCAGATCCCGTGCGGGCCGAGAGCATCATTCCGGCGAGACCGGCGAGCGAGCCCGAGATGCAGTAGACCGTGAAACGGATGCGGGTGACGTTGATCCCGGAGGTAATCGCCGCATGCGGATTGCCGCCGACCGCGTAGATGTAGCGGCCAAAGCGTGTGCGAGTCAGAACCCACCAGGACACGATGAAGACGACGGCCAGGATTACCACCGGCATCGGCACGCCGAGAATGTTTCCGGTACCTATCCAGCGGAACTCGGGGATCAGCGCCGGGACAGGCTTGCCGCCACCATAGATCAGCGTCATGCCGCGTGCTGCCGACAACATGCCGAGCGTGGCGACGAAGGCCGGGACGGCAAAGCGCGAGACGATGAAGCCGACGACAGCGCCACAGGCCAGACCGACCGCGATACCGGCAATCAATGCGACGATGGCAGGGTACGGGGCACCCGCAATGCCGGCCGTTGCCGACGTCGTGACGAAGCTGGCGCTGATGATGCCGGCAAGCGCCACCACCGAACCGACCGACAGATCGATACCACGCGTCAGGATGACGAAGGTCATGCCGATCGCCAGCACGCCGTTGATGGATGTCTGCAGCAGCACGTTCGAGATGTTGCCGGCCGTCAGGAAATACTCGTTCGACACCGACAGGATCACGGACAAGAGCAGGAAGGCGAGGAAGATGCCATATTCCTGGATGAGCAGCCTGCGGCGATCCGAGTTGAACCAGCCCGTCGTTGGTTTGTTATCTGTAAGGGACACTGTTTCTAACCTCTTCCCATGCCGATCCGTATTGAGAAATTCGCGGCGCACCTGTTACGTCGACAGATGCACCAGCGCTTGCGCGTCGGTTTCCACCCGCGGGTAGACGCCCGCCGAGCGGCCGTTGCGCATCACGAGAATGCGGTCGGACATGCCGAGCACCTCGTCTATCTCCGATGAAATCATCACCACCGTGCCTCCCGTGGCTGCGAATTCGCAGATGATCCGGTAGATTTCGCGCTTGGCGCCGACATCGACGCCGCGCGTCGGTTCGTCGAGCAGAAGCACCTTCGGGTTGCGCAGGAACCACTTGCCCAGCACGACCTTCTGCTGGTTGCCGCCTGATAGTCCCGAGACCGCCATGGTGTCGCGTGCAGTCTTGATGCCGAAACGCTCGATCATCTGCTGGCTGGCCGCCTGCTCGCGGCCGCGGCGCATGACGAAAGCCGGGCTGAACTCCGGCAGGCTGGCAAGCGCGATGTTGCCCCTGACGCTATCGACGAGATTGAGCCCTGTCAGCTTGCGATCCTCGGTGACGAGGGCAAGCCCTTGCTCCATGGCCTCGACAGGCTTGCTGACGGTGATCGCCTTGCCATCGAGCCTGATCTCGCCCCTATCCATCCGGTCGAGACCGAAGAGGCAGTTGAAGATCTCCGATCTGCCGGACCCCATCAGCCCATAGATGCCGAAAATCTCGCCCTTCTTCACGGAGAACGATACGTCCTCGACCTTGCCGCTCGCCGTCAACCCTACGACCTCGAACCCCGTGACATCGGTGGGCGTGTTGGTCTTGATATATTCCTCGCCGAGTTCACGGCCGACGATCATCCGGATCAGTCCCGCGCGATCAATATCGGCAAGGTCACCCGCACCGATATACGAACCGTCACGGAACACGGTGTAGGCGTCGGCGATCTGGAAAATCTCCGACAGACGGTGCGAGACGTAGACCACGCCCTTGCCCGCGGCCTTCAACCGTTCGATCGTCTTGAAGAGTTGCTGTGCTTCCTTTTCGCCGATCGCTGAGGTCGGCTCGTCCATGAAGATCACTTCAGCGTCATGGCTCAACGCCTTGGCGATTTCGACCAGCTGCATCTGCGCAACAGAGAGATTCATCATGAACTGCGTCGGGCGGATGTTGAACTCGAGTTGCTCCAGCAGCCGCTGCGCATTCTGGTTGATGGTCTTGAAGTCGATGCCGCCGAAACGTCCTGACGGCTCACGGCCGAGATAGATGTTTTCGGCGACCGTCATGTGCGGCACCGGACTGAGCTCCTGCTCAATGATCGCGATGCCTGATGCCAAAGCCGCCGCCGGACCGGAGAATTCCACGTCCACACCCCGTCGCCGGATAGATCCCGCGTCGCGCTTGTGGATACCCATCAAAATCTTGAGGAAGGTGGATTTTCCGGCGCCATTGCCACCGCATAGCGCATGCACGGATCCAGCCTTGAGCTGAAACCGGCCGTCGCGAAGCGCCGCGACGCCATTGAAGGACTTTGCCAGCCCTTCGACTTCCAGAAGATGTTCCACCCAAGTTCCTCCCGCGATCGGGCCATCTCACGATGGACCAATCATGCATCACGCTCCATCTCCAATGGAGCGATTTTTACAAGTGTCAAATACATTTAGACAAATGTCAATCAAGCAATTTACCTTGTGCATATCCCTTGAAGACGAGCGGAGGCGGCGTCCTCCCCTTTCAGGTAAGGCCGGCTGAGAGAACCGCATTTGCTGACGAGTTGCCGTAATTTCACGGCTGCCGACTACATGATGAGTGCAATCACATACGCTTGCGGAGAAGCTAGCGTCGTCTGACTGAGATCAAACATCGATCGGTGAATACAAAGATCAGAACAGCCGCCTTCAGCCTTTTCGGGGGCGCCCGCTCTCCAAACTGCGCGCGATAGAACTCTGGGCCGGCGTGGAACGCGCCTGCCGTGGCGACAGGCCGCACAGGGTCTTGAACGCCCGGCTGAAGGCGGCCCCGGAATCGTAGCCGACGTGGCAGCCGATATTGCCGATGCGCAGGTTCGATTTACGCAACAGGTTGGAAGCGACAGCCAGCCTCCAGCCGTGCACGTATCGCAACGGAGACTCGCCAACAGAAGCGCATTCGACGCGCCTGATCCGTGCATAGGTCAGGGCTGCTGGCGCCGTCCAGCCGTCTATTGTCACCCTGACACGGACGGTAGGCCCATCATACCGGAAACCGATGTCATCGGCTGGCTTCCATGGTCTCGCGCAGCGCCGCGTTGATGCGGTCCTGCCAGCCGGGGCCATCTTCCTGGAAGAAGGCGAGCACGTCGGTGTCGATCCTGATCGATACCGGTTCCCGGGTGGAGGGGATTGCCTGCCGTTCTACAGGTGCAGCCGGGGCCTTGGTGGCGGGCTTAAACAGGGCTTCAGCAGCATCGAGCGGATTGGCCGGCCTGCGGGGTGTGCGGTTCATGGATTTCCTTTAAATTTGTTGCGTAGAAGGGCTCGCTCACCGAGACACTCGGTCATGAGCATGAAATATCAGACGATACGTCTAGGCGCAGTCGCGAAGCGCACGATAGGACGGATGTAGCATGGATCGGTTGGGTTCCGCCGTGTTTTCCGTGCGGGCAGGGAAGAAAACCGGAGAGATTGTAGGCGGCCCCGCAGCAGAAAACGAGACAACTCGTCGAAGAAGACGGGAACAGCCGCTCCGTGCATCCTGAGGAGCCGTCTGCTGGCCAAGGACGCCAGTTTCTGCGCGGATTTTGCGCAGGCTTATGGCATGGACGCTCTCGAGTGCGAGATGCGATTGCCGATCAATGATTGTCCGGCGCTTTCGACCGGATAGCGGCGCGCTCGCGTCGGGAGTGGTCACTGAAACAGGCGGTCGCGTGCAGACAATATCGCCGTCGCGAAAGTTCGAACATTCATACTCCTGTTGATTGGAAGTCGGGTAGTTAATAGGATACGAGCGCCGCTCATCCGCCAGTCGCGCGACGAAACATCCCTCTGGAGCAATTGTAAGCTGAACGCTTCCCCACGCTCAATGTGGTGATCGCCAATGCCGGAATCTCGCGGACCGAAGACATGACGTCCGACACATGGAATGTCTCATCGTCGGTGGACATGATCCAGACTAACATTGTCGGCGTGATTAGCACTGTTGCGGCTTTCCTGCCTGTTCTGAAGGCCCAGCGGAATGCCACCATCATGGCAACCAGCTCTGCTCTCGCCTTCCTGCCGCGGGCAGATTTTGCCACCTGCTGCGCCAGCAAGTCCTTCCTGCATTCATGGCTGACGTCGTTGCGTCATCAGCTGCGGAAGTTGCCGATCGAGGTTCTCGAACTTTCCCCGCCCTATGTGCGGACGGAGTTGACCGGCCTTTCTCAAGCAGCCGATCCGCGCGCCATGCCGCTCGCCTCTTACATCTGCGAGGTCATGTCCATGCTTGAAAACGGACAGCACCCGCGTGGCGAGCTCCTGGAGCGGGATCAAGCCCGCCGCTGGGCCGAGCGTGTCGGGACGTTCGACAGCATCTTCGCGCCATGAATCCAGCCTGAGCTTGTCCGGGCGAGGCATATCCAAATGTAACAAGGCGCACAGTCACAACGCGCGTCTTGTGCACGCCATCGCAGGTTGTACGCGGGCAAGTTATAATGTTCCTGCCGAATCATTATAACCCCCTCCGTTGACTTCTCGTATCGGCGCTATAATGTTTTTGTCAGAAAATTATAACGCCGGTTCGGTGCTAAGCTACAAGCAGGAACGGCCATGTCGAAAATCAAACAAGTCGATATTAGCTACCGGACAATGTTCGCAGAGCTCGTCGAGCGCTCGCTCGATGCCCAATTCCAGGCAGACTTTCCCTTGGAGGGCCGGTTCGTGACCGTACCGGTCAAGGATCGCAATTACTGGTACTTCGACCTGCCCACTCCTGGCGGCAAAGACAAGCGAAGCTATGTCGGCCCGCACCACGATGAAGCGATCACCGCCCGAGTGAATGCCCACATGGAACTAAAGGGTTCGATTCGTGACCGGAGGCGAATGGTAAGCACATTGCGCCGCGCTGGTCTTCCAGGCCCCGATCCGTTTGCCGGAGATGTCACGCAGGCGCTTGCAAATGCAGGGTTATTCCGCCTGCGCGCAGTTCTGATAGGGTCCGTCGCTTTCAGCGCCTATGCAGGCATTCTCGGCGTTCGCTTACCATCCTCGGCCGTGCAGACCGGCGATGCTGACTTTGCACAGGACTTCGCGATTTCGGCGGAGGTGGGCGACAGCCTGCCTCCCGTCCTGGAAATCCTCCGGTCAATCGATAGCGGCTTTCGCCCGGTTCCCCACCAGGGGGACAAGGCCAAGATCGCCTTCCAGAATGCGAGGGGATACCGGGTGGAATTTCTCACCGGCAATCGCGGATCAGCCGAACACACGGGCAAGCCCTCGCCGATGCCCGCTCTTGGCGGCGCTTCCGCAGAAAATCTAAGGTTTCTCGACTACCTCATCTACGAACCGGTGCGCACCGTTCTCCTGCATCGAGAGGGTGTGAATGTGCTGGTTCCTGCTCCGGAGCGTTTTGCTGTCCATAAGCTCATCGTCGCTTCGCGGAGGCTCGGAGATGCGCTGGGGCGAGCAAAGGCCTTCAAGGACCTGTCTCAGGCGGCCCTGCTGTTTGAGGCACTCGTTGAAACGCGACAGGGCGACGTTGTTGCAGATGCCTGGCAAGAGGCGTGGGATCGCGGCGCAGCCTGGAAAGAAGGCATCTCCAAAGGCTTTCTCAGGCTACCTGAAAACGGCGTCGCCGCTTTAAGAGCCGCGCTCGGCCCGCAGCAGCTCGAAGGCGTCATGAGTGGTGATAGTCCCTCCCCGTGACATACGATCGCATCGAAGGCCCGGTCGAACGCACGCATGTCGCCGTTGGTCGACAATGGCTGCGCGAGCCCAAACTCCGCTGATACCTCTCGCTGGATTGTGGAACCAAGCCCTATCCGGTCCGTTCTCTCACCTAAAGGAGAGGACACAACCATGCCGGAAACCAATCGCCCAATACCGCCGCAACCTGAGCAGCAGCAACCGCCGCCTGGGCTGACAAGATTGATGAAGCCCGCGCCGGATCACGGCGAGGAGAGCTACAAAGGCAACGGCAGGCTCAAGGGAAAGGTAGCGCTGATTACGGGCGCAGATTCCGGCATCGGTCGTGCCGTGGCGATCGCCTTTGCGCGTGAAGGCGCCGATGTCCTGATCTCATATCTCAGCGAAGACGAAGATGCCGTGGAAACGGCGAGATGGGTCGAAGAAGCTGGTAGCCGTGCCTTGGCCGTTGCCGGCGACATCACCTCAGAAAGTCACTGCATTGCTCTCGTCGAACGAACCGTCAGGGAGTTCGGAGGAATCGATATTCTTGTCAACAACGCAGCCTTCCAGCGCACCTACGCTGCAATCGGCGACATCACCGAGGAAGAATGGGACGAGACTTTTCGCACGAACACATATGCCCCTTTCTTCCTCGCCAAGGCTGCCGTGCCTCACATGAAGCCTGGCGCCAGCATCATCAACACCACGTCCATCCAATCGCGCCAACCCTCCTCCCATCTTCTGGCCTATGCCTCCACCAAAGGCGCGGTTTCGAACTTCACCGCGGGCCTTGCCGAAATGTTGGCGGGAAAAGGCATACGCGTAAACGCGGTCGCCCCCGGCCCGATCTGGACGCCACTTATCCCTTCGACTATGCCGCCGGATAAGACCAAAGATTTCGGCAAAAAGACGCTGATTGGCCGCGCTGGTCAACCGGCCGAACTCGCCGGGGCATATGTGTTGCTGGCCTCGGCTGAGGGTAGCTATATGACCGGCGCCATTATTCCGGTCACGGGCGGCGAGATCATGATTTGAGCGCGGCACCGTCGTCAGAAAAGCTCAGGGGCAAAACCCAGCCGAAATTCGACAGTCTAGAGTTCGCCGCTGGAATAGCGCGCGGTTTTGCAGGCGCACTGCTTTTTGCCCTGCCGATGCTGATGACTATGGAGATGTGGGAACTCGGGTTCTACATGGACCGCACGAGACTCCTGCTTCTCCTCGTCATCAATATCCCGCTGCTCATCTTTCTGTCTGACCGCATTGGCTTCGAGACAACGTCTACCTGGAGCGAAGCGGTCCGAGACGCGAGCATCGCCTACGGCCTTGGCATCGTCTGCAGTGCTCTTATCTTGTCCGCAATGGGCATCCTCCGGAATGACCAGTCTGCGCACGAGGTCATCGGCATGATTGCCATCCAGGCAGTGCCGTCGAGCATCGGAGCAATGCTGGGGCGCAGCCAGCTTGGCGGGCAGTCCGATGAGATTGATGATCACGGTGACGGAGATGACCCGGTGGATAGCCGGGAGACGAGCTATGCAGGCGAACTGTTCTTGATGGCTGTCGGCGCCCTTTTCCTCGCGCTTAACGTGGCGCCGACCGAGGAAATGATCCTCCTCTCCTACAAAATGTCGCCCTGGCACGCATTGGCTATCATGGTGGCGTCTCTGGCGATAATGCATGGCTTCGTCTACACCCTGTCGTTCCACGGAAGCCATGACCTTGCCGAGGGGACGCCTGGGTGGCACGCCTTTGTCCGCTTCACCCTGCCAGGCTATGTCATCGCTCTCGCTATCAGCGGCTTTTGTCTGTGGACGTTTCACCGGATCGACGACACTTCTACGACTCAGGCGTTGATGACAACTGTGATCTTGAGTTTCCCGGGCGCTATTGGCGCGTCTGCTGCGCGGCTGATTTTATGAGGCAGGCATGACCAAGATATCGAGATCTTCAAACATCGAAAATGCCGAACCGCATTGGATTGAATGGTTGACCGGCCTCGTCTCGGCAGCCCTCGTGATCTTGCTCATTACCTGGATCGGCAAGGACGCGCTGATGGATAGTGACAGCTCTCCTGACCTTGAGGCGGCTGTCGTCCGGACGGAACAACGCAGCACCGGCTATCAGGTTTTGTTCGAAATGAGCAACAAGGCGAGCGCAACCGCCGCCGACGTGACGGTACGAGGTGAACTACAGGACGGAAAAGCCATCATCGAGAGTGTCGAAACCGTACTCGCCTATGTTCCAGGCCGGTCTAAAACGAGGGGCGGTTTGATTTTCGAGAATAACCCTGCCGGAAAGACGGTGGTTGTCAAAGCCTCGGCCTACAACGAGCCGTAAAGCTGGTCACGCGGCGAGTTCGATTGCTTTCAGTTGAGTCCCAGGGCTGAACGCGGGACTGATGTTTGCGGGGTTCGGGGCATTGACGCGTGCGATAATCGAACCGATCGATATCACTCACGGATGCCGGCATCAGCTGGTCGCGCCAACGCCTTTACGAATCAATCTTGCTTGCCAGCGCTACGCCGTTGCGCCAACCACAAGCGGTGGGTAATCTAAAAGGATAGCGCCCCCGCACGATCAGGTCGATCAACGCTCTAAAGACGTGGCACGAAGGGATCGACTGGCCCCCCGGTCCGGTCGAAAGCTGGTCGGAAGCAGACTTCGACAAGTCGTTCGCAACGAACGTAAAGGGTCCTTACTTCCTGATCCAGGCGCTTCTGCCGATCTTCTCGAAAGGCGACCTCGGTCGTGTTAAATACTTCGATCAACGCCCATATCGGCATGCCGAACTCGAGCGTTTACTCGCTAACCAAGGGCGCGCTTCTGATGTTGGCAAAGACGCTGTCGGGCGAGCTGGTCGGCCGCGGCATTCGGCTTAACGCCGTCAGGCCCGGCCCTATCGCGACACCGCTTTACGCAAAGCTCGGCATGTCGGAAGCGGAAATGAAGACAATGGCCGAAGGCGTGCAGAAGCAGATCCCGGTCGGTCTTTTCGGAGACGTGTCGGAGGTTGCAAAGACCGTGGTCTTCTTCGCATCCGACGAAGCCTCCTATATCGTCGGCAGCGAGCTCGTCATCGACGGCGGCATGAGCAATCTTTAACCGGCATCCAACTTCACAGGAGCAGAACATGCTAATCGATCTCAAAGGCAAGACCGCCCTGGTGACGGGGTCCACGGAGGGCATAGGCTACGCCGTCGCCCGTCAGCTCGCCAGAGCCGGCGCGGACGTGGTTGTCAACGGCAGGTCCGAAGACAAGACCGAGAAAGCGGCAGGACGGCTGAGAAGCGAAGGCGCCAAGGGCATTGTCACGGGGGTGGCGGCTGATCTCGCCACCGCCGAAGGGTGCGCAAAACTCGTGGTAAAGGTGCCGCTGGTCGACATCCTCGTCAACAATGCCGGCATCTTCCAGCCAAGCGATTTCTTCGACACCACGGACGAGGTCTGGGACCGTCACTGGCAGGTGAACGTCATGTCTGCTGTCCGACTGTCCCGCGCCTATCTACCCGGCATGCAAGAAGCAAACTGGGGCCGCGTCGTCTTCATCGCATCGGAATCCGGCTTCAACATTCCGGTGGAAATGATCCACTACGGCGTCAGCAAGACGGCCGACATCGCTGTCGCGCGCGGGCTTGCCAAACGAATGGCAGGCACTGGAGTTACCGTAAACTCGGTTCTCCCTGGTCCAACTCTTTCAGAAGGCGTCGAAGCAATGCTTGCCGCTGAGCGCGAAAAGACCGGAAAGTCGATTGAGGAAGTCGCTGCTGACTTCGTCAAGCAGCACCGGAGCAGCTCCCTCATTCAGCGCGCGGCCAGCGTCGAGGAGATCGCAAATATCGTGACGTATCTGTCCTCGCCATTGGCATCAGCCACGACTGGGGCTTCGGTGCGCGTGGACGGCGGCCTTATCGACACGCTCTGAAGATCAGACAAGCCGAAGCCAACCAGGGCCTCTGCGAACAGCACAGGCTTCCTCTCGTCATGAAATCGCCACGTCCCTACCGTGGAACTCGTCGCGAAAATCCTGTGCTCGCTTTTCGTCGGGCGCGGTGACTATGACGAACCGGCGGCCGGCCTCCGGCGTCTCCTGGTGCGCAAGATCGATCATCCAGATCGTGTTCGCCGACCTTTGGGTCATTTCGATGAGTTTCTCCATGACGGGGTCGTCTTCGTCCTCGATACCGAAGGTTGTCTCATAGGCGAAGGTTTCCTGCGCGGGAGAACCCCTAATCTGCTCCCGCAGCCAGTCCCAAAGGTTTTCGAAGTCAACTGGGAACGGAGAAAACTCCATGTTCACCTGGACAACATCTCGGGCAAAGACGACCTCGCCATTGTAGAAGGCATGCATTCCCAGGAAATATTCGGAAAGCTCCATATGGTCTGAAAGGGCCTCGCGCAGCGTCTTGAGGTTAGAGGTTGTCTGGAACATTCAGGACTCCCTGGCAAAGGTCTAGGATTGGCCGCGGCGAAATGCCGAGTGGCTTGCATAATCTATCCTCGCGTGATGTCGTACGGCCTGGGATAGGAAGCCTCGTGGCGGGAAGGCAGCAAATTGGCGGCAAGGACTGCCAGCATGAGCACGATGATCGAAGTGGCGATCAGAACGACCTTCATCAGGAATCTCCTATACCAATAGAACCGTCGTAAGGCTCGCTGGTTCCAACACCCCGCGCGCCGTGTCGCCTTTGCCTGTCTGATCGAGGAACTTGGTCTTGGTGCCGGAGTTCTCCCTTCAGAATTCAGAAGGAGATCTGCAATGATCACGAAATCGATCCCCAATTCCGACGAGCTTCTCCCGAGGACCTTGAACAAAGACAGGCAGGACGAAGCAATTCCTCACTCAAGCATAGACGACCGCCGGGCTCCGCCCGTGAACATGGGCACCAGCCGCGTAGCCGGAGACGGCTTGACCGAGGCCGATTCGAAGACTGGCCGCGCAGATCCCAAGAGTCGTATCCCCGCCCCGCAGACGGCCAACCGGGAGTGAAACAATCACGGACTGAAGCCGTTGCTTGAACACCGACGAGCTGCAGTCCGACGACGAGATTTCGCCGTAGCCGGACGGTGGGAGCGCGGTCGAGACAAGAAGAAAGAGCGGAAGTTCGAAATCGCCAGAGCCACACATCTTCCACTGCGACCGGCGACATCCAAATAGAAGATTTAACGCTATCCCAACACCGGCCGAAAAATTTTCGCTCTCCAGAGCGGCCACGGCCTTCCTGACCGCTCTGCTCCACCTGTAGTGGTGATGGAAGAGCAGGCCCCACGGATCTGCGCGTACTTGGGACGGCGACCAGGAACGCAAGGACGACGCCGACTTTCTCGAGAGGCAGCTCGCGCGRCCGAAACACGGTTAAGCCTGATGCCCTGTACGTTCTCCTCGTCAGCGTATTCGCCTTCGAACTCGCGCAGCGCGGTTAACCGTGCAAACGAGGGAAACCATACACGGAGCAGGCAAAAAACCGCTTTCCGAAGCGCAGGGAAGGAGCGCGCTCAGAGCGCCAGCTATGCTGACGAAGCTCGACAAACAGGGCGTACGCGCCGACGAACGATGGCCTCCAACAGTGGAGTGGGAAAGATCGGCAGTTTAACCGTTTGGCCGAATGACAATCTTAACGCAGCCGTCTTGCTTATCACGAAAGGTTTTGTAGGCATCCGGCCCCTCTTCAAGACCGATGCGATGCGTAATCAGGAAGGACGGGTCGATTTTTCCGTCGATGATCAGCTTCATTAGCGGTTCGAGATAGCGTTGCACATGGGTCTGGCCGGTCTTCAGTGTCAGGCCCTTAGCAACGAGTGCGCCGAGCGGTGCGGGCACGGCCGGTCCTACGAAGACACCCGGGAGCGACACGGTGCCGCCTGGACGACACGCGAGGATCGCTTGGCTCAAGGCGTAAGGCCGCTCCGTTGATGTCAGTTTGGTCTGCAGGCTCTCCATCATTCCACCGGCGCCCTGGCTCTCCAGCCCGACTGCCTCGATCACGGCGTCCGGCCCCTGCCCACCCGTTATCTCGACGATTTTTTGCTGAAGGTCGTCGTCCGTGTAATCGAGCGTTTCGGCACCCGCCTGACGCGCCAGCGCCAGACGCTCGGGCACGGTGTCGACCGCAATGACGCGTTCGGCGCCCAGGAGGAACGCCGATTTGATTGCAAAGAGGCCGACGGGACCGCATCCGAAAACGGCGACAGTCTGCCCCGGTTGAATGTCGCAATTTTCCGCCGCCATGTAGCCGGTCGGGAAGATATCGGAGAGGAAGAGAACCTGCTCATCACTTAAACCGTCTGGCACCTTGATAGGGCCGACATCGGCAAAGGGCACGCGCAGATATTGCGCCTGCCCGCCGGGGAACCGGCCGTACATGTCGGAATAGCCGAAAAGCCCTGCAGTCGGATAACCGATCTGCTCGGCCTGTTTAGCGCCGGACGGATTCGACCGCTGGCACAACGAAAACAGGCTGCGTTGGCACATCGAGCACTCGCCGCAGGAAATCGTGAAGGGAACGACGACGCGGTCGCCAACCTTGAGTTTGGAATTGCCGCGACCGACCTCGACGACCTCGCCCATCGTCTCGTGGCCCATAACGTCGCCTGCATGCATGCCTGGAACGAAACCGCCGTACAGGTGCAGGTCGGAGCCGCAGATGGCGCAGCTCGTCACCTTGATGATCGCATCGCGCTCGTTCTGGATAATCGGATCGTCGACTTCTTCACAACGGATGTCTCCGCTACCGTGCCAGGTTAAAGCCTTCATGTCGTTCTCCTCTGCGCGTTTTTCTTGGATCATCGTTTAGGATTTAGGGCTGGCCGCCACCGCCGGCCGCGCCATACACCTGCCCTGTTGCGTAACTGGCCGAGGGATCGGCAAGCTGAACGTAAATCGAGGCGAGTTCGGCCGGCTGGCCTGGACGACCCATCGGCGTCTTGCCGCCGAACTGTTCCAGTTTTTCCATCGTCGCGCCGCCGGCCACTTGCAGCGGTGTCCAGATCGGTCCCGGCGCCACGCCGTTGACCCGGATGCCCTTCGGCCCGAGCTGCTTGGCCATCGACTTTGTGAAGTTCATGCCGGCAGCCTTAGTCATCGCGTAGTCGACCAAGTCCTCGGAGGGGTCGTATGCCTGCTCAGACGTCGTGATAATGATGGCCGAACCAGGCTGCAAATGCTTGAGTGCGGCCTTCGACAGCCAGAACATCGCGTAGATGTTGGTCTTGATCGTCGCGTCGAAGGCATCGGAAGTGATCTCCGACAACATTCCCGCCTGCTGCTGGCGTCCCGCGTTGCTGACGAAGATATCAAGACCGCCCAGCCCCTTCACCGCATCCTCGATAAGCTTCTCGCAGAAAGCCTGATCGCGAAGGTCGCCAGGCAATGCCACGCCCTTTCGTCCTTCTTTTTCAATGAGCGCGATAACTTCCTTGGCGTCGAACTCTTCGTCAGGAAGATAGTTGATGGCAACATCCGCGCCTTCGCGGGCATAAGCAATCGCAGCCGCCCGGCCCATTCCGGAATCGCCGCCGGTGATCAACGCCTTGCGCCCGGCGAGCCTACCCGAGCCTTTATAACTTGTCTCGCCGTGATCCGGTTTTGGGTCCATCTTGCCGGCAAGGCCCGGAAAAGGCTGCGACTGGCGCTGGAAAGGCGGCTTAGGATATTTCGTGGTCGGGTCTTCCATGGATGTTGATTCCTTCGATCGGGCTTGCGATTGCGCCGGGAGCGCGGCGGCGGCAAAAGTAGCGGTCGTCGCCGCAGAACTGACCGGCGCGTCAAATGGAGAATGCTCTTCATTGTTTTCCCATGCAGACCACAGACAATGGATTGCCGCCCGCGGTCTGGGAACGTTCAGTGCGCGGCCACGAGCTTCATTACGTGCATCTTGTGCATCTCGAGCTTAGGCAGCGTCTCTGCCGCAAATTGCTTGACGGCAGCATCGTCCCCGCCCTTCGCGTAGGTCGCGAAGAGTGTCACCGCATCCATGTGCGCGGACGCCTGCATCTCTATGTAAAGCGCCTGGAAATCCTCGCCCGAGGCACCCTTTAGGGTGTCAAGCATGGCCTGGTGTTTCGGCGCGAGCACCGGCGGCTCGTCACCGAGCTTGGCGGCTTTCTTCAGACCTTCGGCCGCTTTTGTATGATCTGCGATCATCTGCTTGGCGAAGTCTTTGACGTCGCCATCCCTCGCCTTTTCCTCGGCGAGCTTGCTGGATTCGATCTCGAAGGCATTGGCACTCGTGACGACCTTCACGAAGGAGCCCTTGTCGACGTTCATCGGAGCAGCGACGGTGTCGGCGCTTTTTGGCATGGCAGCGAAACTCGCGGTGGAGATCAGCAGGGAGAACGCAACGAGCGAGGCAGAAATCATCTTTTTCATGTCGGCTTTCCTTACTTGGCCTTGTCAAATGCGGCGGTCAGATCGGCAACGGCCATGTCCATGGCCTGCTTTGCCTGCGGCACCACCTTGGCCATGCCGAAGAACTCGTGGGTGACGCCATCGAACGTCTTGATGTCGACCGAGACGCCAGCGTCCTTGAGCTTTGCGGCATAGGTTTCGCCGTCGGACCGCAGCGGATCGATCTGCGCCAGGATCACGGTCGCCGGCGCGACGCCGGCAAGGTCCGAGCGTCCGTTGAGATTGATGCGGGGATCCCTGGCGTCGTCCATCGACGTGACGGTGTTCTTGACGAACCACTCCATGTCGGCCTTGCCGAGCGGCTTGGCGTTGGCGTTTTCCTTGTAGGAGGGCGTGTCCATGTCGTTGCCCGCCACCGGATAGACCAGAAGTTGGTGGACCGGGTTCTTGGTCTTCATCTCCTTCGCCATCAGCGCAACGTTGGCGGCAAGATTGCCGCCAGCGCTTTCGCCAGCGACTGCGATCTTGTCGGCGTTACCATTCAGTTCATGAATGTTCTCGACAACCCATTTGTAGGCGGTCCAAGCGTCTTTATGGGCTGCCGGAAACTTGTATTCCGGTGCATGGCGATATTCGACCGATACGACGATCGCGTGGGCGCCGAGCGAAAGCGCACGTGGCGCGCCGTCATAGACATTGACGTCGGCGACGACCCAGCCGCCCCCGTGATAGTAAACCACAACCGGAAACGGCCCTTCCCCGCCTGGAATATAGACGCGCGCGGCCAAGCCGCCTTGCTCCGACGGTATCGCGATATCCTTGGTGGTCACCTGCGCTTCGGGATTGGATGGTACGCGCTTGTCCCACTGGACGGCGCGGGCGGCGTCGGCCGGGCTCGCCTGCATACGAGCTTCCGGCACGGTTAAGGTCGAAAACGGCTTTGAGCCGAGGGCAGCCAGCTTATCTAGCACGGCCTGCATCTCCGGCGCAGGCTTCGGAGCATCCTGCGCAAATACGGGGGCGGCGGTTGCCAGCAGCGTGCCAAAAAGCAGCGCCGTCTTTCGGGCGGTACGAGGGGTCATTGATTGGTTTCCGATTAAAAGACGTCACCCAACCTCGGCGAAAGCCCATTGTTCCCTTCAGCCTGAATAAAGGATCGGGTGGTCCATGATGAACCGGGTCCGTCCACCTTCATACGCCCGCGATCTATCCCCAAGACCGGGAGACCATGCCACCTCGCCGCGGAGTTCAGGAGAAGTCCGCGAGACGCTCGCCGTCCGTCTCCGTCGACCGTCAAAAGCTCTGCTTCTCCAGATTTCTTTCCACCTGCCGAAGGGGACGTATCCGGAAACAGCGCGCCATCGAGCGGACGACGTTTTTCAAAGGATGTCAGGCATTGGTGGAACATCTCGCCGTTCCCGAACTTTAGCACTCTCGCGCCCGCAAGGAGTTCCCATGCCTTTCAACCCGCCAATCCTTTATACGCCAGAGGTCCAAACCTTTGACGGCGACGAGCAGCAAACCGTCTCGGAGCTCAACGAGACGTTCGATATCATTTTGAACAAGACCGCCGCGGATTACGGACATGCCGTGCGGTCTGTGCATGCGAAGGCTCATGGCATCCTTGAAGGCACGATGACGGTCAAGGGGGGCCTGCCGCCGGAGCTAGCGCAGGGCCTGTTTGCGAACCCTGGTGCCTACAAGACCTACATGCGCATCTCAACGAATGCCGGCGACATCCTCCCAGATGACATCTCGCTGCCGCGCGGACTTGCTCTGAAGGTCGTCGAGGTTACAGGCGCACGACTGCCAGATGCGGAGGGAGCGACCCAGGACTTCGTCATGGTCAACGGGCCGGTCTTCCAGGCAAAGAATGCAAAGAAGTTCCTCAGCAGTCTGAAAATACTCGCCAAGACGACAGACCGCATGGAAGGCACGAAGGAGGTCCTGTCCAACGTATTGCAGGGCGTGAATGCGACTTTGCAGGCCGCGGGCCTCTCGAGCCCGACAGTGCAATCGATGGGTGGGGCGCCCGACGTCGATCCTCTTGGCGAGACCTACTATAGCGTGACACCGTTCCGCTATGGGGACTATATCGCCAAGTTCAGCATTCGCCCGGTCTCGAAGGACCTGACCGAATTGACCGGCAAGGAGATCGACACGAAAGACCAGCCGGATGCTATTCGCGAGACGGTACAAGGAGAGATGCGGCATCTGTCCGGAGAGTGGGAGTTTTGTGTCCAGCTCTGTCGCGATCTTGAAAAGCAACCCGTCGAGGATCCGACGGTTCAGTGGGACGAGGACGAAGCCCCATTCGTGGCGGTAGCGACCATATATGCAGTGCCGCAGGACAGCTGGTCTAAAACCAATGTGCAGAAGGTCGACGAAGAAATGAGGTTCAGTGTCTGGACGGGCCTTGCTGCACACGAGCCGCTTGGAAACATCAACCGGGCCCGCAAGGCGACCTATGAGCATTCGGCGAAGTTCCGCGCGGGCTTCAACAGGTGCCCAATCCACGAACCTGCCTCCTGATCGTGCATCCCGCCGTCGGCCGGCGCCGCTTTTCAGGCGGTGCCTTTTCGCATTGAGACGCACCAAGGATAAGCTTCATGGCCGACAACATTCCAAACCCCAACTCAGAAGGTCCGTCCGGTGGCTGGGGCTCGCTGAAAGGTATAGCCAGTACCTATGGCGAAAGCTCGCCCACGCCCGCCGCGCTTGAGACCCTTGCACGCCAGAACAAGCCGGGCGGTTTCATGTGCGTCTCCTGCGCCTGGCCGAAGCCCGTCAACTATCATCCCTTCGAGTTTTGCGAAAACGGAGCGAAGGCGACACTATGGGAGCTGACGTCGCATCGCTGCACGCCCGATTTCTGGAACGACCACACGGTTGGCGAGCTTCGGCAGTGGAAAGATCACGATCTGGAGATGACGGGTCGCTTGACGCATCCCCTTCGCTACGATGCCGGCACCGACCGCTATGTCGAAGTGACATGGGATGAAGCCTTCGTAGGCATCGCGACCATTCTCAACCGGCTGGAGAAGGAGAGTGTCGTATTCTACTCGTCCGGCCATGCCGGGCTGGAGGCTTCTTATCTCTACGCGCTGCTTGCCCGTTTATATGGCAACAACAATCTGCCGCAGAGTTCCAACATGTGCCATGAGACGACATCCGTCGGCCTGAACAAGGTTATCGGATCTCCTGTGGGTACCGTCGTCTGGGAAGATCTCGAGAAGGCCGATGCGTTTTTCTTCTTCGGGCAGAATCCAGGATCAAACAGTCCGCGCTTCTTGCATCCGCTCCAGGACGCAAAACGGCGAGGCGCCCGAATCGTCACGTTCAATCCGGTTCTGGAACAGGGCCTGATCTCCTTCGTCAACCCGCAGAACCCCATCGACATGCTGACAGGAAACGAGACGCAGATCTCCGATCAGTATCATCAGGTCAAGGCGGGCGGCGACATCGCCGCCATCCTCGGCGTTTGCAAGCATATTATCGAAGCCGATGACCTCGCTGTAGCGGACCACAAGCCGCGTATTGTCGACTTCGAATTCATCGAGGAGCACACGACGGGCTTCGATCAGTTCGTCGAAATGGTGCGGGAAACACCGTGGCCAGACATCGAACGCGAGAGCGGGCTTACCGAGGTCGCGCTGCGCGATGCCGGCGACGTCTATATCGGCGCTAAAAGCGTAATTGGCGTCTACGGGATGGGTCTTACCCAGCATGCGCAGGGCGCCTTGAACGTTGCGATGGTCGTGAACCTTCTGCTGCTTCGCGGAAACATTGGCCGTGAAGGCGCCGGCTGTTGTCCGGTGCGCGGCCATTCGAACGTCCAGGGCCAGCGCACTGTCGGCATCGCCGAAAAAACCAAGCTGATCCCGATGGACAAGCTCAAGGAGCTGTTCGATTTCGATCCCCCGATGAAGGACGGAATGACGATCGTCGACGCAGTGAAGGGCCTCATGGGTGGCACCGTCAAGGCCTTCGTCAGTCTTGGGGGAAACCTCGTTCGCGCCGTTCCCGACCAGTTGGAAATGGAACGGGTATGGGCCGCTCAGGAACTGACGGTCATGGTTTCCACGAAGCTCAATCGCAGCCATCTCTTCCCGGCGAAGACAGCCTATATTCTCCCCTGCCTGTCTCGTACTGAAATCGACAGGCAAGTATCGGGAAACCAATCTGTCACCACCGAGGACAGCTTTTCCCATATCAGCGGCAGTACGGGCAAGCGCACACCGGCGTCAAAATGCCTGCGAAGCGAGCTTGCCATTGTCGCCGGCATCGCCAAGGCGACGCTCGAACCCGGTCCAAGGCTGCGCTGGGACGACTGGATAGCGGACTACAGCCTCGTTCGTGACCTTATCGAGAAGACATATCCAGAAGACTTCAGGGACTATAATGCCCGCATGTTTCAGGCGGGCGGCTTCTATCGTGGAAACGACGCCCATGAACGAGTTTGGAACACACCGGAGCAAAAGGCCGTCTTCACGAAACCGGATCGATTGAACGCGCTGTCATTCGCGCCCGCCGAAGGTCGCTTCCGGCTCGTAACGCTCCGGTCAAACGACCAGTTTAACACGACGATCTACGGTTACTCTGATCGGTTCCGCGGCATTGAGGGCACCCGCGATGTCGTCCTCATGTGCAAGGCAGACATAGCGTCGGCAGGCCTCTTCGAAGGGCAGCGGGTCACGCTGGTGAGCGATTTTTCAGACGGCAAACATCGGGAGTTGGCCGGCCTCGAAGTGCGGGCGCATGCCCTACCGATCGGAACGATCGCCTCATATTACCCCGAGAGCAACGTGCTCAACGCGATCGATCACCATGACGAACTGTCCAAGACCCCGGCATCGAAAGCTATTCCCGTCCGGATCGTGTCGGGGCACCGTAACGCTTTCGGGTCTCGGGAAATCGAGACTACGATGGAGCGGCCAGTATTTGTGTCTGGTGACCGGGAGCTCAAGAGGGAAGCTTTTCAACGAGAGGGAAGCGTTGATTGAATGCTTATGTCGTCACTTTCCTGATTTTCGGCGCCGTCGTGCTGTTGACCGTCTGGCTACCAATGGCCTTGAGCCGGCTGCCGTTGTCACTGCCGATCTGCTGCCTCGCCATCGGCATGCTGCTGGCCTGGTCGCCCTTTACGCCTCGTCCCGCGATTAACCCTCTCGAAAATATAAAATGGGCCGAGCACCTCACGGAATTCGTGCTGATCGTCGCTCTGATGGGTGCCGGCCTCAAGATTGATCGACCGCTGGGCCTGCTTCGGTGGTCGGCGACGTGGCGGCTTCTCGGTATCGCGATGCCGCTCTCGATCGGAGCGATCGCTCTTGTCGGCTGGAGCGTACTTGGCCTGGGTTTGGCTTCCTCCATTCTTCTCGGTGCCGCCCTCGCCCCGACCGATCCCGTTCTCGCCTCCGACGTACAGGTGGGGCCGCCGCAGACCGGCGAGGAGGATTCCATCCGCTTCTCGCTAACATCTGAGGCCGGTCTTAACGACGGCCTCAGCTTTCCTTTCGTCATGGCCGCAATCGCCATCGCCGGTGAGCAGCCGGGCGGCGGGTTCGGGTGGCTCCCGCATTGGTTTGCCTTTGATGTCGTCTGGAAACTAGCTGCCGGTGTGGCAATGGGATGGGTGGTCGGGAGTCTTCTCGGTTATCTGACCTTCCGGATGCCGGAGGCTGGCCGCATTGCAAGAACGGGGGACGGGCTGGCGGCATTGGGCTTCACCTGTATCGCCTATGGCGCGACCGAAATCGTACATGGTTATGGGTTCGTGGGAGTCTTTGTGGCCGCCCTGACCCTTCGCAGCGTCGAGCGCAAGAGCGAGTATCACGGGCATCTGCACGATTTCGGCGAGCAGATCGAGCGATTGCTGATGATGGTGCTGCTTGTGTGCTTCGGCTCGATACTCGCTGAGGGTTCGCTTCTGTCGCATACCGACTGGCGTATTGTCGTGGTCGCAGTTCTCGTGCTCGCCGTCGTCAGACCGGTCGCTGCATGGGTGAGCTTGATCGGCTGCCGGCTGCCATGGGCGGACAAGTTGATCGTTTCCGTCTTCGGCATCCGAGGCCTTGGTTCGATCTATTATCTCGCCTACGCGTCCGGCAAGGCGAAGTTCGAAAACGTGGAGACGGTCTGGGCGACAGTGTTCGTCATCATCCTTCTGTCAGTCGTCATGCATGGCGCGACGGTAACTCCGGTCATGCGCTGGATTGATCGCCGCCGCGGCCTAGATCCTTCGAAATCGACAACGATCTCCAGTTAGCACCAGGAGCGAAGCTATGCCGCACGTTCGAACGCAAGACCTCGATATCACCTTCTTCGAGACGGGAGCACAGCACGGAAAACCTGTACTCCTTCTTCATGGTTGGCCGGACGACCCCACAACATGGAACGGTGTCGCAGAGCGCTTGAAGGATCGAAATCTAAGGTTTGTCATTCCGTATCTGCGCGGCTTCGGCCCCACGACCTTCCGCAGCGACAGCGCGCTCAGGACCGCGAACGGCGGCATCCTCGCCATGGATGCGATTGCACTGATGGACGGGCTCGGCATCGAGCGGTTCTCGGTGGTCGGGCACGACTGGGGATCGCATATCGCCGAATGCCTGGCGATCGGCTGGCCCGACCGTGTCGAGAGGATTGCCCAGCTTTCGTCGACGCCGCGCATGGGCGGTCTGCGGACGCCGCCGTTCCGGCAGTCCCAGCTCTACTGGTATCAATGGTTCATGGCGACGAAGCGAGGGGCCGAAGCTATCGCCAAAGATCCTAAGGGGTTCGCCCGCATCCAGTGGGAAAACTGGGCGCCCCAAGGCTGGTTCGACGAGGCGACTTTCGGGGCAGTCGCGAAATCGTTCGAGAACTTAGACTGGGTGGCGATCACGCTTCACAGCTATCGGGTTCGCTGGGAAGAGGCAGAACCCGATCCGCGCAGCCTGTGGCTCGAGCAGAGAGTGAAGGAGACAGAGTCCCTGTCGCTTCCGGCGATCTTCATTCAGGGCAAAGAAGATGGTGTCACCCCAGCTGTGATGTCGGAAGCCGTCCACCAGAAATTCTCAGGACCTTTCCAGCGCATTCTCCTTCAGAACGTCGGACACTTTCCGCAGCGCGAGGATCCGGAAACGGTCGCGCGAGAACTCGTGGTCTTTCTGGAAGGTTAGCGCCGCCTGCTGCGTGGTCGCTTGCGGAACTTTGCTTCACGCGCTCATTGGGGCAATTGGAGAAATCATATGTTTGCTAACTGCCCTCATCGCATCCATGTTTGTGGGGGCTCGTCGCAATGACTTTGAGAGAGCTAGACACGAAACGGTCGAACTGAAGGCGAGAGCGTTTCGCAGGTCCGCCAGCAGTCGATGACGAAGAGTTCTATCTCGCTTTACAGCCCTCAGCGCTTCGAGACGTCGAGAGCATCCGCCACGGAGAAGCGTGCTGAACTCATTGAGTAGGCGGTGAAAGCGGGGTGGGACATGATGAGGTCCGGTCTATAGTCGCGGACGCAGCTGATCTTCGCACCCAAGACGTCGGATTTCTAGCACCCACGCTTGGGGTCGTTCCGCCGTCTTCCGTGTAGCGCATCCGGCTCGCCTCCGGACCGCAAGTTGAAAGCTCGTACGCTCAACACATCATCGTTGGACTGAGCGATGACGGCTACAGACTGCGCAACAAGACTCCATCAAATTTGGCGACTGCTCACGGCCGCTCCTTCTTTGTCCGATATTGGACGGGGAACAAACCAGCTGCGCGGAGGTTAGCTTCGCGTCTCTCACCTAGGATCAGAACGCAAACGAGATCGGCTGAGAGCGAGTAAAACAACGGAGAATATCATGGCAACGACCAAGACACTCGACGACCTATTTCTCGACACGCTCAAGGATATCTATTTTGCAGAAAAGCAGGTTTTGAAGGCTCTGCCGAAGATGGCCCGCGCCGCGCAATCGGAAGAAGGCAAGGCTGGATTTCTGCAGCATCGTGACGAGACACAGGGCCAGATCGAGCGGCTCGAACAAGTATTCGAAATTCTCGGCAAGCCGGCCCGCGGCAAGACCTGCGAAGCGATCCAAGGCATTCTTGCCGAGGGTGAGGAGATCATGGAGGAGTTCAAGGGCTCTCCTGCTCTCGACGCCGGACTTATCTCGTCGGCGCAGGCGGTCGAGCATTATGAGATCGCGCGTTACGGCACGCTCATTGCCTGGGCGAAACAGCTGGGCTTGACGGACGCCGTTCCACTCCTCGAAGCCACGCTTTCCGAGGAAGAAGCCACCGACCAGAAGCTGACACAGCTAGCCGAAAAGCAGGCCAACGCCGCCGGTAAAACCAAGGCCGCATAAGATCGCGACCTGTCAAGCAAAAGGCCGCCCGGAGGGCGGCCTTTTCGCAGTTATCCGAATTAAGATCAAGTTCAAGGGGACACTAACATGGCCAAACGCCCAGCGAAACCCACATCCCTTCCTTCGTCTGACGAAGTCGTCAAGATCCACGACCAGCAGCTTCATCGAGGCACTGGAGGCGAACTTCACCAGTTTGCCGAGGATGGCCAGGACATCCTAACCACGTCGCAGGGCGCGCCCGTCGCCGACGATCAGAATTCACTACGCGTCGGTCCACGCGGGCCGCTTCTCGTTGACGACTTCCATTTCCGCGAGAAGATTTTCCACTTCGACCACGAACGGATCCCCGAGCGTGTTGTACACGCTCGGGGCTACGGCGCCCACGGCTTCTTCGAGACGTACGAATCCTTGGCGGACGTCACACGCGCGGACGTATTCCAGCGTGCTGGCGAAAAGACGCCCGTCTTCGTGCGATTTTCAACAGTCGCCGGCAACAAAGGATCCGCTGATCTTGCGCGCGACGTTCGGGGCTTTGCGGTGAAGATGTATACGAAGGAGGGCAATTGGGACCTAGTCGGCAATAACATCCCGGTCTTCTTCATCCAGGATGCGATCAAGTTCCCAGACCTCATCCATGCCGCCAAGCAGGAGCCGGACCGCGCCTTCCCCCAGGCCCAAACCGCGCACGACAATTTTTGGGATTTCATCAGTTTGACGCCCGAAAGTATGAACATGGTCATGTGGATCATGTCGGACCGAACCATCCCCCGGTCGCTCCGCTTCATGGAGGGGTTCGGCGTCCATACCTTCAGGTTCGTCAACGCCGAGGACAAATCGACCTTCGTCAAGTTTCATTGGAAGCCGAAGCTCGGCCTGCAGTCCGTTGCGTGGAACGAGGCTGTCAAGATCAACGGCGCTGACCCGGACTTCCATCGACGCGATCTTTGGAATGCAATCCAGTCTGGCAACTTCCCGGAATGGGAACTCGCGGTTCAGCTCTTCGATCAGGACTTCGCGGACAACTTCGATTTCGATGTGCTTGACCCGACGAAGATCATTCCTGAGGAAATCCTGCCGGTTAGGCCGATCGGGCGGATGGTTCTCGACCGGATGCCGGACAACTTTTTCGCCGAGACCGAGCAGGTCGCGTTCATGACGCAGAACGTGCCACCGGGCATCGACTTCAGCAACGACCCGCTGCTGCAAGGCCGGAACTTCTCCTACCTCGACACTCAGTTGAAGCGTCTGGGCGGTCCAAACTTTACACATCTGCCAATTAATGCGCCGAAATGTCCCATGCACAACTTTCAGCAGGACGGCCACATGGCGATGCGCAATCCCGTCGGCAGGGCGAACTACCAACCGAACTCGCATGGGGAAGGCCCCCGTGAATCGCCGTCCCGCGGATATCGGCACTTTCCTGCTGACGAACAGGGTCAGAAGGCGCGGCTACGTCCTGAGAGCTTTGCGGACCACTATAGCCAGGCCCGGCAATTCTTCATCAGCCAGACTGGGGCGGAACAGCGCCATATTGCGTCGGCGTTGACATTCGAACTGAGCAAGGTCGAATCGTTGGCGATCCGTGAGAGAATGGTGTCGCACCTTTTGAACATCGACGAGACGCTGGCGACGACGGTCGCGCAGAAGCTTGGCTTTCAATCGATGCCGAAACCGGCGGATGCCGCCATGCCGACAAGGCAGGATCTTGAAGCTTCCCCTGCGCTGAGCATCGTCGAACGCGGACCGATGCGGTTCGAAGGGCGCAAACTCGGAATTATGATTGCCGACGGCGTCGATGCGAAGCTGCTGAAAGCGTTGACGAAGGCAGTCGCAGCCCAAAAAGCCGTCATCGAGTTGATCGCTCCAAAGGTGGGCGGCGTCACGGCCGACGACGGGAGCTCCATAGAGGCGAACCATATGATCGACGGGGGGCCGTCGGTACTTTTCGATGCAGTCGTGCTTTTAACGTCGCATCAGGCAATCGACGACCTTGTCAAAGAAGCGGCCGCCCGCGACTTCGTCGCAGACGCCTTCCAGCACTGCAAGTACATCGGCTACGACCAATCTGCCATGCCGCTCCTTGAAAAAGCTGGAATTTCCGGTCAGCTTGACGAGGGAACGATTCAGTTATCAGATAGCAAGGACATAGAAGCGTTTGTTGAGAAACTCGGCAAGCTGCGTGTTTGGGGCCGCGAGCCTTCAGTGAAGCTCGGCAAGGCATCGCCGCCAATCGCCTGATTCAGTTCGGGCGCGGAGTGTTCCGCGCCCGTTAATCTTCTCGGATAAAGGGTTTGATGTCACTTCGAGTTCTTGTGGCTCTGTGCGCCGGCTTTGACGTGCTGCTCATGCGAGCCGCCCTGTTTGCCAGACGAGCTTGCGCTTTTCGTCGTCGATGATGCGCTCTTACCCGAGCTCGATTTGGACCCGCTCTTGGAATGCGAAGTGTCGGTGCCAGTGGATGCCATTATCATTTTCCTCCTTAAGAGATCCTCATGATCTCGAAAGCTTAACTCCCACTTTCCGATCGTGTTCCGAATGGTTTTCAAAAAGCGTGATTTCCTTCGTATCAACCAACCCGGACCTTGAGGTCGGGCGGAGCAGGCGGATCGAATAATGGGCCTTTTATTTTCCAAGTAGCGTTGCGACCTGCGCCAGACCGCTGCCGAACAGGTCGGTGATAGGTCGAATATCGGGCGGACGGCTGCAGCCTCGCCTTGCGCTGTTTTCAAAGGTATCCTGCCCGGATCATTCAGCAATGATAGGACCTGTCATCGTCGCAGCCGCAGGAGACAACAATGGAGACGAGCTTTCCAAAGTTTCGGTGGCGCTTTGGGTGACCACAGGCGGCCAGTTGGAAAGCGCGCGGCTCTCAGAATGTTGCAGACGGTCGTCAAATGTACGGCATCGCACGCAACGAGCCGCACGAGTGACAAATCGGCGGCTTTCGGGTAGCGATTGAGACTGCCCAAGAGGGAAAATCATGGCTACAATAATGCTGCTCGAGGACCAGCCCTTCATCGCGCTCGACATTGAAATGCTGCTTGGCGAGTATGGCCACGATCACGTGACCTTTTCCACATGTGCAGATGCGAAGAAATGGCTGAACGACAACACTCCATCGACCGCGATCGTTGATCCACGGCTGTCGGACGGGCTGTGCGCAGAGGTTGTCAGAATCCTTGTTGAGAGAGGCACACCGTTCATCGTCTATTCTGGCGAGGCGGAGTCCCTACCGGAGATCGAACCGGCCTTTGCCGAGGGGGAACAACTTTCGAAACCGTGCGAACCCGAGCTCCTTGTGGCTGCGGTTGCCCGCGCCTTGAAAGATCGGCCTGGCCAGGTCTAAACGCCGTCCCACCCGTCAACAGATGTCGTCGCGATACCGGCGGCAAGCCTGTTCAAAAGAGCCGCTCGGATGTTGGTGCGGGTGCATGCGAAGGAGAGAGCAATCGTTAGCTATAGGCTTGGCACTTCGCGATTCCTTTAAAAGAAATGCCCTCGGTTCGAGAGGGAGGGAACCGAGGGCTGAGTCTCGACAGGCTATCGTGAGGGGTTTCGATCGTGGCCCCGATTGGGAACGAGGTTTCCGTGTCGCCATAAAAACCTTGATCAAACAAGTTGGTTCCGCACACGTTGCGCGAAACCGTCTATCGTCGTGAGACGGTACCGGACGAACGAAGTGGTGCGAAGTCTGGAGCTCGCCGGAGGGGACGTGCTCAGCATACAACTGCCCGCTCGAATGCATGATCGCCGACCGTCTCCTCACGACCGCCGACCTGTAATATTGTTAAAAGGGGCCGAACACCGGCTTAACCGTATCAAGGCCACAAGTTGCTGTTATTTTTGGAACGCATGCGGTTTCTCTTGGTTCTAAGCAAATGCGCTACTTTTTCCATATCCACGAAGATGCAGTCTATATCGAAGACGTGGAAGGCATCGACTTACCGGGCGGTGGGGAAGCCCGCAATGAAGCCGTCAAGGCTGCAAGGGAGATGGTTGCCGAGCTTGTTTTAAGCGGCGAACCTATCGACGGAAAGACATTTGAGGTCCGCGACGAAGGCGGCACCCTCATCGCGACAGTACCCTTTTTGTCGGTCATAAAGTGAGAACCTGAAACTCAGCTTCGATCGGATGGGCTGATCAAGGTCGGCCCACCGGTCACTGGCTGTGGGGCGGATCCGCTTTATTGATCCTGCGGTTCCGTGCGCATGCCATCTGAAGTCCGTAAAGTGTCGGTCGCGACCACCGAGCCACAGGGTTCACAACGACTGGTCACAGCCTCTTAACCCATGCTCCAAGACTTCCGCAGATCGAAAATCGCTCCGGCGCCGCAGGGGTCGCGCGCCGGCCGCCAAGCACTCGCGAACCCAGTCCCGGCTGCCCCGAGTTTCGTGGCTCCGCCCATATCATGCGTCAGTCATTCAACGGATGACGCGTCGTTGGTGCAGGGTGCCTGCGTAGATGCAATTCCTGATCCGCCGGCGTGCTGTTTCTAAGGCGATCGCGCTGTGCCGACTGTAATTTTCCACGGTGCATGGAGGATTGACCTGGCAGTTCGATCCTTCGCGATGACCCGCGCGACAGAATTGTGGCTTTGGCAGGTTGAGCGACACTCGCCTCGTTGACGAAGAGCGCGCGGCAACCCATTTCATCACCATGCGGAAAGAACAGAAGAATGATGTCGAACTCCTGAAGACATGGCGACTCGTGCCGGCAGCGACGATGGGATCGACGGTTCGTGCGAAAGGCATTCTCATGGAGCTTCGCGCCAGGGTGCCAGCGCCGGCGAAGAAGTCGCTTGACCTTGATGGAGGCGAAATCACTCTGGTGATGCCTGCCAGCCAGAAGGCCGAGTTTCATGCGATATCGGCGATCGTCGCCAATCTACTCGATGGCATTGAGCGATTGCCGGTGATCCCGCGCGAGATCCAGGACATCCTGACGATCACAACCAGCGAACGCCATCGCTGGCTGGCGGACGGCCGCCTGCCGAGCGCAGGTACGCGAACCGTCCGGCTGAATGGCAGGGCACGCCGGATCACCTTCCACGTGTTCGATCCCAAGGTGGTCGAGGACATTCTGGACCGGGGTGTGGTGGACGAATGGCGCGATGAAGACGCGATTGCCAAAGCCGAAAACCGGCGGCGCGCCGCATATCAGGCGAAGCTGACGCGATCGCTCAAAAAGAGTAAGCCCGCTAAGGTCCGGACCATGGCTGACGCCGACGCTTCAAAATTGGATGGCTGGGACGAGTTCGGACGCGACGGTTTCTTGAAATAGGTTTGGCTATACGCCAGCTTCTAAGAAAAATAGGCCCGGGCAAAAAACAGCGCCGTTGTCGCCACCGCGAGCGCAATCGTGAGGGCACGGACCGCGGAGGCTGGCAATTTCAAGCCAACATGCGCACCTGCCCAGCCGCCGAGAAGCGCGCCCGTCAACATGGGAAGGCATTGGAACCAGGCAATCGCCCCAGCTGCGACGAAAACAATGACAGCCACTGCGTTTGCAGCAGTCACCATCAACATCCGCATCGGGTTTAGTTCCTTGATCTCGCCTCCGCCGAAAATGCTCCAGGTGGCCAGCATCATCAGGCCGACCGCTCCACCAAAATAGCCGCCATAGACGCCAAGAAGGAATTGGATTGGGACGATGGTCGCGGTTCGGGCTGAAGCGCGGCTCCGGAAGGCCGCACTGATGCGCCGACCGAAGACAAGCATGCCCGTAGCAATCAGAAGCAGCCATGGCAGTATGGCGTCGAAGACACGGGAAGGCGTCAATAACAGCAGCATGCTGCCGCAGAGTCCGCCAAGGACGGTTGCAAGCGAAATCGGCAAAACCGGCACGCCGCAGACTTTACCGAAACCATCGCGATACACCCAGGAGCTCGCCAACCCACCCGGGAAAAGAGAAAATGTGCTCGTCGCGTTGGCCGCGACAGACGGCACGCCGACGGAGATCAACGCCGGCAGGGACACGAAGGACCCGCCGCCCGCCAAGGCGTTCATGCTGCCTGCCAGCATCCCTGCGAGCAACAGGAGCAACATATCATTCATTGGGACTGCCAGGGTTCGCATATGACCGCATCACTGACGATCTAACATTGTCAGCGCGTCGAAGCGAGGCCGCGTGGGTGTTATTGGCTGGAGAGCGCTAGCCGACGCTATAACCGCCATCGACGGGCAACGTCACACCCGTGACAAGGCCGCAGCCGGCGAGCACAAAACAAGATTGGACCCACCAGATCGTCGGCTGTGCCCCAGCGTTTGAGAGTTGAGCGGCTGGCAATCGCGGCATGCGCGTCAACGTGTTGCCCCTGGCTACCACCAAACCGACATGACGAGACCGCTCTGGTCCGTTCCGGACAGCGAGGAGAGGTCCCGGCCCTGTTCCAGTGCTTTCGTGAGCCAGAGACGATGCCGTCCTGGCCGCGTGTGACGACGCCCTCGCGGGCAATGTAGCTGCACCGTGTATCACTGCCGGCTGAGCCGAAATGGTTGAACGCGAGCAAACGGAGGTTTCCCTATTCGGCTACTCTCAATGCTTCGCCGAACTTCGCAGCGAGACGGCGGCAGTCCTTGCAATTGAGTACGATACCTGCCAGTGCGACCGAAGCCTCGTGCTCGTCGCATTTCAAAGTTTCGAGGCCAGCGAGATGATGGATAGCATTGCCGAGGAGCATATTGCAGGGTGCGCCTTCAACGTTTGATCCGGTGGCCTTATGTGTCAAGACGCCGCTGACAGTAGCGAGCCAGTCACGCCGCGAAAATATGAGTTCATCATCCATTTCAGTCTCCGAAACTAATGAAGCATACCGTGCCCTTTTCGAAAAACGCGGCGGATCGCCCAACAGTTCCAGGGGCTGCATATGTTCCCAGTCAAACCATTGCGTTCGCAATTGGCGCCCAGGAACGTGGATGAAGACTGAGCCCTCCGCATCAGTGGACAGATCCTCAGGCAAGAAAACATGTGACGGACAAAAACTCACTGGGAGCAGGCCTCTTCCTGATGACAGCGTTCCCGCTGGGGATCAATTTGAAGGTCCTGCCCGCCGAGTGCGACAGGAAGGTTGCGGACTGGTTGGCAGCTGCTTAAGGTGGGCAGCGGTAGTTAAGGCCGCAATTCTCACGAGGATAAACATGGCAACTGGCACAGTGAAATTCTTCAATCAGGAAAAAGGTTTCGGCTTCATCACCCCCGATGCCGGCGGACCTGATGTCTTCGTTCATGTCAGCGCGCTCGGTGGTCAGGGATCACTGCGCGACGGCGACAAGGTCAGCTATGACGTTGGCCAGGATCGCAAGACTGGAAAATCCAAGGCTGAGAATGTCAGACCTGCCTAAGCTTTTGCGCCCCGGCCTCTGTGGCCGGGGTGTTTCGGCTGCTGCGGGCACCGAATCGCAGTAACAAGCGACGATAATCTCCCCTCCAGACTGACCGATCATCCATCGCCCGGTGAAACCGCGCATCAGCACGGAACCGTTAGGACCTCCCGTCGTTACGACTGACACACCAGCACGATGGAGATCATTAATGTCGAATGTATCGAGAGCAGGCGGAGAAGATCCCAACAATGCGACCAGTCAGGTCCGCTTCGGAAGGTCTGTCGAGAGCAAAGCTCAGATTGATGATGCGGCTGCGGCCGGTGCCGACTTTGGTGGCGAAACCCTGAATCTTTACAGGCTGGAGCCAATCGCGGCGCCGACCGATCCCAGATGGGTCAATTCGCCTGGGCATGGGACTGTTGTTGTTGCTGCGCGCAGCTCAGGAGACGCCCGTATCGTTGCGACCAGCCGCGAGCTCGACTTCATGGAGATCGACTCAGCTCCGGCCGAGGGCGTGACCACGACGAATGCCAGCTCATTTCGCGACGACAAGCTTTATTCGGTGACCGAGATCGACCACGGACGCACTGATCTTGAGCGTGGCTTGGTCGATGGCAAGATTTCGGTCGATACGATACGGCCAACGCAGGACGACTAAGGCCGAACGGCTAAAACCGCCGTAGCCGTCTTTACCGGAGAAGTCCCTGACCTCCGTCGATAAATAGCGGCGGGCCGGTTATGTTCCTCGCGCTAGCGGTCAGCAGAAAATGGATAGCGTCAGCTGCATCAGCGCTGTTCCTGGCTCGCCTTTCGTGAGAGCAACGCTACCTTCCGGACACACGACGGGGACCTCCACATCCTCGCGATGCCTGATATGCGTCGAGGCTGTATTTCGGTAGCGATCGCGCCCGGACAAAGAACGTTGATCGGATTGAATGACGGCCAAGTTCGAGTGCCAGCTGCTGAGCCATCGCGACCTGGGCGCCTTTTGTCGCGCTGTAAAGCAATCGCACCGGGTGAGGTGAAAGTGCGAACGCCAGCGTGAGGTACGTGCCGCGCAGGTTGACGCGAACGATCCTGTCCCACTCGTTCGGCATCAGATCGTCAATTGGGGCCCACACCCCATTAATGCTGGCGTTGTCGACAATGGCATCCAGGCGGCCGACCCTGGCCAAAAGGGCCGCGCGAGCACCTCCAATCTCTTCGTCCGACGACGATATCCGCACAGAAAGTGAGGCAACGGTCACTGGAAAATTTCGAGCGGACCGGTTCCCTAACTATCGGAATCGACCAGTGCGAGATCGAAGTCGGTCGCCATCCTGAACGCCGTCGCCAATCCTATTCCAGATGCGGCGCCTGTAACCAAAGCGACAGGCCTGGCAATGATCTTCAGACCCCACCTATAGAGACAGGTGTGCGATGGCGACCTTAGTTCGACGATATGCCTTTCGTCAGCCTCGTCGACCGACAATGCGCCGCTGACGATCCTTGTTCCCGTGCAGCTTGCGACAGTTGTCCGAGATAACATCTTCGATCACTGTGCAAACCTGTAAGGCCCGCCCTTTTCGAGCGCCCGGATATAGGCCGGGCGAGCATGAATGCGTTTGAGCCACTCGGCGATTGCAGGCCGGGAACCGCTCAGGCGGGCATTCTTGGCTGCAGCCTCAAGAGGAAAGCTCATCATGACGTCGGCGGCCGAAATGCTCTCGCCAGCGAACCAGGGGCGCGTCGAGAGCTCAGTTTCGATATAGTCGAGGTGCACGTCGAGCATAAGGCGAAGCCTTTTGAAGGCGACCTTTCCCAGAAGCGGTACACGGGACACTGCAAGGAGCGCAAACAGCACCGGCATGACAGAACCCTCGGCATAGTGGAGAAACATGCGGTAGCGAAGCAGGCCGGAGGGGCCTTCCGGCGGGCCCATCTGGCCGTCAGCTTTTGCGACCAGGTATTCGCAGATCGCCGCGGTCTCGGTCAGTATGGGTTGTGTGTCCCCGTGGCCGGCATCTTCAATCACGGGCGACTTTCCGAGCGGATGAACGCGCTTCAGTTCATCCGGCGCACTCATGTCGGCATTGCGCCTGTAGTGACGGACGTCGTATTCGAGGCCGAGCTCCTCCAACAGCCAGATCACACGTTGAGATCGGCTGTTATTGAGATGATGTAAAATGATCATTGAACCTCCGGCGGGCCGCGTCCATATGCGGTCTCGCGCTGTTACGAACAGTACAGGTGTACGGATCAGTGCAAGACCGATTAGCTTAACAGCATGGCGCCATCGCCGCCCGCGTTGTCGTTAAACGGCAAGCCGCGAATACGCCACGCTTGGCGCAAAATGTCCTGCAGTTCTTCAACGGAAAACTCATCGAAATTTGCCCAGAGCTGAACAGCAAGCGACCTAAGATCTACGGTCGTTTCAGGCTCGGCTTCCGCGGCCACGGCGAGAGCTTCCACCTCGAGCTGGAGGTCGGCATTCTCGGTCATAGTGCAACGCCGGTAACCGGATCAATGCTTGGACGTTCGCTCTCGTCCTCGCTGCCTGCAGGCTGCACCGTGGCAGGCGCCAGTGATTCCTTGTCGGCAATGTGGGGCTTCTTGCGAACCGGCTTTACATCGCGCGGGCGTCGTTGCTCGGGTGTAGCATTGGTGTCATTCGTGGCCATCATATCCTCCTAAAAAGGGCCGTTATGCCCGCTTTACCTGCCAGATTCATTTCTCTTGATTACCTTAAGGGGGGCAGCTTCACCACTTTTCTAAAGCTTTGCCAATCCGATCTCCAGCACCTGATTCATTTCACGTTTGAGGCCGGGTCAATGGTTACCTGACGTTTAACGGTGGCGACATCGCGATAAGGGTGCTGCAGCGGCGTTATGCGCCCATGGCTACACCCGCGATGAAGACAGATGGATCTCGACGTCGTACCGCTGCTTAACCGCGTCCTGATCTCGCTATCGTCGAGCTTTGCGAGCCGATGGCCGGCGAGCGTCATGTCCGCAGCTGCGAACTTTGTAGGTTGAGTTGCCATTGATTTCCTTTTGCAAGGTGCTAATTCCCGCACCGCATTGGGAACCTTACCGACAGGCGAGGTTCGGGAACCTTCGGCCGCGCTGGGCGCTTCTTTCGCACAATTATAGGCAGAGAAGAAAAATGTCGACCATGACACTTTAGGATCTATCCAATCATCTGAGAAAGATAGACTTTTGCCTGCTATGCACTACTGGGTCGAGGGCGATGGCCCCTCGCCCCATGAGCAAGAATAACGGCGATATTGATGAGACGTCCCTGCGCAGAAGTGACACCGGCCTATCGCTACAACCGCCGCATACAAATCGGAGGAGGCCCTTAAAACCGCCTCTCCTGCGGCCTTTAGCATTTCGCTTGGACCGGCGAGCATCATGAGAGCTCTCTGCCTATCCGCGGCCACCGGATCGTGAGTGCTGTAAAAGCGTGGAAACGATCATAGTGAGCGCAAATACCGAAATCGTTTTCAGCACGCGATAGGAGGCCCTCGGGCCGCTTGCGCTGCTGCTTGTGCTTCGGCCTTGGATGATCGCCAAACGTGAGCGAAGGTTCGTCGCTTCACTTTTCAGCCATGCGAGCTCCTTTTCCGCTGCAGTTTTGGCTTCCGCAATATGCTCCGTGCCCGATATTTCAGATTCTGCGCGAGCTTCCTCCATTTCGAGCGCGTAGCGATCGAGCTCAGACTTGACGACGCGCGCATTCGTCCGTGTATGTGTTCCTGCCATAGGATCCTCCTGTCGTTCCAATAACAACGCACAGGATCTCCAAAAGATGCCTTCTTACGGAGGTCTTCGTCTGCAATGACGGGCCAAGGCATTTCCTGTCATTTTTTTGTCCGCCGATGCGCGCCTCAACGTGTTAACTGCTGGCAACGGTTGCGCGCCGTGGCCTGTAAACGTCGGGGTTGAACGAAGCATGGCCGGCGCGGGAAGCGGCTCGCGGACGTATAATACCAATGCGGTAAGAGCCCGGTCTGCGAGGTCATTCAGACAAGATCTGGAGCGTTCAGGCGCCGGGCTTGTCAAGGTCGCCGACAACAGCAACGATTGCTGCGGCGGCGCGGATGCAGCAATCGCTTCCAGTAGATGGCGCAGTAAATCACCCCGTGATCGAACGGGAGAAGCTCGTCAGCTGCCAACTGATCCAATCTTTACTATCACTCGCTAATTCGTTTCACGCCGCTCGCCGAAACACCAATCTGCAACCCAACTGGGTAAAACAAGGGAGCCGTTAGCGGCAGCCTGCCCGATCGGCGATGGGCACTTCGCCGCCTAGGAAACATTCGTTCAGAGGAGCTTGTCTAATGTGATCGGCAGGTCACGGATCCTCTTGCCCGTCGCGTTATAGACAGCATTGGCGATGGCCGCCCCTACCCCAGTTATTCCGATCTCGCCTATACCGCGCGCTCCCATTGGTGCTTGAGGGTCGGCCTCGTCGAGGTAAATGACGTCGATCTGAGGAACGTCCATTTGCACTGGAACATGGTATTCAGCCAGCGAAGCATTCACAATGCGACCTGTACGCTCGTCAAAATTAGTCTCCTCCGTCAGGGCAAGCCCTATTCCCATGATGATGCCGCCCTTGAACTGGCTGGTCGCCATCTTGCCATTGAGTATATGGCCAGCGTCGAACGAGCCCAGAAACCGCCGGACCCTGGTCTCGCCGGTAATCTGATTGACACCGACCTCACAGAACTGCGCCCCATAGGAATGCATGGAAAAGGCTTCCATTTCGGCAGGCGGCGGTGCTTCGGCCTGACAGACAAGCTCTGTGCGTCCCGCCCGGAGCAGGATCGACTGATAGGTTTCAAAGCGGCTCTGATCCTGCACGTGACCAAGGCCGGAATTGCGTGCTTCCACGTCTGCAAACGACAGGCCTGCAAGGGGAGAGTCGTTGCCGGCGAGTTTAAGCAGCTCCTCGATGAACACTTCGGAGGCGGCAATGATCGCGCCTCCTATCGATGCCGTCTGCGTCGAGCCTCCCGCGATGACGCCGCGCGGAAGATGGCTGTCTCCGTATTCGAAGCTCACCTTGTCGAGTGGCACGCCCAGACGCGCCGAGATGTGTTGAGCCTGGGCGGTCGCGGTGCCCATGCCCATGTCGTGAACGGCTGTCGAGACCGCAACGGAACCATCTTCTGTCAGTTTGATGCGCGCTGCCCCCCCTGGAAAGCGGTGATACGGGTAGGTCGCAGTCGCGCATCCCAAGCCGATAAGCCACTCGCCATCGCGCACCTGTCCCGGTTTCCGGTTACGGTGGCGCCAGCCGAACCTCTCGGCGCCCCGCTCGTAAGCTTCGACCAACATGCGCGAGGAGAACGGCTTCCCGCTCGTCGGGTCAGTTTCTGGCTCAATCCTCCGCCGCAACTCGATTGGGTCGATCCCCAATTTGTCGGCGAGCTCATCCAGTGCACATTCGAGGGCGAAGGTTCCAACGGATTCGCCGGGCGCTCGCATGAAGGTATTGGCGAGCATGTCCATATCCGCCACCTCCTGGGCAAGCCGGAAGCTTCCCGCAGCATAAAGGTGGCGTGCCGGAAAGGTAAATTGTTCCGGGCAGGAATTGTGCGGTGTCATGGCGACGATGCCAGTGTGGATGAGAGCGCCAAGCTTCCCCGTTTCGTCGGCCCCGAGGGCGACGCGCTGCTCAGTCACCGTGCGTCCGCCCACGACACGGAAAACACCTTCGCGCGATAGCATAATACGCACCGGGCGGCTGGCGAGCTTTGCAGCCGCGCAGGCGAGGATCTGATGATCCCAAAGGCATTTGCCCCCGAATCCGCCACCGACGAAGGGCGAAGTAAGATGGACGTTTGCCGGATCGATCCCGAAGATCTCTGCAAGCTGGCCGGTCGTGAGGTCGATAAGCTGGCTGGCGTCATGGACACGGAGGTTATCGCCGCTCCAGGCCACTGTTGCCGCATGAAGCTCGATGGCGTTATGATTGTGACGCGGCGTCCGATAGAGGTTGTCGACCTGGACTGCGGCGGCTCGCAATGCGCTCTCGGCATCGCCGATCTCAAGAACGGGCGGCTGGCCAAGGAGGGTTTCGAGCTGACGCGGATTTGCCTTGGCCTCGGCGAAGGATGTCACGGCCGGTAAGAGATCATAGTCGGCGTCGATCAGCGAAGCGGCATAATCTGCCGCTTCTTGCGTTTCGGCCAGAACTAACGCAATCGGCTGGCCGTTCCAGTGGATCTCGTCAGTCTGCATTACCGGCAGGTCGCTGGCGCCAGCCGCATTGGGTGACGACATCATCAATGACGGCGCTTTCATGCGCGGTGCATTGCGATAGGTCATGACCAGGATGACGCCGGGCGCTTTTTCCGCATCGCCGACATGGAGCTGCGATATGCGTGCGCGGGCCACCGTGCTGAAAGCCAGGGCCGCGTAGCAGATATTGTCATAGGGAAACTCGGCAGCAAAGCGTGCCGCGCCCTGCACCTTCAGCGGTCCATCGATACGCGATACGGGTTGGCCAAGGGCGCCGTGTTTTCGAAGGAGCGGATCGCGGGTAACGGCGGGTTGCCAGTATCCGGGCTTCTGCGGTTTTGTATCCTGACCAGCGCTCATTTTTCCTCTCCCATCAATTCTTCAAGCACGACGGTGATCAGGCGCTTCGCCAGTTCGATCTTGAAACCGTTGTCCCTGAGCCCGACCGCTGCGGCGAGTTCGGCTTCCGCGGCGCGGCGAAAAGCGTCGGATCCGGCCGGATTACCTTTCAGGCTCGCCTCGGCGATGGCGGCGCGCCAGGGCTTGTGAGCAACGCCCCCGAGAGCAAGACGCACATCGCGCACGACACCGGCGTTATCGACATCGAGGGCGGCAGCAACGGAAACCAGCGCGAAGGCGTAACTTGCCCGGTCCCGAACCTTTCTGTAGGTCGAACGTCGACCAAAACCGAGCGGCGGTATTTCGACTGCCGTAATCAATTCGCCCGGAAGCAGTTCGGTTTCCACCTCAGGGTGGTCACCTGGCAGCCGATGCAGCGACTCCAGAGGCAGCATTCGTGTACCGAGAGGTCCGCCGAGATGAACGGTCGCATCCAGTGCAGCAAGCGCGACACACATGTCGGACGGATGGGTCGCCACGCAGGCAGGCGAAGCGCCCAGTATCGCATGATAGCGATTGAAGCCATCGCGCGCATCGCAGCCGGCACCCGGGACGCGCTTGTTGCAGCTTGCCGCGTTGTCGTAGAAATACCGGCAGCGCGTCCGCTGCAGAATGTTGCCCCCGACGGTCGCCATATTGCGGATTTGGGCGCTGGCGCCGGAAAGGATCGAGCGCGCCAAGAACGGATATCTGTCGCGAACGTGCGCGTTGGCCGCGAGCGCCGAGTTTTTGGCCGCCGCCCCGACGAAGAGACTGCCGTCAGCACGCATCTCGATCCGGTCATCAAGCCCGGTCACGTCGATCAGCACATCAGGTTGCTCGACGGTTTCGCGCATGAGATCAATGAGGTTCGTGCCGCCGCCGAGGTACTTTGCCCGACCGTTCGTCTTGGCGAGCGCAATGGCGCTCGCAGTATTGCCAGGCTGCTCGTAGGTGAAGATGTTCATGCGCGGGCCCCCTCTCCGATTGTAGGGTGATTGCCGGCGGAAAGGGTCTCGGAAATCGCCTCGACGATCCCGTTGTAGGCGCCGCATCGACAGAGGTTGCCACTCATCCGCTCACGAATTTCCGTCTGATCGAGAGCGATGCGCGGCGACGTCAGATCCTTTGTAACGGCACTCGGCATGCCCCGCTCAATCTCGCTTGCCATGCCGATGGCGGAACAGAGCTGACCGGGAGTGCAATAGCCGCATTGAAACCCGTCATGATCGACGAATGCCTGCTGCAGCGGATTGAGATGTCCGTCTTGAGCCAACCCCTCGACAGTGACGATCTTGCGGCCCTGATACTGCACCGCCAAGGCAAGGCAGGAGTTAATGCGCTCGCCTTCAACAAGCACGGTGCATGCGCCGCAGGCGCCCTGGTCGCATCCCTTTTTCGTGCCTGTACGTCCGAGGCAGTTTCTGAGCAGATCGAGGAGCGACGTCCGGATGTCTGCCTCGACATCGATCTGTTCTCCGTTGACAATGAAATGCATAGGCTCATCTCCCTTGTGCCGGATTCGGTCGACCCCCGCTGGTACAAGCTAGGGGGAACGCTGCCCGTTTCAAACGCCATCAGCCAATCTTCGTTCAATTTCAGCCGCAGCCTCAAAAAAATCCTAGGTAAAGCAATTCCATCCTCGAGGGAGGAGAACAGACCTCAACAGCCTTGTTTCGATTAGCTCCGCGCTGCTGATCTCACAAACTGTGGAAATCTGAAGCTTGAGCCTGATCGTGCCGCAGCACGTCAATGACAGCGGGAAAGACGGACGGCAGGAATTTGAAGGGGGATCTATGGGGAGAAAATAACAACGATAAGATTACGGCAGATCATGGCCTGACGAAGGCTCAGAGCAAGGCAATAGTCAAGGCCGCCAGGGCATGGTGCGCCGACGGCTTTAGCGTAAGACGAACACCGACCTGCCCGAAAGACAACACGTTCGTCCCAAAATCGAGTGGATTAGCGACTGGGCACGGTTGCACCTAGCGGGCCAAGCCGTCGATGCCAAGACGTTGGAACTCTGCGAGCGTGGCCCCTACGAGGTGTGGCCAGCGCGCCAGACCTCGGGGCAAGGAGGACATTGAAGGGCGGAGGCCTGAACACGGGTGAACGGCGGTGTCGCATTTCCTGCACAGCGTTCCCGCCGCCAGAGAATGTTGCGCGCTCACTGTTAAAATTGCTGATCGGCTGATTAAAATCATAAAGTTCGCGTTCACGGTTGCTATGAATCCCGGCATCCGAAATTACGCCGAAGCGGAATGCGTGGCGATCGCGCACGGGCTAAGCGCGGAACTATCCAAGCGACCAGGGATTTAATCAGGCCGATGAAAGGGATTGCGAGATGAATAAGGACACGAAGGCCCAGCAGGCAATAGAGGAGACTGGAAAGAAGCCGGTCAATGGGGTGGATAATCCGCCAGCCGGACCCCATGACAAACCGCATCTTCAGGATGAAACCAAGACGCCTGGAGCAGGTTCGTTACCCGATAAGGGGGATGAGAGCGTGTCACCGGGTAGTGGGTGAACTAGCATACGAACTTATGCCGCTGGTCGTACTCGCCTCGGCCTGTTGACGTGGCCCTTAGACGCCGACCGGCAACTATCTTACGGCTATCCACTACCGATTAATCAACTGTACGGTATAGGACGCTTGCCGACCCGCGGCTTGCCGCTTTCTGACGGCGGCCTAGCTCGATGGCATGTCCAAACAAGATCCAGAACACATCCGACGCCGGAACACCTTAACGGCACAGGAACGCCGCGATCGCTTCGATACCACGAACGATCTGGCGATGGCGACCATCGGGGCGGAAATCGACGCGCGCCGCGAGAAAACCGAACGGCTGAAAGCTCAGCGTGAGGCTGCGGGCCGATCGTCTTCCGGCTGACAGTCTCGACTTCTTCTCGGTAACGGTTGGGGCAGCGAAACATTTCGCGGCTTCGATCAATATTGGAAGATGAGTGCAGGCGACGAGTAAGACACCCCGCAGTCCAGCGTCTCGGACAGCCGATCGATGCCGGCATGATCTTTGCTATGATAGGTGGTCGGTATGCAATTATAGGTCGGAGCAGGAACTGTTGATGCGCACGTGTGTTTCCTTGTGAAGGAGAAAGTTAATGACAAGCACATCACGGAAACTTGCAGAGGAATATGTGCGCTTAGGCGGACGCAGACTTGCGAATATCGACGACAACATAGTTAGTGTCCGTTCCTGGGACAAGGACACTCCGGAGGCGGAGGCGTTCTGGAAGGAAAAGATATTAACGCTTAGCGAAATAGATCGGCACCAAGTTGAAGTACACCTGCCGTCCATCAGCGATCGTTGACGCTAGCCGTTCAAAATTTGAACTCAAGACAATTTACGTCGACGTATGACGCACGATGCCGGTCGCGGACTCACTGGATAGATCAACCTTCGACGGCCGGGCCGACCATCCCCACGGTTTAGATATTCAGGGCGGTCCATAATGTCGCCGGAGGAAATCCCACCGATCTAGCGGAAACCCGTACAGCATTGGTGCGATATCGGGAACCTTCAGGCAACGACTAGCTTAGGACATAGCGCCTTCCGATGTGGTGGCCGCGAAATTCCAGCTCGCTCGAAGGATTTCAGAATGACGAGAAACGATGGCGACCAAAGAGATGTGACGGAAACCGCCACGCAAGCAAGGCAGGGAAACCGCGGCAGGCCAGTCCTGATCGTGCTGATCAGTGGTCTTGTGCTTGCGCTGATCGCCTGGGCTGGCCTCGGTATATGGGGCGAAAGCATTGACACGGATGCCAAACCAACGGCCTCGACATCGAACGATCCTATAAACACACAGCCATCCGGAGCAGGCACATTCGATAATAACGCGGCCGATGGCAGTGCACGTCCGCCGGAAAAAACAGACCGATCGCCGTCGCCTAGCGGCAGTGGGGGCGGGCCAACCCAGGTCACATCGCCATCGGGTACAGAGAAGATCCAGTAGGTCAAGGGATAGCGTCAGTGTGGTCCGTCTCATCGAATGGCGAGTGTCGCCTCACGGCATCTAGTTCTACCATCATTCTAGCTCCACCGAACATCGGATGGCTGCTTGATCGGGCTCTTAGTTGTCATGAACGAAGGCAGCGTCAGATCGCGCCGAGCGTCTTCCCACCGCGACAAGCATCACAAGCATCTGGTTCATTGCTTTGAGATCCCCAATGGTGGCAGTGCGAAGGTTGACGCCGTTCACTATCCCTGGCCTGTAAACGCAGGTGTGTTCTCTGACGTCTGCGTTGTAATCGCCTCAACACACTCCAATACGCACACCCGCCCCGCCTTAGAGCGGGCCTTTTTCTCGATCTTCAAGGCCGAAGCTAAAAGGGGCGGCTTAACGGGAGCGCTCGGAATTGTTTTCGACGCTGGTCTCTCATTTGGGTCTGATGGGTGGCCCCGAAGCGTATAGTAAGCGCCCCTCGCTCACGAGGCGTGGCGGAAACGTTTCCTTATGGCCTCAGTGAGGCTTCCCGCGCCCGCCTAGTCCCTACCAACCATTGAAAGATTCATTTTGCGCACTACTTATAGGTGATGAACAAGCCAGCGACCAAAGCACAAGCCACCCATACGGAATCCATGTCGATCATCGCTGCACAGGATGCCGCTCGCGATAAGAAGACATCGCAGCTGCGGGAGTTGCGCTTAGCCCGCGACGCGGAGAGAGCCGCTACGGTCCTGCTTGAGCCCGTCAAGCCCGTTAAGCCTAGACGAAAGCGAACCGCCTAGTAGGTCGGTTGGTGCACCATCGCGGCAATGTGCTTGACCGGCCCGAGAGCTACCATCTAGCGCCGTAGCACTTCTGTGATTATGCCGCCCGAAGCTTGGCTTTTTAATGATATTGCCAACCTTCAGTTTACCCGGAGCTCAACTTTTCCTTGCGTTCCCGCATGGTCACGGCATCCTTCTGGAATGCCGACACACCGCTCATTTCCGGCCCCACGATACCGAGTGAAGCAGGCGCCACCGCTCTTCTCGATGAAGGCGTTCTATCTGGCTGTCATCGGCGCAGGCGTGATTGGTTACGGTGCCGTCGATGCGGTCAATCTTCTCACCCCCACATCAGCGCTCAGTGGTGCTTGCAACATCAAGGGCAACATCAGCATCCAAAGCCGAGAACACATTTACCATGTGCCAGGCCAGGAATATTACGAAGAGACCAAGATTTATCCCCAGTATGGAGAACGGTGGTTCTGCTCAGAGGCCGAGGCGCGCGCGGCGGGCTGGAGACGCGCGCGCAGTTAGACGCAAACCTAGGATCCCTTCGCGCAAATCACCGCCATGTCCACTACATAAAGCCTAGTGCGCCGTCCACGCTGCGATGAGGCCGCTATCGTTGCGTCCATATCCTATGACGAAGCTAGGCATCTCCTGATGTGAAAAGCCGCCACCGGAATGAAAGGGCGGCGGGCGTGGAATTTGCGCTGTGTCTATGAAGGCGCCTACGAGCCGATGTTCCGATCGCTCTGGCGCTTGGCAACAACGGGCACCTCTTCAATGTTTGCGAGCATGTGGTGCTTTATCAGGAACCGACGAAGGTTTTCCCTGAACGCTGGCAAAGGAAAGATACCTTGGGCCGCCATGCGGCAAGCCTTTTCAATAACCTCATAGGTGGCATCTCTTTGCTCTTCCGCCCATTCGTCGAGGAAGTCAAAGACATCTTCGAGGCTAGCGAGTTCCTGAATATAATGCCGCTTCCTCAGGAACAACGGAGCGTCAAACGAGGTGTTCGCCATGGCCATCTCCTTCCTCGTTGCGTGTTTGACGGCGCAAGATTTAGGAGAAGGCGGCGGAAAATCAAGACCTGTTTTAACGCACCTAATGGGTGGTGGGCCGCAGCGTTCTCGCTGGTCACAAGCGAGTTTGGCCATCAGGCTCATCTTCGCAAGACCGTATTTTTGCAACGGAAGGCGGCCCGATCTCTGAAACGAAAAAGACAACCCGAAGGCGGCCTGATTTGGTGGTCGCTTCGTGCAAATCACCACAATATCCACTACGCACTGTAGAATGTTCACCGGGACAACACCCCGGATGAAAGCCCCGATGCACAGCCAAATCCTCTAAGGCGTCTTTCAGGTAATCCGCCAAGGTATGGCGAGCGTGTTTGGATATGCCAATCTCAGCTATCCGGCCCTCGCCTCCACATTGTCACCAGATCCTAGTGTCGGCGGCCGAAAAGATCGCGGCAGTTCTTGAGTAAGACATCCCGCGGCGGCCTGCAGTACGATGCCTTCCTTGCTAGCGCTGGAGCGTTCGGCACTTCCTGCAATCAATGGGGAGCACGCTGATCGTCTTTCGAAATGCTTGGCTTGTAACGGTCGCGGCTACTTCCGCTGCGACTGCTGGCCGGGTGACTGCATCTGCGATAGGCGGTACACAATCGCACGACAGAGTAAAAGGGACATCGTTTTGGCAACAAAACGCTGTCGATCCTGAAGCCGCTGATGGACTGCGCGGAGGAAGCCGGATGGATCTCTGAACACCGGATCAAGGGCATACTTTAACCGCAGCGATGTCCCCCGGCGTGTCAAGGGTATTATCGTGACGCTGGCATAAGGAAATTACGATGATCGAAATTTGCCGATAGTCCACCTTCTTCGCGTTGGGCGGAGATTGCAACGCCGCGAAACTGGAACATTTGTCGCAGCCTGCTGTTTACTCGTTGAATATCTGCTGTGTTCAAGCAGAACAGTGGAAATATTAGGATGTTCGTTGATTGCGAAGCACGTCAGATGCAACCCGTATCGATCGCCGCCGGAAAAGACAGTCGGACCTCGCTGGTTGCGCCATCGCGCTCTTAAAGGTCAACGGGCCGTTTTCCGGGTCACTGGCGGAAGAAGCGGTGGCTTTTTGAGACAATGCGTCTTGCTAACATTAAGCCGCGTTCGTTCGTCGATAACGCCTTGAGGAGTTTGAATTGACCTTTCGCCAGGACGAAGTCGGCAACCGGATGCTCGCCGCATTGATGCCCGCGGACTTCACGCTTCTGCAACCGTATCTTGAGAAGGTTAAGCTGCCTGCACATTTCGAGATCGCCCGGCCGCGCAGCAGACTTGAGTATCTTTACTTTCCGGAGTCGGGCATCGGCGCGGTGATGACCGTTTCACCGAATGACAGGTCGGCGGAGGCAGGGATGTTCGGATCGGAAGGTTTTGTTCCAACTTCGACGATCATCGGCGATGACATCGTCCCCTACTTGATTGAGATGCATGTTGCTGGCCTGGGTTACCGTGTTCCAATCAAAGTAATGCGGGAGTTGACGGCAAGGAGTTCCTCACTGCAGATCCCGTTCATCAAGTACATGCATGTGTTCGCAACACAGGTCGCCTATACGGCGCTCGCAAATGCCCGCTATAGGATCGAGCAGCGCCTAGCGAGGTGGATCTTGATGTGTCACGACCGTCTCCGCTCAGACGAACTCGATATCACGCACGAATATATCGCTTTCATGCTTGGGACACGTCGCCCAAGTGTGACGACGGCGTTGCACGTGCTTGAGGGCGAGCGGCTGATCCGCTCAAATCGTGGCTTGATCATTGTCCTCGATCGGAAAGGCTTGGAGGAATTCGCTGCTGGATCCTATGGTATCCCTGAACAGGAATTCGAAAGGCTGATCGGCCGCGCGCATAGGGAAACCGAATAATACTCGGAACAATCTGAAGCGCACATCATTCGGAAAAGAGATATTTCCAAGAAAAGACACTGACCCGCGGAGCAGAACATGCGCTATTTTTTTAATATTCGAGATGGCGAAACATTTATTGCAGATCCGGAAGGTAGTGACCTCGGTTCGCTTGAAGCCGCGATCGATGAGGCAAAAGCAAATGCGCGGGAAATGATTGCCGAGCGCTTGAGGACCGGTGCCGCCCTTCGAGACCAGGTGTTTGAATTGACGAATGAGTCAGGTGACATTGTTGCCCGCATTGACTTCAAAGATGTTCTGCATTGATCGGTACCGCTTAAACACCGGATGGATCAGTTCTTAAATCGACCTCGCGAGGCCACAGAGCGGCTTCCCGTTCAATGGCAGTGCGTTTGCGCGGTGATGAGGCCCCGGCACATTGCTCCGTGGAACCTATCATCGGATAGTAGCAAATTGCGGCCGATCGCCAAGATCTTATTGCACCTTGAAAAATGACTTCTCGCAGCACGCGCTGCGGCCAGTGAACTATAAATTTTGCCTGATAAAGAAATGTCTGGCTTGGTTTGCGTCCTGTGAGATCCGGGCTGTAACATCCCCCACGCGAAACAGCGTGTCTATGTGGCCGTAGCTAACTTGCGTGCTGGCTTCTCGGTTCGATGACGGGCGGGAACAATTGCGACCGGTGGTGGTTTGTGAAGAACGCGAAGACGTTCCTCAGGATAGACCCATGATCCCCGTAGAAGCCTCCATCCCCATCTACAAACCATCCCTTCGCTCAATCCCGCTTCATTTTTCAGCGGCGTGCTTCATTGGTGCGTTGTTCACTGACACTGCGTATTGGCAGACGGCAGAAATGACCTGGGCGAATTTCTCTGCATGGCTTCTGGCAGCCGGGCTGGTCACCGGCGGTGTTGCCCTCCTTGCCGGTCTTGTTGATCTCGCGCGTGGTCGGTTTCGCTTCGCCGGGCTCGCCTCAGCGCTCTACGTTCTTGGTGGCATCGCGATTTTCGCTATTTCATTTGTAAACGCGCTGATCCATAGCCGCGATGCCTGGACGTCGGTCGTTCCCCTCGGTCTAGCTTTGTCGATCGTGGCGTTTGTGCTCATCGTGGTGGTTTCGATTTGCGGCTCCATCACCGAGCGGCGGTTCGCCAGAGGATATTGATATGATGGCGCGCCAACGTTCCCGCCTTTTTGTTATGGCAACACTTTTCGCCTCGACTGCCCTTTTGGTTTCCGCCTGCAGCGACAATGAGCCCGATCCAAACGCAGAGATCGGGCCAGATCCAAAGCTTCCCGATCAATCCCAATATCTGATTCCGCCAATGCATATAGCCAAGGTCGTAGGATGGAAGGACGGCAAAGTGCCGACTGTCGCGAGCGGTCTTGAAGTAAAGGCGCTTGCCTCCGGATTACAGCATCCGCGCTCAGTGTATACGTTGCCCAACGGTGATATATTGGCGGTGGAGTCAGTGGCGCCTCCCGAGGTGTCAGCGAAGCGTCCAAAAGACTTGATCATGGGTATAGTTCAGTCGTTCGCGACTGGAGGAACCGGAAGCAGCGGCAAAAGCAACCGCATCACGCTGCTGAGAGACGCCGATGGCGATGGGACGGCCGAAATTCAAGACGTTTTCCTCGATCATTTGAACTCGCCCTTCGGCGTAGTTCTTGTCGGAAACGATCTATATGTCGCCAATACCGACGCGGTTGTGCGCTATGCCTATACGCCGGGCGAGACAAAAATTACCGAGCCTGGCACGGTACTAACAGATCTTCCTGGAGGGCCAATCGACCATCACTGGACAAAAAGCATGACGGCGAGCGCGGACGGTTCGCTGCTTTACGTGGGTGTCGGCTCAAACAGTAACATTACGGAAAACGGCATCCAGGCGGAGAAAGACCGGGCAGCGATCTGGGAAATCGATCGGCAGACGGGAATGCACCGCGTTTTCGCAAGCGGTTTGCGCAATCCAAATGGGCTGAGCATCGAACCGCAGACAAAGGCTCTCTGGACGGTGGTCAACGAGCGTGACGAGCTCGGACCAAACTTGGTGCCTGATTACATGACTTCCGTCAGAGAGGGCGGCTTTTATGGCTGGCCCTACAGTTACTACGGCCAGCACGTCGATCCGCGCGTCATGCCGCAACGGCCTGACCTCGTCGCCAAAGCGATTGTCCCCGATTATGCGCTCAGTTCCCACGTCGCCCCACTCGGCATGGCGTTTTCTAACGGCACGAGCTTGCCTGAAGAATATCGAAGCGGCGCCTTTGTCGGCGAGCATGGCAGCTGGAACCGCAATGCGTTCAACGGCTACAAGGTGATATTCGTGCCATTTTCAGAGGGAAGGCCCAGTGGCGCGCCGAAGGATGTGGTGTCCGGGTTCTTGAACGATCAGGAACAGGCGCAAGGCCGGCCGGTCGGCGTGACGCTCGATAAAACCGGCGCTTTACTCATTGCCGACGATGTCGGAAACAAGGTGTGGCGAGTGACGGCCAAGCCTTGAAGCGCGTCACTGGTTTGCGAGGGCAAGAGTTGCCCACATTGGCGTTTCGCTGCGACCAAAGGAGAACCACATAACAATGAGGGCCGCTGGCAACGCTAACCCTGGTCGATGGACATCTCAATGAAGGCGAGAAAATCTGGCCGGGCCTGGCTCCGTGACAAGGACGCGGAAAAGTCGAAAGCAAGCTTCCCAGAGCTGTTTTTCGATCTCGTCTTTGTATTCGGGCTGATCCAGTTGTCCCACACTCTTGCGGAGGATTTCACCTCAGCGACCGCAGGAGAAGCCCTACTGCTCATCCTGGCGATCTGGTGGCTTTGGATCAATACGACCTGGGTCACAAACCTTCTAAATACCGACAGCGAGCCTGTCCGCTTACTTTTGTTCGCGCTCATGTTTGCGGGTATTCTCTTGGCTATCGCCCTTCCTGAAGCTTTCGGTGACCATCCTCTGCCATTTGCCGTCATTTACGTTGGCATGCAGATCGGAAGGTCACTTTTTGCATGGTTCGCATTTCGCCGTCATGATCCCAAGTCGGCTTCCACCTTCCTTCGCATCACCGTTTGGGCATGCGCTGCCGGAACGCTCTGGATCGGAGGCGGGCTGGCTTCATTCGAATGGCGGCTGTCCATCTGGAGCATTGCTCTGGGGCTGGAATATAGTGCGCCATTGTTGCGGTTTCGCTTTCCAGGCCTGGGAGGATCCGAAAAGGAAACGCTGCACCTGAACGGTGAGCACCTTGCTGAGCGCTGCGCTTTGTTCGTCATTATCTGCCTCGGCGAGACCATTTTGACAACCGGGCGTAACGCTGCCGAACACATGGGCACAGATTTAACTTTTTTGGTATTTTGTGGGGCCTTTCTAACCACAGTCGCCATGTGGTGGATTTATTTTCACCAGGGCCAAGAAGAGGCCGCGGAAAAGGCCGAGGTGACATCCAAGCCGGAAGCTGTGGCGCACAATCTTTTCACCTACGGTCATCTGCCGATCGTCGCCGGCATCATATTGACAGCGGTTGGCGAAGACTTTGCGCTCTCGCACCCTCACGAGCAAGCTGACCTGAGGGCCACTGCAGCAATCGCCGGGGGGCCATTCCTGTTCCTATGTGGAAACATTTGGCTAAAACTGGCCGCGGCGGAGCGGATACCGTTTTCGCATGCCGCAGGCCTCGTTGGACTTCTGGCAATCGCAATCGCTACGCCGCTGCTGCCGCTCTACGGTATGAACATCGCCGCCACGGCGGCACTGCTCGCCACAGGCGCTTGGGAGTATGCTGCGCTTCGCCGGCCATCTGCGCAATCGGCATAAAAACCGCCTCGCGCTGCGCAACACCCGTGCGATGAGCAAAGAGATCCGTGGCGTTAGAGCGGAAGCCGCGATCGCTTGTCCGCGGGCTTGGTGACTTCCGGTGGGCAGGCTCCCGAGCGTCGGTAGGGCAATGGCTGCCACAATGGCGCGATGAAATTGCGGCACCTTGCAATGGGGCAGGATCTTGTTCAACCTTGCATTTTAAATCCCGCAAAAGTGGTTCTGCGCTCAGAACTAACTGTATGTCCCGCAAGCTAAGGTCATCTTCTGCAGGCCTTTAAGTCGCCCTTCAGGGCACGAAATAGCGCACTATAGTGCGGCTTGTGACAGTTGTTTGATTGCGTTTTTGGCTTTCCAGGTTTGAATTGACACTTTGACCATCAGACGTGGGCAGCAAAATCAACAAATGATGCAACAGCAGCCTAGAGCGACCTTACGCGCTCTCGCAAGACATATCGGGGACCACAGCAAGTCGGGCACTCAAGGACAGCCAGAGCTGAACGCGGAGATCATCGATCAAAACGCGCTGCTGAAAAGACTTGGTTATCGGCCCAGCACGTGCGATGTCCAACCTTCGCACGGGTCGATCGCAGTCAATGGCGTGGACGCCAACTTGCGCCCGCACTTCGTTTGAAGTTCTCCGCGATGGCGATCTCTTTGCTACGAAAGGAGCTTCCACGTCAGGCGAGGACGTTCAGGCGAAAAAATCCGCATCCTCTTCCATAAGATATTTCTTAGCACGCTCAGCATCTATATCGACGCCCAGGCCCGGAGCCTCTAACACGTCCACCATGCTGTCCTTTACGATCTTCGGCGGCAGGCCAATGACCAGATCCTCCCACCAGGCGTCGGAGGCGCTTGGATATTCGAATGCGACATAATTTGCCGGCAAGGTGGCGCAGACATTGATCAGCGCTCCTAGGCCCAAAAGGCCGTTGGCAGTGCCATGCGGCGCCATCAGGATCGAGTGCATGTACGCATGCTCGGCAACCCATTTGAGTTCGGCAATGCCGCCAATGTCAGCTGGATCCGGCCCGATGACGCGCACTGCCTGCGTCTCGATCAATTCCTTGAAATTGTGCCGCAGGTAAATTTGCTCACCGGTATGGATCGGTGTCGAGGTGGAGGTGGTCAGTTCGCGATAGGCCTGGGGATTGACCCAGGGAACATAGTCCCCGGTCAACATATCCTCGAGCCACATCAAATTGTACTTCTCCACCGCTCGCGCGAACTTAATCGCATCCGGCAGCATCCAGCCCGGCCCGCAGTCGAGCGCTAGACTGACCTTATCGCCCAGCACCTCCTTCATCGCGATCACGCAGTCGAGCATGTGGTTGAAGCCGCGCTCGCTGATTACGCCCTGATCCATTGCGCCGTGATAGCCAGCCTTCTTCTGCGTTACGCCGTAGTGGAAGCCCTCGATGCTGTCTTTCATATTCGAATGGAACGAGATCCCTTGCTTCACCATAAAGAAGTTCTGCGGCTGCTCCATCATCCATTTGACGTCGGCAGCGTAATCCTCCGGCCGATCGCCGGTGCGCTTCTGGCGGATAGAGCCATTGTAGACGCGCACCTTGTCGCGTACCTTGCCACCGAGCAGCTTGTAAACGGGGACGCTCGCCGCCTTGCCGGCAATATCCCACAACGCATGCTCTATTGCGCTGACCGCAGCCCCATATGGCTTGAAAGACCCGCGTTGGCGGATTTTCAGCATCACTCTTTCGACGTCGGTCGGGTCTTCGCCAATCAGCGCATCGCGGAAATGCAGCACAAACGGTTTTAGGTAGGACTTCGTGAATTCGACTTCGCCAAGCCCATAGAGGCCCTCATCCGTCACGACACGGACGATAGGATGTTTGCCGATAACGGCGCAGCGCAGATCGGTGATCTTCATCTTCGTTCCTCCTCGCTTCAGCTCCAGGTACGATCCCAGGAATACTCGTTGTCCCAGCGGTCGGTAGGCTCCCAAATCCCGGCAACGCCCGGCTGCAGATGACGTGAGATGACTTCATCGACGACGTCGTCTATCCCCAGGCCCGGCTTGTCCGGTACGGTGATGAAGCCATCTTTGACGAGAGGCTTTGGGAGGCCGGTGACGATGTCGTCCCACCAGTCGACATCGGCCGAATGATATTCGAGCGCCATGAAATTCTCGGTCGCGGTCGCAACATGGGCAGCCGCCATCGCGGCGATGGGGCTCTCCGCCATGTGGATTGCCATCGCGACACCGTATTCCTGTGCCATGTCGCCGATTTTCTTGGTTTCCAGTATCCCCCCACTGGTCAGCAGATCCGGATGGATAACGGAGACGCCGCCGCCGTCGAGAAGCGGCTTGAACCCCTCCTTCAGGTAGATGTCCTCGCCGGTACAGATCGGGACGGTGGTCGAATCCTGCAGCTGACGATATTGCTGCGCATATTGCCAGGGGATCACGTCTTCGAGCCAGGCCGGGACATATTTCTCGATCCGCCTGGCGAGGCGAATGCCGTTCTGCATCGAAATATGGCCAATATGGTCGATTGCCAGCGGGATATTCATGCCGATGACTTCACGAACTTCGGCGATGTACTTCTCAAGCAGGTCAAGGCCCTTGTCTGTAAAGTGGAGGCCGGTGAACGGGTGCTGAACGTTGTGCAGATCGTAGGCGGCATTGCGCAGACGGCGCTCATCCATGGTTTTCAGCGGCCCACGCACCGGGCTTTTGCGGTATCCCTCGAGCGATCCTGCGGGAAACACGACAGCTCCTGGCACATCAGCAATCTGCATCAGCCCGAGATCCATCTTCAGGAACGTGAAACCGAGTTCCATGCGCTGCTTCAGGCGCTTTCCGGTCTCCGTGCCGCTCGGCACGGTGGCGTCGGTATCGCAATAGACGCGCACCTGCTCGCGAAATCGTCCGCCAAGCATCTGGTAGACCGGAACGCCATAGGCCTTGCCGGCAAGATCCCACAAAGCAATTTCAACCGCCGACACGCCACCGCCCTGGCGCCCGTGTCCACCAAACTGCTTGATACGCCGGAACAGGCGATCGATGTCGCAGGGGTTCTCCCCCAGCAAGCGGCTTTTCAGCATAAGAGCGTAGGTCGCGCTAGCCCCGTCTCTAACCTCGCCGAACCCGACAATTCCCTGGTTCGTATAGATCTTGAGAAGCGCAGAGGTGAACGGGGCACCGTTGATCTCGGCGACCCGCATATCCGTGATGCGAAGTTCGGACGGTTTTGAATTCAAGTTTATCCGATTGAGCGCTTCTTCCGCTCCATCTACCTCTCGCATGATTTGATTCCTCGCTAGTCGATAGGGCTTGTCGCCGCACGGCCGACACAGCCGAAAACGTCGGTCAGTCCAATTCAATCTCGTGGTCTTGAAGGTAGTCGCGGTTCATCTCGACGCCGAGGCCCGGCTTTTGGGCAAGCCTGAGATTGCCGTTCGAGACATCCAGCGGCCGGTCGATAAGGTGATCATATTTGCCGAGGTTCCATTCCGACGTCTCAAGCTTGTAGAAGTTCGGGACGGTCATCATCACCTGCGCGCCCGCAACCACGTTGATCGGGCCGGCGGCGTCATGCGGGGAGACCGGGATATAATAGGCCTCGCACAGCGCCGAGATCTTTTTGAGCTCGGTAATGCCGCCGGTCCAGGTGACATCCGGCATGATGTAGTCGGCGAGCTTGTTTTCGAGCACGGGAACGAAGTCCCACTTGGTATGACCACGTTCCCCCCATGAAATTGCAGCATTTACCTTTTCCCGGACCTGTTTGAGCGCGTTTAGACTCTCGGGTGGGCAAGGCTCTTCGAACCAGTCGATCTGGCCTGCTTCTTCAAGGCTGCGGCAAAGACGGATGGCGGTTGGGACATCGAACCGGCCGTGGGCGTCAATGAGAATGTCGACGTCCGGGCCTGCTGTCTCGCGGATCAGTTCCGTCAGCTCGGCGGCTTCGCGTTCGTCCCTGCGGGTCATGCTGCCGTCGAGATAACCGTCCCGCTGTTCACGCGCGATTCCATCGGCACCGCGGCCTTGATGAGGGAACGGATCGAACTTCAGTCCTGTGTGGCCGGAATCGACAATATCCCGAATTTCGCGGATGACAGCCTCTTTGCTGGTGAATTTCGCCTGGTTGGGATGGGTATAGAGGGCGATCTCGTCGCGCACAGGCCCGCCAAGTAACTCGTAGATCGGCTTGCCGAGGACCTTGCCGCGGATATCCCACAGAGCGATGTCGATGGCGCTTACGCATTCGACCGCAGCACCCCTGCTGCCCATGTATGTGAAGCTGCGGAATATTTTGTGCCACAGATATTCGATACGGGCGGGATCTTCGCCTCTGAGAGCCTGACCGATCTGGCGAAGGATTGTGCAGAGCGCGCGATTGGCGAGCTTCGTCGTGGTTGTTATTTCGCCCCAGCCACTCACCCCCTCGTCTGTCGTTACCTCCACGAAAAGGAATTCTCCCCAGTAAGACGCATCGGACTTGATGAGCCACGGCCGTACGCTTGTGATTTTCATCTGGGCTACCTTTTGAACTGAGCAGATGTTTGCCGGCTTGTCCTATCCCGCGCGGGCCGCGCTACGTGCCCTCATATGTTCCAGGAGATGTCGGCCCGAACCCTCGACGTGGCGCGCAATGAGTTCGGCTGCCGCATCAGCATTTCCGGCCTTCACGAGCGCAATAAGTTCACGGTGTTCGCTGAGGATGGCTGCGCGCCGGGCGAGCGTGAAGTTGAAACGCCGGCCGACCGCCCTCAGAACTTCACGATGCTTCCACCAAAGCTCGGCGGCGTGACGGTTATAGTGTTTCTGATACATCACCGTGTGGAAAGCGGTATCCAGCTCACTATGCTTGAATGGGTCGCTGAAGTTGTTCTGCTCGATCAAATCCTGAATGCGCTCGAGTTCTGCGATGTCTTCCACGGTCGCCATGGTGACGAACCATCGCGTCAGTGCCGGCTCGATCAACACGCCAATCTCGTAGACATCCCGAACGAAGTCCTGATCGATAGGCCGCACACGCGCACCGCGGTTTGGCACGAAGGTAACGAAACCTTCGCCACGCAACAGCTGCAAGGCCTCGCGAACCGGATTGGTCGATGTGCCGTGGCGTCGGGCGAGATCGGTCGCAACCAGCCGCTCGTTTGCTGCAAGCCGACCCTCGATGATGTCATCTCTGATCAGTTTGTAGAGGGTGGCTCCCTCGCTCGATGCGCCATCTGCGTCGATGCCTTCGGGTGGCATGGCTCTGAACTCAGTCGTCTCGGTCAAAATGTTCCCCATGAATACTGTATTTTCCCAATTATCATGCAAATCTCAGCCAAACAATGTACGATTTTGTCGATTGACATACATTCCTTGATCTGAAAACGTATAATCTGCGTCATGGGATACACTGGCTTGAGGAGGTCAGTCCCACGAGCGTGGACCGCCTGCCCTGAGCAGAGCGGCTTGGGAGAACCTGGAGGATACCTATGACGAGGATTTCACTCGGAGGTGCCGTCCTGCGCAGCACCGTCTCGACTGCTATGCTGGTGTCTATGCTGTCTACTTCCGCTTTTGGCGCGTCGGTGGACCTGAGCAAGTGGTCACCGGACTACGTTCGTTCTATTGCTGGCACACAGGACTTCGATACCGCGGCCGATTGCAGCAAGGTTACGCCCCTGGACTACAAAGGACGTCTGACGTTCTGGTACCAGGGTATCTTCGAAGGCGATCCAGACTCGCTGCGGCAATATTACAAGGATTTCTTTGCGACCTTCCGCAAGACCTACCCGAATATTCAGCTCGAGGAACAGGGGCTGACTTACAACGACCTGCTCGATAAATTCCGCACCGCACTGCTCGGCAATGCCGCTCCGATGGCGGTTCGCCTGCAGATCCTGGGAGGCGTCGAGTTTGCTGCCAAGGGCTATCTTCAGCCTCTGAAGCCAGAGGATGTTGGTTATTCAACGGATGATTTCTGGCCTGGCGCCATGAAGGCCGTCAGCTGGGACGGTGTGCCCTACGGCATTCCGACCAATAACGAAACGATGGCCTTCATCTGGAATGCCGACATATTCAAAAGAGCTGGCCTCGACCCCGACAAGGCTCCAGCAACCTGGGACGATGTTGTCAAGTATTCCAAGCAGATCCACGACAAGCTTGGAATCTCGGGCTACGGCCTCGTGGCTCGCAAGAACGCCGGCAATACGCCTTACCGCTTTATGCCGCAGCTTTGGGCCTATGGCGGAGGTGTCTTTGACGAGGCATCCAAGGATCCGACCTACAAAGAGGTTGAACTTGCCAGCCCTCAAAGCAAGGCCGCATTGCAGGCTTCCTATGACATGTATGTTCGTGACAAATCCGTACCTGTCTCAGCTCTTACAAACCAGCAGGCAGACAATCAGCCGCTTTTCCTGGCTGGCCAGCTTGGTATGATGGTTTCTCATCCGTCTGACTACGACGTCATGCTGGATCTGCAAAAGAAGGCGACCGCTACGGATAAGGAGAAGGCGCAGACGGTCATCGACAATATGCGTTACGGACTCATTCCGACCGGCCCCGACGGCAAGCGTGCCGTTGTCTTTGGCGGTTCAAACATTCATATCCTCAAACCCGAATACGTGGAAGGAGGCAAGGTGGACGAACCAGCCGCGAAGGCTATCGTCTGCATGTGGTCCAGCCCTGAATGGTCCTTGAAGTTGGCCTATGTCGGCTCGAACCCAGGCAACCTCAACGGCTTCAAGACCAAGTGGATGAAGGACCGTCTGGACAAGATCAAATTCCTTGACGTCACCACATCGATGCTGCCGTTTGGCATTCCGTTCCCCGCACTACCGCAGTCTCCCGAGATCATGAACATCATCGTACCGGACATGCTGCAGAACGCTTTGACTGGTGCGATGACGGTCGACCAGGCAGCCGACGATGCCGCCAAGAAAGTTAAAGAAATAATGGACGGTGGGCTCTAGCCCAGATCCGACGATCTAACCGGCTGCTGAGATTCCCGCAGCCGGCTTTGTCTCAAAGGATGAGGGCCTAGCGTAGTGGCGATCTTGACTGGAAAGGCAGACGTTTCCCGGCCGCTTGAACAATACAGGCCCGGTTTGTTGCGAAAGATCTGGGACCATCGTGCTGACTACGCATACGTTCTGCCGTCGATCGCAGTGATGCTCATCGTGATAGCATACCCGATCTACTATACGATCGAGCTGTCTTTCTTTAACACGCCGCCCGGCCTACAGCTCAAAGACAAGATTTTCGTCGGCCTCGACAACTACACTGCCATCCTTAAAAGTTCGGTGTTTTGGACTGTGACCAAAAACACCCTCATCTGGACCCTCGGGTCAACTTTCATCTCCTTCGTTCTTGGGTTCGCCTGTGCTTTGGCGCTCCATCGTGACTTCGCCGGCCGTGCAATCCTGCGAGCCATCCTGATCATCCCCTGGGTTATCAGTGCAGTCGCCGCATCCTACATCTGGAAGTGGATCTACCATTCGGACTTTGGTGTGATCGGCGCGGTATTGGTCGGCGTAGGCCTTGCCGACCGGCCACCGAATTTCATCGACAGTGTCGATACGGTGCTGCCCTCGCTTATCGTCGTCAACATCTGGAGAGAGTTCCCGTTTGCCATGATCATGATGATGGCTGGCCTACAAACAGTGCCCGATCAACTGCTGCGTGCGGCGAAAGTTGACGGCGCCAATGCCTGGCAGCGGTTCTGGCACGTCACCTTCCCGCATGTCAGAAATGTCTCCACGGTAACGATCCTGCTCTTGGCGGTGGCCAACTTCAATTCCTTCATCATCCCATGGATCATGACGGGCGGGGGACCATCGAACGCATCGCACATCTGGATCACGCATATCTATGAACTCGCGTTCGGACGCCAGCGGTGGGGTGTGGCATCGGCCTACTCGGTCCTGCTGTTCTTGATACTGATGTCTTTCGGCTACTTCTATGTTCGCGCGCTAAGCGCCAATGGGCAAAAGGAAGGAAGCGAATGAGCACAATTCCCGGGACCGCGCAGACCAGGCAGGCACGCGGCCGCACAACCATCGACGGATGGCGGTGGGGCGGCCGGGTGTTCCTGCTCTTCATGCTGCTCTACACAGCTTTGCCGATGGTCTGGATGCTGCTGACATCAATCAAATCTGGTTTTGCCGCAATGCAGTTCCCGCCCCAATGGTGGCCGGACCAACCCACTCTTGCCAGCTACCAAAAGCTGCTTGATCCCCAAAACAGCGTCGGCCAAGACTTCCTGCGTTTCTTTTGGAATAGCCTCTTCGTGTCCACGGCGACTACAATAATGTCGGTTGTCGTGGCGGTACCGGCTGCTTACGCGTTTTCCCGCTTCACCTTCCCGGGACGGAACTTCCTGTTTTTCGCTGTCTTGCTTCGCAATATGTTCCCGGCAGTCATCTTCCTCGTGCCGCTGTTTATTCTCATGCGCGCATTAGGGCTGGTGAACACCCATGGGTCCCTCGTCCTGACCTACCTTACATTTGGCTTGCCGCTCGCAATCTGGCTCCTCAAAGGCTTCTACGACAATATTCCGATCCAACTGGAGCAGGCCGCACGCATTGACGGGGCGACCCGTTTCCAGGCCTTCGTGCTGATTGTCGTGCCACTCTCAACGCCTGGGATCATCGCTACAGCGATCTATTCGTTTATCGGCGCATGGAACGAATACATTTATGCCTACACGTTCCTGTCGAAGAATGAACAGTTGACCCTACCCGTTGGCATCCAGCGTTTCTTCTCGGAGAACACCACCGACTTTCCCGGTCTCATGGCGGCCAGCTTCATCATGAGCGTACCGGTCGTCGTCCTTTTTCTGCTTCTGCAACGATACTTCGTACGCGCCCTCACCGAAGGCGCAGTCAAGCATTAGGGAGTTGCTCGTGGCCCATGTGGTCCTCAAAGATCTGATCAAGAATTATGGCAGCTTCAATGCTGTGAAGAGCGTCACGCTGACTGTTAACGACGGCGAGTTCGTGGCACTCGTCGGCCCGTCAGGCTGCGGCAAGACGACAACGCTCAACTTGGTGGCGGGGCTGACGTCTGTGACGTCTGGCGATATTGTCATCGGCGACCGGGTGGTCAATGATCTCGACCCCAAGGACAGGGACATCGCGATGGTGTTCCAGAACTACGCTCTCTATCCTCAGAAGTCGGTCTATAAAAACCTGGCCTTCCCGCTGCAGATGCGCAAACTGCCAAAGGACGAGATCGACAGGAAAGTCAGGGAAGCTGCACGCGTCCTGGACATGACGCAGTTGCTGGAGCGCAAGCCGCGGGAGCTTTCGGGCGGCCAACAGCAGCGCGTGGCGCTCGGCCGCGCCCTCGTACGCGATCCGGCCGTGTTCCTGATGGACGAGCCGCTCTCCAATCTCGACGCCAAGCTCCGCGTGCAGATGCGTTCGGAGATCAAGCGTTTTCACCAAGATCTGAAAGCCACAATCATCTACGTGACGCACGATCAGCTTGAAGCGGTCACGATGGCCGACCGGATGGCGGTGATGAACGGTGGCTATCTGCAGCAATACGATACGCCGGCACAAGTCTTTGCCAATCCCGTGAACATGTTCGTGGCAAGCTTCGTCGGCAGTCCGGCGATGAGCCTCGTTCCGCTGGAAGCATCCACCGCAGGAGGCAATACGGTCTTGACCAGCGCGGAAGGTTGGCGACTGGAACTTTCGCCGGAGAATGCCAGGAAGGTCGCCAAAGCGGCATCCAAGAAGGTCGTGCTCGGTGCGCGTCATTCGACCATCAAACTGCATAAGACTGCGATCCCAGGAACTGTCCCCGCCAAAGCCTACACGGTTGAACCGACAGGAGACGTCACTTTCGTACAGGCCTTCCTGTCCGGCGCTATCGTCAATATCAGCGTGCCGCCAGCCGTTGTCGTCGCTCCAGATGAACCGATCTGGCTGGAGTTCGATCAGGAGCGGATCCACTTGTTCGACGGCGAAACAGAAATGGCTCTCAAGGCAGATTGAGATGACGCGCATGCGCAACACGAGGCGTCGATGACGACGAAACTTAAAATCACGGCGATCAAGCCATATCCGATCTGGGTCGGCATCCGCAATCAGATGCTGGTCAAAGTCGAAACAGATTGCGGGATCTTCGGGTGGGGCGAGAGCGGCTTAAGCGGACGAGAGCAAGCAGTTGCGGGCGCAATCGAACATTATCGCGAATTCCTGATCGGCCGCGATCCGATGCAGATAGGGCGGATATGGCAAGAGCTTTATCGCAGCCAGTATTTCGAAGGCGGGCGCGTTTTGCAGGCAGCGATTTCCGCGATCGATATTGCCCTCCATGACATCAAGGGTAAGGCGCTGGGCGTACCGGTCTACGACCTTCTGGGTGGCAAACAGCGCGAGCGCATACCGACCTTTGCCTCTACCGGCGATGAGGCGGAGGGCGATGCTGCGATTGACCGTGCGAGCGAGCTGCGCGAACAGGGTTGGCAGGCGATCCGCTTCTTTCCGGCCGGACAAAGCAACCGCGAGGTCTTCGAACCACGAGAGTCGATTGGCGCGACTGCGGCGGTGCTGAACAAGGCCCGCGAGGTTCTGGGCGACAACGTCGTCCTCGGCATCGACTATCATCACCGGCTATCGGTTGCGGAAGCTGCAAGCTTCTGCAGCAAGCTCGGGAGTGGCGTACTGGATTTTCTTGAGGAGCCAATCAGGGATGAGACCCCAAGCGCATATGAATCCTTACGCAAGATGACCAACATTCCATTTGCCATAGGGGAAGAGTTCGCCAGCAAATGGCAGTTTCTACCCTTCATCGAGCAAGATCTTCACCAGTTCAACCGGATCGACGTCTGCAATGTCGGCGGCCTTACCGAAGCTATGAAGGTCGCCGGTTGGAGTGAGGCGCATTATGTCGATCTGATGCCGCACAATCCGCTTGGTCCTGTATGCACGGCCGCGACGATCCATTTTGCGGCTGCTGTAGCCAACTTTGCTTGGTTGGAGACCAGAGCTCCTGAGACGAAACTTGGCTTTGATAACTCTGACTTCTTTCCCGTGCAGCCGAGGCTCGACGGGACCGACTACCCGGTCAACGCCCTGCCTGGGCTCGGCGTTGAGGTAAACGAGGATGCAATTGCGGCACAAAGCTTCCGCTTCTGGGAAGCCCCTCACCTCAGGCGCCGTGATGGTTCCGTCACCAACTGGTAATCCACTCAACATTGGAGCTTGTCATGACGCAGACGCCCGACATTACGCGACCGCCCAAGGAATTGATCGATGCATTAAAGGAGATTGGCGCGGCGACGATTGCCGGCACACTCGGGCATATGGGGTTTCGCTATCCGCACATGGTCGGTCCCACTTCACAGAGGCGAGGCAAGTCGATCGTCGGACCGGCACTGACGCTCCAGTTCATGCCCCAGCGGCCGGATCTCTTTAGCGAAGGAGAGTATGCTGATCCTGAAACGCAGCTGCATCGCCACGTCCTCTACCACGTCCAGGAAGGCGATGTCGTCGTCGTCGATGCACGTGGCGACATGAGCTCCGGCGTCTTCGGCGACATGATGTCGACCTATTTCAAAGGCCGCGGCGGTGCTGGCATCGTCATCGACGGATGCATGAGAGACAGGCCCAATGTCGAAAAGCTAGATCTTTCCCTGTGGCTTCGCGGCTGGACGCCAAATTATCACGTCCAGACGAGCATCTACCCTAACGCTGTCAATGTTCCGATTGCCTGTGGCGGTGTCACGGTAATTCCAGGTGACATCATCGTGGCTGATGATGACGGCGTGGTGGTGCTTCCCGTCGCGATGGCCCGCAAGGTTATCGAAGAATCGCAAACGCATCACGACTGGGAAGAATTTTCGCGGATGAAACTCATGCAGGGCGGATCTCTGCAACGCTATTATCCACTGCACGACGATGCCCGCAGTGAATACGAGGAATGGAGCAGGACCAATCCGCCTGGAAGAAGGTAGGCAATGGGCGGGACGGGTATCCAATGATCTGTGTGATACCTGTGCGATCTCCAAGAAACGAGATATGGGCTTTTTTTATAACTCGATGTCTAGCCTGGTGAACCGAGACCTCCAAAGGCGCAGATCTCTATTCGCTGGTCTGCGAAACGATCGTATTTTTCGGCTTGTTGACTGATCTGCGGGTGAACAGTACCTTACGAGGCAGGTCGTTAGGCTTGTCCTCATATGACAGATCAATCTCTTCAACGCCGCCTTGCTGCCATTGTCGTTGCTGACGTGGTAGGATATTCGGGCCTTATGGAAGCCGATGAAGCCGCAACCTTGGCGAACGTCAGGGAGCTGCGCTTTGGAATTATCGAGCCTGCTGCGACGCGCCACAAAGGTCGCATCTTCAAGGTTCTGGGCGACGGATTCCTGATCGAGTTCGGTAGCGCAATGGATGCGGTCAAAGCAGCGTTGGAAATTCAACGAGCCACCCTTGCTGTTGAGGATCTCGGAGACCGGCGCCTCCTCTTGCGGATAGGCGTGAACCTGGGGGATGTCATTCATGACGGTTCAGATCTGCTTGGCGACGGGGTAAATGTCGCGGCGCGCCTTCAAACGGCGGCCGTACCGGGCGGCATTTGCATTTCAGCGGACGTTCATGGCGAGATCGCCGGCAGTATCGACGAGCGGTTCTTCGACGCAGGCCAATGCCACCTGAAGAACCTTATCCGCCCGGTCCACGTCTGGCACTGGCCAGATCAGTTGCAAAGCATATTCCCGCTGCCCGATGGCCCCTCGATCGCGGTGTTGCCTTTCACCAATATAACCGGGGATGAAGCGGACGGCTATTTTGTCGACGGCTTGACAGAGGATCTGATCACCGACCTCTCTCGAAGGCCTGGACTGTTCGTCATCGCGCGCAGCTCGGTGTTCGCGTACAAGGGCAAGCAGATCGACGTGCGGGTGGTGGCCCAGGACCTCGGTGTCCGCTTTGTCCTGGAAGGGAGCGCGAGACGCTCAGCGGGCCGTGTTCGCATCAATGCGCAGCTGTTCGATGCCCGTGCCGGCCAGCACCTGTGGGCTGATCGCTTTGACAGAACGATGGAAGATGTCTTCGAGCTACAGGACGAAGTTAATGCCAAGATTGTTGAGGCGCTTGTCGGACGGCTGGCTGTGCCGATACAACGTAATCGGCCGAAGCACTTTGAGGCGTACGATCTTTGTGTCCGCGCTCGGCGCTTGACGGAAGAGTCGCCGCATACCGCGCGCGAGGCCTATATGCTGCTCCAACGTGCTGTTGAGCTTGAGCCATCATATGCCGAGGCGCTTGGGCTGCTCGCCTATAATCGGTGGCTCGCCTGGACTCATTTTGGAGAACCGGAAGATCTCAATCGCCGGACAGCGACGACGTTCGCGCAGAGAGCAGTCAGCCTCGATCCAAACGATGCCGGGTGCCGTTATGTTCTGGGGACCATTTTAGCTTACGAGCGGCGATGGGAGGAATCAGAGGCGGCCTTCGCCAAGGCCTTGGAGCTGGATCCCAACCATGCTGATACCTGGGCTGCGATGTCGGACATGTCAGTTCTCGACGGCAGGGTCGCCGACGGACTGGCACAGATCGAGAAGGCGCTGCGGCTCAATCCGCATCCACCCTGCTGGTATCTTTGTCATCTTGGACAGGCCCAATACGCTACCCGCAATTATGACGGGGCGAAGGCCACTCTCCGCCGGGATGAAACCTACCGAACCAACTCACGTAAATTTCTTGCTGCCTCGCTTGCACAATTGGACGACCTAGAAGAGGCTCGTCGCGAGGCAGAGCTGTTCTTGATCGCCCACCCCCATTTCACGATCAACCATTGGCTCAGTTCCCAACCGCTGCGTGATCCATCTGTTGGAGACCATTTTGTCGACGGTTTCCGCAAGGCAGGCCTTCCGGAGGGATGACAGAAGAGTTGAGCAACTCCACTAACAATGCGATCTTGTCGCCACGGACACCGAGTTAACGTGCCCAGGCGGCATACTTGCGGAGTCCGCGGAGGCCGTCCGCTGTTTCGAATTGAACAAGTCCGGCGAACTTCCTGAGCGCCGGTCCGTTCGCACCCAAGAACGTTGCGGCAACACAACGCTGTGACGGCTTGAGCAGGCCAGAGGATGCCGGAAATTCAACGGTCGCTGCCAGTCCCCCACCTTCCCTCTGCTTGAGATGAAGCGGTCCGCCGAAGAGCCCGACAAGCTCCCGTGCTATCGAAAGGCCGAAACCGTGTCCGGGGAAGTCTCATCCAGCCGCACGCCAGGTGAGACCGCCTCGGGGTCAAAGCCAGCGTCGATGCCCGGCCCATCATCCGTCGTCTTCGACCAGCAATATGCGCATCGTGAACCCAGTTTCTCTGATGTCTTCATGAGAACTAGGGCGCGTTTGCTTAACTGAAACTGAACCGCGACGTTCAGCCTGCGTCGATCCGGACACGCCTATCATCCTCCAGTCACAACGAACTGGAGACAGCATCATGTCCATGGAAAACGACGCTCCCGGCACCTCGCCTGAGCGGCCGGTCCGCAGGGGCCGCCCTCGCCGGCCGGCAACGCATCTGGCGGCTTTTGGAATTGCGGCCTTTGCGGTCCTTGCAATCGGTGCGGCCGGCGGTGCCGCGGCAATGAAATTCACCCGGCCCGGCATCGAGCTTGCACCCTTGACACCCACCTCGATCTCCAGCCTCAAGGACGATTGGGGCGTGGTGACGCTCAAAGGCAAGGTCACGGAGATCTACGGTAACAAGTTCATCGTTCAAGACGAAACCGGCAAGGCCTTGATCGAGACCGGTCCGGCCGGCGATGACGGCAAGCTCGTTGCTGTCGGCGAACCCATCAGTGTCCAAGGCCGCTTCGACGACGGGTTCCTGCATGCGAGCTACGTTGTTCATCAGGATGGCAAGACCGACGCCCTTCGCCCGCCGCCTGGACCTCCCCCGCATGGCGGACCGCTCGGCAATATGTCGCACGAGATGAAGCCCTGAAGCTTCCAAAAACGACGCCTGGCGCGCCGTTGAACCAAAATCAACGGCGCGCGTTATCTGGCGGATTTCCGGGAGTGGCACGCATGATCAAACCTATTGTTCGATTGCTTGCCTCTCCTGGCAAGTCCGTCTTCTTCACGGCATGCGTCGTCACCGCGGCCTTTCAAGGCAGTTCAACAATCGCAGCGGATGCCGCCGCAGTGCCGGTAACCGCAATCGCTGCGCGGACGGGAACGATCGACCGCGTCATCAATGGCATCGGAACCGTTGCACCCCTGCAGTCTGTGACGGTCAGGCCCAGGATCGACGGGCAAGTCGTCGACATCTCCTTTGCTGAAGGGCAGATGGTGCAAAAAGGCAGTGTTCTTCTCAAGCTGGACGATCGCGAATTGATTTCCGCTCTCGCGTCTGCAAAGGCGAAAAAGGCCCAGGACGAGGCGCAGCTAAACAGTGCCCGGACAGACGCACAGCGGTATGCGGCACTCGCCGAGAAGGGCGTTGCGTCGGCTTCGACGCTTGAGCAAAAGACCGCGTCGAGTCAACAATATGCGGCGGCCGTCCAATATGACGACGCGCTTATCAAAAGCGCGGAAACCCAGCTCGGGTTTGCCACGATCACCGCCCCCTTTGAAGGACGCACCGGATTCAAGCAGGTCGATGTCGGCAGCGTCGTAAACGCGAGCTCCACGACTGGCATCGTGACGATCACGCAGATGGATCCGATCGGGGTATCGTTCGTGGCGCCGGGCGACAAGTTTGGCGAGATCAGGGACGCTCTGAATCAGGGTATAGCAGAGGTCAAACTGACGAGCACCGACGGCAGCCGCACACTTGCCACCGGGAAACTGACCACTCTCGACAACTCCGTCGATGCCTCGAACGGCTCCATCCATCTCAAGGCGACATTCGACAATGCCAAGGCGGTGCTCTGGCCCGGTCTGCCCGTCGCAACAACGCTGACGGTCGAGAAACGCACTGGTGTCATCGTTCCTGACAAGGCGCTCGCCCGCGGTCGCGACGGACTCTACGCCTACGTCGTCGGCGCCGGCGGAAAAGCGGTCCGCCGCGCGGTCAAGACCGCCTTCGTCACCGATGCGATGGCGCTGGTTACAGAAGGTATCAGTGACGGCGATCAGGTCGTCATGGACGGTCAGTCACGCATCGGCGACGGCGCGTTGGTTTCGGTCACCCCATGGACCGGCTCCCCGGCAGGTGAGCTCGCAGACAAGGCAACGCCATAATGATCGATCGCGAGCGTAAGCCCGGAGAACCAGCAGGATTTTTTGATTTCTTTATCGTTCATCCGGTCGCGACCGGGCTGATCATGTGCGGCATCGTCCTTCTCGGGGCCATCTGTTATCCGTTTATGCCGGTCTCGGCTTTGCCGCAGATCGACTTCCCGACGATCCAGATCGCAGCAAACCTTCCCGGCGCCTCGCCTGAGACCATGGCTGCCAGCGTCGCCCAGCCGATCGAAGACGCGTTGTCGCGCGTCAGCGGCATATCCGAAATGACCTCGAACAGTTCGCTCGGTACGACCTCGATCACGGTGCAGTTTGGACTCGACCAGGATATCCAGACGGCCGCAAGCGACGTTCAGACGGCAATTAGCGAAGCGGCTGGTCAGCTTCCGAAGGACATGACGTCTCTGCCCACGGTGCATAAGGCGAACCCCGCCGACGCCCCCATCATGCAACTGTCGGCAAGCTCCGATGTTCTAACCTTGCCTGAACTGGATGAGTTTATCGAACGCAATGTGGCATCCAAGATCGGTCAGGTATCGGGTGTCGCTTTCGTAAACATCGGCGGCAAGCAGAAGCCCGCGATCCGGATCGCGGTCGATCCCGGGCGGCTGGCGCAGGCGGATATCACACTCGAGGACGTGCGAACGGCGATCGGCAATCTCAGTCTCAGCGCGCCCAAAGGAAACATCGACGATCCGACCAGGACCTTTCCGATCTACACGAATGACCAGATCGGTAGCAGCGCACAGTGGAACGACGCAGTCATCGCGTATAGCAGCGGCGGTCCCGTTCGTATCCGCGATATCGGTCAGGCGGTCGATGGCGCCGAAGACAACAAGATGGCGCATTGGACCAATGGCGAGCGCGGTATCGCGCTCGACGTCTTCCGTCAGCCGGGCGCAAACGTCATTGCTGTCGTAAACGCCGTGAAGGAACAGCTCCCGGCGCTTCAGGCGTCACTGCCCAAGTCGATCAAGCTCGAGCTCGTCACTGATCGCACGACAACGATCAGGGCATCAGTCAATGATGTTCAATTCACGCTGATGCTGACGATTGGTCTGGTCGTCGTGGTGATATTCCTTTTCCTGCGAAACCTCCGCGCGACGATCATTCCGGTGCTGACGCTGCCGATTGCGCTCGTCGGTGCGTTGGCGCCGATGTGGGTGCTCGGTTTCAGTCTCGACAACCTGTCTCTCATGGCCCTCGTCGTGGCTGTCGGATTTGTCGTCGATGATGCGATCGTCATGCTGGAAAACATCACCCGCCATATCGAAGACGGCGTCGATCCCCGTGATGCCGCCCGCAGAGGCGCGCGTGAGATCGGTTTTACCATCGTCTCGATCAGCCTGTCGCTGATCGCTGTTCTCATCCCGGTCCTATTGATGGGCGGCATCGTTGGACGCCTGTTTCGCGAATTTGCGATCACCTTAACGGTCGCGATCGTCATTTCCGCCATCGTGTCGCTGACGTTGACCCCGATGCTGGCTTCCAAGCTGATCCGCCCGATCGATGAACGCCAACGGGGGCGGTTCTACCGCCTCGGAGAAGCGTTCTTCGATCGCCTCACGTCGCTTTATATCGCGAGCCTGAGGCCGGTGATCCGCCATAGGATATTGACGCTTGGCGTCTTCATCGCGACGATCGCAGGAACAGCCTATCTGTTCATTGTTATCCCCAAGGGCTTCTTTCCGGAGCAAGATACAGGTTTCATTGGCGGGCTATCGCAAGCCTCTCCGGATATTTCCTTCTCGGAGATGTCAAAACTGCAGGAGCGGGTTAGCGCCATCATCCTGAAGGATCCGGCGGTCTACAGCGTGTTCATGGACATCGGCGGCGGCAATGGCGGCAACGCGCTCAATCAGGGCCACGTGAACATTACACTGAAGCCATTGGAGAGCCGGAACGTGAGCGCCAGGCAAGTCATCGAACGGCTCGGCCAGGCTTTGAATGCGCAGCAAGGCATCAAGCTTTTCATGCAGTCCGCCCAGGATATCAATATCGGCGCGCGGCCTGCCAAGACCCAATATCAGTTCACCCTTCAGGACGCCGATATCGAGGAGCTTGGTACCTGGGCATCGAAGGTTACCAGCCGCCTTCAAGGCGTCTCGCAACTGCGGGATGTTGGCAGCGACCAGCAAGCTGAAGCGCCCAATCTGTCGATCAAGATCGATCGCGCCGCAGCAACGCTTTACGGGGTTTTGCCCTCCGGCATCGACGACACGCTTTACGATGCCTTCGGTCAGCGGCAGGTCGCGTCCTACTCGACGCAAACGGATACGTTCCGGGTGATCCTCGAAGTTCTTCCCAACCTGCAGCGCGACATTGCAACGCTGGACCGGCTTTCCATTCGTGCCAGCAACGGCACCTTGGTTCCGCTTTCCGTGGTGGCGAAGTGGTCGACGGACGGCGTCTCACCCGTCTCCATATCGCACCAGGGTCAGTCGCCGGCGGTCACGATCTCGTTCAACCTTGCCCCGAATGTCGCGCTTGGCGAAGCGACGCAGGCAATCGAAACGGCAGTGGCCGACATGCATCCGCCGGCTTCGCTGCAGACAAGTTTCTCCGGAAGCGCCAAGGCTTTCAAGGATTCGCTCGGAACCGTCCCCTTGCTGATCCTGGCGTCGCTCGTCGTTGTCTACATCATTCTCGGCGTCTTGTACGAAAGCCTCATCCATCCGTTGACGATCCTCTCGACGTTGCCATCAGCGGGTCTTGGGGCATTGCTTGCACTCAAACTGGCAGGTTTCGACTTCGGCCTCGTCGCAATGATAGGGGTCATCCTGCTGATCGGCATCGTCAAGAAGAATGGCATCATGCTAGTGGATTTCGCGATCCAGGCAGAGCGGGAAGAAGGTCTCGGAAGCGAGGACGCGATCGTCAAGGCAGCACAGATGCGGTTTCGTCCGATCCTGATGACCACGATGGCCGCATTGCTTGGAGGGTTGCCTCTTGCCATCGGTCACGGATCTGGCTCCGAATTGCGGCAGCCGCTCGGCTACGCAATTGTCGGGGGTCTCCTTGTGAGCCAGTTGCTCACCCTCTATACGACACCCGTCATCTATCTGCTGCTCGACAAGCTACGCAAAAATCGTACAGAGACGGCGGGCAGTCAGAGCAGCGCCTCAGCCGCATAGCTTCCAAGCACGGGGAAAGATATGAACACATCCTTCTACACCTGTGCCATCGCGAGCGTCACAGCCGCCGGTGTTGTTGTCCGGCCGTTTCGTCTGCCTGAGGCAATCTGGGCCGTTGGCGGAGCTTTGCTCATCCTTCTATCCGGCATCCTCAACCCTATGGAAGTCTGGGCCGGGGTGGCAAAGGGTACCGACGTCTATCTGTTTCTGATCGGCATGATGCTCCTATCCGAGCTTGCCCGGAAAGAAGGGCTGTTTGACTGGCTTGCAGCCATTGCCACGTCCTATGCAAGAGGATCGCCAACGCGGCTCTTCGCTCTTGTTTATGGTGTCGGCATTCTCGTCACCGCATTCCTGTCCAACGACGCGACGGCTGTTGTTCTCACGCCCGCTGTCTACGCCGCATGCCGCGCGGCAAAGGTCAGGGATCCGTTACCTTACCTGCTGATCTGTGCCTTTGTTGCCAATGCCGCAAGTTTCGTCTTGCCGATATCCAATCCTGCAAATCTGGTGATCTTCGCTGGCGGCGACATGCCATCGCTGTCTCGCTGGATGAGTACGTTCATGCTCCCGTCTATGGCTTCTATCGTCGTGACTTATCTGACGCTTTATTGGTCGCAACGCCGGACGCTCGTCGCTGACACCGTGGACACCGCGATCGCGCGCCCGCATCTCAGCATCTCTGCACAGCTTGCCGGATTTGGGTTGGTCGTCACAGCGGCCATTCTTCTGTGGGCCTCAGCGATGCATGTCAGCCTGGGGCGGCCTACGTTTATAGCCGGCATGATAACGACGCTGGCCGTGCTCGCCGTTATCCGGCAAAACCCAATCAACGTCTTACGCGATGTCAGTTGGGGCGTCATCCCTTTGGTCGGCGGATTGTTCGTCGTCGTTGAGGCGGTCAATCATACGGGCGTCGCTACCATACTTGCGGACCATCTCAGGACGCTCGGCGCACATTCCGAAGTGCAAGCAACCGCAGTTGCAGGGACCGGTGTCGCCCTGCTTTCGAATCTCATCAACAATCTGCCTGCCGGTCTTTTCGCCGGAAGCGCTGTCCAGGCCGCGGAGGTCTCCGATCGCATCGCTGGCGCGGTGCTGATCGGCGTGGATCTCGGCCCAAACCTTTCGGTGACTGGTTCCCTTGCGACAATCCTTTGGCTGACGTCATTGCGCCGGGAGGGCATCGAAGTCAGCGCGCTATCGTTTCTGAAAATTGGCGGCGTCGTGATGTTCCCCGCACTGTTGTTGTCGCTTGCCGTTCTCTTGGCCTGATCGAGAGGGGTCCCATCAACACCGTGCTGCAGTCGCATCTCTGAAAAAAATTTATGTTCAGGGATACTTGAAGAATGAATTCTCCGCTGGTCGCCAATCTTCAACTGATGCCGGAACATTTGGTCACCGATTTGATTATCCTCCACTAAGGAGGAAATAATCATGGACCATACAAACCACGTACGGCTGACGGCATCCGAGTTGACGCCCGCCGTTCTCGAAGGTGCCACGATCTATGGCGTCGATGATCATAAGGTCGGCAAGATCGATCACATCCATGCTGCTGGCGGCGCCGGCGGATCCGCAGTGATCGATGTTGGCGGGTTCCTCGGCATTGGCGCCAAGCCGGTCGCAGTTCCGATTTCGGATCTCGAGTTTATGCGAGACGAGGACGGCGATGTTCACGCCGTCACCAGTTGGACCAAGGATCAGCTCAAGCAAATGCCTGAACACCGAGACTGAGATCGTCTCGAACTGTTCTCCAGCACCGCAATTGGCGGTGCTGGAGAGATCGCACCCGATCTAACTGTATCTCGGGCCATGCTCGACAGTTCGGCGACTAGCCTCCGGCTTAGTGAGTTTGTATTTTCTTAACGGGCAAGTGACGGAGGCAGGCGCGAACGATACGTCGACTGGGTCTTATAGGCCGGGCGGGAGCCTGCCCCTATTGACGACGCTATAGCCAAGGAACCGCAAACCACGGACAAGCGCCAGTGGTCCCTCTTTTTCATCCACTCTAGTCTCTCCGATACCGTCCCAGTGTCGGCGCTGCCAGCTTTTGAACAAGGTCTCGAACGCTGCATAGTCAGCATCGGACATGGGAAATGGCTCCGGAAAATGCGCGACATAAATTTCGCCGGCATTCAATGGTTCCCATTCGATGACTATCGCTCTCAACGCGTTAATCTCCCGATTTTTGGTTGGGCGGCTAGCGAAGCTCACGCCGCAGATCTTCCAGAATCGGCCGCTCCCCGCTCAATATCTTGCACTTTGTCCTCTCGAGCGAATCCACCCGGTTAACTTCTGGAAAACTAGCCATCGTCCGAGACGCGTGTGGCTAACCAATCTCGCACTTTACACTATCTATATAGCAAGCTCGAGGGGCCAGTCTGCCTCGATCGTCCACGCAACTGCGCTTGGCGCCTGGTTGCAGGTACCCACCGAGCCAGGCGAAATCGCCCTTGATCGCTATGCCTTTACGGCCCTCCGAAACGGCGGCCTTAAGGGCAGCTTCGGCAATGCCTCTGCGGATCGGCCATGCCCTCTGTCGCAACGCGTCCAAAAGGAGCCAGCGGGATTAGCACGCCTCACCTGAGGTTCTTGATCTGCGGTGCGATATGAGGATCCCCCCCGCTCCGTACCGCCATCGTCGTCACAACTACTTTTGGCAGAGTTTGGACACGTTGCGTTGGAGACCCCGAAGCAGCGCTTGAGCGATTTCATCTTTTAAACCTTGGACGATATCGCCGAACGGGCCACTGGTGCGGATGATCTCGAACGAGCTTTCCGTGGTTTTGCAGGTGGATAGATCGAAATGCAGGCTGACATCAGCTGTTGCCGAAAACCCGCCTTGCACCAAAGTATTGTCTGATGTCTTGCAAGCCAAGGTTCCCCGGGCTTTTGCCTCGGCAAGGTCACCGTTCACGGACACGTCGAGTCTCTCGATCTTCACATAATCTAGCTTGTCGACGCCAACTTCAACGCTGATGCCAAAGCTCGATGCGTTTACCTTAAGCGCCCGGCACGGCTGTGCGTCACCGATCGCTCGCTCCAGCACATTCTCTGCTGCGGCAGGACGCTGTGTAACCATCAGCGCTATTGCTGTAAACACTGCAAAGGCGCCCACCCATCCTGGCATCATTCTTTACCTTCCGCGAGGCTCGAGCCGTCCCGACCCGTGAGTTAATGGCTGCTGTAGAGCTCGGAGCGGAAATCCTCATCCGCTCTTTCGGGGAACAAGTGCCGCCGGGTCTGCCGCAGGCCGTCAGCTTGGCGTCGATGCTTCTCGACCACGTGATTTGTCACGTCAATAAGCGGGCCGCCATCTCGCTCAGCAATGCGGACCGTGCCTCCTTGAGAAAGAAAATCGCAAAACGCCTCGACCGATCTGAGGTGGGCCGTGAGCTCGACGTATCGGTGGTCGTATTCTTTCATGACATCCTCCAGCGGAAAAGATCACAAGAGACTTCGGCGAGAAAATGGCTGCGCGCTGAGATTTGCGGTTAGGGGTTATCCAGCCGTTCAACCGTCTATGCATCAGCCCTCGAACTTCCACCCGACTGGCTGCCAGCAACTGGAGGAGCTATCCAGCGTGATTGGCAGGTCGCGTACTTGCTTGCAAGCGCCGATTTAGACCATTCCGATTCCGTCGAAGTGATCGTGTGACACCGGATGCGTTGGGAGCGGGTGCTCCTTGTGTATTCATCAGTTCTCTCTAGGCAGATGCTGGGGATTGGGCATGCGAGTCTCCATCCCAGCCGGGCTATACTGTGATTGCCGCCGCCTCTCACAAATCTTTATGGCAGTTCCTTAGGCTCGCCACGAACCGACAAGTACCGTTCCCTGAAAATCCTGAATGTTACGCGCCACAACTGCTAATCCCTGAACGAGCGCGGTGGACGGCGATCGCATCAGCTACATTGCGGCGATCAGGAATATGTAAGTGGGCCCACCGCGTAGGGATAGCGCCATCGATCGGTATAACTCGCTCTGAAAACTCCGGCCGAACGCGGCTATCCATCCATTCTCGCAGGTGCTGTCCCAGTGCGCAGTCTCAGGGTTGCATGCAGAGTATTCCACGCTCAGGTTCTAAATAATTTCATAGATTATCAATTGGCACCGGTTTGCTCAATCCCAATGCTCATACTCTGACGCGCTTCAGAAAGCCCGTTTTCGCATTCCGCCTACCCTGCAATCAAGGATTGCCGTCATGTCGCCAACCATCGAGACAATGGTTTCCAGCCGATAGGGTTTTGCGATGAAGGTTGCTCCGCCAGGCAACTCGTCAGGGCGCAGGCAATGACCTCCGGAAGCGATGATCACTGGAACGGGCATGCTGGTCAACGAGATCATCCCGGCCAGATCGAGCCCGCTCAGTCCACCGGGCATATCAATGTCCGTAACGACGGCGTCGATCTTGCGCCGAGCGAGAGCCGCGATTGCCTCAAGGACATTTTCGGCTTCGACAACGTCGTAACCCTCATCCCTAAGGGTGTCTGCCAACATCATCCTGATGAGAAATTCGTCTTCAACGATGAGAACTGTGCGCTGATACATGTCAGTTTCGCTCCGTGGTCACGAGATGAACTCGCAGCGACCCGAATAGATCGTCTTTCAGACAGGAGTATTCGCAGACATATTTAATAAAATACGAATGAACCACGGCTCTATGCCGCGAGCCAGATGCCGGAACGTTTATTGTCTGGTTGGTCAGCCTCGGTTGCTTCCAGAAACCTCATCGGCTGTTCAATATGCGGCCTAGTTCCTTCAACCGGGATAAAAGCAGCCCGGCTTCGGAGGCGAAGGCGGGCCAACGGCCCACGGTTGCTCGAAGCTCGTTGATGATCTCGTTCGCAATTCGTGCTGGTATCGAAGCTGCCTTGGCGATCAGCAGCGGCATGGCTATAATGTCGGGCGCATATTCGAAATTGCTTCGCCTCTCGGTGCCGCTTCACGCCAAGGTACCGAGCTTGCGCGACCGCCCCTCCAGATCAATCATCACAGCCATTTGTTGACAGGTTCGAATTTCACGATTACGCGCCCTTTTCCTCAGTGGCCGGTCGATGACGTCATCAATGGTTCTGGGCGCCTGCGGGGGGAACAACTGGCCGAATTCGACTTCGGCACGAAGCACGAAAGCAATCTTGACCAGGGCTTCGATCGAGATCTTGCCAGCTTCCTTGAAAAGGCGCAGCGAACTATAGGATACGCCTGCTTTGGCAGCGAGATCGCTCTGCGTCGAACCTAGGACGAGAGCGGCCTCAACGATCATAGCGTGATGGAGCGGTATGGTCCTTCGATAGCGACGGCCATGGCCGATTTTTGGCCTACCATTGAACGGATGGTACGAGACCACTTCAGGAGACCGGCTTTAAGCAGTACGCTGGGGGACCGTCACGCGCAGACTATCAGGCCGCAATAAGCAACATCACATAGGCGACTACAGTCACCATCAGTCCGCGGAAGGCGAGCGTCACGCAGCGGTACTTGCCGCGAGCGATCGCCGAGAGAATATCAGCGTTGTCGAGATACTCGGCAAAGAGGTAACGCTGGTCGTGGCGCGCAGCCGCTTCCCAGAAAAGCTGCCGGTGCTTGCCCCAGCTTCCCCAGAACATCGAAGTCGACTTGTTCACGTGACGAGGCAACACGACGAGTATCGCCGATAGAATCGAGAAGACCGATGCCGCAGCCAGAAGCCCGGAGAACAGCAGTGTCTTTGGATCGCCACCGACATAGCGCGTCCATGTAAAGACGGCCCTGACATCCCCCGAGCTAACGAGGAACGCAAGCATGAAGGTGAAGATGTAAGCCGCCTTTTGATCAGATATCTTGATCTGGTCGTAGAAGATATCGTTTATCTTCTTGATATGATCAAAATATTCCGATCCTATGACATTCGTCGAAGGAAAACTTTCCATCAACTCAGTAGCACCTTCAAGATCGCTCACCCAAACATCTCCACCGTCAAGTGTCTCCCTGATATTACACTTAGCCGCCAAAGCAAGATGAGCGGTACAACTTCTATTGACTTTTCGCGACGGCGAGGACAAACGCTTTGCTATGAGGGGTAGCTTTACACATTCCATGTCCGCCATGATGGTGTTGACGGTGGCCGCATCCGTTGCTGCGCTGCCGGCCGGTGCCGAGCCGCTGTCTCGTGCTGAGCCGGCTGCCGGATCGGTGATCGACCGGAAGATGGGCGAGGAAGTCCGCTTCGTCGATCTTTCCAACTGGCAGGATGTCGATCTTCACCAGGATCTGCTTGGCGGCGACGTGCTGCGCACCAATGCGACCGGCCAGCTTGCTATACTGTTCGCAGATCGCACCCAGGTGCGCCTAGGCCGCAACTCGGCGCTCCAGGTAAAGCAGATGGCCCGGCAGGGCGACACCGTTCTCAACCTGCAATCCGGAACCATGTGGGCCCGCGCCCAGCGCGGCGGCACGGGGTTGACGGTGGAAACGCCGGCGGCGGCCGCCGCCATCCGCGGCACCGACTGGACATTGACGGTCAAGGGCGACCAGACTTCGCTGATCGTGCTCGAGGGCCAGGTCGAGCTGAAGAACGACTATGGCAGCGTGCAGGTAGCCGAAGGCGAAGGCGCGGTGGCGACGATTGGCCAAGCGCCACGCAAGCTCGTCATCGTCACGCCTGACGATCGCGAGCAGATGCTGTTCTACCTGACGCTGCGCAGCGGCTTCACCTTCATGCCGGCCTCCCCCCTGCCGGTGCAAACGATGCGCCGCGAACGCAGCCGTATCGAGGACAAGGCCGAGGAGGCGCGAAACGCCGAAGACTGGCTGACGCTGGCGGAAATACAGATATCGCTCGACGGCCGGCAGAAGGCGCTGAACTCGCTTGCGAGAGCGCGTGCCTTACGCTTGTCCGCAACACAACGCGCCCGTGCCGATCTCATTGAGGCGCTGATTGCAGGCGCCGAAAAGCGCTACAGCGAGGCGGCGAAAATGTTCGTGAGAGCCGAACGCGGCCTCGATCCGCTCCGCCGCAGCATCGCCGCCTATGGCGGCTACTACGCCCGCTCGCTGCAGGATCCATCCCGCAACGAACATCCACCGGCCAATGTCACCGGCCCCTACGCCGCCGTGATGAAAGCCTATACGGCAGGCTTCCTGGAAGATATTCCGGCTGCGATCGCAACGATGAAGGCGGCCGAAGCGCGCTATCCCGATGACTCGACGCTCCCTGCCCTGCGCGCGCAGCTGGCGCTGCTGATCAACGATCGCGTCCAGATGCAGGAGGCGATCGACAGGTCGCTTTCGATCGACCCGGACGATCCGAATGCGCTGCAGGCCCGCGCCCGCATGCGCGCCGATTATCAGGGCGATCTCGAGGGAGCACTGAGCGATCTGAATGCCGCGCTCAAGGTGGCCCCCGGCTCCTCCATGGCCTGGAACGACCTCGGCTTGCTGCAGAATGCCCGTGGTGCAGCGCGCGAAGCCGAAGCGGCGCTGAAACGTGCCATCGAACTCGACCGCGACGATCCTATCGGCCACGCCAATCTAGCGATCCTTTATCTCGACCAGTCGCGGATGAAGGAAGCAAAGCTCGAAATCGATCTGGCGCTCGCCGCCGACCCGGCCTTCGACATCGCCCTCCTGGCCCGCGGCCGCTACTATCTGCAGATGGGCGCGATGGACAAGGCGATCGACGACCTGCTGGCCTCCTCGACCGCCAATCCGGCGCATTCCCAGGCGCAGCTCATGCTCGCTGCCGGTCACTACGAAAAGGGCGACCGTGTTCTATCCGAACAAGCGCTCGACAATGCCGACAGACTGGACAGGAACGACCCGGTCATTTCCTCCTTCCGCACAGCCGTTGCCATCGACGACTACGACTCCGATGGCGCGCTGGACTACGCCCAGGAGTTCCTGCGGCGGTCGAAGGCGCGCGGCGGCCATTACGGCTCGCTCGGCGCCAATCAGGATGCCGGCTCAACGCTCAATAACGCCTTCCGCCTGCGCGGATTGAATGCTTGGGGCCGATATTACGGCGACGCGGTCTTCGATCCCTTCGCCGGCAGCGGCTACGTTGACCAGTCTATCCGCGGCAATATTCGCCCCTTCGCCACTAACGAGATCTTCGACGACGAGATCGATCTCTACAAGCTGAACTCCAACAGCTTTTCGGCGCTCTTGCAGGGCCTGCTTCTTGACCCGCACATGCTGTCCGGCCGCTCGCGCTCGGCCAATCTACTACGCCGACCGTTCCTCGAAGGCTCGATCGGCGGCGGCGTGATCAACTCCTCCGGTGAAACCAAGCCGATCGGCGAGGCTGAACTGCAGGGCTTTGCCAACGAGCCGTTCCCGGTCAGCGGCTATCTGAACCTGAAATGGGAACAGACGCCTTACGGCGGTGACTATGGTTCATTCCTGACAACCCCTTTCGCTAGCCCCGGCAGCCTTGATGGGGATATCCGCAGCCTTTCCGGCAACGGCTATCTTACGGCAACGCCAAATCCGGACGACCGGTTCGTGCTTTACGCCAACCACTCCGACAGCAAGCTTGACCAGGCAATCGACTTTCCGGCTGCGGGCTATAACGAGAGCGGTGATATCGATACGAAATCCACAGCCGCGGGTATCGGCTGGAGCCATACGTTCGGCTATCGCAACGTCGTCAATGCCGCATTCTTCTACACCAGCACCGAGCAAAACGTAGAGCAGGAAGTCATCGCCCCACCGCCGCGCATCGCAGACAGTCTGCAGCGCAATTACGTCGCAGCAATCAACCATCTTTACGGCGTCGATGATCTGACCTGGCGCTACGGCATAGAGGGCGGGTTCGTCGATATTAAAGCCGACGATTCGCTGCTTGGGACATCGGTCGACGAGCGGATAGGAATCGGCAGAGCCTACGTCGATCTGCTTCACGACATCACACCAAACCTAAAGGCGGAATACGCACTCTTCGGAACGGCCATAGACGGCGGCTCGACGGATGTGAAGCGGCTTGAGCCACGCCTGGGCATTGCCTGGGCGCCGCTCGACGGCCAATGGCTGCGCGCTGCTTTCATGCGGCAAAGCTATGATATGGGCTCCCCGACCTTGTCGCCGATCGGCGTCGTTGGCATTCAACCCAATCAACCTTATTCGGGCATCGACGGATACACCGATACGATCGCGCTTCAGTGGGACGCGCAATGGACTGAACGCTTGTTCACTAGCATCGAATACCAGCATCAGGAAATTCGTGACCTCGATTTGGCCTACCCGGTCGGCGGTCCATTTCTCCCCTATCTTCCGGGTGGCTTGACCATCAGCAAAGCAAATGTCGATCGCGTTAGCGCAACCGCAAACGTCGCCCTCCTTTATGGATTCGGTGTCTCAGCAACCGTGGCCTATTCTCATTCGAAGAACGAGGATGCTGGCAGCATCGGGTTTGACGAGGCGCTGCCTTACATTCCGGAGAGAAGCGGGCAACTCGCTCTGACCTGGGTCAATGAGGCCAACGTCAAGGCAACGCTTGCAGCGAACTATACCGGAGAGCGTCAAGGTGATGGCGGCATCCTCGGCCCCGAGGTGCTCGACGACTACTGGACCCTTGATGCCAACCTGATTTGGGAGCCGATCGACAAGCGCTTTGCCCTCGAAGCTTCGGCCTTCAATCTTCTTGACGAAGATTTCGAGGTGGCGCCTGGTGTTCCAGGCTGGGGCCGCGCGGTCAAGGGCAGCCTGAAGATCCGCTTCTGATGCCGGGCAGAAAGACACAATCCACCCGCCCAACCGGCTGGCCCGTCTCCAGCCGTCCGGTCAGACTAGCCGTCCTCGTACTGGTGACACTGGTGGCGATTTCGCTGCTCTCGCGTCTGCCGGCATGGTCGCTGCTGGAGCTCAGGAGCTTCGACTATCTCTCGACCGTCGATGATCCGCTGCCACCCGAGGAAGCGCCTGTGATCGTCGCGATCGACGAGCCGGCACTGGCGCAGATCAACGAACAATGGCCGTGGCCACGCAGTCTGCACGCCCGCCTGATCACCGCCCTGCGGGCTGCGGGCGCAAAGGCTGTCGGGCTTGATATCATCATGGCTGAACCCTCGTCGCCTGATAACGACGGCGCGGTGACCGCAGCTGTCGGCCCCGATGTCGTGTTGGCCGGCGACGAGACGCTGATCCAGGCGCCGCAGGCAGACCAGCTCATTCGCACCACGCCACTGCCTCAATTTACCGCTGCCGGCGCAAGAACCGGGATCGCCTCAATTGATCTCGGCGGCGACGGCATCTTCCGCACCATTCCGTCCTATAAGGACGGATTTGCCGTAACGCTGGCTGCTGCAGCTGGCAGGACGCCAATGAAGACGTCAAAAAATGCGATGATCCAGTCCTTCGGACCGTCTCGCAGCTATCCCACCGTGTCCTATTATCAGGCGCTTGACCCGCAGAATTTTCTGCCTCCGGATTTTTTCAAGGATCGCATCGTCCTGGTCGGCCTCAGCCTACAAAATGCGCCTGAGATCGACAAAGGCGGCGCCGATACATTCGCGACGCCCTATACAGTGCACACCGGCAAGCTGGTCGCCGGAGTCGAAATCCAGGCGACGATCTACGACAACATCGTCCACGGTTTCTTCATCGAAAAAGCCGGACTACCACTCGTCGCCCTAGTGATCCTTGTGGCCGCCGTGCTTGCAGCTGCAAGCGTCCTTCGCTCGACCAGCTGGCTAGCGATGGCGGCGGCCGTTACTGCCGTCTGCCTTTTCTCGGCCGCAAGTTTCGTAGGCATCCGCTTCGGCCATATCTTCGTTTCGCCGCTCGGCCCGTCAATCGCCTATATCGCCGTCGTCTTCGGCCAGACGGCATTCGACTTCGCCGAGGAGCGGCGCAACAAGCTGCAGATCACCCGCGCCTTCTCGCAATATCTCTCGCCCGACCTCGTCAAGCGCCTCTCTGAAGACCCCTCGCAGCTTAAGCTCGGCGGCGAGCGGCGAACCCTTTCGATCCTGTTCTCCGATGTGCGCGGGTTCACGACCATCGCCGAGACGCTGAGGGACGATCCCGAACAGCTGACCGCGCTGATCAATCGGCTACTGACGCCACTATCTGAAGTGGTGATGAACCATGGCGGCACGATCGACAAATATATGGGCGACTGCATCATGGCCTTCTGGAACGCGCCGCTCGACGATCCCGATCACGCGATGCATGCCGTCGTCGCGTCGCTGGCCATGCAGGAGGAAATTGCCAAGTTGAATCTGGAGCTGGAGGCCGAATCCGAAGCCAGCGGCATGCAGCTGCATGTCCTCAAGATGGGCGTTGGCATCAACACTGGCGAATGCGTCGTCGGCAACATGGGCTCCACCCGCCGCTTCGACTATTCCTGCCTCGGCGACAGCGTCAATCTTGCCTCGCGCCTCGAAGGCGCCTCGAAGAATTATGGCGTTGCATTGCTGCTTGGCGAGACCACCGCATCCCTGGTGAGCGGCCGGTATACGATCGCAGAGCTCGACCGTGTCATCGTCAAGGGCAAGACGGTTCCCGCTCCCGTTTTCACCATCCTGCACCGTGCCGAGGAGGACGCACTGGCGGCGCACGCCCAGTTTCTCCAGGCGAAATATGCGGGCGAATTGCGGGAAGACGATCCGCGCTTCGATGCAATGGCCGGGATGATACCGGAGCTATCGGGCTATTACACGATCATGCGCCATCATGAACGCACTGCGCGCGACCGGTAGTCCCGCGCGCGCGTTTGATTTATCGGCTAACGTGCCGCAGCGCCCGCATGGTACTCCCGACAACCTAAACGATGCTGTAACGCTAGCAGCCCCGGCCCGTTTGGGCGGGCGACTCAAAGGAAAAACCCTTACGGCTGCAACCGCAAGGGTTCTGCTGCGGTTGAGGTCACAGCGCGCGGACGCGTCAGGAGGGCATTCTAACGACGTCCACTGCTTACAACCACGATTGCATTCGATGGTTCCAACAAAAAAGCGCCACCTTTTACGGTGACGCTATAGTTGAGGATACAGGAAATCACTCGACAAAGACCGAGAGGTCATCACGACTGAGTACACTTGTGTGTCGAGTGATCAGGGTGAGAACAGTCTCACCCTCTGTATGTTCCTAGGGCTTTGAAAATAAATGGGGTTCGCGCCATCATGTTTTGCTAAGCCGCCGAACACCTCCCCAGCTTCCAACATTCCCATATGATGAGGTCGGCGGGTATTGATGACGGCCAGATCACTTCTTAGCTTTGGGCGGTGGGACTTAGTCGAAGATAGGATCCAGGCAAAGCTCCACGCTTCGATCGTACCGGAGCCGCGGAGAAAATCTGCCGCACCGTTCGCATCTTCGTTTTTCTGGAGGTGGTCGATCAGCGCCTTGGGCGAGGAAAGTCCTGGCAGGGTCATCAGAGAAAGGGAATGCTCGATTTCATCAACATCACCAAGCCCGACGACTGGCGGCGAACCCGGCGTCATTAATGTCCAACTGTACTGTTTCATTCCCCGCTCCCCAAGACCGAATAAGGCCCGCCCCTGTCACAGTGGTGAGCCTATAGCCTACAGCCGACCACGTCCCTTATGAAAGTATTTACCCACCTCGAACCGTTTGGATGATTTGGCGTTTCCAATGCAAATTACCCACTTCAATCTTGGGTGCGATCTCGGCATGGCCACTGACGCAAATCTTGTGTCGGTTAGTGAGGACGAGTTCCTAATCCGCATGAACCTTATGGAAGAGCTTGGAAACGGCGACCGCGGATGAAGCACCGGCGGTTCTGAATGACTGCCCAGATATCGAAGCGATCTTAGCTGGCATCGACATGCCTGGCTCTTCAAACGGCTGGGGCTGGCCAAGGTCGTGCATGGCTCCCTTCCGGAATGGCGATCATGGTGGCGTCGGGCTTCCTCAAGGTTCCCAGCAATGGCCTTCCGGCCGGAATTCCATTTCTGCCAAATCTTGTGACGTCAGTCACGTCATAAACCATATCCGCGAGCTGGTCCGTTAGCAGGGCAAGAGAGATTGCTTTGCCAAGCCCTTTAAGCCATAAAAATCAAGTGAGTTAGCTGCCTTGTGCTTGCTCGGCGCCTTCCGTCGTGGGCGCGCATCCGAGGCCCAAAGACAACGGAAATCCTATGGCACTGGTCAAGACCTCCCAACTGGGCGCAAAGCCGGCCTCCAGCAAACTGGTAACATCCGCTCCGGCGGCAACCGCCGTTGGCGACAAATCGGCGGCCTCCCGCCGCTCTCAAGATCGCACCCGCGTTCGCCAGCAGAAGGCGGCCGAGCGCATTGGTGCTGCAACGGAAGAATTGTCGACCGGTGTCGCCGAGGCGGCAGCGGCAGCCGAGCAACTCCAGCGCGCACTCGAGCAGATTGCTACCGGCGCTGAAGAAGCAGCAGGGGCTGCCCATGAATCCCTCTCCGCAACCACGCAACTTTCATCAAGGTTCGGTGATGCCCGGTCCGAAGCCCAGGCTGCACGGGCGCGGACCGAAAGGCTGCAGGCTTCAGTGCTGGAAGCCGCCGCACAGATCGACACATCGGTCACCGCCATCGACACGAACGCTTCGCGACAGATCGCATCCGTTGCCATCATCGAAAGACTTCAATCTCAGGCTGAGAAGATTGCCGCGACCACGGTCGCTGTTACCGATATCTCGGATCGCACTAACCTCTTGGCCTTGAATGCCGCGATCGAGGCCGCCCGCGCCGGTGGAGAAGGTCGGGGATTTGCAGTCGTTGCCGACGAAGTCCGTTTGCTGGCGGAAGTCGCCGAACGCAGTTCGCGTAACGTCAACCAGCATGCCGAGACCATTGTCGACGGGGTCCGTCGTATTACCGAGCGCATGAACGCTGCGGCGGCTAAGGCGCGGGAACAAACGGTATCGGGACGGGCGGTCGCCGAAAAACTGCACGCCGTCCGCTCGGGGCTGACCTCCTTGTCGCAGAGCAGCCAGACTATCCTCATCGCCGCTGTCGAGGCGGAGATGGCCACCCGCGAGGCGCAGAAAGGTGCCGAAACGGTGGCGGCAGCCGCAGAGCAACAGTCCGCGGCGGCCAGTGAGGCGCAACGCTCCGTCCTGCAGCAGAGTTCGGCGCTGGAGGAAAGCCAAAAGACTGCCCAATCGCTAGCCATCCTTGCCGACGAGCTCATGAATGAAGGGGGCCGGGCCTCACGGGCGGAAGAACTGAGTTCGGCCGCCGAGGAACTTTCCGCGACCGTCCAAGAGCTTTCCGGCGCCGCCAGCGAGATCCTGATCGCCGTCGAGCAGATAAGCCGCGGCGCTGAGGCCCAAGCGGCCGCCACGCAGCAGGCCAACGCCGCGATGGTCCAGATCGAGAAAAGCGCCTCACAGGCCCAGGTCAGTGCGGAAAACGCAAGCGAGCGAGCTCAGGAAATCAAGGCGTTGCTGGCAAGAAACAAAACGGGCCTGACGGGTCTTGCATCCGGCATCTCCGATGCCCTGACAGAAACCCGCAACGCACTGTCAGACCTTAATTTGCTCGGCGAAATCGGCTTCCAGATCGAACGCACCGTCGACCGGATGGTGCTTGTCGCCGTCCAGACCAACATGCTGGCCGTCAGCGGCTCGGTGGAAGCGGCGAGAGCCGGCGACGCGGGCCGCGGTTTTGCCGTGGTCTCTACCGATATCCGCAAGCTCGCCCAGGACGCAGCAGAAAATATCGATGGCGTGAAGGACATTGTCCGGTCGATCCAGATCCAGATCCTCGTGGTCCAGCGCGAGCTGGAAGCGATTATGGTGGCTTCCGAGGCGGAGATCGCCAAGAGCAAGCTGACCGTCGATCTTCTGTCCGTAGCAGAAGCCGATATCGAGACGACGGTGCGCGGCAATGCCACAATCCTGGAAGCCGCGCAGGCAATTCTCATTGCGGCCAAGCAGGTTCAGGTCGGCACTCAGCAGATCGCCTCCGTCGCCGAGGAAGCAAGCGCAGCCTCGGAGCAGGCCGCCACCGCGGCACGGCAGCAGTCCCGCGGGGCAGAAGACCTGGCAGCGGCCGTCGAGGAGATCGCGTCGCTGGCCGACGAACTCCAGATGTCTGGAAGCTGACACGATGGAAAGCTCCCCCCCGAAGGCGGACCTGCGACGCCGGCTTGCGTTCAGGGTTGGACAGAGACGCCACGAGATTGACGCCGATCGGGTTCTGGAAGTGGTCAGGGCCGGCCACATCACCCGGGTGCCGAACGCTCCCGCGGCCCTGAGTGGCATTGCCAGTCTGCGCGGCCGCCCGATACCTATCCTGTCGATGGGGCGGATCCTAAGCGGCGACGATAGCGCTTCCCCTCACGACGGCAAGATCATCGTCTATGATCACGGTGGAGCGGTTGGCCTGCTCGTCGATGACGTGCTCACGCTTTCGGAAGAAACCACCGCAGCACCGCTCGAGGGCTTGAGCGGTCTTCTCGATGCCGCGTTCAAGACCACGCGGCGTGCGCAGGCGGGGCGAACGGGCTCTATCGCACCCGATGCAGGCAGCCAGGCAAGCGTGACTTTGGCGCCGATTTTGTCGTTTCACGTCGCCGGCCAGCTTTACGGACTGCCGCTCAAACACGTGAGAGAAGTGGCTATCATGCCGAACGACGTCGCGGTCCTTGCCAACGGACAGGGAGCGGTGATGGGGCTTATGTCCCTGCGCAATAGCCTCCTGCCTCTGGTCTCGCTCGCCTCGCTGATGGGCCTGGAAATCACCCGATCGACAGCGGAAAATGCACGAGTCGTGGTTGTCCAGCATGAGGGTGATCTGTTCGGTCTTGTCGTCAACGCGATGGACGTCATCTATCGCCTGCCCGAGCAGGCCATCGATCCCGTGCCGGAAGTCCTGCAGCGTGGGCGCGGCGATGGCCAGATTGCGGCGATCGGCCGGATTGCGGATGGCAGACGACTGATCTCGATCCTGTCACCGGAAAAGCTTTTCGCTCACGACGAGGTCGCGAGGGTCATCGGCCAGAAAACAGGAGCCGCACCAATGGACACAGCGCCTGAAGCGGACGATGCAGTGGAACAAGTCCTGATCTTTCAGCTGGGCGAGGAAAACTTCGGCATTCCGATCGCCTCGGTGGACGAAGTCATCAGGGTGCCACTCGATGTCACTCGCATACCAGGAGCGCCTGCCTTCGTTATCGGGGTCATCAACCTGCGCGGCAGGGCCGTTCCCCTGATCGATCAGCGAAGTCGCTTCGACAGCCCGGCCTCGATGCAGACAGCCGCCGCGCGCGCCATCGTGGTGACGATCGGCAAGCTACAGGCCGGCTTCGTCGTCGATACCGTGTCGGAGGTCAAGGCCCTGCCGGCGGCGGCCGTTTCCGTAGCTCCCGAGTTTGCTTCTCAACAGACGGATGTCTTCGACCGCATCGCCCATATCGAGGCCGATGGCCGGATGGTACTGCTGGTCGATCCCCAGGAGCTTCTGACGAAGGCAGAGCGGGACGTGGTTGCCGCCATCACCGAAGGCAAGGCCGGCACCAGGGAAAAGACGGGCGGCACCTGACTATGATCCGTCTCCTCATCGTCGAAGATTCCGCCCTTATGCGGAAGCTGCTCGGCCAGATTTTCGGCACTGAGCCTGATTTCCAAATCGGGTTCGCCCGCGATGGCGATGAGGCGCTGAAGATCATCTCGGACTTTCGCCCTGACGTCGTAACGCTCGACATCCACATGCCACGGATGAACGGCCTGGAATGTCTCGACCGCATCATGCTAGAGCACCCCTGCCCGGTGGTGATGGTCTCCTCTCTCACCGAAGAAGGAGCGGAAGAGACTTTGGCGGCACTCGAGATCGGTGCTGTCGATTTCATCGCAAAACCGAGCGGCGCCATTTCCCTTGGCATCGAGGAACTGGCGCCTCGCCTGGTCGAAAAGGTCCGCATCGCCGCTTCGGTGCGCATCCGGCGCAGCCGCCGGCTCGCAGAGCGCGTCCGTTTCGCCCGGTCCGTGCCGTCTGCACCGGTATCCTCGTCCAAGCTTCGCGACACCACCTCTAGTCCCGTGACCCAAGACGCGGCGGCCCACGGGCTGGTGCTGGTCGGCACGTCGACAGGTGGCCCGCCGGCGCTGGACGCGGTGCTTACCCGTCTGCCGTCCGACTTTAAATGGCCGGTCGTGGTCGCGCAGCACATGCCCGCCTCCTTCACCGGAGCCCTTGCCAAGCGTCTCGACAGGATATGTGCGATGACCGTCACAGAAGTCACCCGGCCGATACGTCTGGATCCGGGCAATATCTACATCGCCAGGGGTGACGCCGATATCCTCATCTCTTCCCGCGCCGGAAATCTGGTCGCCATGGCGGCACCGAACAATCCCGAGTTCCGTTGGCATCCGAGCGTCGATCGCATGGTGCGCTCGGCCATGAAGCATGTTCCGGCAAGATCCTTGATCGGCGTCCTTATGACCGGCATGGGCAATGACGGCGCGGCGGCTATGGCCGATCTCAGATCAGCCGGCGGTTATACGATTGCCGAGGCCGAAGAGACCGCCGTCGTCTGGGGAATGCCGGGCGAGCTGGTGCAGCGCGGCGGAGCGAGCGAGGTGAAGCGGCTCGACCAGATCGGGCAACATCTGATGGATCAGGTCTGCTGATGGCCATGCCACCGATCACCTCGAAAGAATACGGGCTGGAGCCTCTGTCTGCGGCTGACCTCGAGGAAATCTGCGCCCTCATCTACAAGCGCAGCGGCATGGTGTTTGGTGAGACGAAGCGCTATTATATCGAGCGCCGCATTACGGACCTGTTGCGCCAGCGGCGGGCGCGATCCGTCAGGGACTACATTTCGATACTGCGCAGCGATTTCGGTGAATCCGAACTGCTGATCAACAGCTTCACAATTAACGAGACGTATTTCTATCGCGAATTGCACCAGCTTTCGTGCCTGAGCAATTCGATCCTTCCCGACCTCATCCGCGCAAAGGGTCCGGGCGACCGGATCCGCATCTGGTCCATGCCCTGCTCCAGCGGCGAGGAACCGTATTCCATCGCGATCTGGCTGCTCGAAAACTGGCCGCTCGTGGATGCCTATAATATCGAGATCGTCGGGTCAGATATAGATACAGAGATCCTGCGCCGCGCGGTCGATGGCTATTTCGGCCAGCGGGCGCTCTCAAAGCTGTCCCCGGATCTTCTCGACCGCTATTTCGAACCAGAGCGGGATCAGCAGCGCCGGCTGATCGGCGATCTGAGGGAGTCCGTCACCTTTGCGAAGGGCAATATCATCGATCGCCAGAGCCTTGCCGCGCTCGGTCATTTTGACGTGATATTCTGCCGCAACCTGCTCATCTATTTTGACGAAGCGGCCCGCGAGACCGCAGCACGAAACATTCGCGAAATGTTGAATCCCCGCGGCTATGTTTGCCTTGGCCATACGGAGTCTATGTCGAGAATGTCGAAGTCCTTCGACACGGTGCGCTTTCCCGATGCCATCGTTTATCGCGAGACGAGAGATATATAGATGGATGAATTGATCGAACAGTTCGCCATCGAGGCGCGCGAGCTCGTCCAGCAGGCCTCAGACGACCTGATGGCGCTGGAGGCCGACGCCGGCAATCGAGAACATCTGGAAAGCGCTTTCCGGGCAATCCATACGCTCAAGGGTTCCGTGGGCCTTTTCGACCTCGGCCCGATGAAGGACGTGCTGCATCACGCCGAAAACCTCCTGTCCCACGCGCGCGCCGGCATGATCGCGGTGGATGCGACCCTTGTCGATCCACTTCTGTCGGTGGTCGAATGGGTGGAAGACAGCATCGACGCGATCGTTGAAACCGGCCATCTGTCCGACGCCCAGGACAAACAAGCCTCCCGGCTTTTCGGTCTTTTGAAAGGCGAGATGACCGCGCGCGAAACCGTTGAGGCAATCCGTTCCTCGACGACAATACCGGAATGGGCGCTCGCACTTGCCGAACGCCTACCGTCCTCTGGCACCCCAGGCACCGTGATCGCCATTCGCTACGAACCGCACCCTGAATGCTTTTTCAACGGCGACGATCCTCTGGCGACCATCTCGCGCCTGCCGGACCTTCAACATCTGTCACTCTCGCTTACAGAGCCGCCTCCGTCGCCGAAAAACTACGATCCCTTCCGCTGTAGCCTGGTGATCGAGGCCGTTTGCGGTGGGCCGCTGTCGAAGCTGGAACCAGAGTTCCGCCTGATCCCCGATCAGGTGAAGCTGGTAGAACTGCCCCGGCCGGGCGATCAACGGACATCCGCCGCAATTGATAGATCGCCGCAACGCCTCACTGATCGCCAGGCGACTATGCGGGTGGATTCGGCGCGAATCGACAGGCTCATCGAGATTGCCGGCGAGCTGGTCACTGCCAAGAACGGCCTCGTGCCACTCGCCGAGGAGGCGCAAAACCATGGTGAAGGCGCGCTTGCTAGACGCATCGGCTCCAGCCACGAGGAGATCGAACGGCTTGTGGCCTCGCTTTACAGCGCCGTCACCCAGGCCAGGATGATCCCCCTGGAGCAGACGTTCCGCCGTTTTCCGCGGCTGGTCCGCGAGACATCCACGAAGCTCGGCAAAGCACTCGATCTGGTGATCGAAGGCGAAACCGTCGAAGCCGACCGGGAAATCGTCGAAAACCTGTTCGAACCGCTGCTCCACCTCATTCGAAACGGGCTTGACCACGGTATCGAACACGACGGCGAACGCTTGCAATCGTCGAAGTCGGCGAGAGGGCGCATCCTCCTGCGCGCACGCCAGCGCGGCGACCAGGTCGAAATCGAAGTGACCGACGATGGCCGGGGTATGGACCCGGAGCGCATCCGCAAGACCGCCGTGGACAGGGGCCTGTTGACCGCAACCAGGGCGGCCTCCCTGCCCGACAGGGATGCGCTGCAGCTTGTCTTCGCGCCAGGTTTCTCGACCGCGTCGGCAGTATCCGACCTTTCGGGCCGCGGCGTCGGCCTCGACGTTGTGCAACGTTCCATCCACCGGCTCGGCGGTACACTTGACATGCAAACTGCGCTTGGATCGGGAACATCCTTTACGCTCAGGCTCCCGATCAGCTTCTCGATGACCCAACTGATGGTCGTCGAAGTGGGAGGCGAACGTTACGGCATCCCCATTTCCGACATAGTTGAGACCCAGAGACTACCGCTGCGGGCCGTTCAGCCGATCAGGGCCGGCCGCGCATTCATCCTGCGAGATCGCACCATCCCCTTGCTTTATCTCGCCGACCTGCTTCAGATCCCGCAGACCGGCGCAGCGTCCGCGGACCTGAAGGTTCTCGTGGTTCGGGCCGGGGAAGACCAAATCGGCGTGGTGGTCGATGCAATTGCAGAACGGGCCGAAACCCTGACGCGGCCGCTATCCGGTTTCCTTCAGGGAGTGACGGGGATAGCTGGTACCACCCTACTCGGCGACGGCAGGGTCCTGCTCGTGCTCGATCTGGAGGAGCTGATACAATGACTATAAGCGTCGATGACAAGGCAATTCGATTGGAAGGTCAATGTGGCGTCGAGGAAGTCGAGACACTGGTGGACTACATGGATCGCCATCCCGACCTACATATAGACCTGAGCGCCGCGACAACGATCCACACTTCCCTTTTGCAAGCATTGATGGTTTTCCGGCCAACTCTTATGAGCCCCCCTGTATCATCCTTGATATCAGATAGTGTGCTACGAGAAATTTACGCTTGTTGCAGGCAATCCGGCCAGTGATAGGCTATCCAACGAGCGAATGCTCCTGCACAAACATACGTGTTACAGGTCATAAGTATGCATAGGTTCGCAATGATATGTCGGGGAATGAAATGACTGTTACAGTCCTGGTCGTGGATGATAGCAAACTGGCTCGCATTGTCGCGGGCAAGGCGATTGCCGCCTTGCAGCCCGATTGGACGCGTGTCGAAGCCGGCAGTGCTGCGGATGCCTTGACGCTCGTGGGCTCCCAGCATATCGACGTGGCGATACTGGATTTCAATATGCCGGATAAAGATGGCCTTGAGCTGGCATCGGAGCTGCGGTCCGCCCACCCTCACATGCCGATCGCGGTGATTACCGCGAACGTCCAGGACGAAATTGTCGCTCGCGTGCGTGCCCTTAACGCCACATTCGTCGCCAAGCCGGTAACACAGGACGCGCTCAGCCCTTTTATTGCAGGGGCCGCTCTTCGGCTCAAGAAAGCCGGCACATGACGGACGATACGATCGACCTCAACGAACTCGAGCGCGACGCGCTGACCGAACTCGTGAATATCGGCGTCAGCCGCGCGGCCGCAAGCCTGCGCAAGATGGTCGAAAAAGAAGTCATCCTTTCGGTGCCATCGGTCGAGATCGTTACCAGGAAATCCGCCGCGTCCCTGATCGGCCAACGGGAGAGCGAAGCTCTCATAGCCGTGCAGCAGCAGTTCGAGGGCCCGTTCTCTGGCCGGGCGCTGCTGATCTTCCCGCAAAGCAACGGCCTGTCGCTCGTGCGCGCCATTGTTGGTGATGAAATGGAAGAGGCAGAGCTTCTCGAGATGGAAGACGAGGCGCTCGCCGAGACCGGCAACGTCATACTCAACGGCTGTCTCGGCTCCATGGCGAACATGCTGCAGCATAGCTTGAAAATGTCGCTCCCAGATGTGCTGCGCGGCGACAGCAGCCTGCTCTTCGAGGTTTACAACCGAAGCGGCGAAGGAAGTTTCGTGCTATTCCTGTACATTAACTTTTCTGTCCGGGAACGTGATATCCGCGGCTACATCGCGATGATCATGGACTTGCCGTCCATGGAGAAGCTGAAGCAGCTCATTGGCGATTTTATCGACCGTGTAATGACGGATACCGAGTAGCACAAACCCGAATTAGCATTGGCGAACTTCATGACAAATAGTGCCGATAACCCGGTGATCGACCGTGAACGTTCGCAGATGGACGCGGCACAACGACGTCTGCAGTTGGTTCTGGAAGCAGCTGGCGCGACTTGCAGCTGGGAATGGGATATTGCCGAAAAGCGCCTTGTGGCAGACGCGCGTTTTGCCTCCATAACCGACCAAGACCCAGTCGCGCTGGCCGAAGGCGTCGCGACCGACCGGTTCTTCGCCTCCATCCATCCCGACGACCTGAAGCGGGTGAAAATTGCTGTTGCGGGGATTCTGGCCGGCTCGGAGGTCTTTTCCAAGGAATATAGGCTGCTGCGCAACGATGGTGGTTATCGCTGGGTCCGTGCCAGCGGACGGGCGATCCGCAACGCAGACGACGAGCCGGTAAAGTTCGTCGGCACTCTTGTCGACATCACCGAACAGAAGCGCAGCGACGAGCAACTTCGCATCGCCCAGTCTGCAGGCGGCATCGGTACTTTCGAATATATCGTCGGCTACGGCACGATCCGCGTCTCGGAACAGTTCTGTCGACTGTTCGGCCTACATCCGACAAAAATATTACCGGTCAAGACCCTCAACGACCTCATTTATCCCGGCGACAAACCTATTATTGATCTCAGCGATCCCAATAGTCTTCAGAGCGAACATAACATCGAGTTTCGGGTCGCGCGCGCCGACGACGGAGAAGAGCGCTGGCTCGCACGCCGCGGCGAATATGTGGAGAACATCGAGACCAGCGGCCGGCGCTACGTCGGCGTCATCTTTGATATAACCGATGCCAGGAAAACGCAGGAAAGTCTGCGGCATGCCAACGAGAAGCTTGCCGAGATAGCGCGTGACAGCATTCGTGAGCGGGACCGCGTCTGGAAAAACTCGCGAGACCTTCTCGTCGTAATCGATACGAATGGGGTGTTCAGGGATGTCAGCCCGTCCTGGCGTGACATTCTCGGTCACATACCGGGTGAGGTCATCGGCAAAAGAGTACTCGACTTCGTCTGGGCGGAGGACCGTGACCAGACGCAGCCCGACCTAAAGAGGGCCTCAGAGAACACCCATACAGCGCTTGAAGTGCGACTCACCCATCACGATGGTTCGCCTCGGGTGATTTCTTGGATGACCTCCCGCGAAGACGACCGCATCTACGCATATGGTCGCGATGTCACGCTCGACAAGCAACAGAAAGCGGTCCTTGAGGAAACGGAAGCCCAATTGCGGCAAGCTCAAAAAATGGAAGCTGTTGGTCAGCTCACTGGTGGTATCGCGCACGATTTCAATAACATGCTCACGGGGGTGATCGGCGCTCTATCCATCATCAAGAGACGGATTGCTGCCAAAAAAACCGATGATCTCGACAAGTTTATCGATGCAGCGACATCGTCCGCGCATCGCGCTGCATCACTCACTCATCGCCTACTTGCCTTTTCCCGCCGCCAGTCCCTTGATCGGCAACCTGTCGACGTAACGAAACTCGTTGTTTCCATGGAGGAGTTGTTTCGTCGGACCCTTGGGGAGCAGGTAAAACTGCAGATTATTCCGGCACCCGAGACCTGGAACGCGATCACCGATGCCAACCAGCTCGAGAGCGCTATCCTCAATCTGGTCATCAATGCCCGCGATGCGATGCCGGATGGTGGTCAGTTGACCATTGAGACTGCAAATGTTGGTTTCACCAAGGCCGACCTCGCCCACGGCGAGACCTTGGAACCCGGGAATTACGTCGTGATCGCCGTGAGTGACACCGGCACGGGCATGTCGCAAGCGACGATTGATAAGGCATTTGATCCCTTTTTCACGACAAAGCCGATCGGACAGGGTACGGGTCTCGGTTTGTCGATGATTTATGGCTTTGCGCAGCAATCGGGGGGCCATGCCCGCATTTATAGCGAAATCGGCATCGGCACGACGATCAAGCTGTACCTTCCGGGAGGAACGGCAACCGAAGCAGGGGCGCCCACCCAACAGAAACCCGCAATTTCCCTGCCGCGCGGCGACGGGGAAACCGTCCTTGTTATCGAGGATGATGACTCCGTTCGCATGCTCGTCGTCGACGTACTCAAGGAGCTCGGGTACCGCGTGATTGAAACAGTTGACGGCAACCAAGCCCTGCCCGTGATCGAAGGGTCTGAACGTATCGATTTGCTGGTTTCGGACGTTGGCCTTCCGGGATTGAACGGGCGCCAAATCGCGGAAATCGCCGTCGCCGCCCGTCCCGGTCTGAAAGTTCTATTCATCACCGGCTACGCCGCAGCCGCCGCCGCCAGAGCTGAATTTCTCGGCCCTGGTATGGAGATGATCACAAAACCCTTTGCGATTGATGATCTTGCCCAGAAAGTGAGAATGATGCTGACGGTTATCGGCTGAGATGCCTACCTGACGTCCACACTCGCTTCCATCGTAATGGCTGGCAGAGTCGGATCGACGAAGTGATTCCGTGGAGGGAAAGCGTTCGCAAACCTTTCCGCCGACCAGACTGCGCCTCCGTCTGCAACAGCTCGCTCTTCGTCGGTCCCGACAGCAGGTGTCAAGGTTTGGATCTGAGACTGGCGCCGACACGGTTCAGCGACGGCAGCTCGACCCTGACGTGAAGGTCTTGGTCGCGCCACTCCCGACTTATTTTGCCACCAAGTTGCTTCTCCAGCACGGCGCCAAGCAAAACAGTGCCGAAGCCCTTCCGGGGCGTAGCGCCGTTCTTGATGCCCTGCTCGCGCCACTCAATCGTCAGCCCGTTGTCCGCCTGTCGCCAGGTGACAGTCAGGCTTCCCTCAGGATGCGAGAGCGCTCCATGCACCGCAGCGTTTGCGGCAAGCTCATGAATTGCCAGTCCGAGTGGCTGAACCGAAGGCGCGGGGATCATGACCGACGGACCGCTGATCTCGACAGCTTTAGCCCCGTAGGCACTGATCTGCAGCGATATGATGTCGTGGAGCGAGGCCTCCTGCCAGCCATTCTCGGCGAGCAGCATGTGGGTTCTGGCAAGCGCCTGAACCCGCTGCTGAACGGACGCGGCATAGGCAGCGGCGTTGTCGGATCGTGTCAGGCGCACGATGCTATCGACGATGGCCAGCACGTTCTTCGTTCTGTGGTCCACCTCCAGCAGCAAACGGTGCTCAGCCTCTTCGAGCGTCTGGACCTTCCGATATTCGGTGACGTCGATCTGGGACGCAAAATAATAGGCAAGACGACCGTCGTCGTCCCTGATGGGGCTGAGATGAAGCTGGTTCCAAAAGGCACTTCCGTCCTTCCTATAGTTGAGGATTTCGACTGTGCCCTCGCGCTCAGCGCCGATGATGGCCCGTATCTGGGCGACAGACTCTCTCGATGTGTTCTCTCCCTGCAGAAGCCGACAGTTCCGTCCCACGAGATCTTGCGCGTCATAGCCGGTGAGGTGAAGGAAAGCTTCGTTTGCAAGAACAAGTGGGTAGTCGGGCTGACGGGCATCCGCGACCACAATAGGCATCCGCGTTCGCTGAAACGCGAATGCAGCGAGCTCCTTGTGATCGACCATCCCTTGTGTGGAGGCCGCGGCCGGCTTGTCCCCATGAATGTCTGACGGCTTGGCTTCGATCACGGCTCACCCTGTGTGCTCACTGGATTAATACAACGTCGAAGCCAGACAAATGTTTCGCCGAACACGACATCGGGCAGCGTCTTGAGGTCCGAGACCGTTTGGAACATGCAAGTCTTCGGTTAAACGCTATAAGCAGGCTCTGCGGCACCGCAGGTCAGATCACTCGATCTATTTTCCGTGATGTCGTACGGCTTCGGATAGGAAGCTTCGTAACGGGGATGGCAGCAGGTTGCGGCAATGACGGCCATCATGAGCACGACGATCGAGATGGTGACCAAGACGATCCTCATCGGATTCTTCTGTTTCGTATGAACTACTGCGACGCTCGCGGGTTCCGCCATCGCGCCTTATCCGCCCATTTACGGAAAGCTTGCGTTGTCAGTGGAGCTCGAGCTTTTGAAGAAAAATTCGATCACAACGAATTCGATCAGCTCTTTAGTGTCACACACGTCCGCAGCAGCGACGTCTCGGAACTGGATCCTTCTCTGGAAGTTAAGTGGTAGTGCCGCCTCACAGACTACCGTGTCGACATCAATTAGGTATGTTTATGAAGCTGCGCCGTATCGTCATCATTAGCGACTATCAGGACGGAGCGTTGGGTGATGACGACATTCCGTCCGTAAACGCATATCGCCACCAATGGCTGAGTGGGTCGAGAGGCTGCTTCCCCAAGCCGGTTTCGGACCTTGGAGCCGTGACGGTCGATGGAGGATATCTCGAACGGTTACCGTTGGCCGCACTCAAGGACGGTCTTGTAGATTGCTGTGAAATCTGGACGCACTGGCGTGGCAATGCGCCGCCTCCAGACTGGACGACAGGTAGTCGATTTCTTACGCGCCGTGCGTTTCGCATGAACGGACCGGAAGCCCCTTTCGCATCGAACGATATGCTCGGGCATATTGCGGCATTTGGGCCACCGGACATTCTCTGCGTGTGGGGCCTTGGTGTCTGCGAAGACATCATTCTTGCCTGCCAAGACAGCTTCAAGATCTACAATTCTATCGATGCACCGGCGCTTCGGGTGCCCTCGGAGGTGAGCCGTCATTTCGATCTCGTGTTGACCGGCGCCGAATGGCAGTCGGACGTGGTGAAGGCCCGTCATCCAGCAATGCGAACGGAGGTTATGCCGGTCGGTCCTGAATTCGCCTCCGATGTGACATTCCGCCCATTAAACATCCCGAAGACGCACGACATAATCTACGTGGCAGCCGCGCAGCACTACAAACGACACGATATCCTGTTCGACGCGCTCGCGCGGCTTCCAAGGTCGCTGCGCGCATTGTGCGTATCCGGCTATGGCGAACTCGTCCCGGAATTGCGCAACCACGCACAACGGCTGGGCATCGACGTCGAGTTCGTCGGACCGCCCGGAGTTCCCTTCGACGAGGTCAATCGCCTGATGAACCGGGCACGGATCGGCGTTGTCTGTGGTATAGACGACGGAGCGCCGGCAATCCTGACGGAATACATGCTGGCAGGCATTCCGGTTCTGGCCAACAGCGAGCTCTGCTGCGGGCTCCAGTACCTGACCCCGGAAACTGGTCGCACGGCGTCCGCGATGGACTTTCACGAGGGTATTCTCGACTTGCTTGGATGTGCAGACACGTTGCGTCCTCGCGTCGTTGTGCTCGCTCGCTGGACCTGGCCGCATAGCGCACGCAAACTCAGGCAGTTGATCACAGGCACCGAAAACTGACGCCCATTTCGCCCGACGGAACTTTCGCAAGGAACCGAAGTTGGGGTTATGAAGTAACGAGGTGTTTGATGGACGTGTTGAATTCCACATTGCAGACGCCTGAACCCTGCGCTTCCCGTAACCCTCCCCTCGTTTGTTTTTCGCATCTTCGATGGGATTTCGTGCTGCAGAGACCGCAGCATCTGATGCAGAGATTTTCTCGCGAACGGGAGGTCTTCTTCTTCGAAGAATTCATCCCGACCGACCACCATCTCGCCTATCTGGAAATCCACCCTTTCGTGGATACCAACGTCAAGGCTGTCCGGCCGCGGATACCGCATTGGTGGAGCGAGGCTGAGCAGGAAAAGGCGCTCGGTGAACTTCTTGACGAGTTGATTGCGCTAGGCGGCGGACGCCGCCCGGTCCTTTGGTTTTACACGCCTATGATGTTCAGCTTCGCTGGACATGTGGATGCCGAAGCAGTGATCTACGATTGCATGGACGAACTGGCCAATTTCAAGTTCGCGCCGCCCCGGTTGAAGGAAACGGAAGATGCGCTGATCGCGCGCGCTGATGCCGTCTTCACTGGCGGCGCCAGTCTCTACGAGGCGAAGAAGCACCGGCACGACAACATCCATGCCTTCCCGTCCAGCGTCGACGCGCATCATTTCCGCAGAGCCCGCGAGGTACAGGGGGACCCGGCAGATCAGGCCGCGATCCCGCATCCCCGGCTCGGCTATTATGGCGTGATCGACGAGCGGCTCGACCTCGATCTGATCCGCGAGACGGCAAATGCCCGGCCGGATCACTCGTTCGTTTTCATCGGTCCGGTAGTCAAGATTTCGCCCGAAGATCTGCCAAAGGCAGCGAACATTTATTATCTCGGGCAGAAATCCTATAAGGATCTCCCGGCCTACCTATCCGGTTGGCAGGCGGCCATAATGCCTTTTGCGCTGAACGAGGCAACCCGCTTCATTAGTCCCACCAAGACACCCGAATATCTTGCGGCTGGACGGCCGGTGGTGAGCACCCGCATTACAGACGTAGAACGCAGCTACGGCGATGTCGAGGGCGTTTTCCTAGCCGATGGCGCTGTCGCGTTTGCGCGAGCCTGCGACGCCGCGCTGACGCTTTCGCGTTCAGGTGACGCATGGAGGAAGGCAGCGGATGTCACACTTGCCAGTTCGTCCTGGGATGCCACCTTTCGCTCGATGTCACATTTCGTCGAGCAGGCGGTTGCTGACAGAAACCCGCCTGCCGTTTCGAGAGACGCATCGTTCGCGTTTCACCGCAGTTCGGTTCGTCGGGGCTACGACTACCTGGTAGTTGGCGCCGGCTTTGCCGGATCGGTGATGGCCGAACGTCTCGCCAGCGACGGCCGTTCGGTCCTTGTCTGCGATCGGCGGCCGCATATCGCCGGAAATGCCTATGATCATCGCGATGAGGCGGGCATACTCGTGCACAAATACGGGCCGCATATTTTCCATACCAATAGCGAGGACGTGTTCGCCTATCTTTCCCGGTTCACCGCCTGGCGGGGCTATGAGCATAGAGTGCTGGCGCAGGTTGGCGATCTGAGGCTGCCCATTCCCATCAACCGCACGACGCTGAACGGGCTGTTCGGCCTCAACCTCTCGAACGAGACAGAGGCTGCGCAGTTTCTGGCAAGCCGCGCCGAACCCTGCGAGCCGATCCGCACATCGCGAGACGTCGTTGTGTCGCAGGTTGGCGGCGAGCTATACAGGACCTTCTTCGAGGGCTATACGCGCAAGCAATGGGGTCTTGACCCTTCCGAACTCGACCGTTCCGTCACGGCACGGATTTCGACCCGCACCAGCGACGACGACCGTTACTTCCTTGACATGTTTCAAGCGATGCCGCGCGACGGATATACGCGGATGTTCGAGCGCATGCTTGACCACCAGAACATCACGGTCTTGCTCGATACGGACTACGCCGACTTGCGTAACGACGCCTTGGCGAAACACACGATCTTTACCGGTCCGATCGACGAATACTACGATTTCTGCTTCGGGCACCTGCCCTATCGCAGCCTCGAATTTCGGCACGAAACGCATGACGCACGACGACTTTTGCCCGTCGGCGTAGTCAACTATCCTTCTGAAGACGTGCCTTACACACGCATTACCGAATACAAGCATCTGACCGGTCAGGTTCATCCCAAAACGAGCATCAGCTACGAGTTCGCATGCGCCGAAGGCGACCCCTACTATCCGATCCCCAGATTTGAGAACCAGGCACTTTACCGGCAGTACGAAGCCCTTGCGCGGGTGCAGAGCGACGTCACGTTCGTGGGCAGGCTTGGCACCTATAAATACTACAACATGGACCAGGTTGTTGGACAGGCCCTTGCGACGCACCGGCGCTTACAGAAGCGGCTGGGACATAGCGTCATGGCGGATTCGCAGCTTGACTAAAAAAGCACATATCGTTCTGGCGACGGATAGTCTCGACCCGTCGGGAATGGGCGAGCACATGCTCGCGCTTGCGCGCGGCTGCGCTCACGAGTGGGATGTGACGATTGCGCTGATCGGGGAGGATCGCAATGGTCTACTGCCCCGCGCCGCGCGTTTCGGCGTTAGGATACGGCTTGCCCGCGATGAAGAGGATTTCGCAGACTGGCTCTCTCAGGCCGGTAGCGATCTCCTTCATGTTCATGCTGGAATAGGCTGGGAAGGACTTAATCTCAGCGCAGTCGGCGTGGCAAAGGGCATTCCGGTCATCCGCACCGAACACCTGCCCTATCTTCTGACCAACCATCGGCAACAAGAGGACTATCGCCTTGCGTCGCGGAACATCTCCCATCACATCGTCGTCTCCGACGCTTCGCTAGCCAGTTACGAGGCACACATCGCAACGGACCGACTGACGGTGATCCGCAATGGCATCTATGCGCGTGAGCCAATCGCAGCAGCGATGGAACGGACACAAAACCTCGCATCCGACAATGCGCCTGTTCTGCTGACCGTAGCACGACTGACCGCGCAAAAGGATCATGCGACATTGCTGCGCGCCTTGCCGCAAGTCTTGAGGCGGCATCCCTCCACCATGCTTCTGCTGGCAGGATCGGGCGAGGAACAGGAGACCCTCAAGGCGCTTGCCCAAAGTCTCGGCGTAGCCGCCCATATCCGTTTTCTGGGCCAGCGTGCAGATGTCGCTGAGCTCGTTGCAGGCAGCGATCTCTTCGTCCTGCCGTCACTGTTCGAAGGGCTGCCGCTCGTCGTGCTGGAAGCGATGTCGCTTGGTACGCCTGTGGTCGCGACGCGTATTGGCGGTACCCTGGAAGCGCTCGGCGAAGAACACCCGTTTTTTGCAGTGCCAGGCGATGTCCAGTCGCTAGCCGATACAATCATTTTGGCGCTTGCCGATCCGATTCGGCTGGCTGGCGTCGGCGCCGCCGCGGGAGAACGCTTCCGACAGCTCTTTTCTGCCGATCGGATGGCGGCAGAAACCGGCGCGATTTACGGCCGCTTTGCAGGAAAATCAGGCCCAACGCAAAAGGATCTCTCAATGCAAAAGACACGTCTGGCCTTTATCGGCGTCGGCGGGATCGCACAACGACACCTCGACATCATCGCCGGCTTTGACGACGTCGAACTGGTCGGCTTTGCGGATCCCGATCTTGGCCGGGCAGATGCGGCCGCGATGCGTTTTGGCGCCAAAGCCTTCTCCCATCATAAGGAGATGCTCGACGCGGTCAGTCCGGACGCCGTGTATGTCTGCGTCCCGCCCTTTGCCCATGGCGAACCGGAACGCGCGCTCGTCGAGCGGGGAATTCCGTTCTTCGTCGAAAAACCGGTGGCGCTCGATTTGGCAATCGCGGAGGAGATTTCGGCGGCGGTGAGCGCTCGGGGTCTGATTACCGGCGTCGGCTATCATTGGCGCTATCTGGACATCGTCGACGAAGCGCGCGGCTTGTTGAAGGACAATCCGGCGCAACTTTTGTCCGGCTACTGGCTGGATTCCACTCCGCCGCCGAAATGGTGGTGGAAGGAAGATAAGTCGGGCGGACAGATGGTGGAGCAGACGACCCATCTTCTCGATCTTGCGCGATTTCTGGTGGGCGAAGTCACCGAAGTTTACGGGCGTGCCGGGCATCTCGACCGGACCGACTTTCCAGATCTCGACGTGCCAACGGTGACGACTGCCAACCTAACGTTCGAAACCGGTGTCGTTGCAAACATTGCCTCCACCTGCCTGCTCGGATGGAACCATCGCGTTGGTCTGCACATCTTCGCAAACCAGTTGGCGATCGAGTTGACCGACCGTGAGATCATGGTGGATGTCGGCCGAGGACGTCCGGTGCGCGGGGCCGATGGCGACCCGGTGTGGCGCGAGGACCGAGATTTCATCGACGCAGTGCGCGGCGGCGAAAACCGAATACGTTGTCCCTATGCGGAAGCGCTAACGACGCATCGGCTTGCACTTGCCGTGGTGTCCTCGGCAAAATCAGGTCAGGTCGTCAGGCTCCATCCGCCGAGCACGCAAAGACCGAACCCGGCTCCCCTGCAGTTCCAGCGACGCCCAGAACCGCCGCCGCTCGAACTGGCGCCGGGGCACAGGACAATCTGCTCGCTTGGCGTCGAGGCACCGGGCCGCCCGTATTTCTTCGAATATGATGAAGGGCCGCCAGCGAATGGCGAGGTTCGCCTCGACACTCTCTACACCGGCCTCTCAGCAGGGACCGAACTGACCTTTCTCAAAAACACCAATCCCTATTTTCGATCGCGTTTCGATGGGGAGCGCGGCGCTTTCATCGAGAACGAGGCGGACCTTCACTTCCCGGTGCCGTTTCTCGGCTATATGGAAGTTGCGCGCGTAGCGGAATCGCGCGCACACGGCTTCTCAGACGGGGATGTGGTTGCCACGACCTATGCCCACAAGTCCGGGCACACCGCCAACCCGTTCAATGACCTTCTGGTGCCGATGCCGAAGGACATAGATCCACTGCTCGGCGTGCTTGTCGCGCAGATGGGTCCAATCTGCGCCAACGGCATATTGCATGCCGACGCTGAGGCTTTCGGAGGCCAAGTGCCCTTCCTCGGCGCCAGCGTGAAGGATCGCCCGGTCATCGTCATCGGCGGCGGTACGGTGGGGCTGATAACGGCGCTGTTTGCCCGCGCGCTCGGTGCCTCGGACGTGCTCGTGACGGACCCTTCCGAGTTCCGCCGCGGCAAGGCGGAGGCGATGGGACTGATGGCTATGACGGAGGATCAGGCCTGGCAGCATGCCAAGGCGCGTTGGCATGACGGTGCGATGGGCCGGGGCGCCGACTTGGTATTCCAGACCCGGGCGCAGTCCGCGAGCCTGCATACCGCGCTAAAGGCCCTGCGACCGCAGGGCACGGTGATCGACCTCGCCTTCTACCAACGCGGCGCCGAGGCGCTCCGACTTGGGGAGGAGTTTCACCACAATGGCCTCACCATACGCTGTGCCCAGATCAACCGCGTGCCTCGTGGACTAGCACCGCTGTGGAACCGCCGACGGCTTGCGCTGGCAACTGTCGATCTTATCCGACGTGAGGGTAGCGCGATCCGCGAGCACATGATCACCCATGTCATTCCGATGACCGACGCGCCGGCCTTTTTAACCGACCTCATCGAAAACCGGCCGGATTTCCTGCAGGTCGTCTTCCAGGTAGGCGAATGACAGAGGAAACCGCGCCGATCCGCATCCTGTTCGTATTTGCCTGGTTGGTGGTCGGCGGCGAGGAAACTGAGGTGCGGCTGCTGGCCGGAAATCTCGACCCGCGGCGCTTTCGCATCGACGTGGTCACCTGCTTCCGCAAGCCGGGCATGCCGGAGCAGACGCATGAACAACTGGCCGCGCTTGGCGTCGATGTCGATACGACACCCTACAAACTGTCGTTCGAAGCTACCGTCGACTATCTGGCTGCCAAGATCCCTTGCTACGATATCGTGGTGTCATGCCAGAACGTCGCCGATATCTATCCGGCCCTGGAACGGCTGCACCTGCGCCCCCCGCTTGTCGAGCATGGCGGGCTCGTCTCGGAGGCCTTGGCCGGACCAAAACACCTGACGAACCGATATATCGGCGTCTGCCGTTCGATTCGCGACGCCGCGGCATCGCATATGCCGGGGCGTGAGCATCATGCGCTCGAGATCCCGTCCATGGTCGATCTGGCGAGTTTCGACCCGTCGTTCCGTGGGGCGACCCGGCGGGCGCTTGGGATAACCGACAACCAGATGCTGATCGGCTGGGTCGGCCGGCTCGACCCCAAGAAGAATGTCGAGGATTTTATCGAGGCTGCCGCCCTTGTCGGCCTGCGCGACAGCCGGGCCCGCTTTGTGATCGTCGGCGGCCCGGACGCCTTCATGCCGGAGTATGCTGACCGCCTTAAGGCGCTGGCTCAGCAGCGTGGACTGGCAGCGAAATTGCAGTTTCTCGGCGACCGGAAGGATGTTCCCGAGCTACTGTCTGCCTTCGACATCTTCGTCTGGCTTTCTCGCGGCGAAGGTATGCCGCATGTGATCGCCGAGGCCGGGGCCGCCTCTCTTCCAGTCATCGCAACGCCCGACAACGGCGCGCTGCAGCAGATCGAAGACGAGATTTCCGGTCTTTTTGTTTCTTACAGCGACCCTGAGGCCGTGGCGAAAAACATCGCCCGGCTGATCGATGACCCTGCACTGCGGCGGTCGCTCGGCGCTGCACTGCGGGATAGCGTCAAGGAGCGCTATGCCACGGAAGCTGTGGTCCCCCACTGGAGAAAACTGTTTTCCGACGTGCTAGCAGAAAGGGTGCCGTCGGGGCCAACCGGCCTTTTTCAATCCTTCCTGCAGGGCGGATTCGAATGCTCGAGCCACCGGCTTCGTCCCCATAAGGACGAGAAGGTCGGCCGCCGGCTCGACATGCTTGCCGCGATCGGCCACGACCGCCATGCCGCCCAGGATTATCGTCAACTGGCGGAGTTCGGCATTCGTACGGTGCGCGACGGCTTTCGCTGGCACCTGATCGACCGGGCCGGTCACTACGACTGGTCAAGCATTAGGCCCATGTTGCAAGCGGCGCAAACGACCGGTACGCAGGTGATCTGGGACCTGCTCCATTATGGCTGGCCCGACGATCTGGACATCTGGTCACCGGGCTTCGCTGACCGTTTCGCACGCTTTGCGGGCGAATGTGCCAAAATTGTTCGGGAAGAATGCGACACAGTTCCGTTTTATTGTCCCGTCAACGAGATTTCTTTCTTCTCATGGGGGGGTGGCGACGCCGGGTACCTCAATCCCTTTGCTAGCGGGCGTGGGTTCGAGCTGAAGGTGCAACTGGCACGCGCTGCGATCGCTGCCATGGAAGCGATCCTTGCCGCAGACGGCCGAGCGCGTTTCGTCCATTGCGATCCGGTGATAAACGTCATCACTGACCCATCTCGCCCATGGGAACGGGGCGTTGCCGAAAGTCATCGGCAATCACAATTTCAGGGGTGGGACCTGATCTCAGGCCGCCTCTGGCCGCAGATCGGCGGCCAGGAGCGCTATCTCGATGTCATCGGCGTTAATTACTACTTCAATAATCAGTGGATCCATGGCGGTCCGCCGATTGACATCGGTCATCCTCTTTATAAGCCGTTTAGCAATATCCTGATCGAGACCTATGCCCGCTATGGTAGGCCTTTGATAATCGCAGAAACGGGCATCGAGGGTGAACGACGCGCTGCGTGGTACAGCTATGTTTCTTCACAGGCGCGCTTGGCGATGAAAGCAGGCGTGCCATTGGAAGGGCTATGTCTATATCCAATCGCCGATCATCCGGGATGGGACGACAATCGTATGTGTGAAAACGGGCTCCTGTCTGCAGAGGTGTCGATCGGAGGGCGGCAAGCCGATGCGGCGTTGTCTTCGGCTATCCGGCGAGTCGGGCCGATCCCGAACGCGATAGTAACGCAGGCGGCGAGGATAACAGGCCCGCCAGCAATCACTCACTGACCAATGTCTGGGTATAAAATTTGTTCACTGGCGCGGGAATTTTGGTAGGATATCCATGCTCGATGCCAAATCAGTCAGTCTGGGACGCGTGAGACCTTCGCCGTAGGTATCAATCCGCCAATTTCGACTGCGCGATAGTGACTTCCAAGGCGGGCTTTGAACCGAGACGCTTTCAGAAACCGAAAGTTTAGGCCTTGTGTCTCGATCTGTTTAGTCGAGCCGCCTCACGAAACTGGAAGCGTGCCGCGCGCGGCTAGACACCTAGACAACATCAAACGGCCGCATTAACGCGATACATGGTGAGCGAACTGCGATGCCGCGCCGAGGCGGCGATGCCGATGACAAAGTAGCCCGCACTTAGCGGTCGAAGTTTCCCGAAATCATTACGTTTATGGAGCAAGCCTTGTAACGGCTTGAATTATTTTTTTGAAATCACCAAGCCAAAATTCCCCTTCGTCGGCCAGCCGACCGGCACGCGCCAGCATGGATGCCACCGCAACAACCAATTCGCAGAGCCTGATGAGGCGATACGAGCAGTATATGCTTCTGGCGCGAGAGGCCGCCCAGACCGGTGACCGGATCGAGGCCGAGAACCTCTCTCAGCACGCGGAACACTTTTATCGCACGGCCGCCCTGCAGAGAGCTGGCCAGCCACAATGAACACGAAGCCAATGTACACCGCTCCTGAGAGCAGGGATGAAAAGGCGTGGCTTAAAATCCTTGCAAAATATCGCACGCCGCATGCGGGCCGGAGCGTATTTGAGCTGGTGGTCACAGCCATCCCGTTCGCCGCCTTCTGGACGCTGACCTGGTTGGCGGTCCATTACGGCTTCTGGTGGGGTTTGGTCCTGATCATGCCTGCAGCGGGATTTCTGCTACGGCTATTCATGATCCAGCACGATTGCGGCCACGGCTCCTTTTTCGCCCGGCGGCACTTCGATGACTGGACAGGCCGTGTTTTAGGCGTCCTTACCCTGACCCCGTATGATTACTGGCGCAGGGCGCACGCTGCGCATCACGCGTCAGCCGGCAATCTCGATGAGCGGGGCGTCGGAGACATCACCACTCTTACTGTGACGGAATATTATGAACGGTCTCGGTGGGGACGGGTCGGCTATCGTCTCTACCGGCATCCACTGGTGATGTTTGGCATAGGCCCGGCTTGGCTCTTCCTGTTTCAGCAGCGCCTGCCGATGGGCATGATGCGCAATGGCATGCTGCCATGGGTGTCGACGATGGCCACCAATGTCGCAGTTGTCGCGATTGCCGCGCTCCTGATCTGGGTGATCGGCCCTGTCTCCTTTCTAATCGTCCACCTACCGATTGTCCTTTTTGCCGGTTCGATTGGCGTCTGGCTATTCTACGTGCAGCATCAATTCGAGGAGACACACTGGTCGAAAGAGCCGGAATGGCAGTTTCCAAAAGCCGCCCTGCACGGTGCTTCGTACTATGATCTGCCGCAACCTCTGCGCTGGCTGACTGGCAACATCGGCATCCACCACGTGCACCATCTCTCAAGCAAGGTCCCCTACTATCGCCTGCCGGAGGTCGTACAGAACCACCCGGAACTCGGCGAAATCGGCAGGATCACGCTGGGGCAAAGCCTCAGATGCGTAAAGCTAGTCCTGTGGGACGAAAGTAGTCGGCGGTTGATCTCCTTTCGTGAGGCAGCCGGTATCGCACGGGTCGCCGAGGAAACTCATTGAGATCTGCCCACAGGATACCTTTGCAGAAAAAATTGTGCGGCGCAGCATTCGCGCCCATATACGAACGAGTGTCCTATGATGGACAGAGGAGACGGACGTGATCCAGCAAAAGAATTCTCGCCAGCTGACCGAGCTGAAGAACTTCGGTTCGAACCCCGGCTTGCTCAGATGCTGGCTTTATCTGCCGACCATCCTTGCTCCCAAAACGCCGCTCGTTGTCGTCCTGCACGGATGCACGCAGAATGCGGCGACCTATGACCACGGTTCCGGCTGGTCAAAGCTGGCGGAAGAAAAAGGGTTTGCGGTCCTGTTTCCCGAGCAGCAGCGGGCGAACAACGCCAACCTGTGTTTCAACTGGTTTGAGCCGGGCGATATTCGGCGCGATGCGGGCGAGGCTCTGTCAATCCGTGAGATGATCGGCCACGTCGTTGTGTCGCACGGAATGGATCCTGACAAGGTCTCCATCACCGGACTGTCGGCCGGAGGCGCAATGGCGAACGTCATGCTGGCAGCCTATCCCGAATTGTTTGCGGCCGGCGCGATCATCGGCGGGCTCCCTTATGGGATCGCTTCAGGTGTGGGGCAGGCATTCGAGCGGATGCGAGGCCATAAAGCCCCGAGCGTCAGCCAGTTGCAATTGGCCTTGACGACCGCGGCAATCAAGCTGGGGGACTACCCACGTATCTCTGTGTGGCACGGAACACATGACCAGACGGTGAAGCCCGTCAACGCAGAGCAGATCGTCCAACAGTGGGCCGGCGTGCACCACGTCTCCGGCACACCTGATGTGATCGAAACGATCAATGGCCATAGTCGTAAGGTCTGGCTCGATGAACGCGGCAGGCAGGTCATCGAGGTCAATCTCATCACGGGCATGGCTCATGGTGTTCCTTTGTCATTTGCGGCTGAAGCTCCACTGGGAAATTCCGGGCCGTTTATGCTGGAGGCAGGTGTTTCGTCGACCGCACGTATTGCCAGGTCTTGGGGTCTTGCCGATGATGCTGATGTCGCCATCGCCGAAGACGCATATCAGCGTGGCCCGGAGTTCACAGCCGCGCCCTCAGGCATTGAAGCTGTGATCGCCAAGGCAATGGCCTATGCAAAACCCGGCCCGGCTCGCGATGCCGCAGGTCGCGACGAACAAGGTGTTGGCAAGGTGATCAACGATGCGCTTCGTGCAGCCGGGCTGATGCGTTGATTGAACTGGCGCGGCGTGCAGAAGACAAGCTGTTGCCCCAGGTCAAGGGCGGGGGTTTTGCCGTCAACTTTCAGGGGTTCGCTCTTCATGCCGATGCTTGGTATTCGTCACCGTACTACCTACAATTTTCGACAGACCGTATCGTTGTCGACGCACCCCCTTATGCTCAGGCCGCGCGAGGGCCGCGAGCTCAGGCTGCTGAGCCATGAAATTTCCACTTCCCCCGAGGCTGAGCTAAGCTGGTCGCAAGACGTATTCGGCAATATAATCGCTTTAGCGACATTTCAGACGCCCAGCGACAGCCTTGTTGTGAACAGCTCGGCGACCGTGGATTTGAAGGCACCGGCGTGGCCCGTGTTCGACATCGCGGCTTCGGCGATCAACTATCCCTTCCTCTACCCAGAGAGCGATTGGACAGACCTTGGAGCGCTAACCGTTCAGCGCTATGACGATGCCGAGCACCGCCTCGCGACATGGGCGCGCGGCTTCGTCGCCGGCAGGCCTACGGATACACTGTCGCTCCTCAAGGATATCAGTCTGGGTATCGCATCGGCCATTGCCTACCAGAGCCGGGAAGAGGAAGGCACGCAAGCGCCGCTGATCACCCTTGATCGGCGTTGGGGCTCCTGCAGGGACCTTGCCGTGTTATTCGTGGAAACTGTCCGCACCCTGGGCTTTGGCGCCCGGATCGTCTCAGGCTATCTGTTCGATCCGGACAGCTCCCTCACCGGTTCCACGGACTGTGGATCGACGCACGCCTGGGCAGAGGTCTTCCTTCCAGGCGCTGGCTGGATCACATTCGATCCGACGAACCGCAGTATGGGCAGCGCCAACCTGATCCCGGTCGCCGTGAGCCGCGACATCGCCCAGGCCGTTCCGGTTTCAGGGAGCTTCGCGGGCGCGGCGGACGCGTTCCGGTCGATGGACGTGACCATAGAAGTAAAAGCAATCGTCTCGGCATAGGCCAGGCGGCACGAGAACGATCGTATTGGCTTGGCTGATTTCGAGCCTCGCCCACCCTTCGCTCATGATGGAGACCGAAACCCTGGCCCATCTATTTGCTGACTGTCATGAACTGAGAGGCGGGGGATCGGTGCCTTCGTTTAGAGGAAGCAGCTCCTTTCGCGGCAGCAGCATTGTGATACCATCCAAGCGATCTAACGCGCGCTCTCCAAGCTCAGACGCTCTAATAGTGAAAGCACAATCACCGGCTCGGACGGCAATGGCGCGAAAGCCCGTACTTTATTTAAGCAAGGCGCATTTCATTTTTTTAAGCTGACGAACTTAAGTATGCGCGTTTAATCACCCTGGGGACATTGAAAGGTGACCAGCTGCTGGCGGCGTGAAGCATTCGGCCCACACGCTCCATCGGCAGATAGGCTTTCTCAGGCGCGATCATAGGTGAACGACGTCAGCAGGGTCGTGACGAAGTTACTTGCCCGTTCCTTGACCAAGACTTCCGTCCATTCATCAGTGCCGCGCAGCCTGAGGTCAGAGTGGATGCTATCCACCGCTGCCTCCTCGATCCGTTTGATATGTGTTTTGAACGCTGCCTCGCCGCCAGAGTGATACATGTCACGGATGACCATCCGCAAAATTTCCTGGATCGCGATCTGCCAGGACGTGTTGATCGCCTGGAGCTCATTTTTATCCGGTACCATGGATGCTCCTATGGTGGTAGTGGTCTCACCTCGCCATCGAGATGAGCAAGGCGAAGGGCCAATCGATCGATGGCGGCGAAATTACGCTCGTCTTGCCTTCCGATTGGCGTAGCGCCGATCGCGTTCGGCCTTTCGCTCCGCTTCGTCATTGACGACCTTCGCTATGCGGTCGGCATCAGCAAGTGCAGCCGCATCCGCCGCAGTCTGCCGGTCTACTTCCTCGGTTGCGAGCCGGTGACGTTCTTCCACCTTCAAGCGCTCACGTTGGAGACGGCGCATTTCCCGGGCAGAAGCAATCGCTGCTCGTTCTTCCCGTTTGGCGACCCTGGCGGGCATATCTGCGACCTGTGCGGCACGGTAGGCGTTGACAAGGTCTTTTCTAGCATCCGCTGCTGCGGTGCGCCGGTCAACAAGGTCAGTGGTTTTAGGCTTCTTCAAATTTCATCCTCATAAGGTTGTTGCCCGTTGATCATTTAGATCTGGCGCGCTTCGCTAGAACACCGGAGGTCGCGCGCGGCGCGATCGTCCATTTCCTTCGCCAAGCGCGCTTCGCGAAGCCTCAATGTCTTCGCATCACGGGCCTTATCAGTGGACTGAACTTCTTCCACGGCCTTGTGCTTCGCAAGAAATTGCGTCTGGACGTTGCCAAAGGCGATTTCCGCCTGCTGGCGGGATTTGCTAAATCTCTCTGTCACATGGTTCCGATCACGTGCCCGATGGACGGGCGAAAAAGAAAAAGGCCAGGCAGAACGCCTGGCCTTGAATTGATAACGTGCCTCCGGCAATGCCAGTACATCCGTGGTCAAAGGGACAGCAGCTACCGAATTATGCGTTCTGCAGATTGCAGGCCGACATTTTGCCGGACTTGTTGTCACGCTCGAGCTCGAAGCCGATTTTCTGGCCTTCGACGAGTTCGCGCATTCCGGCGCGTTCGACGGCAGAGATGTGGACAAAAGCGTCAGCGCCGCCGTTGTCAGGCTGAATGAAGCCGAAGCCCTTGGTGGAATTGAACCATTTTACTGTGCCTGTGGTCATGATGAACCCTTTCAAAGCATAGAGTAGGGACCGCTAAAGCAACGCTTCGCGGACGGTGATAACGACTATTTTTGAGAGGAAGTTCGCTTAGAACGCGGTGCCAATCGCGCAGTAGACAAAGTTCGGCAAGCAAAAGATCGATGAACACATCAATAGATTATTTTCCTACATGGGTCAACTAATCTTTTTCCGCTTAAAAATTATTTGCGTCCATACCAATCAAAAGAAAATGATTTTCTTGGAATTGTGCGCTTGATTGATCTGCATGATCTTTCCGAGCTGGCCTGATGGTTTCGATCATAGGGTCGAAGAGGAGGAGTTGCGCCGGGAACTAGCAGGGAGTTGGTCTCGCGAAATTCCGACGATGGGATCGTGTCCCAAGGAGTGGTGTAGCTGGATTTCATAGCCATCGGTGATTTCCGGTAGGGTCGGGTTGCTTATGACCACCCTTAGGGACACTATCGATGACCGATGACATGATGAACCTGCGCTCACTCGTTGAGAAGAGCGCTGATGCCGATTTGCTGCGCGAGATGATCGGCTTTGCTGCTTTCGATGGCGCGTTCGGACGTAGCCAAACATGGTGCGTCCTTTCACGTTGGGTCGGAAGCGGGGTCACTTCCAGTCGGAGCCTCCCGTGAAAGGTTGGCCTCGATGGGGTGTTATGCGCCGGTTAAAGTACAAGCGCAACGTTCCATTCGTGATCACTTAAGTCTAGCTAATAGTGATCTCTGCTGTGTCTACAAATGTCCGATATCGTTGAAAAACTCGCCGCATTAGCTGCTCATCCGCCCATTTTGATTTTCCGGGCGGAGTACCAACGCGTTTCTGCCCCGCGCCTCGGCGCAGGGTCTCAATTCATGCCGCTCTCATGCGGCAATGACGCCATATGACGTCGT